>JBGPOP010000021.1:0-80282 GCA_041488095.1 Planctomycetota bacterium
CACACGGCCCTGCTCGTGGTCGAGGCGGGGACCTTCGCCCTGCAGGGCGCTCTCAAGGCCATGGGCCTCCTGGGCGCGACCGCGGCGACGCTCGAACAGCCCTTCACTATGCGCGCGGTCGGAACCATGTTCGACAAGCGCCTGCGGATCGCGCGTGAGCTGCTCGTGGGGATGCACGCCCAGCTCGGTGAGATCCTGTTCGACACGGCGATCCGAACGAGCGTCCGGCTGCGCGAGGCGGCGGCCGCGGGCGTGCCGGTCAACGTGCTCGACCCGGCCTGCCGCGCCTCGGACGACTTCCGCGCGCTGGCGGCCGAGGTGCGCGCCCATGCTGCGGCCCGGGCCGCCGATGGGCCCCGCGGGGAGCACGAATACTGGCTGTCACCCGAGCCGCGGCGCGGCAGCGAGGTGCAGCGAGAGAAGAGCGTCCGCCGACCGGCACCGCGTCCGGCGTAGGCACCGTGGACCTGCTCGCCGTCCTCTGCAACCTGTACGCCGAGGGGCCGTCGACGCTGCGCGTCCTGCACCGCGCGGGGATCCGCACGCTCGCCAACGTCCAGGCGACGAGCGATTGGGCGCTCGCCGAGCTCCTCGAGACCTCGCCCTCGGCCGCACGCCGCTTCGCGCGCGAGGCCGAGCACCTCGTCGGCGGCATGAGCCAGCCGCCGCTCGAGGTCGAAGAGTACGGGGACGTCCTCGGTTGGGCCTGAGGTCCGCGTTCAGCCCCCGCCTTCCTCCTTGCCTGCCAGCGTCGTGTGCCGCAGCTGCACGGGCGGCGCGACCTTGCGCAGGCGCATGTTCAGGAGCTCGACGCCGAGAGAGAAGGCCATCGCGAAGTACACGTAGCCCCTCTCGATGTGCCGGCCGAGTCCCTCGGCCACGAGCAGCACGCCGATCAGGATCAGGAACGACAGCGCCAGCATCTTGATGGTCGGGTGGCGCTCGACGAAGTCCCCCACCGCGCCGGCGCAGGCCATCATCGCGCCCACCGCGAGCACGATCGCGGCGATCATCACGGCCAGGTGCCGGGCCATCCCGATCGCGGTGATGACGGAATCCAGCGAGAAGACGGCGTCGAGGAGCACGATCTGGACGATCACCGCCCCGAAGGACGCGGCCGCGCGGCCCGCCCCGGCTGCGCGCTCGGCGCCCTCGAGCTTGTCGTGGATCTCCCACGTGGCCTTGGCGATCAGGAACAAGCCCCCGGCGAGCAGGATCAGGTCGCGGCCGGAGACCGGGCGGCCGAGCGCGGTGAAAAGCGGCTCGGTCAGACGCAGGATCCACGCGAGCCCGCACAGGAGCGCGATCCTCATGATCATCGCGAGGAACAGGCCCAGGCGCCGGGTCCGCGGGCGCTGATCGGCGGGCAGCCTCCCCGTCAGGATCGAGAGGATCACGAGGTTGTCGATCCCGAGGACGATCTCGAGCAGGGAGAGGGTCAGCAGGGCGATCAGGTTCTCGGTCGTGAGGAGGTCGGCCATGCGCGGTTTGCTCCGGGGTCGGCAGGGGGGCGCAGAGCTACGCCCGCGGACGACGGGACTTCAAGCGCGGACCCGCCGCCGGGTCGTTTTTTTTCCGCCTCCGGGCTTGACCCGGGGCGTGCGGTGCATATTCTTGCACTGGTCCAGTCCGAACATGCACGCTCCCGCCATGGCCCCCTCCTCCGGCAAGGTCCTCCCCGGCCGTGAGCAGCGCCGCGCGCTGATCCTCGACTGGGTGCGCGAGCGCAGCGTCCGGAACCAGGTCGAGCTCCAGGACCTGCTCGCCGCGCGCGGGGTCGAGGTGAACCAGGCGACGCTCTCCCGCGACCTGCGCGCGATGGGCGTGCTCAAGGGTCCCGACGGCTACGAGCTGCCCCCCGTCCCCTCTCCCGCAGCCGACGACGCCGCGATGGCTCTCTGGAGCGCCGTCCACGGCTGGCTCTCGAGCGCGATCCCGGCCCAGAACCTGGTGGTCCTGCGCACGCCGCCCGGCGGCGCGAACCCGCTCGCGATCGCGCTCGACCGCGCGCGCTGGAAGGAAGTCCTCGGCACGCTCGCCGGCGACGACACGGTGATCGTCGTCACGAAGAAGGGCGCCGAGGCGCGCCGCGTCGCGCGGGCGATCCTGGAGCTGAAGGAGAGGAAGCGCAAGTGAAGAAGGCCGCCGTCCTGGGCGCGTCCGGCTACACCGGGCGCGAGATCGCCGCGCTCCTCGCCCGACATCCTTCGCTCGCGCTCGACGGCTTCTTCAGCGCGCGCGAGGGCGAGGCGCCGCCGCCGCCCGACCTGCCCTTCGATCTCGCGGTCGAGCCGCTCGACTGGAAACGCGTCGCGCGCGACGACGGCGCCTTCCTGTGCACGCCGCACGGGACCTCGGCCGCGCTGGCCGCGCGCTGTCTCGACCTCGGTCTCAAGGTGGTCGACCTCTCGGCCGACTTCCGCCTCGCCGATCCGGCCGCCTACGAGAAAGCCTACGAGCTCCCTCACCCGGCTCCGGAGCTCCTGAAGGAAGCCGTCTACGGCCTGACCGAGCACGCGCGCGCGGACGTCGCCCGCGCGAGGCTCGTCGCCAACCCCGGCTGCTACCCGACCGCGGTGCTGCTCGCGTTGAAGCCCGTCCTCGCCGCCGAGCTCGTCGACCTGCACGCCGCGATCGTCGCCGACTGCAAGAGCGGGGTCTCCGGCGCGGGGCGGAGCGCGACCGCGCGCACGCACTTCGGGAGCGTCCACGAGAACTTCTGCGCCTACGCCGTCGGCACGCACCGCCACCTGCCCGAGATCCACGAGAAGGCCGGCACGACGCGCATCGTCTTCGTCCCCCACCTCCTGCCGGTTTTCCGGGGGATCCTGGCGACGATCTACCTCAAGCCCGCGGGTGGAGCGCGGGCGCGGGAGGTCCTCGCCTGCCTGGCCGAGGCCTACGCGGGCGAGCCCTTCGTGCGCGTCTACCCGCGCGGGCTGCCGGAGCTCGACCGTGTCCGGCACACGAACGAGTGCCACCTCGGCGCGGCCGACGCCGACGGGCTGGTCGTGCTGGTCTCGGCGATCGACAACCTGGTCAAGGGAGCGAGCGGGCAGGCGATCCAGAACATGAACCTGATGCTCGGTCTCGGCGAGAAGGAGGGCCTCGCGTGAGGATCCTGGTCAAGGTCGGAGGGGCGCAGCTCGCGGACGCGAGCGCGCGGGCGGAGCTCGTGCGATCGGTCGCGCAGGCGCGCCTGGCCGGCCTCGAGATCGTGCTCGTCCACGGCGGCGGGAACCAGATCCGCGCGCTGACACGGCGTCTCGGACTCCTCGAGCGCTACCACGAGGGGCTGCGGGTCACGGACGCGGACACGGCCGAGGTCGCCCTCATGGTGCTGGCGGGGCTCGTGAACAAGGAGCTCGCCGCCGCGTTCGAGGAGCAGGGCGTCCGCGCCGTCGGCCTGTGCGGCGCGGACGGATCGACGTTCTCGGCCGTCCCGGAGCGCGGCCGCGGCGCGGACCTGGGCTACGTGGGCGCGGTCGGCCGCGCCGACCCGCGGCTGGTCGAGACGCTGCTCGCGGAGGGCTACGTCCCGCTCGTCGCCACGGTCGCCCCGCTGGCGCCGGCCGAAGCGGGCGCGCGCGACCGGTTCTACAACATCAACGCCGACCTCGCCGCCGGCCCTCTGGCGCGGGCGCTCGACGCGCGCGCCCTGTTGTTCCTCTCCGACGTGCCGGGCGTGCTCGACGCGGAGGGCCGCCGCATCGCCGAGCTCTCGCCCGAGCGCTGCGCGGCGCTGCGCGCGGACGGCGTGATCCGCGGCGGAATGATCCCCAAGGTCGAGGCTGCGCTCGCGGCGCTCGGCGACAACCCCAAGGCCCTGGTCAAGATCGCTCCCGCGTCGGGAAAGAGCGCCGTGATGGCTGCGCTCGACCCCGACGTGGGCACGCGCTTCACAGCACTGGAGGAAGCATGGACGAGCACGTCCTGACGACCTACCGCCGCGCCGAGGAGGTCTTCGTCGACGGGAACGGCGCGGAGATCCGCGACGAACAAGGCAAGGTGTACCTCGACTTCCTGTCGGGGATCGCCGTGTCGGCGCTCGGGCACGGGCATCCGGAGCTCGTCGCCGCGCTGCAGGACCAGGCCGCGCGGCTGGTGCACGTGAGCAATCTCTACCGGCACCCCTACACCGAGCCGGTCGCCGCGCGGATCGCGCAGGCGACGGGCCTCGAGGCGTGCTTCTTCTCGAATTCCGGCTCGGAAGCGGTCGAGGCCGCGCTGAAGATCGCGCGCAAGCACCAGCGGATCTCGGGAGCCCCCGAGCGCACCGGGTTCGTCGCGCTGGAGGGCTCGTTCCACGGCCGGACTTTCGGCGCGCTGTCGGTGACGCACACCGAGAAGTACCGCGCGCCCTTCGGTCCGCTCCTCGCGGGCGTGACGTTCGTGCCGGTCGGGGACGGCGCCGCCCTCGAGCGCGCGGTGAAGGCGGAGAAGCCCGCCGCCCTGATCCTCGAGCCGATCCAGGGCGAATCGGGCGTGCGCGAGGTGCCGCTCGAGTTCATCAGGCTGGCGCGGTCCTTGTGCGACGAGACCGGGACGATCCTCATCCACGACGAGGTCCAGTGCGGCTGCGGCCGCACCGGGAACTTCCTCGCCGGCGATGCGGCCGGCGTGAAGCCCGACATCGTCACCCTGGCGAAGCCGATCGCCGCGGGCTTGCCGATGGGCGTCACGGTCGTCGCGAAGCGACTGGCCGGCACGCTCGAGCCCGGCGACCACGGCTCGACCTTCGCGGGCGGCCCGCTGGTCTGCCGCGCGGCGCTGGCGTTCCTCACGGCTCTCGAGGAGGGCGGACTGCTCTACCAGGTGCGCGCGCGCGGGCAGCAGCTCAAGCGGGGACTCGAGTCGATCGAGCGCGACTTCCCGGTCGTCGTGGAGCTGCGCGGCCGCGGCCTGATCCAGGGCCTGCGCGTCGCGCGCGGCGCCGAGGAGCTGCAGAAGGACCTCTACCACCGAGGCCTGATCGTGAACAAGACCGGCGGCGACGTGATCCGCTTCCTGCCGCCCTACGTGATCACCTCCGCGCAGATCGCGCGGGGGCTCGACCTCATCCGCGAGGGCCTGGAAGCCCTCGGGAAGTGAGAAGCCACGGAGACTTGATGACCCCCTCGACGCACCCGTTCGGAACCCTTCCCAGCAAGGACCTCCTGTCGATCTCGCAGCTGGGTGCCGGAGACATCCAGACGATCTTCGACGCTGCGCGCGAGCTGAAGCGCGAGCGCGGCTCGTACGCGGATCTCCTGCGCGGGAAGCGCCTCGGCATGATCTTCGAGAAGGAGAGCCTGCGCACGCGCTTCACCTTCGACGTCGGCATGCAGGACCTCGGAGGGAGCGCGGTGTTCATGGACCATCGGCACGTGCGCCTCGGCACGCGCGAGTCGATCAAGGACATGGCGCGGAACCTGGAGCGCTGGGTGCACGGGATCGTGGCGCGGACGTACAAGCACAAGGCGCTCGAGGAGCTCGCC
The DNA here is from genome assembly GCA_041488095.1 of Planctomycetota bacterium. Lineage (GTDB taxonomy): Bacteria > Planctomycetota > UBA1135 > UBA1135 > DASYPQ01. The sequence continues at coordinate 5,478 of JBGPOP010000021.1, forward strand.
GCGAACTGCTCGATCCCGGTGATCAACGGATTGTCGGACTACATGCACCCGTGCCAGGCCCTGGCCGACTTCTTCACGCTGTGGGAGCGCTGGGGAGACGTGCGCGGGAGGAAGATCGTGTACGTCGGCGACGGCAACAACACGTGTCACTCGCTCGTGCACGTCGCGGCGAGGCTCGGAACGCACATCACGGTGTGCAGCCCGGAGGGCTACGAGCCCAATGCGAAGATCGTCAACGAGGCGATGCTGATGGCGAGGGAGTCCGGCTGCGACGTGCGGATCCTGAACGACCCGGAGGCGGGCGTGGGGGGCGCGGACGCGGTGTACACGGACGTGTGGGCCAGCATGGGCCAGGAGGACGAGACCGAGGAGCGCTCGGCGATCTTCAACGACTACCGCGTGGACGAGGAGATGATGGCGCTCGCGAAGCCCTCCGCGCTGTTCATGCACTGCCTGCCGGCGCACCGCGGGCAGGAGGTGACGGGCGCGGTGATCGACTCCCCGCAGTCGATCGTGTTCGACATCGCGGAGAACCGGCTGCACGTGCAGAAGGCGATCCTGGCGCTGCTGCTCGGCTGAGCGCCCCATCGGCTTCAACGAGGAAGGAGCGAAACATGGCGGAGAAGGTCGTCCTCGCCTACTCGGGCGGACTCGACACGTCGATCATCATCCCGTGGCTGCGTGAGACCTACGGCCTCGAGGTCCACGCGCTCGCGGGAGACGTCGGACAGGGAGCGGAGGAGCTCGACGGGCTCGAGAAGAAGGCGCTCGCGACCGGCGCGAAGAGCTGCCGGATCGTCGACCTGAAGCGCGAGTTCCTGGAGGGCTACGTGTGGCCGTGCCTGCGCGCGATGGCGGTCTACGAGGGCCGCTACCTCCTCGGCACGAGCATGGCGCGGCCGATCCTCGCCAAGGCGCAGGTCGAGTACGCGCGCGAGGTCGGCGCGACAGTTCTCGCCCACGGCTGCACGGGCAAAGGGAACGACCAGGTGCGCTTCGAGCTCGCCTACCAGGCGCTCGCGCCGGACCTCAAGGTGATCGCGCCGTGGCGCGAGTGGACCCTCAAGAGTCGCGAGGACGCGCTCGACTACGCAGCCAAGCACGAGATCCCGGTCACGGCGAGCCGGGCGAAGATCTACAGCCGCGACCGGAACCTGTGGCACATCAGCCACGAGGGCGGAGCGCTCGAGGATCCCTCGAATGCGCCGCCCGAGGACGTGTGGATGCTGACGGTGTCGCCCGAGAAGGCGCCAGACCAGGCCGAGACCGTGACGATCGGCTGCGAATCCGGCGTGCCGGTGTCGGTGAACGGCCGGCGGATGCAGCCCGAGGAGCTGGTCGCCTTCCTCAACGATCGGGGCGGCCTCCACGGCGTCGGCCGCGTCGACATCACCGAGAACCGCCTGGTCGGGATGAAGTCGCGCGGCGTGTACGAGACGCCGGGCGGAACGATCCTGATCGAGGGCCTGCGGACGCTGCGTGCCCTGACCATGGACCGAGACACGTTCCGGATGTGCGAGAAGCTGATGCCCGAGTACGCCGACCTCGTCTACACCGGCCGATGGTTCGCGCCACTGCGCGAATCGATGGACGCGCTCTTCACGGCCGCGACGCGGACGGTGACGGGCGAGGTGAAGGTCGAGCTCTACAAGGGCAGCGCCACGGCGCTCTCGGCGACGAGCCCGTACTCGCTCTACAGCGAGGACCTCGCGACGTTCGGCGAGAGCGCAGGGTTCGATCACAAGGACAGCCGGGGTTTCGTGAAGCTCTACGGCCTGCCGGGGATGGTCGCCGCGAGCGTGCGCAGGAAGAACTCCGGCGCGAGGGCGAGGTGACGGCATGACGAAGCTGTGGGGCGGGCGGTTCGGAGGCGCCCAGGACCCGGTCTTCGAGTCGTTCCACCGGAGCCTGCCGTTCGACCGGCGGCTCTGGCGCGAGGACGTGCGCGGCAGCATCGCCTGGGCGGGCGCGCTCGTCTCCGCGGGCGTGCTCACGGCAGCCGAGGGAAGGAAGCTCTGCACCGGGCTCGAGAAGATCGGGTCCGAGCTCGAGCGCGAGCCTTCCGCCCTCGAGCACTCGGAGGCCGAGGACGTCCACAGCTTCGTCGAGCAGCGCCTGGGCGAGCTCGTCGGCGACCTCGCCAAGAAGCTCCACACGGGGCGCTCGAGGAACGACCAGGTCGCGGCGGACCTGAAGCTGTGGCTGAAGGGCGCGATCGGGGAGGTCGATCGGTCGCTGTGCGGCTTGATGAGCGCGCTGGCGGACCTGGCCGAGCGCCACGCCGCGCTGCCGATACCCGGCTACACGCACCTCCAGCGCGCGCAGCCGATCACCGCCGGTCACCACGCGCTCGCGTATGTCGAGATGCTCGCGCGCGATCGCGAGAGGCTGGCCGACGCGGGCGAGCGGATGGACGCGTGCCCGCTCGGCAGCGGCGCGCTCGCGGGAACGGCGTACCCGATCGACCGCATGGCGTTGGCGAAGGCCCTCGGCTTCCGCGACGCGACGCGGAACAGCCTCGACGCCGTCGCCGACCGCGACCACGCGTGCGAGGTCGCGTTCGCGTGCGCGCTCGCGCTCGTGCACCTCTCGCGCCTGGCCGAGGACTGGATCTTCTTCGCGAGCCAGGAGGCCGGCTTCCTCGAGCTCGGCGACGAGGTCGCGACCGGATCGAGCCTGATGCCGCAGAAGAAGAACCCCGACGCCCTCGAGCTCGTCCGCGGCAAGTGCGGCCGCGTGCTCGGGCGATTGCAGGGATTGCTCGTGATGTTGAAGGGCCTGCCGCTCGCGTACGACAAGGACCTCCAGGAGGACAAGGAGGCGCTCTTCGAGTGCGTCGACACGACGCGCGCGTGCCTCGAGGTCGCCGCGATCGCCGTGAGGACCGCGCGTTTCCGCGAGGAACGCTGCCGCGACGCCGCGGCGAAGGGATATGGGAACGCGACCGACCTCGCCGACCTGCTCGTGAGAGCCGGCCTCCCTTTCCGCGACGCGCACGAGCGCGCCGGGAGGGCGGTGCGGGCGGCGATGGAGCTCGGAGTGGAGCTGGAGGATCTGCCGGGCGGAGCGCGCCAGGAGCTCCTCCCCGAGCTCGCGGGCGTCGACCTCGTCAAGGAGCTGTCGATCGAGGCGGTGCTGGCGCGACGATCGACGCTCGGCGGCACGGCGCCGAAGCGGGTCCTCGCCGAGGCGAGGGCGTGGAAGAAGAAGCTCGCGAGTCCGTAGAGGCACCCAGGATGGAACCGACCCTTCTCCCCCGCCCTCGAGTCAGCGACTTCCGCCCGGTCCTTCCGGCCGGGTTCAAGGCCGCAGGCATCCACTGCGGGATCCGCAAGAAGGGCACGCGGCTCGATCTCGGATTGATCGTCGCCGACGCGGCCTTCCCCGCAGCGGCCGTGTACACGCAGAACCGGTTGACGGGCGCGCACGTGGGAGTGTGCAGGGAGAGCCTGGCGAAGAGCGGCGGCCGAGTGCGCGCGCTGCTCGTGAACTCGGGGAACGCGAACTGCTCGACGGGCGAGGAGGGTGTGCGGGACAACTTGCGGATCCGGGGCGCGTGCGCGGAGCTGGTCGGGTGCGCGCCGGACGAGGTGCTGTTCCTGTCGACCGGGGTGATCGGCGCGCGGCTGCCGGTGGAGAAGATCCTCGACAAGCTGCCGCAGCTCGTGGGTGCGGTGAGCGCGAACGGACTGGGCGAGTTTTCGCAGGCGATCATGACGACCGACCTCGTGCCGAAGGTGCGGACGTTGTCGGTCGAGGATCGGAGCGGGCCGCCGTTCCGGGTGACCGGTGTGGCGAAGGGGAGCGGGATGATCCATCCGAACCTGGCGACGATGTTCGGGTTCTTGCTGACGGATGCGCCGGCGCCGGGAATGGCGCTCGATGCTCCCGGATCGAAGGTGACGTGGGGAATCCGAGCCCCGGACGGCGCCCAGGCCGCCCTGGGCGCGCTCGCCGCGAGGAGCTTCAACCGCCTGACGGTCGATGGGGACACGAGCCCGAACGACACGGTGATCCTGTGGTGCTCCGGCGCGGCGCTGAGGGCGCCGAGCCTGCGTCCGACCGCGCCGTGGAATGGAGTGCAGAGCGAGCTGCTGGAGCGGTCTCTCCTCGAGGTCAGCCAGGAGCTGTGCCGCGCGATCGCCGCGGACGGCGAAGGCGCGACGCGGCTGGTGACGGTGCAGGTGCGGGGCGCGCCGACCGAGGTGGCGGCGGCGCAGGTGGCGCGGACGATCGCGACGAGCCCGCTCACGAAGACGGCGGTGCACGGGAGGGATCCGAATTGGGGGAGGATCCTCGCGGCGGCGGGGAGGGCGGGGGTGGAGTTCGATGTGGAGAAGGCGCGGGTGTGGATCGGGGATGCGGATGTGTATTCGGGGGGGAGGCCGCATCCGGAGAACGAGCCGATGGCGCATCTGCACTTGGTGCAGAATCATGAGGTGATCTTGGGGATCGATCTCGGGGCGGGGGGGGCGAGCGCGGAGGCGTGGACGTGCGACTTCTCGGCGGACTACGTGAGGATCAACGCGGACTATCGGTCGTGAGCTTGGGTGCGGATGGAGAGGCACCGACATCCGCAACTCTCCAAGGACATCCGGGCCGATCGCGGGGCCTGCCGGACGGGGCAAGATCCAGCCCAAGACGAACGTACCTCGGTTGATGGAGGGCGGCCTTCCCAAGCTAAGTGTCGTGGGTTCGATTCCCATCGCCCGCTCCATCTAGGTCTTGTTGTGAGCCCGAGTTACGACGACGGCCGTTTCGGAGTGTGAGTCGCGCGCGGCCGTTGTGCCGTCAATGTGACACATCGCCGCGTCCGCTCCTGACCGCAGGTGATTGAGAGGTTGTCCGCTAGCGAGTGGTATCTTCCCGACTCACAGTAGTTCTTGAGGCGAGGCCCGTTGACCGCGAGGACCGGGGATTCGCCTCAGTCCTCGGCTCGCACCCAAACGGGAGATCTCATGAGGATCCTCACGTCCCGCGCTCTCACTGCCGCTACCTTCGTCGCGGCATCCTTCCTCCTGTCCGGCTCATCTGCCACACAAGGAGCGACCGCGGTTCCCGCGGCTCCCGGCTGCTGCTCTTCGACCGGACAGTCAACCGGATCGGCCGAGGAACTCGTGGCATCTGCAACGGTTGGCCGATGCACAGGATCTCCAAACTGCACGGCCTGCTCGAACTGTAGCCGGTGCGCGTGGTGCAAGGCAGGCGGGACATGTGGCGTGTGCGCTCCCACCCGTCCCCCGCCGCGACCCGTTCCGGCACCTCCATCGACCCCAACCAGCACTGCTTCGCCGGTCCCGACAACCCCCAACAGTGCGGCGTCCGTCCCCGCGGCTGTTGAAGATGGCATCGCCGTCTACTTTTCTCCGAACGGACACTGCACGGACGCGATCGTCCAGGAGATCAACAAGGCGAAGCAGAGCATCAAGGTACTCGCTTACCGCCTGACCTCTCCGCAGATCGATGCCTCACTTGTCAGCGCAAGGTCGCGCGGGGTTGCTGTGTCGGTCGTACTCGACGGAGCGCAGCAGACGCAGCACTACTCAGACGCGACGTTTTTCGCCAATCAGGGGGTGCCCGTCCTGATCGACGCATCGCATGCCATCGCGCACAACAAGGTGATCGTCATCGACGACAGTGAGATCATCACGGGCATCTTCAACTTCACGGCTGCGGCGGAGACATCGAATGCCGAGAACCTCTTAGTAATTCAGAACAGGCCGGCACTTACGAAGGCGTACCTGAACGAGTTTCAGCAGCACGTCACACATTCCAAGCCCTACCAGTCACCCGGCGACGCGGAGGGCGGACAGAAATAGAGAGCACTGCACCAGGTTGTCCTGCGCCCACCTCAGGAACGGAGCGTAAGGGTGTCGAAACTGCTCGGCTTCTTGATCGCGGTGTTCCTGCTGAGCTTCGCCGGGGCTGCGCTTTCGGGATGCGAGAGAAGGAGTACGGACGATCCTGGTCGGGCCGCATTCGTCGCCTCAACAGGACGAGAGCCGTTCCACCGTCCCAGTTGCCCTTGGACGGGAAAGATCGCGCCGCAGAACCTTGAGAGCTATGCGACGTACGACGCCGCGATCGCTGCAGGACACCGGCCCTGCAAGGTCTGCAACCCAACACGCTAGGAATGCGAGCCTAGCGTGGGAGCGCGCCACCTCGCGGCCTTGAATGTCGCTGACGATTGCATCGTAAGCACCGGGAACAAGCTCAGTTCCCCATGGAGGATCTGAGACGCACCTACGGCTCGTTCCGCAACCCCAGCCACTCCCCAAGCAGGTTCGCCGGGGCCGCGAGGCAGAGGTAGCCGGTCGAGGCCACACGGCCGCCATCCTGCGGGAAGCCGGGCACCGTGGCGACAAGCTGCACGACTCCGATCAGCGTGCCGTCCTTCAACGAGAACAGCGGCCCGCCACTCGAGCCCGAGGCGATGGAGATGTCCGCGGACAAGTAGATGGTCTTGTCCTTCTCCAGCCGCGGGTTGGAGACGATGCCGCTGGAAATGCCGCCGAGGTTTGTGCCGCCGATGTCCATGCCCGGGTTGCCGATGGCGACGATCGACTCGCCCTGCAGGCTGGGTTCGGAAGCGCGGAGGACGGCCCATTCGTCGTTCTCCAGTCCCTTGGCGTGCACCAGCGCCACGTCGTGCTCGGAGTTCACGAACAGGATCACGGCGTCGTATGTGCCCCCCCACTTCCCTGCGGGGAACTCAAGCCGCAGCGTAGGTCCCACCAGCACGTGCGCGCATGTCAGCACCAACCCCTTCTCTCCGATCAGCGTCCCCGTGCCGGTGGCGATGATCTCTGCGCCGTTGCCCGAACTCGTCTGGCACACAAGATGCGCTAACACCGTCGACGCGTCTTCGGTCGTGAGCGGACCTTCGATCCTCGTTGGGTTCGCCTTCAACGGCACCTGCGGCGGCGGCGTGGTCAGCCGCTGCAGCGCGAGGCCTTGCGCCGCCGACTTCGCCCACATCGGCACTCCCAGTGACTCCGCGATCTCGGGCTGGATCCCCCACGGGTGGTAGATCCATCCCAGCGTGGCGCGCTCCTCCGGGCCGAGATCTGCCACCGGCTCCTTGGCGAGCCGTCCGAGCGGCTTGTTCATCGACTCCTTCACCTGCGCGACGACCTTCGCCAGATGTCCGAGCCCAGCGTCCGCGCTGACGTCGATGTCGAGGAAGTCTTCCTTGCGGTAGCTCTCAGTGCGATCCGAATACTTAGAGCCGACACGCACGAAGTCGCTGGCCACTGACTCATTCGAGTAGTTGATTGGCTCGCAGCCTGAGACCTCTACGCTGACCGAGGCGCTCCAGCCGAAGCGCACGTTGCCCTGACGGAAGCTGTAGGGCAAGTACACCGGCTGGGTGATCGTCGCCGGCGTCGAGTTGTACAGATCTACCAGCGAGTTGTGGTTGTTTACCGCCATCGAGTAGGCCGTATAGGCCCAGTTGACGCTGTTGAGCGAGAACTGACTCGGAAAGAGGTTGTAGGAGGAAACTGCCGAGTTGTACGCGCTCTCCTTGCTGTTCACGTCCCACTTGGCGCTGTCGAGCTGCGACTTGAGCAGGCTCTTCGCGAGGTTAGGCACGTTCTCGAAGTGTGAGAAGTAGCTGGATGCTATGGTCTGAAGATTCGAAAAGTCCGCGATCAGTTCGGCGTCGCGGATCGTGACGGTCACATGCGGTAGCTCCCGGCCTTGCTCGAAAAGATCCAGCCTGCCCAGTGCCTTGACATCGCTCTGCAGGCCGATCTGGAACGCGCGCTCCACGAGATCGTGGACTTGGGGATCGACCTTGGGCTCGAGGTCGATTCTCAGCCGGTACACAGGCGCGGGCGACACCGCGCGCGTCGCTAAGGCCAGTCGTTCGACCGCGACCAGCTGCTCGTCGGCCGCCGGCAGGCCGTGCTCCTTCGCGCGGCCCAGGTGGATCAGCGCGAGCACCGAGGCGATGCCTTGCGGCGCGAGTCGGGCGGCCACGTGGACATGGGCGCGGGCGAGGGATGCCCTGCTGGTCTGGCCGTAGGATGCGACCGAGTTCCAGGCCTCGCCCACTGCCAGCTCGGCGTAGGTCACCTGCAGGGAATCGAGGATGCGGGGGAAGTCCTCGCGATGCCAGCGCGCGAACGCGCTCCACGCAGCAGAGATGCAGGGCAGCAGCCGCGACTTGGTCTCGTACATGCCGTCGTTGCCGAGCAGCGAACGCGCCTTGACGAGGGCCTTCACGGCGTCGTCGTTCAGGTGCACCTCCCCGTTCGCCTGCACCGTCGGAAGTGCCTGTACGAGATTCAGGACGGAGTCCAGCTCCTCCAGCTCGGTGCTCTGGATGCCGATGGAGAGCAGCTCCCGGTGCAGCGCATCATGATCTGCCTGCTGCAGGCGGCCCTGCCTCTTGGAGACGATGCCGCTCCATTCGGCGACGATCGACTGGAACGCGCGTTCCTCGCATCTGCGCAGCGCCTCCGAATCGAGTATCCACGGTCGATCGGGAGCCAGCTCGGACAGGAATCGCCGGGCCTGGTAGACGGCTACGACGTCGTCGGCGAACACGGGTGTCCACTTCTGCTCGGCCTGCACGATCCTGGCGACGAGCCCGTCGCAGCGTTCGACGAGGGCGACCAGCGGCGCTGACCACGGACAGAACTCCTTGCGTTCCAGGGCTGTCTTTTGGGCGTCGCGCGTCGAGCGCTTCGCGATGAGGGAATCGACGAGCGACGCGGTGGACGTCTCGATGTCGGCGGTGAATCGCTCACGCAGCGTCAGGGCTCTAGCGTCGGCCTTTGGCGAGAGCGTCGCGCCCACCTTCTCCTCCTCCAGAAGGGCCCGCGCCTCCGCGTAGCGCGCCTCCTTGAGGTAGTTGGCCAGCTTCTGGTCCGCGCTCTTGCATGCACCGAGCAGGAACAGAACCGCGACCACCATGGCCGGTACGGGTCTCATGGGAATTGCCCTGCCTACGGATGCTGCGGGCGGGGTCCGGACCACCCGGAACCCACGCCCCGACCATCCCTGACCCCAGTGCGTTCCGTAAACCCAGCGCACATCGCTGGCAGGCTCTTCAGCACTGCGCAAGAAGGTGCGTGAGGTCTCGATCGAGCCCTGAACGCGACCGGACACGACGTTTTCCACGGTCACCCCTCCAGCCTAGCGGATCCAGGATCGAGGACGGAGAGTTCGATGTTCTGCGGCGCGGGGCTTTGAAATGTCCAGTGCGGACCGAACAGCTTCGCATCCTCCCCCCCGCCTCGCGCGAGGGGTTGGTCTACCCCTGCCCTCTGCCTTGGGGGAGCCAACACTCCAGGATCCACGGCCCCCACTTGCGGCGGGACAGCCCGAACCGATCGTGAAGGAGTGGGATGGCAGAATGAACACTACAGGCGCCTCCGGCCTCGACCGCCGTGCATCCGTCGAGCGTCGTTCAGCTCGCGTCGCGGCGGGAGGCTCGGGCGGCACTTGTCTCAGCGGACGGCATGTCCGCCGAACAGAGACAGAAACAAAGCCGCGAGATGCTCCAGTTCGGCGATCTCGCGCCGTTCGCGCCCCCTCTCCCAGCGAACGCGGAAGCTGTCGGCGATGGCCACCATGGGACGTGATCTTACCCCCCTACTGCCGCAGGAGGTGTTTAGGGAGGCCTAAGGCCGTCTGTACGTGGATGGCTCGAGGTCGCGCTTCCTGATTCCCCACACCTCGATTCGGGAGTGCCCAGCCGGACTCCTAGGACTCGTGCACGAACAAAGAGGATGGGCTCAAGCTGCCCAGCACTAGGCGTTCCCCCGTGCATTCAGTCACGCTTCCCCGCACCCATGGGCAATCGTCTCGGGCACGATGAGCAATAGGCGGCCCGGATCTCCACGCTGGTTGTCGCGCTTCAATCGATTCATGGTGTTATTGTGCCACACAAATACCCGGCGTCAAGGGCCTCGCCTAGATTTTTGTGGCACGGGAAAGGCGCGGGTGCTAGAATCTCGCCCCTGTGGTACAACCACTGCCGAGGGGCCGGCCGGCCAAGCCGGAAGGCGCGCGCCTCAGCCAGACACTACGGGTCCGGCTCCGGCCGGACGACAAGGAGCGGGTCGAGCGCGCAGCCGAGAGGGCCGGAAAGTCGGCCTCGGACTGGGCCAGGGAGTCCCTTCTGCGTTCTTTGAAGCGGTCCAGATAGGGTGGAGCGTTCGGGAATCGAGCCCGACGGGCCTGGGTCTAAAGTCCGGCACCGGCAAACCTGCACGCCCCTTGAAGGAGCCCGGGGTCGGATTCGAACCGACGATGGCGGAAGTACCGCGTCGCCTTGCTGGGACGGTGCCTTCGACCTGACTCGGCCAACCGGGCATGGGAAGGCCCTCGGGAGATCGCTCTCGGGGGTCTTTCCGCTTCTGCACGGGCGATATGATAGCCAAGCCTCGCTGGCAACGAACACAATTCCGAACATTTCGTGGCATAAGCCTCAGGCCGCGCCTATCTTGAGCCGGCACGGAGGTCAACATGGCCGAGCAAACCAACAAGACGGCGAAGAAGACGAGACGAGTCGGTAGGAGCCCCGCATACCCGGCGCTCGACCTCAAGGCCGCGCTGGAGAAGGCCGAGGTTCTCTACGAGGCCGAGATGCGGCACGCGGCAAGCTTCCCCACGATCATCCAGCATTGGGGATACAGCAAGGAGAGCGGCCCAGGCCGCCTGGCGTTCGCGGCGCTCAAGAAATTCGGCCTTATCGAACTCATTGGAGCCGGGAAAGGGGATGCCCGCAGCGCGCGCATTTCCGACAGCGCCGTGAAGCTCATCCTCGACAAGCGCCCGGACTCGGAGGGGCGGTTGCATGAATTGCAAGCTGCGGCCCTTCGGCCAACGGCCCACCGAACGTGGTGGGACAAGTACGGCGGGACCCTGCCGTCGGACGCGAATCTCACTTACCAGCTCCGGCTCGTTGGCTTCACGGAGGCCGGAGCCCGGGACTTCCTGGCTGAGTTTAGGAGTACCCTAGCCTTTGCGCGGGTGGACGCTTCGACTAAGATAGAGGGCGCTCGGGCCGATGACAATGCGGACCAGGACGCCGCAGCGGAGGACCCCATGATCCCCACCCCTACAGAATCGACACTCGCTCCTGCGGGCGCACAACGGACTGTGGGTACACCAGAGTCCAAGCCTTCGGCAACGGGCCCAATCAATCTCGCTGGCCCGCATGTCCAGTTCACGCTGGCGGGCGACAACCTCCTGGAGGTCAGCCTTCGGAGCCGGGTCTCCCGCAAGGAATTCGAGAGGATCCAAAAGATCATCGAACTTGCCGAGGACTCATTCGTCGAGCCCGACGGTCCCGCGTGAAAGGAGACCTACAGGCGGCGGTGAAGCGTCTCCACGGCTGCGAGGCAACGTGGATGCGTAGCATCAGCGTGATCGATCTCTTGGAGGGGAAGCCGGTGTGGTCCGGCACGGTGGAGTTGTTCGCGCTCCACGGCCATGCCAAGGCGGACCGTTGCTATGCGTGGTCCGAGCCTGTCGCCGGGTCGGACCGACGGCGCTTCTTCGCCGTCCTCCATGCCGGTGAGATCACGGACGCGACAGACGCGGTTCGAGCGTCGATCCTCCAGGATCACCGCGACGCTACAGGGACCTCTGGCTAGGAGCGTCCCGGGGAATTCGGACAGCGCCCACGGACTCAGGGTGTGTAGGCTCCAGATTCCGCCCCCGGTTTCGGCGGATTCCTCTCCAAGATCCGCACAACCCTATCTGAGCCCGCCTCCATGCCCTGAGCTCGAGAGCGCTGTGCCCGGACCAGCCCGCATCTCCACGCAGTGAGACTGCGGGCGCCCTTAAGAGACTGACGCAGCATCGCTCCTGTTTCCCGCGCGGCAGCCTGGCCTCGCCTACCCACCCTGCGCGCGAGAGCTCAGCACTCCGGCGTAGATCCACTTTTCGGCCAAGCGGTTACTCCTCATCCACCTGCGTTTCGCGTCTCACTCGCGGTCGCGCGGGGATCCGTGCGGGAGGCGCCATGTTCCGATTTTCGAGGGCCACGTCCCTCAGGAACACGACCTGCGCGGCGCCGCTCCTCGCGGACTTTTCGCCGCTCGCGATCTGGAGAGAGCAGCCGGCCGTCGCGACATCGGACGCTGCGGCTACCGTCACCGGCTGGATGCCCAAACCCACTGCGAATCTCGCGCGCGGCGCTGGGCTCTTCGCGCAGCAGTGCGCCGTGTGCCAGAGCGCGAAGGGCTCCGGCGACGGGCCGAGCGCGCACCCTCAGCGCCCGACACGCGCTCCGATGCGCAAGCCGCAGTGTCTGTCGCACTCGATCGACGTGCTGCGCTGCGACTCCATCTTCGTACGGCGGCACGTGTCCCTGAAGTTCGGAGAGGTGACGCGGGCACCCTCGATGCAGGCGGGCACCTTCGAACCAGCGCGGAAGCTGCGGGAGATCTTCAGTTGGGTGCCGAGATCGTCCGGGCAGCCGTGCTCGGCGGACTTCAGGTCGCAGCCGCCGAGGAAGGTCGGTGGGTCATGATCGCGTCTGGCAACCCACACCTACTGCAACATGCTCCTGGGCAACCTGCACCCACGCAATCTGATCCCACGCAACCTGCACCCGCGCAACATGCACTTCCCGTCGGCTGGCTTCGCGCAGGGTTTGTCGCGCTCGCGCTCCTCGCGATCTCGGCCGAGTTGGCGACCCGAGGCGCGCACCCTTCCTGGCGCAACGCTCTCGCTGATGTTGCGCTCGCGGCGATCGTCTTCTCCGCAATCTTCCTCCGCGGCCGCGCTCTCGACCTCCCGTTTCCGCGCTGGCGCGCGTTCGCCTTCGTGCTGCCCGCCGCAATCGCCGTCCTCGCGGCCTGGCCGACGCTCGGGCTCCCCTACCTGTCCGACGATTGGAGCTACCTGGCGATCCTCGGCGACGGTTCCGAGCCCCTGCACATCCTGGTCTCTCCGCACCTCTTCCTCCGCCCGGTCGGCTGGGCCCTGTGGTGGTGCTTTGCCCATCTCGCCCCCCTGGATGGGACTCTCGCACACGCCACCTGCGTGGCGCTCTTCGCAATCGACGCTGCGCTCGTCGTTCCTGCGCTTCGCCGGTGCGGCGCGCCGCGCGGAATCGCCTTGGCGGCCGCGGTCTGCTTTGCGGTGAGCCCCGCCGCGCTGGGCACGGTCGCCTGGTCCTCGAATCTGTTCTCGCTCCTCTCGGCTGGTTTCTCCCTCGCGGCAATCGCGTGGCTGCCGTTCCGCCGCGCAACGGCCGCATCGATCGCGCGAACCTTCGCTCTGGCAGCATTCGCATTCCTCTCGAAGGAAGACTCCTACTTGCTGCCCGTCCTGCTTGTCGCGGTGGGAGCGCAGTTCCAGGCGCGCAAGTGGCGGAGCGGTCTCCGACTCGCCGCGCATGGAGCGGCCGCGCTGATCGTCATCCTTGCACTCCGTTCTCTCGTCTTCGGGGGCATAGGTGGGTATCACCTCGAGTCCGGACGGCCAATCGCCGTCTACGGCTGGCTTCCCGGCGCTCTCGAGACGGCCAGGACCGAGTTCCCGACGTCGTACTTCCAGCCCTTCCTCCGATGGGGCGAGTCCAGCCGCTCCGCGTCGCTGATCGCTTTGATTCCACTCGCGCTCCTGGGTCTCGGCGGTGCCAGCGCCGCGGCCCGGAACGGCATGCCCCGCGGACTCGCGATCACGCTCACGGCGCTCGTGCCCACCCTCTCCATTCTCCCCGTGGGCCCGCTCCTCCCGAACGTGCGGATGCTCTTCACGCCTTCGATCGGTCTCGCCTGGATCGCCGCCTCGCTGATCGCATGGTTTCCGCTCGGGCGAATCGGCCGATTCGCTGCGCTCGCGCTCTTCGTCGCCATGTCCTTCGTGGTCGGGCGCCGGAACTTCACGGCGTGGGAGGAGGCGGGCCGGCTGTTCCGCTCAGGGACAGCCGCCGCGGCGCCTCTCGTCGCCGCGTCTCCTCCCCATGCGAGCCTGCTGATCCAAGGACTTCCCGAAGTCACCCACGGTGCGCCCTGTTTTCTGAACGCCCCCAGCTTTGCCATCCCGCGCGTCGCGGGTCGCCGGGATGTCCACGTGCTGGCTCCGCTCCGGGTCCACGCCGACCTCGATCGCGTGATCGAGGTCGACGCCTGGGCGGGCACGGCTCGAGACATCACGCGGGCTGAGCCCGAGGACCAACTCGCGTCTGGGAATACGATGCTCTTCGATTTCCGGACCTCCGTCGCGCGGGACCGCTGCCGTGTGTTCGGCTTTCAGGCCAACGTCCTCGAGGACAGCTGGGAGCTGTCCTCGAACGGCGACGCTTCGACCGTGCGACTCCCGACCCTCGGGGTGCTCTCCCTGAAGCAGGTCGTCATCCGGGTCGACGCCTCGGCGACGCTTGGCGGCCACCCGATCGCCCGTACCCTCTTCGTCACCTATGAGAGTGGAAAGGGCCTCGCGCGTCGTCTCGTCGTGCTCGGCGAGCCGGTCGTCCTTCCCCGCCTTGCCCGCACGTTGCGCGTCGAGATCGTGGCGCCCATGGGCACGCTCATGCGACTGCGCGAGCTCACGATCGAAGCGAGGTGAGGGACAGGATCCGGCCGCCGAGCGGGACTGGACTCCCCTTCTCATGCTGGATTCCGCCCATCGCGACTGCATTCCGCTATCGTCTCGATGTCGATGATCCCTCCGTCACCCCGAGCTCCGAGCCGACCGCCTTTCGCCGTGGGTGGGGCCACGGCGTTCCTCCTGTCTCTCTCCTTGCCCTGTGCGGTCGTCGCGCAGGACACCTCGAAGCAGGGCCTGTCGCCGTCCTTCGGCGGCTTCCTCGCCGAGATCCGCAACCTCTCTGAGCCCGCCTCCCTCTCGATCGCCCCGAACGACGATCTCATCGTCCTCGAGTCCCTCCCCTCCCGCATCCGCGTCTTCGACCCCACCGGCAAGGACCTCCGCTCCTTCGGCACCCGCGGCTCCGCCCCCGGCGAGCTCCTCGAGCCCCAAGGCCTCGCCCTCGCCCCCGACGGCGAGATCTACGTCTCCGACACCGGCAACGACCGCATCCAGGTCTTCTCCCCCGACGGGACCTTCCTGCGCAACTTCGGCATCCGCGGCACCGGCCCCTCCGAGTTCAACCAACCCCTCGGCCTCGCCGTCGACGCGCAGCGCGTCTGGGTCGCCGACTCCCGCAACCACCGCGTCCAGATCTTCCTCCGCAACGGCCGCTACGCGAACGAGCTCGGTCACTTCGGCCACGACGACGGCGAGCTCGACCACCCCTCCGACATCGCCGTCGACGCCGACTGGAACGTCTACGTCGCCGACGTCGACAACCAGCGCATCGCCGTCTTCGATCGCCGCGGCACCTTCGTGAGGAGCTTCGGCGGCTTCGGCCCCTACTCCGGCCTCTTCATGACGCCCTCGGGCATCCGCTACCACGCCGGCGACCTCTACGTCGCCGACCGCGACAACCACCGCATCCAGGTCTACGACACGAAGGGCGAGCTCCTCCACGAATGGGGCGTCCATGCCCTGAGGCCGCGCGAGGGCAACGGCAAGCTCCACTATCCGAACCAGGTCGCGATCGCGCCCTCCGGCCGCTTCGCCGCCGTCGTCGAAGCCTTCGAGAACCGCCTCCAGCTCTTCGGCCCCGAGACCGAGGAGAGCGCGATCCTCCAGAGATCCCAGGAGAAGTCCACCGGCTCCCACTTCGGCGCCGCGCTCGACTGCGCCGGCCCGACCCTGGCGCTCCTCGAGCCCTCCGCACCGGCGCTCCTCGTGTGGGACCTCTCGCACGGCGAGCCGGTCGAGATCTCGCGCTTCGGGAGCTTCGGCCCCAAGCCCGCGCAGCTCGTCCGGCCCACCGGCATCGCGCTCGACCGCGACGCCGCTCGCGCGTACGTCTCCGACCCCGGACTCGCGCGACTCTCCATCTACCGCGTCGCGCGGCCTTCGGAGCCCGAGCTGAACTACATTCCCGAGCTCGTGCGATTCGTCAAGTCGCTCGACTTCCGCGCCCTGTGGGAGGGCGAGAAGGAGACCTTGCCCGGGCCCGTGGATCACGGCGCGACCGAGCGTGCACCGTGGCCCATCGAGCCGGGAGCGCTCGAGAGCGACGCGCGCGGGAACCTGTGGATCATCGACGCAGCCAACGCGCGCATCGTCGAGCTGGACGCCCGACTCACCATCCTGCGCGCGTTCGGCGGCGGAAGACCCCCGGGGACGCCCGACTCGGCGCTCGTCGCTGGAGATCGAGGAGACGCGGCGCCGGGTAAGGCCGATGCCCGACTCCTGCGCCCCACCGATCTCGCCCTCTCGCCCTCCGGCGAGATCCTCTACGTCGTCGACGCCGCCGACTGCCGCGTCAAGGCCTTCTCCTCGTCCGGCGAGCCGCTCTTCACCTTCGGCCGCCGCGGCGAGGGGCCGACCGATTTCGTCCGCCCCTTCGGCATCGCCACGGGCCCCGACGCGAGCGTCTACGTCACCGACGAGGGCGGCGACAAGATCGTCCAGTTCGACGCCGTCGGCCGTCCGCTGAAGGCCTTCGGCCGCGAGGGCCTCGGCCGCGTCGAATTCTTCAAGCCCAAGGGGATCGCCGTCGACGCGCGCGGGCGGCTCGTCGTCGTCGACTGGGGCAACCACCGCGGGCAGGTCCTCACGCCCGAGGGCGAGTTCGTCGACGCCTTCGGCTCGCGGCTCTTCATCCAGCCGGCGCTCAAGAAGCCCTGAGGCTGCGCCGCCCGGACAACCGACCCTCGAGAACGCGGAAACCGCGCTCCGTTATGCTGAAATGTCGCGCAACTCCGGCGTAGGGAGCGCCCTTCCCGGCCGGGCCTCAGGCCCCGCCCCGATCCTCCCCCACCCGAAGGACAGCCCATGTACAAGGTCATCGGATCCGACAACCGCGAGTACGGCCCGGCGAACGAGGAGGCGGTTCGCCGGTGGATCGCCGAGGGCCGCGCGAACGCCGCGACCCAGGCGCAGAAGGAGGGTGAGACCGGCTGGCGGCCCCTCTCGACCTTCGCGGAGTTCGCCGGCGCGCTCGCGGCGGGAGCTGCGCCGCCGCTGGCAGCCGGGGCGACGGGGGCAGCCGCGGTGGCGACCGGGGTTGCGGGCGCAACCTGGTCTTCCGGAGCCGCCGGTCTCGCGATCGACGCCAACGCTCTCGCGACCGAGCTCTGCGCGCGCGACTTCCAGCTCGACATCGGCGGCTGCGTGCAGAGGAGCTGGGACCTGATCCAGAAGCACTTCTGGCTCGTGATCGCCGCGTGGGCAGTTTCCTTCCTCGTGGCGTGCGGAATCTTTGTGATCCCTTACGTCGGTCCATCTGCATTCCTCGTCCTCGGCGCGGTGCTCCTCGGCGGCCTGCACTGGTTCTTCCTGCGCCTCCAGCGCGGCGAGCCGGCCTCCGTCGCCGACGTCTTCGCCGGGTTCGGGAAAGCGATCGGCCCGCTGATCCTGTGCGGGATCGTGTCGAGCCTCCTGACCGGTGTCGGCCTGGTCCTGTGCCTCGTCCCGGGCATCTATCTCGCGGTCTGCTGGCACTTCGCCGCGCTCCTGATCCTCGACAAGAGGCTCGAGTTCTGGGCTGCGATGGAGCTCTCGCGCAAGGTCGTGACGCGCCACTGGTGGGGCGTTTTCGGCTTGATGCTCGTCGCGATCCTCCTCTGGATCGGCGGGCTGCTCGCCTGCTGCATCGGCATCTTCATCACCGCCCCGATCGCGACGGGCGCGATCGTGCAGGCCTACCGCGGGCTCTTCGACCAGCCGAGCCCCCAACCGGCCTCCCAGCCCGGAGTGGCTGCGGCGTGACGGCATCTCCCGCCCACTCGATCCTCGGCCTTGCGCTCGCGATCTCGCTGAGCGCGGGATGCAGCGCTCCCGGTGCTTCCGGGGCGCATCGTGCCAACGGCCGAGTGGAGCCTCGGCCTCCCCGAGAGGAGATCGACGATCCGACGGCACCCAAGCCCTGGGACGGCGGCGCCGAGATCGCGAGCAACGACGGCGCCTGGCGCGTCGTCTACAAGGTCGGCAAGAGCCCGATCCCGCGCGGCGAGACCTTCTCGATCGACGCGTGGGTCTTCGCCGCGGACGCGCCGGACAAGCCGCGAGCGGACGTCTCGCTCGCGGTCGACGCCGCGATGCCGCAGCACGGGCACGGGATGAACCGCGTGCCGCGGATCGAGTCGCTCGGGGGCGGGCGATTCCGGATCGACGGCCTCCTCTTCCACATGCCGGGCAAGTGGGAGCTCTACTTCGACGTCGGGCGCGGGGCGCTGACCGAGCGCGCGCAGGCGGACGTCGAGATCCTATGATCGCGCCGCTCGCCGGGATGTGGCTCGCTTTCGGCGCGCAGGGAGAGCCGCCTCGCCCGCCGGCCGGCGCTCCCGAGCCCGCCCGCTTCGACGAGAGGGAGATCGTGAAGATCCTCTCGCACTCCCCCCTCGATGGGCCGCCTCCGGATCCTACGAACGCCCACGCCGACGACCCGGCCGCGGCGCACCTCGGGCGCTTCCTCTTCTTCGACAAGCGCCTCTCCGCGAACAGCCAGATCGCCTGCGCGACTTGCCATGATCCGGCCCAGGCCTTCGCCGACGGAAAGACGCTCAGCCAGGGGCTCGCGACGGGCAAACGCCACGCCCCGGCGCTCTTGAACGTCGCCTGGCAGCGCTGGTACTTCTGGGACGGACGCGCGGACACGCTGTGGGCGCAGGCGTCGCATCCGATCGAGAGCCCGAGCGAGATGGGCGGCGACCGCGCCCGGATCGCCCGGCTCGTCGACCACGATCCCGATCTGCGCGCGGCGTACGAGGGCGTCTTCGGGCCTCTTCCCGACCTGACCAGGGCGACCGAGGTTGATCGCGTGCTCGCGAACACGGGCAAGGCACTGGAGGCCTACGAGCGCAGGCTGGTCAGCCGTGATTCGGCGTTCGACCGCTTCGCGGCGGCTCTGCGCTCGGGCGACGATGCGGCGCAGGCCCGCTACCCCGAGGCGGCCAGGCGCGGCCTGGCCCTCTTCGTCGGCAAGGCCAACTGCCGGCTGTGCCACGCCGGCCCGAGCTTCAGCGACGGCGAGTTCCACAACATCGGCGTGCCGACGCTCGACAAGACCCCGCCGCGCGACGCGGGTCGTTACGCCGGCGTCGACCTCGTCCAGCGGGATCCGTTCAACGCCGCCGGCGCGTTCAGCGACGATCCTCGCGGGCCTCGCGCCGTCGAGCTCGCGCAGCTCTCGCGCACCTCCGAGCTGTGGGGCCAGTTCCGCACGCCTACGTTGCGCAGCGTGGCTCGGACCGCGCCCTACATGCACCAGGGCCAGTTCGCGAGCCTGCGCGACGTGCTCCACTACTACTCGACGCTCGAGGGAACCGTCCCCGCCGGCCATCACGGCGAACAGGTGATCAAGCCGCTGCACCTGTCGGACGCGGAGATCGAGGACCTCCTCGCCTTCCTCGAGACCCTGACCGGCGCCGATCTTCCGGACGGGCTCTCGTCGCCGCCCGCGTCCCCTCGCCCCCCCTATTAATGGAGGGTCCCGGGCTCAGGGCACCGCCCCGGCCCCGGCCGGTCCCGCGTAGGACTCCAGGAGCTCCGGCTGCGCCGCGGCGAGGTCGCGTGCGGCCAGGAGGAGATCGAGATCCCCCTCGACGGCACCCGGGAGCCCGGGTCCATCGCCCGCCTGTCGCAGGCCGGCGAGCTCGCCCATTCCGCGCCGGCGCAGGTCCTCCTCGGCGATCTCGAACCCGTCGAGGGTCTCCTCGAGGAAGAGGAAGCGCTCGCTCGCCGCGCTCTTCCCGAAGATCAGGCACCACGAATCCCGCGCTCCCCGGCCGATCCGGCCGCGGAGCTGGTGGAGCTGCGCGAGCCCGAGCCGCTCGGCGTTCTCGATCACCATGACGGTCGCGGCCGGCACGTCGACGCCGACCTCGATCACGGTCGTCGCAACGAGCACGCGTGCCTCGCCGCGGCGGAAGCGCTCCAGACGACGCGCGCGCTCCGCAGGATCGATCCTCCCGTGCACCAGCTCGATCCCGAACCTGGCGAGAGGGGTGCGCATCAGGCGCTCCCGCGCGGCCTCGGCGCTGCCCTCGCCGCTCTCGACGACCTCTTCGATGACCTCCGTCGCCTCCCCCACGCGCGGCGACACGAAGTAGACCTGCTCGCCGGCCGCAAGGCGCTCGAGGAGGAACGGCTTCACCCTGCGGCGGTCGTGCCCGCGCACCCAGCGCGTGCGGACCGCGCCCCTGCCGGGCGGGAACTCGCGCAGCACGCTGACGTCGAGATCGCCGTACAGGGTCAAGGCCAGCGTCCTCGTGATCGGCGTCGCGGTCATCAGCAGCGCGTGGACGTCGCGGCCCTTTTCCAGAAGGCGCGCGCGCTGCGCGACGCCGAAACGCTGCTGCTCGTCGATCACGGCGAGCGCAAGGCGCCGGTAGCGCACGTCGTCCGAGAACAGCGCGTGCGTTCCGAATGCGACGTCGGCCATGCCGCTCCCGATCTGCGCGAGGACCGCTCTTCGCTCGGGCGCGGACAGCGAACCGGTGAGCAGCACCGCGTGGAGCCCGGAGCGTGCGAGCAGGGGGCGCAGGCCGTCGAAATGCTGCTCGGCGAGCAGCTCGGTCGGTGCGAGGAAGGCCGCCTGCCCGCCGGCGGAGGCGGCGACCATGCAGGCGTACAGGCCGAGCGCCGTCTTCCCCGAGCCGACGTCGCCCTGAAGGAGGCGACGCATGGGCACGGAGCGAGAGAGATCCTCCCTCAGATCACCGGCGACCCGCTCCTGACCCGACGTCAGCGCGAAGGGGAAGCGGGACACGATCACGGTGTGCGCGCGGTCGTCGACCGGGCAGGTGAGCGCGCTCGAGGCGAGCCGTAGCCGGCGCCTCGCGGCGATCTGCGACTGGAGACGCAGCAGCGGCTCCAGCGCGAGCCGCCGCCGAGCCGCTTCGAAGGCCTCCACCGACGAAGGCGCGTGGACCTCCGCGACCGCGCGCGGGAGCGACATCAATCCGAGTCGCGCGAGGTCGGCGGCGGGAAGCAGCTCCGGAACGAGGTGGGCGCATCGCAGCGCCGCTTCACGGCAGAGCCTGCGCACGAAGTCCTGCCCCAGGCCCTCGGTCAGGGGATAGACGGGAGCGAGCGTCCCGGGAGCTGCGAGCGGCTTCTCTAGCGACCCGACCCTGGGAGAAGCGAGGGCGGGCCCCTTCATGTCGACGACCCTCCCCCGAACCTCGACCCCCTTGCCGATCATGAAGCGCGTTCGAAGCCAGGCTTGGTTGAAGAACAAGGCTACGATCGAGCCCGTGCCGTCCTCCACCGTGACGCGCAACGTCGAGCGCCGCCCGTAGCGTTGCAGCGAGACGCGCGCGACGCTGCCTGAGACGGCCACCTCCCGCCCGACCGAGGCCCGCGCCTGCGCGATCGGCACGAGCGGACCCGCCTCGGCAAGCCGGCGGGGCAGGAGCAACAGGAGGTCGCAGACGTCGCACACTCCCAATCGCGAGAACGCTCGCGCGCGGGCGGGGCCGACCCCCGGGAGGTCGGTGATCGGACCGAGTCCCGGCGAGGCCTGTCCGGTGGCCGGACCTTCCGCCCGCACGACCCGGACGCTGCGGGTGCGACGGCGGTCCGGGCTTTCCCGGACTTTCCTTGAAACTGGTGCGGTTCTCACGGGTCTCCAGGGTGCCTGGAGCACGATGCAGACGGCAAGAACCCTTCGATGTCCCCTGACCCGACCGGGCGCTGACCCTGGCGGAGGCCACGGTCAGAATGAGCGGGTTCCAGACTGGCCCTCCCCGGGGGGGAACCGGGGATGGGGAGCGGGATCGCGAGTTGCCCGGGCGCGCGACTCCGCAAGTTGTGCGGTGTTCTTACCGACGAGACGGAAGAAACCGCCGTTGAAGTCACTAATCGGATCCCGAACGCCGCACCCGGGGGCCCACCGCAATCTCCCACCCCGGGTCCCTTGGCTCCAGGCATGACCCGCTCGCTCCGCACCGTCGCGATCGCTTTCACCCTGCTCGTCCTGGCGCCGCGCGCTCCGGCGCTGGCGCCGCGCGCTCCTGCGAGCATCGAAACCCTCGATGAGTTCCGCTCCGCCGCCCGGACGGCGCTCGTCGGCCGCCTGCTCTCGCTCGCGAAGTGGTGCAACGAGAACGAGCTCTTCGAGGACCGCGACCGGGCCTGGCGGTCGGTGATCGTGGTCGAGCCCGACAACCTCGAGGCGCGCAAGGGACTGCGCTTCGCCCGCAACGCCGACGGCTCCTGGAAGGAGCCTGCTCCGCGCCCGGCCAAGAATCGCAACCCCGCGGCGCTCGAGAAGCTGCCGGCCAAGCGCGTCGAGGCGATCGGACCCTTCAGCGACGCGCTCCTCGAGCGACTGCAAAAGGAGGAGGTCGCTCCCGAGGTACGCAAGAGCGTCCTGGGAGAGATCATCGCGATCGACCCTGACGACGAGAAGGTCCATGGCATGCTCGGCGAGGCGCGCCTCGACGGCGGTTGGGTCCTCCTCGAGACCGCAACCGGCAAGACGCGCCGCGCGGCCATCCGAGCCGTGGTACAAGCCGCCAAGGACGCGCCCGCTGGTCTCGACCCGGTCTCTCCCACAGCCGAGGAGAAGCAGCTCTTCGAGGGCTGGAAGTGCGGCTCGAAGTCTTCCGCCGTGCGCGTTCTCGGCACGGGCGACGCCTCCCAGTGCGAGAGCCTGGCCAGCGCCTGCAAGATCGCGGGAGCGGTGTTCGAGTCGGCCCTCTCCTCTCCACCGAGCTGGGCGGACGAATTCACCCTCTATATCGTCGCCGGGCCGGGGGAAAAGGATGCCTTCGTCGCGCACCTTCCCGGCGCTCAGGATGCCCAGCGCGAGAGCTTGAAGCGCACGATCGGCGGCGGCGTCCCGGGAACGTGGAACGTGGTGCTGTTCGAGCCCGACCTCAAGAAGCGCGTGGACTGTGGCGTGCGTCATGCACTCGCACATCTGTTGCGCAGGTCGTGGAACATCGACACCCGGAACGCGTGGATCTTCGAGGGCCTGGGCCTGTACTTGACCCGCGAGATCTGCGGCTCGCGCCTGACCTGGTTCTGCTCGGGCTCCGGCGTCACGGGCGAAGGCAAGAACTCGCCGCGCGGCAGGCTGATGGTCGCGGATTCGAACTGGATGAACGAAGCGCTCAAGCTCCTGACCCGCGACCCGCCGCCCGATCTCGCCGCGGTGCTCGGACGCGACATCGCCACGATGGGCGTCGAGGACGTGCTCGTCTCCTACGCTCTCGCCGCCTACCTGGTCGAAGGGCGTCCCGAGACGACGCCCGCCCTGCTGAAGCAGATCGGCGCGGACACGGCCTCGGCGGAGGCGCTCCACGCGGTGCTCGGCTTGACGGTGCCCGAGCTGCAGGAGCGCCTGGTGCGCTGGCTGAAGGAGAGGAAGTGACCAGGAAGAACTCCGCTCACGCTGCGGGTCCGGTCCGTGTTCCGGTTCTGCCGCCGCTGGCTGCCCTCGCGATCCTGCTCGCCGGCGGCGTCGCGCGAGGAGAGGACAAGGTCCCGATCGCCTGGCAGGGCAAGCGCTTCGATATCGCCTCCCTTCCCGTGGACCTCGGCGAGGCGTCTCGCGTGGCCGTGGCCGAGTGGGAGCCCTGGGCGAAGAAAGCCGGCTACCGCATGGACCTCGACGCCCGCGGGCGGGTCCTCGTGCTCACGCCGAGCTCGACCTCGCGCGCCGAGAAGATGATGCCGCTCGTGACCCGCGCCGAGGCGTGGTTCGACGAGCTCCTCCCCGTTCCGGGCCCGGGGGCCGGCGCGGGAAAGGCGGCTCGTGCTTCGGCCCCGCCGGTTTCGAAGAAGACCGACGAGATCCCCGAGGACCCCGAGGGCCCGCCGCCGGAGGTGGTGCCCTCCAAGGATGCTCGGAAGGGCGATGCGAAGAAGAGCGGGAGCGCCGGCCCGAAGCCGGAGGCCGGTTCGTCCTCATGGGGCGCGGGCAGCTACGCGCCCGACTCCCGTACCGCGGCCCTGATCGCGCTCGCCGACGAGAAGGACCAGGCCGGCGTGCTCGAGTTCCTCGCCACCGCGCACCCCGAGATGAAGGAATGGGCGTCGAAGGCGGGGAAGGACCTCGGCTTCGTCCTCGAAGCGCCGCTCGCCGCCGGCTACGTCGAGAACGCGTCGGGCCAGGAGGAATGGAATCCCGACCACGAGATCCTGAACCGTCTCGTGCGCATGCTAACCCTCGGACGCTTCGGACAAATGCCGAATTGGCTCGTCCACGCCATCGCCTGGGAGGCCGAGACGGCCTTCGACGGATCGATCTGGGTGTACCCCTACCGCGCCGAGTTCGTGTACACGACCGAGCACACCGCCTGGCCGTTGGAGCTCGCACACGAGTTCCAGGAGCGCGCGAAGAAGCCGCTCGGGATCGAGGAGCTCACCGCCTGGACGCGCGGCACGTGGAACGGCTCCAGCGCCCGGCACGCCTTCGGCCTGTTCCACTACCTCGCCACGGCGAAGAAGGACGCGCTGCCCGCAATGATCGGGGAGCTGCAAGCCTATCGCGACGAGAACAACCGCAAGCCGAACGAGGACGGCACCTGGACTCGCGATCCCGACTGGGAGGCCACGCCCGGGGCGCAGCTCGCGATCCTGCGCGCCCATTTCGGCGAGAAGGTCTTCGAAGAAGCGAGCGCCTGGCTGTCCGGGCAGGGCGCGACGCGCACGCGGTCGATCCCGCGCGAAAACTCCTCGAAGGCGCCCAGCCGCGGGGGCTAGGCGCGCCGCGGATCCCGCGTTCCGGACCCGCCGGCGGGCGCGCGCGCTGGCGCCCGCGGGAGCTCGTCCCTAGGATCCGCGCTCGCATGGAGCTGCGCTTCTTCGGCGCGACCGGTACGACCACCGGCTCGTGCCACAGGGTCACGAACGGCCGGAACTCGGTCCTGCTCGACTGCGGGTTCTACCAGGGTCGGCGCGAAGAGACCTACCAGCGCAACTCCAGCTTCGGCTTCGATCCGGCCGGCGTGACGGCCGTCGTCCTCTCGCACGCACACATCGACCACTCGGGCAAGCTGCCGATGCTCGTGCGCCACGGCTTCCGTGGGAGGATCCACGCCACACGCGCGACGCTCGACCTGTGCGCGGTGCTCCTGCGCGACTGCGCGCACATCATGCTCGCCGACGCCGAGCACCTGAACCGCGCTCGGGCGCACCCAGGGAACCACGCCAGCGGTCGTGCCGGTCGCGACCGCGAACCCGACGACCAGGAGGGGGGGCAGAGCGGACACGGCAACGCGCACGATCGCCTCCAGGCCGACCTCCCGGCGCCGCACGACCCGCACCAACGCGCCGCGCCGGACCTCGACCCCTCCTCGCGCGAGATCGTGCCCCTCTACCTCGAGGAGGACGTGGTGCGCACCATGCCGCTTTTCGCGGGCCACGAGTACGGCGAGTGGTTCGAGGCCGCCCCGGGCATGCGCTTCCGCTTCCGCGATGCCGGGCACATCCTCGGATCGGCCTCGATCGAGGCCGAGATCGGCGCGGGCAGCGAGAAGCAGCTCCTGGTCTTCACGGGCGATTACGGCCGCCGCGACCAGCCGATCTTGCGCGATCCCGAGCCGCTCGAGGAAGCCGACGTCTACATCTCGGAATCGACCTACGGCAACCGCGTCCACCCGCCCTTCGCCGACCTCGACGCCGACCTCGCCGCCGCGGTATCGCGCCTGGCTCGTCGCGGGCGTGGGCGCCTCCTGATCCCGGCCTTCGCCGTCGGCCGCACGCAGAACATTCTCTACGCGCTGGGCAAGCTCTTCCGCGAGGGCCGCTGCCCGCCGGTGCGGATCGCGGTCGACAGCCCGCTCGCGACGGCGGCGACGCGCGTCGTCGCCGATCACCCCGAGTGTTTCGACGCCGAGGCGCTGGCCGAGTTCCGTCTCCTCCAGAACGACCCCTGCTTCCGCCCGCACCTCCACTTCACGGAGTCCAAGGAGGAGAGCATCGCCCTCAACGACGATCCGCGGCCGACGATCGTGATCTCGGCCTCGGGGATGATGGAGAACGGGCGCATCCTCCACCACCTCGCGCACTGGATCGGCTCGGAGGACGCCGAGATCCTGGTCGTCGGCTTCCAGGCCAACTACACGCTTGGCCGGCGGATCCTGGAGGGCGCGCGCGAGGCGCGCATCCTGGGCGTCATGCATCCCGTGCGTGCGCGCGTCACGCCGATGCTCGGGCTCTCGGCCCACGCCGACAAGGACGGCCTGATCGCGGCGCTCGCGCCGCATGCGGAAAGAGCCTCCGCCCTCTTCCTCGTGCACGGCGAGGACGACCAGAGGAAGCCGCTGGCCGCGGAGCTCTCCCGTCGCGGCTTCGTCCGGATCGAGACGCCCTCGGGCCCCGAAGCGTACCGGGTCGGATGAGCGGCCTCCCCGATCAGGAGGGGAGCGAGGCTGGCCGCAGTCGGGAGACGCGGATCCTCTTCGCCCTGTGGTTCGCCACCTTGATCGCCTCCTCAGTCACCTTCTCGCTCTGGGTCGAGCGGAGGGGGCCGGTGAACCTGCGCTACGTATGGCTCGAGGCGGTCGCGCTCGCCACCGTGCCGGGCAAATTCGCCGTGTTCGGCGGGCTCGCGCCCGACTCCCCGCTCGACCCGTGGGGAGTCGCGGTCCTGGGGGTGGTGGTCGACACGTTCCTGGCGATGACCTTGGCCCTCGGTCTCGCGCCTTTCATGCGGCTGCCCGGCATCGGGGCTTGGCTCAGGAGCGCGCACGAAAGCGCATCCAAGGCGCTCTCGGAGTATCCGCGCTTGAAGCGCATGGCCTTCTGGGGGGCGGCGCTCTTCGTCGCCTTGCCCGTGCCAGGATCCGGCTGGATGGGAGGCACGTTCGCGGGGCAGCTCCTGGGCCTCTCGAGGCTGATGGGCATCGCGGCGATCGCCGTGGGGACGGCGCTCGTCACCCTGACCTTCGCCGGCATGGCGGCCCTGTTGGGAGACGAGGCCGCGGCCATTCTCAGGAGCCCCTGGATCTTTGCAGCGGGCTTCGTCGCCCTGATCCTGCTCGTGTGGATCCTGTGGCGGCGCTTCCAGAGCCTGCTCCGGCGGAGCTGACTTTGGACCGCGAGCGAATCCGGTTTCGGTCGTGAGATCGGGCATCGCGGGCGTGTAGAAGGTAGACGCCTTGCACCCACCACGACTCCCGCCGGCAATTAGGAAGAGCGCATGCCGCCCCAAGAGATCGAAACGGACCTCGACGCGCGGGTCACGGCGCTCGACCTGCGCGATGCGTGGCCGGTGCTCGATCCTCCCTCGCGGGTCGAGGGCTTCCGCTATTTGACCTCGTCAGAGGCCGAGGAGTTCTTCCTCGAGCTGCCCGCGCTCGACCGCGCGCAGATCCTGCTCGGCCTTCCTACGGGAGAGCAGCGTTGGTGGATGCGCGCGATGGCGCCCGACGACGTGGCCGACGTCGTGCAGAACACACCCGAGGAGGAGCGCGGGAAGCTCCTCGCGCTGCTCGACGAGCCGACGCGCAAGGAGGTCGGCGCGCTCCTGGCCTACTCGGAGGACGAGGCGGGCGGGTTGATGAATCCGCGCTATGCGCGCCTGCGGCCGGACATGAGCGTCGACGAGGCGATCAGCTACCTGCGCCGGCAGACACGCGAGCGAGTCGAGAGCATCTACTACGCCTACGTGCTGGACGAGCAGCAGAAGCTGATCGGGGCCGTCTCCTTCCGCCAGCTCATGATGGCCCGGGGGGATGCGCGCGTGCGCGACGTGATGGTCACCGACCTGATCACGGTTCTCGACGAGATGGATCAGGAGAAGGTCAGCCGGCGCTTCGCCGAGGCCGACCTCATGGCACTCCCTGTCATCGACGCCGAGGGGCGCATGAAGGGCATCGTCACGGCCGACGACATCGTCGACGTCGTGCGCGAGGAGGCCACCGAGGACATCCAGAAGCTCGGTGGCACCGTCGCGCTGGACGCCCCCTACCTGCAAGTCGGCTTGGTCGAGATGCTCAAGAAGCGCGGCGGCTGGCTGGTGGCGCTGTTCCTGGGTGAGATGCTCACGGCCAGCGCGATGGGCCACTACTCGGCCGAGATCGACCGGGGGAGGTGGCTCGTGAGCGGCTTCGTGCCGCTGATCATCTCGACCGGCGGCAACTCCGGCTCCCAGGCGTCGACGCTGGTGATCCGCGCCATGGCGCTCGGCGAGCTGAGGCTGCGCGACTGGTGGCGCGTGTTCGGGCGCGAGATCGCTTCCGGGATGTCGCTGGGCGGGCTGCTCGGATCGGTGGGGTTCGTCCGTATTTTCCTGTGGCAGCACCTGTTCAAGAGCCCGGAGGAGACCGGGCTGGGCTACTACGGCAGCCACTACCTCCTGCTCGCGGGAACCGTGGCGATGAGCGTGCTCGTGTGCGCCACGTGGGGAACGCTCGCGGGCGCGTTGCTCCCCTTCCTCCTGAAGCGCGTCGGCCTCGATCCCGCCGCCGCGTGCGCGCCGCTCGTCGCGACGATGGTCGACGTCACGGGCCTGGTCATCTACTTCACCGTGGCGAGCTTGATCCTCACGGGCACCCTGCTCTGACGCGTGGCGACCGCTGCGCGTCCCCCTGATCGGCGTCCGATCCGCTCCCTACAGCCCCTGGAACGCGCGCGCCGCAGCCTCGCGCGCCGGGCCGGGCCGCAGGAGCCGGTCGTGTCCGTTGAGGCCGGGATCGGAGGGGTCGCTGCTCCAGCGCCACAGGATCGCGCCGTGCAGGGAGCCTCCGTCCCTCGCGCGCCGCAGCGCCTTCGCGAGCACCTCGAACTGCATGGCCTGGAGCCCGACCTCGCCCGTTGCCCCCGAGCCGCGCGGCGCGCTCGGCCGAGGTGCGCCGGCCTTGAAGCCCGCCCGGGTGAGGATCAGCGGCTTCCCATGTTCCTGCGCGATCTTGCTCAACGCGGAGAGCTGATTGCCGATGCGCGTCTCGAGCTGCAGGCCCGGGTCGCCTTCCCCATGCAGTGCGCGCTCGTCGATCTCCTCCTCGAGATCGCACCCGACGACATCGAGGTCGTCCCAGAACGAAAGCTCGCGCGCCTCGAGCAGGCAGTCGGCGCCCCACGTCAGGGACCCCGAGAACGCCCCCCGCGCAGCGCGGACCACCTTGCTCCAGCCCTCGCGTCTCCACCCGGATTCCCCCGGGACCGAGCGCCTTCCGTTGGCCGACTTGCTGGTCGATTCCGTCATGCCGCCGCCGAGGGCGAGCCCTTCCGCATCGGCCAGCTCGCACAGGAGAGCGGCGTGGACCGCGAAGCGCGCGTATCCGTCGAAGAACCTCTGCCAACCCGCCTCGCCAGCCTGGGGCCCGAGGCCGGCGAGCGACCCGGCCGGTCCGGTCAGGAGGTGCATCTGCAAGAGCGCGCGCATGCCGGACGCGCGCGCCTGGCAGAGGCCGCAGAAGACCCGCAGGTCGCCTTCGAAGGGGGCGAGAGCGCGCTCCGGTGTGATGTCGGGCACAGCGGCGGGATCGCGCTCTCCGGAGAAGTAGCAGGTCAACGCGACCGCGCCGGCCCCGATCGCGCGCGCCTCCCGCAGGCTCTCCTCGAAGGCCGCGGAGCCGAAGCCGTGGTCGGACGCGGACCCGGGCTCCTCGATCCCGACCCCCGCGAGGAACGGCGGATCCAGGAGCGCTCCCCGGCGCGCGGCGTGGCGCGCTTCGATCTCGACGCGACGGCGCGCCGCGAGGTCGTCGAGCCAGGCACCGAAGCTCTTCTCGAGCTCCGTGTCCAGGCTGAGAGCGGACCGGCCAGCCCACAGCTCGCGGACGAAGACCTCGCCGCGACTCTCCAGCAGGAAGCGGAAGAGCGCCGCGCGCAGGGGCAGGATCAGGTGCGGCGAGCTCGCCTCGACCGCCTGCGGATCGACGAGCGCCGCCGCGGACGGCGCGAGCCCTCCCGCGCGCAGCCATCCGATCCATTCGTCGAGGTCGCGCCCCCACCAGCGACGGGCAGCATGGAGGGCGGCGCCGTCGCCGATCCAGGGCGACGCCGGAGGCCCGAGGAGGTCCTCGGCGAGCGCGCGAGCGACCGCGATCCCCGCGTCGTGCGGGACTCCGCGTGCGAGGAGCGCGTGCACCTCGCCAGGGAGCGGCCTCCACGCGGCCAGGCTCGCTCCGCCGGCGCAGAGGGCGAAGCTCTCGGGCCTCGCGTGGAGGAAGAGGGCGAGCGGGCGCTTCGCGCGCTTCACTCCCGCCCATTGGACCGTCGCTTGCCGGGCCAGGGCGATGGCCTCCAGGTAGTCGCCGCGGATCGCAGGGTCGATCTCTCGCGAGGCTCTTACCGAGACGAGGTCCTTCCGCGCGGGCAGGTCCTCGAAGCCCGCGAGCGCCGCCGTCCGCGCGGCGGCGGCGTCGACGACGCGGCTCTCGACCAGGGCTCCGTCCTCCCACAGCGGCGCCTCCAGGGCGAGATCGAACGTGCGGTAGATCCGGATCCAGGGCTTCCAGCCCGGCTCGAGGCTGGCGGCGTAGCGCGCCAGGGCCGCATCGTCGTTTCCGTAGAGCAGCGTCAGCGGCAGACCGGGCCGCTCGGGGTCCTCGAGCACGGCGAAGAGCGCGTCGGAGGCGCCCGCGTAGGTGTCGCGCCGCCACGCGAACGACGGCCTGCCTCCGGTCCCGCCGATCTTCAGACCCAGCCGCGCGAGGAGGGACGCGGCCAGCTCGTCCTCCGGTCCGCCGACGACGATCCGCGCCGCGCGCGGGTCGCCGCGCTGCGCCAGCGAGAGAACGCGACACTCGACGCGGCGCTCCCGCGCGATCCGCTCGGCCGCCCGGGAGCACGCGGCCACGGCCGGACCCGGCCGGACGACGATCTCGACGACCTTGGCGCGCAGGAGGTTGCGCATGAGCGCAGCGCCGCCTCCTTCGCCCGCCGGCTGGAGGCGCGAGCACGCCCCGAAGAGTGCCATGAGGGGCAACGCCAGGATGGAGACCACGCGCTTCATGCCGGACGCCTCCGCGTCTCTTCGCCACGCTGGAGCACCAGGAGCTTGGCGTACTTCATCCTCCCATAGTGTGCCGCGAGACACGCCTGGAGGAAGCCGCGCCAGCCCTCCAGGAAGCCGAGCTTGAGGACATAGGCGCGCACGAAGCGCGCACCGGGCCGGACCAGGAGGTCCGTCGCGTGCGCTCTCTCGCCCCGCGCGTGCATGCCCTCGGCCATGATGGTCGTATAGCGGTCGATCGTGCGCAGGTGCTCGGACAGATCGCGGTAGGGATGGTGGAGCAGGTCGGCCTGGCACACGCCCACCGGGCCGTCGGCTTCGACGCGGTCGTGGGGATCGTGCCCGTCCCAGCGGCAACGGCGCCGGTCGAGCAGCCGCAGCTGCCAGTCGGGATACCACGCGCCGCGGCGCATCCACCGGCCCAGGTAGCTCGACAGCCTGGGCATCCGCCAGCCCGCCCGGCCCGGAAAATCCGCCTCGCGCAGAGCCTGGATCTCCTCGCGCAGCGCCGGGGACACGCGCTCGTCGGCGTCGACGCACAGGACCCAGTCGTTGCGAGCCGCGCGGATCGCGAACTCCTTCTGCGCCACGTGGCCGGGCCAATCGCGCTCGATCACGCATGCCCCGTGCGCGGCCGCGATCTCCCGGGTCCGATCGCGGGAGTGGCTGTCGACGACCACGATCTCGTCGCAGAAGGCGACCGAGTCGAGGCACTCGCCGATCCGGTCCTCCTCGTCCATGGCGACGATGCAGGCGGAGAGTCCCGGGCGGCCCGGGGTGCGCGGCGACGCGTTCAAGGCTCTCTCCGCTCCTCGAGGACACTCCGATACAGCTTTTCGTAGTCGGCGACCATCTGGCTGGCGAGGAAACCCTCGGAGAGGCGCCCGGGGCCGGCGTCGCCGAGGCGCAGGCGGAGATCGCGATCCCCGGCCAGCCGCAGGAGAGCCTCCGCGAGCGCCGCGGGATCCTCCGGCGCGACGAGGAGACCCGTGCGCCCGTCGACGACGGCTTCGGCGAGTCCACCGACGCGGCTTCCGACGACCGGCCTGCGCGCGGCCATCGCCTCGAGGGCGGACACGCCCAGACCCTCGCGGCGCGAAGGCAGCACGAACACGTCGCAGGCGGCGAGGAGGTCGGCGGCATCGTCGCGGCGGCCGAGGAAGCGTACTCGCCCCGCGAGACCGAGCCGCTCCGCCTGCGCTTCGAGCGCCTCCCGCTCCGGACCTTCGCCCGCGATCCAGAGGAGGAGAGCACGCGCTTCCCCTGACCTCGGATCGAGCTCACGCGTCCGCGTCCGCGCCAGCGCCAGCGCATCGAGGAGGACGTCGAGGCCCTTGCGCCGCACGAGCGAAGCCAGGACGAGAAGGACGATCGTGCCATCGCCGGCCTCGAGAGCCCGCCGCGTGGCCTCGCGACCGGCGCGCGGCTCGAGTGCGAGACGATCGACGGCGCTGTGGATCACCGAGACCTTCTCCGGCGCGACGCCGCCCGCGAGCAACGCTTCCCGGACCGCGGGCGAGATCGCCACCGCGCGGGCGACGAGCGGGCCGTAGATCACGCGCTGGCGCCAACCTCGCCGGATCGGTCGGTCCATGCGCCGCGTCGTGATCGCCGGGATGGAGAGCATCCGGGCCGCGAGCCCCCCGAGCCAGGTCGCGCGGCCGGTGTGGAGATGGACGAGGTCGGGGCGGAACCCCTCCAACTCGCGCTTCAGGCCGGTCACGGCCCCGAGATCGAGGTCGCTCGCCATCCGCACGGTGCGGACGGGGATCGCTCGCGCCCGTGCTGCGGCCTCGGAGCGGCTCCGGGGCTGGCACAGGAGTAGGACCTCGTGGCCGAGCGCGCGGAGGCCCTCCAGGAGGAGGAAGACCTGGACCTCGCCGCCCGAGAAATCCTTCTCGGCGTCGATGTGAGCGAGGCGCAGCGGTCGGGAGCCCGACGCCATCACGAAGGGGTCGATCGGCGGGAGAGCACGCAGCTCACCTCGGCGCCGCGGACGCCGGGGCGGAATAGCCGAACTCGGGGCGGAGCCGCGCGATCTCGGCCTCGAGGAACGCGATGTCCTCCGCGGAGAGGTAGTCGACGTAGCCGCCGACCTTGCCGCGGCGGACCTTGAACGAATCGACGTCGGCCGAGTCCCCGGGCCGCATCTCGCCCTTCTCGAACCAACCCTCGCGCTCCATCTTCTGCATCCGCTCGAACGAGGTGGCCTCGATCGCGCTCTTCAGCGCCGCCTCGTCGATCCTCTCGATGCCGACGGATCCCAGCATCCCCCGGAACGTGCCCGACGGGTCGCGTCGGCAGTCCTCGTAGCGCACGAGTCGGAATCCGGGCAGGGAGCCGAAGGTCGAGAACCAGCCGTTCATGATGTCCACGATGGGCCGCACGCCCCACAGCGGATCGCGGAGCATCTCGGGAAGGTCGCCCTGGAACCGCCGGTTGCGCTTGGTCAGGTGGAAGTGGAGCGAGACCACGACATCGCGGGGATCCCGGGCGAGCAGGAGCAACCGCTTGGTCGAGCACAGCCCGAGCGGGACGACGTGCCTCCCGCGCAGGCGGTTCCAGAACCGCCGGTCGGTCAACTGCTGCCAGCGCTCGTGCGTGAACGCGATGCGGGGCCGGAATCCGTTCTCGTCGAGCTCCGTGCCCGGGACCAGATCCCGGCCCTCTGCGGCGGCCCGATAGGCGCGGAAAACGACCCGGATCCAGGTCCTCCCGCTCTTCGGGATGGAGACGACGATCGCGTCGGCATCGCGGAAGACCCTGCGCTGGGAGCTGAGGTTCCAGGTGACCTTCTCGCCGATCTGCACGTCCGCATGCTACGGAGTCCGTTTCCCCGCCGCCATCACCGGCGCCTCCCGTCGACCGCCGGCCTGCCGGGCGGATGAAGGGCCGAACCGGTATCGGGGCTCTTGCCCAACTCGGTCGCGGAGGGCCGCGGCGAAGGAAGTAGGATCCTCCCATGCGAGTGGCTCTCGTCCACATGCGCCACGCCGCGACCGGCGGGACCGAGCGCTACCTGAACCAGATCGCCGCGCACCTCGCCGGGCGCGGAGACGACGTGACGATCGTCTGCCGGAGCCACGCGGCGCGTCCGCACCCGAGCGTTCGATTCGAGGTCCTGCGGCCGCTCGCGGTCGGACCGGCGATGCGCATGACGAGCTTCGCGCGTGCGGTCGAACGTCATCTTCGCGAGCCGAGCTACGACGTCGTCTATGGTCTCGGCAAGACCTGGACGCACGACGCCGTGCGCCTCGGCGGAGGCTGCCACCAGACCTACCTCGACCTCACGGGCAGCGAAGCCCGCCGCAAGGACCGGCTCGCGCTCGAGATCGAGACCCGCTCGCTCTCCTCCGACGCCTGTTTCCGCGTCGTCGTCAACTCGAAGATGGTCCGCGAGGACGTCTTGCGCCGCCACCGCGTTCCGAAGGAGCGGATCCGCCTGATCTACAACGGCGTCGACCTGGAGCGCTTCCACCCGCAGCGGAGACCCGGCCCGGGTGCGGAGCTGCGGCGATCGCTCGGGATCTCCGACCGCGAGATCGCCGTCCTCTTCCTCGGCTCGGGCTACGCGCGCAAGGGCCTCGACCTCCTGATCGAAGCCTTCCGCGAGGTCTCCGCGGCGCGGCCGGGGGCGCGTCTGGTCGTCGCGGGCCGCGATTCCAGCCAGGACGGGTTCCGACGCGCCGCCTCGGACGCAGGCCTCGACGAGCGTGTGCGCTTCCTGGGAACCCGCAGCGACGCGGAGGTCTGCTACGCGGGCGCCGATCTGTACGTGCTGCCGACGCGCTACGACCCCTTCGCGAGCACGACGCTCGAGGCTCTCGCGAGCGGGCTGCCGGCGATCACGAGCCGCGCGAACGGCGCGTCCGAGCTGATCGAGGAGGGCCGGAGCGGCAGCGTCCTTCCCTCGCTCGACGCCGCCTCGATCGCCCGCGCGGTCGTCGACTGGTGCGACCGCGACCGCCTGCTCGAGGCCTCCGGGAGGGCCCGCGCCCTGGCCGAGCGCCATCCGGCCGGCGCCAAGTGTGCGGAGAGCGCTGCGGTCCTCGACGAGGTCGCGGCCGAGAAGGCGGGAGCGCGCGCGTGAGAGCCGGGCCCTGGTCCAACCCCAGCACGAGCGATCGCGCGCTCGCGCTCCTCGACGGACTCGACTGGAGGACGGCGCGCGTGGCCGACGTCGGCGCAGGCCCGGGTTGGTTCTCGCACCGGATGAGCGAGCATCTGAGCCGGGACCTGGGGCTCGATCCGCGCGGGCGCGTGCTGGCCTGCGACCTCTTTCCCCGGACCTTCGAGGTCGAGGGGCTCGAGTGCCTGGCCACCGGTCCCGACGGCCGCCTGCCCTTCCCGGATGCGAGCGTCGACGCCGCGGTGAGCATCGAGGTGATCGAGCACGTCGAGGATCCGTTCGCGTTCCTGCGCGAGATCGCCCGCATCGTCAAGCCGGGAGGCCGCGTGATCGTCTCGACGCCCAACGTTCTCAGCCTGTCCTCGCGCGTGCGCACGCTCCTGTGGGGCTTCCCCGAGCTCTTCGATCCTCTGCCTCTCTCCGATGCGGATCCCAAGCGTCTCGGAGGCCACATCCAGCCGATGACGCCCTACTTCCTCGCCTACGCCGCGCTCCGGGCCGGGCTCGTGGAGCCGCGCTTTTTCTCCGATCGCACCAAGCGATCCTCGGCCGCGCTGGCGCTCCTGCTCTCCCCGGCGCTCCTCGCCGCCCAGGCTTTTCACCGCGTTCGTCTCTCGCGCAAGCGCCCGGCCATCCTGCGCGAGAACCGGGAGCTCATCGCGGGGCAGTCGTCGTGGAGCCTCTTGACCTCGCGCAGCACGGTGCTGTGCGCGCGCAAGCCCGCCGTTGCCCGCGACACCCGGCCGGGCTAGCTCGGAGGCTGCGGCGCGCCCGCGCCGCCGTGCGCGCGCACGAACTGGTCGAGCACCCACACGATCCACAGCTTCTGGCTGTCCTGCGAAGCCCGGAACGCGCGCAGCACGTCCTCGTGCCGGATGCGGAAGGCGTCGAAGACCTCGAGGTCGCGCTCCATCCGGAAGAAACCTTCGGCGCGGATGAAGTGCTTGATGGGTACCGAGAAGCCGCGCTTCTTCCCCCAGGCGAACCGGGTCGGCAGCTTCCTCGAGAGCGCGCGCCGCAGGAGGAGCTTCTGGGCTCCGGCGCCGAACTTGAGGGAGTCCGGCAGGCGCGCGGCGAACTCGACCATGCGGTGGTCGAGCAGCGGCGGCCGCACCTCGAGGCCGAACCGCATCGCGGTCCGGTCGACCTTGGTCAGGATCCCGTCGGGCAGGTAGGTCTCGAGATCGAGGGCCTGCTGGCGGGCGTAGGGCGGGAGGTCCTTCCTCGAGTGCTCGCGCAGGAGCCAGTAGTCGTCGTAGTCGCGGAGCTCGGGCGAGGCCACCTCGAGGAATCGACGCTTGGCCTCGCGCGGGATGCCTCCGTGGAAATGGCAATCCCGGCCGAGCTGGCCTCCGGCGGCGTTGCGCAGCCAGGCCGGGCCGCCGAGGGCGCCGAGCCCCGGCAGCGCGTCCGCGAACGCGTAGAGCGCCCGACGGCGCTCGGCCTTCAGGTAGCGCCCGTAGCCGAGGTGCGTCTCGTCCCCGCCGTCGCCGGAGAGCACGACCTTGAGCTGCGAGCCTGCGTAGCGGCACAGCAGGATCATCGGCAGCGCCGAATGGTCGGCGAAGGGTTCGTCGAAGATCTCGGGGAGGAGCGGGAGCGTCTGGCGCAGCTCCTCGGTCGAGAAGCGCCCCACCCAGGACTTCGATCCGAGGACCTTCGCGATCTCGACCGCCGCGGACGCCTCGTCGTCGTCCTTCTCCGGGAAGGCGATCGTGAACGCGTCCAGCGGCCGTTCGGCCACCGAACGGGTCCACGCGGCGACGAGCGAGGAGTCGACGCCGCCGGAGAGGAAGATCCCGACCGGCACGTCGGAGACGAGGTGCTCGCGGATCACGCGCGTGGCGAGAGCCTCGAGCTCGTCGAGGGCGTCTGCCTCGCTCCTCCCCTCCTCCGGCTCGAAACGCGGTTCCCACCAACGATGGAG
Organism: Planctomycetota bacterium; assembly: GCA_041488095.1. Classification (GTDB taxonomy): domain Bacteria; phylum Planctomycetota; class UBA1135; order UBA1135; genus DASYPQ01. The sequence goes on from JBGPOP010000021.1 coordinate 42,441, forward strand.
GCTCGTCTTCCCGTCCGAGTGCTCGAGCCAGTGGGCCGGCAACAGCTTCCGGGTGCGCCGGAAGATCGTCTTCGGTCCCGGGACGAACTGGTAGGTCAGGAAGTCGTACCAGGCGGTCACATCGGCCTCGAGGTCGAGACCGGGAAGGGCGCGGATCGCCTTCAGCTCGGAAGCGAAGGCGAAGCGTCCGGGCTCCTCGTGCCAGTAGAGCGGCTTGATCCCCAGCCGATCGCGCGCGAGGTAGAGCGCGCGCTTCTTCGTGTCGTAGAGCGCGAAGGCGAACATCCCGTGGAGCTCGGGAAGGAGATCCATCCCGAGCTCCTCGTAGAGGTGCAGCACGACCTCGGCATCGCAGCGCCCCCGGAAGCGGTGGCCCTTCTCCATCAGGCTCGCGCGCAACTCCTCGTGGTTGTAGATCTCGCCGTTCAGGACGAGCGCGAGCGAACGGTCCTCGTTGAACATCGGCTGCGCGCCGGCTTCGGAGAGATCGATGATCGACAGCCGCGTGTGGCCGAGGAAGAGCCGGTGGTCCGAGTCGGCGTGCGAGCCCGTGGCATCCGGTCCGCGGTGGCGAAGCGTCGCGAGCGCTCGCCGGCCGTCCGAGGTCGCGAGGTTCCAGCCGACGGCGCCGAAGATTCCGCACATGTCAGGTCCAGATCGCTCGAGCCGGCCCGGAAGCAACCTCGGCGAGGGATCGGGGCGCGTGCGCGACGATACTCGACGGAGGGCCCTCTTCGACGAGGATTTCCGAGCGGCCTTCGCGGTCGACTCCGAGGGCCCGATCCGGACCTCGGATGGCGGGGTGCTCGGCCGGTGAGATCGAGGCTGCCCGCAACTGCAGCGTTTGCGCGGGCATCGGCTCCGGGCTACAAACTGCCGCCCGGCGAAGCGACCGATCGACTCGGACGATGAAGCTCAATCTCGGGTGCGGCAACCAGCAGAGGCCGGGTTTCGTGGGGGTCGACCGCCACCCGGGCTCGGCCGCGCGCGTGATCTGCGATCTCGCCGGACGCCTCCCGTTCCGCGATGACAGCGTCGAGGAGGTGTGGATGGACAACGTGATCGAGCACATCGCCGACATCCCGCACCTGATGGCCGAGGTCGCACGCATGTCCCGGGACGGCGCGCGGGTGACGATCCGCACGCCGCACTTCACGTCGAAGGCCTCGTACTGGGACCCGACGCACGTCCACCACCTGTCCTACTTCTCGATGGACCACTTCGAGACCCCCGAGAACCGCCACTACACCGGGGGCGGCTTCCGCGTGGTGAAGCGCCGTCTCTCCTTCGTCGGCGGCCCGCTCGGCCTGATCGGGAGGACGATCTTCGCCCTCAGCCCGGACCTGTGGGAGAAGCAGTTCTGCTTCGTGTTCCGCGGCAGCACGCTCACCTTCGAGCTCCAGGTGCGCAAGGAGATCCGCGGGCCGCAGGCCGCTACCGCCGCGCGATGAACGCCGTGCGCGTCCCCTATCGCTGCGGCCGCGCGCGCGGCTTCCGCTACGGCGTGATCCCCGCGGACGTGGAGAGCGCGCTCCCGCGGTGGCTCGCCTCGCGAAGCGTCGAGGAGGGAGCGGCGATCAAGCCCGGGCGGGTCTACCGCAGCGGGTCCTGGCTGGTGAAGATCTTCGGGCCGAGCCGGGCCCTGAAGGACGCCCTGCGCCGATCGGGCGCGGTCCGCACCGCCGATCTCCATGCGCGTCTCCTGCCTGTGCGCACGCCCGCGCCGCTCGTCGCGCTGGAAGAGCGCCGCGGCCCCTTCCTCGAGCGCAGCCTGCTCGTCACCGAGTTCGTCGAGGGCCTGTCGCTCCGCGAGGCCTTCGGGCGCGACGAACCCGCGCGACAGGCCCTCGGGCCGTTCCTGGCGCTCCTCCACCGCCGCGGCGTCTTCCACGGCGATCTGCACCCGCAGAACGCGATCTGGAACGGCTCGGAGTGGGTGCTGCTCGACCTCGCCTCGCTGCGCCACCCGCTGCGGCGCCTGGCTCGGCGCCGCCTGATCCTCGATCAGTGGGCGGAGTTCGCCACCGGCCTCGGCGCGGACGCTCGCCTGGAGGAGTGCTTCGCGCGCTACCTCGCGGCCGCCGGCCTGGCCTGGGATCCGCGGGCCGCGTGGGCGGAGGTCCGGCTGCGCGCCGAGCGGATCCGCGCCGCGCGCGGAGGCTGATCCGCGCGCGGCGAACTCGGCCTCGGCCGCTCGAGTTTCCGCGCCTGCACGTCGATGGTAGTCTCGGTGCGCCCGCGCCATGCGCCGATGATCCTCCTCGCCCTCCTGCTCGGGTGCCTGCTCTTGACCTGGGGTCCCGGCCACCACCTGGAGTTCGCCGAACGCGTGTGGAGGAGGCGGCGCGAAATGCTCCCGCGCAACGTGGCGCTGCTCCTCTCCGATCAGCGCGAGGCCTACGACTACGGGAACATCGCGGCCGACATCATCAACTTCAAGGCCTACGGCGGGGCCTACAGCCACTGCCACCGCTGGACCATCGTCGAGGGGATGCGCGAGCTCGCGCGCACGCCGCGCGAAGAGGCCTTCATCCTGGGCTACCTCTCCCACCTCGCCGCGGACACGATAGCGCACAACCACTTCGTGCCCTACCACCTGGCGCGCTACGCGCGGACGAAGGGCCTGGGCCATCTGTACTGGGAGATGAGCGCCGACCGCTTCATTCCCGAATCGCGGTGGGAGATCGTGGCCGCGCTCAAGGCCCGTCCGGAGCTTGGCGAGCTGGACGAGCTGGTCAATCGCACCGTGCCGAACAAGGCGCTCTCGATGCGCACGAACAAGCTGATCTTCAACCACGTCCTGCTCGTCTCCGAGCGTGAGCGCTGGCGCCGCGGCATGGCGCGGATCCACCCGATCGGCGAGGTCGGCCTCGCCAAGGGGTTCCTGGCGATCTTCCAGGACGCGGCCGTCGCGCGCATTCGTCTGGCCCTGCACCCGCGCGGGCTGCGTGAGATCTCGCAGGTCGACGCCAACGGCAAGGACGCCCAGAGGGCGGCCATGCGCGCGCGCACGCGGCTGCTCCACCGTTGGATCCCGCGGCGTATGCGCGCCGAGGAGTCGGAGGAGATCGCCGCGACCTTCCTCCTGGGCATGGAGTCCCCGCCGCCGCGCGATGCGGGCTCGGCGCGTTGACGGCCGCACCGACGCGTCGGTCCGGCTCAGAAGTGGAAGTACTCGAGGACCAGGTCGTTGGCGTCGCCGTCGCCGTTCAAGTCGGTGCCGGCAGGGCCCTGGAGCTGTTCGTCGGCGATGAACGCCGCCCCGAGCGGCGTCTCTTCCAGGTTGACGTCGATCGCCGGACGGCCCGGGATCGAGTTCAACGGGCCCATCCTGGCCGAGGTCCCGTCGATGAGCGACGTGCGGAACAGGATGAAACCGGTCTCGAGGCCGTCGGAGTTCCAGTCGCGGCTGTCCTCGGCCTCGCTGACGCGATAGAAGGCGAAGTTGTGCGCGATGACGATCCCGGCGTCGTTCTTCTTCACGGCGATGGCGACGCCGGGGAAGACGAGGCGCGAGGGGCTGCTCGCGAACTCGGCGAAGGTCGGCACGCTGTCGAGGATGTCCGTGTCCTCTCCCGCGATCGGCGGAACGTGGGCGTTGATGTTGATGCCGGCGACCTTCTCCTCGAGGGCGACGTCCAGGTGCTTGCGGTCGAGCTGCTCGGCGATCCAGCTCCCCCCCACGAAGCTCGAGTTGGCGCTCCCGTGCGTGAAGTCCCAGGGGGTGTTCGCGCTCCCCGAGCCCGACGGGCTCAGCCAGCCCACGAGCTCGAACGTCTTCAGCGCGTCGCCGTTGAGGTCGAGGTTGTCCTCGCTTTCGGACACCTCGATCACGAAGCGGTCCTGGAGCTCCGCGAGCCCGTGCGTCCCGCCCGGGACGTCGAAGAGCGCGTGGATGTTGGCGGCCGAGTTCAGCGGGAGCACCGGCGTCCTCATCTGGACCCAGCGCGCGACGTGGTCGAGCGTGTCGCCGTCGCCGTTCAGGTCGCAAGTGCCCTCGGCGCTCGTTCCGCCGGCGCCGAACTCGGGAGTGATCGTGGCGATGTAGTAGGGAAAGGGCGAGACGCTGGTCTTCACGATCGCGATCTTGCGGCTGCCCACCAGGCCCGTGTTCACAGGCGGGTTCACGATGGGATCGGTGTCCCACAGGGCGAAGCTCAGGAAGTGGAGGATGTCGTCGGTCGCGTCGACGTCCGCGAAGCCGGCGCACTGCACCGGCTGCCAGGTCGCGCTGAACAGCGCCGGGTCGTTGAGGTTCGTGGCGCCCTGATCGGCCTCCGAGACCAGGAAGCCCACCTGCCAGTCGTGCGAGCTCGCGGTGGTCCTCTTGGCCCGCAGGGGCGAGCCGGCGGCGGGCGTCGCCAAACCCGTGCTGCGGATCGCGTTCGTAGTCTGCGTGCCGTCGAGCAGCGCCAGGACGGACGTGTCCAGCATGTCCGTGTCGCCGTTCAGGTCGCGCCCCTCGGCCGTTTCGTCGAGCGCAAGGAAGATCAGGCCCTCGTCCTTGCCGAGGATCTGCGGCCCGAGCGGCCCGCCCGCGTCCTGGGTCGCGATGGGGATGGGCACGAGCGGATCGCTCGATTCGATCACCTGGAGGTTGCTCTCCATGGGCAGCGTCGCCGCCCTGGCGCGGGAGTAGAAGAGGTTCGTGCCGACGGCCACCATCTTGGTTGCGCCCGCAGTGGCCACGAGGTCGACGAACGTCGGCACCGGAGGAGGCGCGGATGCGGGCCCGGCCGCCCAGTGCAGGAGCACGAGCTTGTTCCCTGTATCGATCGGCTCCCAGTTCCGGCCGTCGAGCGCCTCGTCGACGAAGAGGTAGAGCTCGTTTCCGGTCCAGGCCAGCGCGGTCGCCGCGACGCCGAGGTTCGTCTGGACCTTTCTCGACATGTCGACGACGACCGCGATCGAGTCGATCTTGTCCGTGTCGCCGTTCATGTCGGTCCCGCCCGCCCCGGTCGTGGCCTCGTCGGCCAGGAAGGCCAGGTTCTTGCCGGAGATCGCCACGGGGGTGCTCGCGGCGACGCTCACGTCCGTCTTGCGGACCGTGATGCCGCCGCCGCCGCCGCCCGCGCAGGCGGCGAGGGGGCAGGCCGCGGCCAGGGCGAGGAGAAAGGAGGAGGCGAGGTCGTTCCGGGGTCGTGTCATGAGAATCTGATCCTGCCTGGGGAGGGACGAGCGGGTGGACAGCCTACCCTCCGAGACGCGAGCGGGGCCAGATTCTCCGCGGGGCGTCGGGCGTCCGCCTCCGCAGGAGTCGTGCGCTCGGCCGACCCCCGCTCTACCCTGGGCGCCCTCCCCCGATCCGCACAGCGCAGGAGAACGGCATGACCGAGCCCGTCCACCAGATCCCGATCCTGACCACGTTCGATCCGCCGCCGGGCAGCGACATCGAGAGGATCCTCGGCCCCTGCTGGGGCATCACGGTGCGCTCGCGCAGCGTCCTCGGCTCGGCCTGCGCAGGTTGCCAGACGTTCTTCGGGGGCGAGATCACGGCGCTGACGAAGCTCGCGGGCGACTCTCGCAGCGAGGCCATGCACCGATTGGAGCGCAATGCGGTCGCGATGGGCGCCGACGCCGTCCTCGGCATGCGCTTCGACTCGGGCGAGCTGATGCAGAACACGAACGAGATCGTCGCCTACGGCACCGCGGTGAAGCTGCGGCCCGCCTCGCGAGGATGAGGATGTCGACCCTTCCGGTCCCGCTCGCCCGGCGCATCGACCGCCTCGCGCGCGGTGCGCACGCCTTCCACCGCTTCGCACACCATCCGCTGTGCGACGAGTACGCGGGCGAGGTCCTGCGCGTCGGTCGGCGCGTCCGTCTATGCCGCGGCTGCGCGCTGGCGGCGGTCGGAGGTCTCGCGGGAGCCGCGGCGGGCCTGGTCCTCGCGCCCGATCCCCTGCTCGCCGCATCCGGACTCCTCACGGCGGTCGCGCTCGCCTCGCCCCCGATGTCGCGCCGGGCGCGCGGGTCCGGGAAGCTGGTCGTGCGCTTCCTTCCGGCCGCGTTCGGCGCCTTCGCGATCGCGGCCGGCCTCCGAGCCGGCGGCGCGGCGGGCGTGCTGCTCGCCCTGGCCGGCCTCGCGGCGAGCTGGGTCTTCGTCGCGCTCTACCGCCGGCGCGGCCCCGATCGCAGCCCGTGCGCGGGCTGTCCCGAGCGCCTCGCCGCCGAGCCGTGCCGCGGTCTCGCCCCGATCGTGCGCCGCGAGCGCGCGTTCCAGCGCCTCTCCGGCGCGTGGCTCCTGCGCAGGGGGATCGGATGAAGGCCGGGTCGCCGGCGCTCCGCCCCGGCGATCCCATGCCAAGGCGGAGTATCCGGCGTCCCGTGCGGCGGTACTGTGCGGGTGCGTCGGTTGCGCGACCGCGATGATCCTCATCCCATTCCTTCTCGTACCGCCGTGCGGATCGTCGGTCCCGGCCGGAGGCCCCGGGCCCGCGGCGCTGGAGGTCCTCCAGAGGCGCGACCCGGTCGAGCATGTGCAGACCTGGCTCGAGCGGCTGCGGAAGGGGCGCGAGACGATCGAGGCGCGCTCGGGCGACGAGGTGCGCCTCGCGATCGGCGATCTTCGGATCGTCTGGGCCACCGACCCCGGCCGCGAGCGCGAGATCGCGACCGTTCTGCTCGATCTGGTGGGCTGGTGCGGGCCCGCCGCCGGTCTCCAGGGCGCCGCCAGCCGCGTGGCGGAGACACGCGACCTCGCGCTCGACGCCCTGCGCGCGCACCCCGACCCCGAGTTCCTGCGCTGGCTCTCGCGCGACGTGCTGGCGCTCCCCTCGCAGCCGCTCGAGCGCCGCGTCGCCGCGCTGGCTCTCCTTTCGCAGCAGCGCGAGAGCGCGGCGCTCCTGCCGCTGCTCTCGTGCGCGCGCGAGAGCGAGCCGAGGATCCGCATCCCGGCCCTCGAGGCGCTCGTCGGCTGGGAGGACGAGAGCGTGCACGCGCTGTTCCTGGACGAGCTGGCGCGATCCCTCGCGGGTGCGAGCGGCTCGGCCGGCTGGCTCGCCCAGGCGCATTTCGGCACGGTGATGATCGCTCCGCAGAGCCCGCTCCTGCCGCGTCTCGCGGCGCTCGTCGAGCGCGGTCTCTCGGCCAGCGACTGGCGCGAGGTCTCGCGCGCGGTCGCTCTGGGCAGGCCCCTCTCGCAAGAGGCCATCGTGCCCTTCCTGATCGAGGCCCTGGCGCGCTGGAGGACTCGCGAGGAAGCCGGAGCGCAGGCGCTGCGCGTCGAGATGGAGATCCTGCGCGACCTGGAGACCCGCTCCGGGCGCAAGCTCGGGCCTTGGCCGCAGGGCTGGAGCACATGGTGGAGGGCGGTGCGTCGCGGCGATGTCAAGGGCCAGAACCCGCAGACCGGCGGCTTTCTCGAGTCGACGCGCGCTTCGTTCTTCGGCCTGCGCCCGGCGACGGATCGGGTCACCTTCGTGATCGACCGCTCGGGCAGCATGGCGACACCGCTCGGGCCCGAGACCGGCAGGAGACGACGGACGCGCTGGGAGGAGGCCGTCCAGCAACTTCTCGGCTTCGTCGACGCGATCGGGCCGCGCGCGCGCTTCAGCGTGGTCCTGTTCCACGACTACCCCGAGGAATGGCGCCCGCTGCTCGTCGACGCGAGCGCGGAGAACATGAAGAGCGCCCGGGCCTGGCTCGGGGCCACACGCCCGGGCGGCGGGACGGAGCTCCAGGGCGCGATCGCCCGCGCGATGCGCCTCGGGCCGGACGGGACGACCGACCTCGCGCTTCTCGAGGCCGACACGGTGATCGTGCTGTGCGACGGGGCGACCGCGGAGGGCCCGGACTGGGTCGAGCGGTTCCTGAAGACCGTGAACCTGCGCGCGAGGGTCGTCTTCCACTGCGTGCAGATCGGCGCCGGAGGGGACGGGACGCTCGAGAAGCTCGCCTCGGGCAGCGGCGGGGATTTCGTGCGAGTGGATGGCTGAGCCTTCCGCGGGGCCCAGCCCGCGGCTAGACTCCCACGCAAATTTTTCGGGCCGCAAAACCTCCCCCGAGGGCCCTTTCCGCGCCTCTCCATGCTCAAGAGCTACGCCCCGATCCTGGTCCTGATCGTCCTCGCCGTCGGCTTCGGGGCGGGGAGCCTCCTGCTGAGCGAGCTGCTCGGGCGGCGGCGGATCAACGTGGGCAAGCGCGATGCCTACGAGTGCGGGATGGAGCCGCAGGGCAGCGCGCGGATCCGGCTCTCGATCCACTTCTACCTCGTCGCGGTGCTCTTCATCCTGTTCGACGTCGAGGCGGTCTTCCTGCTCCTGTGGGCCGCCACGGCCAAGGACTTCCGCGCGCAAGGGCAGGGTCACCTGGTCCTTTTCGAGGTCCTCGGCTTCGTGGCGGTGCTCGCGCTCGCGCTCGGGTGGGTGTGGCGCAAGGGAGGTCTCGAATGGGACCGCTGAAGCCCGCCGACGCGAGCACCGCGCAGGGAGGGTTCTTCGCGACCCAGGCCGACTGGCTCGTGAACTGGGGGCGCAAGAACTCGCTCTGGCCGATGCCGCTCGGCCTCTCCTGCTGCGGCATCGAGCTGATGGCGATGATCGGACCGCGCTTCGACATCGCGCGCTTCGGCGCCGAGGCGGCGCGCTTCTCGCCGCGGCAGTGCGATCTCCTGATCGTCGCCGGGACGCTGACCTGGAAGATGGCCGAGGCCTGCCGGACGATCTACGACCAGATGCCGGATCCCAAGTGGGTCATCGCCATGGGCGTGTGCAGCAGCTCGGGCGGCATGTACGACGGCTACGCGGTCGTCCAGGGCGTCGACATGATCCTGCCGGTCGACGTGTACGTGCCCGGTTGCCCGCCGCGGCCCGACGCGATGATCGACGCGATGATCAAGCTGCAGAGGAAGATCGAGCGCGAGCGGCCGATCAAGCTCCTGCTCTCGGGGGACAACACCGACGAGGGCGCGGGCACGCACGAGTTCCTGTACCCGCCCAACCAGGCCGTGCCGACCACGCGCAGCCACGAGGTCCTGCCGCCCGGCGAGCACGGGAAGCGCTGAGCCGCGCGGAGAACAGCGTGACCGCACTCGATCGCATCCTGCCGGCGCTCGCCGGCCTCGCTGTGGAGACCGCCGCGGCGCGCGACGGGATCCCGTGCCTCGAGGTCGCCGCGGGCAACCTGCACGCCGTCGTCGCGCGCCTGCGCGACGAGGGCGGATTCGAGACGAACACCTTCGTCACCGCCGTCGATCGCTTCCCGGCCGAGCCGCGCTTCGAGGTCGTCTGGCAGTTCCTGTCGACCTCCCACCTCGACCGCGTGCGCGTCCGCACGCGCGTCCCCGGATCCGATCCGCGCGTGCCGAGCCTGGTCGACCTCTACCCCGGCGCGGCCTTCTCCGAGCGCGAGTGCTACGACATGTTCGGGGTGGTGTTCGAGGGGCACGCCGGCCTGAAGCGCCTGCTGATGCCCGAGGGGTACGACCATTTCCCGCTGCGCAAGGACTTCCCCCACCAGGGGATCGAGCCCGACCGGCTGTACCGCGAGTGGGACCGCCGCCGCCATGTCCGCGCGGCGGAGACCTCCCCATGAGCGCCACGCGCACCTTCGAGTACGCCCCGGGCGCCGTCGATGCGGAAGATCCGTTCCACGGCGAGCTGATGCAGCTCAACATCGGTCCGCAGCACCCGGCCACGCACGGCGTCCTGCGCCTGGTCGTCACGCTCGACGGGGAGACGATACGCGAGGTCGAGCCCACGGTCGGCTTCCTCCACCGCGGCAAGGAGAAGACCTGCGAGTCCCTGGGCTGGCGGCGGTTCTTCGTCCACACCGACCGGCTCGACTACGTCCAGCCGCTGCTCAACAACTGCGCCTACGCGCTCGCGCTGGAGGAGCTCGCCGGACTGGAGGTGCCCGAGCGCGCCCGGATCATCCGCGTGCTGCTCATGGAGCTGTCGCGCATCGGCGCGCACCTGATCTACCTCGGCACGAGCGGCATCGACCTCGGCGCCGTCACGATGTTCTTCTTCTGCTTCAACGAGCGGGAGAAGCTCTACGACCTCCTCGACGCGTACACGGGCCACCGCATGAACAACACCTACGTGCGGGTCGGCGGCGTCTACGCCGACGTCGACCCTGGGATCGAGAGCGCGATCGAGGCCTTCGTGGACCAGTTTCCGGCCCAGGTCGACGAGTTCGAGAAGATGCTCACGGGAAACCGGATCTGGTACGACCGCAACCGCGACGTGGGCGTCCTCACCTGCGAACAGGCCCTGGCCTGGTCCCTCACCGGCCCGAACCTGCGCGGCAGCGGCGTCGATTTCGACCTGCGCAAGGCGGCGCCGTACAGCGGCTACGAGACCTACGACTTCGAAGTGCCGGTGGGCACGGTCGGCGACGGCTACGACCGCTACCTCGTCCGCGTCGAGGAGATGCGCCAGTCGGCGCGGATCTGCACGCAAGCCATCCAGCGCCTGAAGCGGACGCGCGGCGGCGAGTTCCTGGCCCAGGACCGCCGCTATGTCCTGCCGCCCAAGGAGGAGGTGCGCTCCTCGATGGAGGAGCTCATCTACCAGTTCAAGATCGTCACCGACATGGCGCTCCCCGCGGGCGAGGCCTACGTCGCGGTCGAGTCCAGCAAGGGCGAGCTCGGCTTCTTCGTCGTCTCCGACGGCACGAGCCATCCGGTGCGGTGCCACATCCGCGCTCCGGGCCTGATGAACGTGCAGGCGATCCCGCTGCTGGCCCGGGGCCGCCTGCTCTCCGACCTGGTGGCGATCATCGGGAGCCTGGACTTCGTCATGGGCGAGGTGGACCGCTGATGGCCCTGTCGAAGGAGCTCGCGGCCGAGATCGAGGCGCTGGCCGGGAAGTATCCCCAGCGGCGCGCGGCCCTGATCCCTGCGCTCCACCGCTGCCAGGAGACGCTCGGCGGCTGGATCTCCCCGCAGACGATGGAGGACCTGGCCGCCTTGTTCGGCCTCGAGCCGGTCGAGGTGTTCGGCGTCGCTTCCTTCTATCCGATGTTCCACCTGAAGCCGGTCGGCGAGCACGTCGTCTCGGTCTGCCACAACATCTCCTGCGACCTGCGGGGAGCGCGGGAGGTCCTGGAGCACGTCTGCCGCATCACCGGCGCGCCCGTCCACGGCACATCGCCCGACGGCCGGTTCACCGTCGAGACCGTCGAGTGCCAGGGAGCGTGCACGAGCGCACCCATGCTCGACCTCGACGGCGTCTACCACGAGGACCTCGACCTGGGCAAGGTCGACGAGATCCTGGGGAGGCTCGTGTGAAGACCTTCCCGACCTATCTCCTCGAGAGCTCCGGGGCGTCCGGCGCGCATCGCCTTGCGGTCTACCGCGAGCGCGGCGGCTACCGTGCGCTCGAGAAGGTCCTGAAGACCCCGGTCCCGCCCGCGCAGGTGATCGCCGAGGTCAAGGCCTCGGGCCTGCGCGGCCGCGGCGGCGCAGGGTTCCCGACCGGCCTCAAGTGGAGCTTCATGCCCGATCCGCAGAAGGATCCGCGCCCGCGCTTCCTCGCGGTCAACGCCGACGAGTCCGAACCCGGAACGTGCAAGGACCGCGTGCTCATGGAGCGCGATCCCCATGGACTCCTCGAGGGCGCGCTGATCGCGGCCTACGCCATCCGCGCGGGCACCGCCTACATCTATGTTCGCGGCGAGTACCGCACCTCCTACGATCGCCTCCAGGCCGCGGTCGACGAGGCGCGCGCGGCCAGCCTGGTCGGCCAGCGCATCCTCGGGACGGACTTCTCCTGCGAGGTCCACCTGCACAAGGGCGCCGGCGCCTACATCTGCGGCGAGGAGACCGGGCTCATGGAGAGCCTCGAGGGCAAGCGCGGGCATCCGCGGCCGAAGCCCCCCTTCCCGGCCGGCTCCGGACTGTGGGGCAACCCGACGACCGTCAACAACGTCGAGACGATCCACAACGTGCCCTTCATCGTGGACCGCGGCGAGGCCTGGTTCCGCTCGATGGGCACGCCCGCCTCGACCGGCAACTTCCTGTGCGGCATCTCGGGGCACGTCGAGAAGCCCGGCGTCTACGAGCTGCCCTTCGGCCTCTCCGCGCGCGAGATCCTCGAGGAGGTCGCGGGCGGCGTGTGGAAGGGGCGCCGGCTCAAGGCGTGGTTCCCGGGCGGCAGCTCGACCGGCCTGCTCCCGGCCTCCGCGATCGACGCCAGGATGGACCACGACTCGATCAAGGCCGCCGGCTCGATGTTCGGCACGGCCGCGATGATCGTGCTCGACGACCAGTCCTGCGTGGTGCGTGCGAGCCACGTGATCGCGCGCTTCTACGACCACGAGAGCTGCGGGCAGTGCAGCCAGTGCCGCGAGGGCACGCAGTGGCTCTCGCAGATCTTCGGGCGCATCGAGGAGGGCGGGGGCCTCCCGGACGACCTCGCGACGCTCGAGGGCCTCGCCCGCGGCATGGCCCCGGGCAAGACGATCTGCGCGCTCTCCGACGCGGCCGCGATCCCGACGCTGGCCGTGATCAAGCACTTCCGCTCCGAGATCGAGGAGCACATCCGCCTGAAGCGCTGTCCCTTCCAGATCGAGGGCTCGGCGCGCCGCGCGCCGCAGGCCGTGGGAGCCCGTTGACGTGACGAAGATCGTCGTCAACGGGCGCCCGATCGACGCGGATCCCAAGAGACCGCTGATCGCCGCGTGCCACGGGAACGGGATCGACGTCCCCTACTACTGCTACCACCCCGGGCTCACTGCGGTCGGCTCGTGCCGCATCTGCCAGGTCGAGGTCAAGCAGGGCGAGATGCCTCCGCGCCTCGTGGTCGCCTGCCGCACGCCGGTCGCCGAAGGCATGGTGGTGAACACCGAGGGCGAGAAGGCCCATCAGGCGCGCCGCGAGTGCCTGGAGTTCCTGCTCAAGAACCATCCGCTCGACTGTCCGATCTGCGACAAGGCGGGCGAGTGCGACCTGCAGGATTTCACCTACCAGGAGGGCCAGGCGCACGGCCGCACCCACGAGCCGCGGCGCAAGCTCGAGAAGCGCAAGTCGCTCGGCGACGTGATCGTGCTCGACGAGGAGCGCTGCATCCTGTGCAGCCGCTGCGTGCGCTTCTTCGAGGAGGTGCCGAAGAAGCCGCAGCTGACCGTGGCCGACCTCGGCTCGCGCTCGGTCATCGCGACCTTCCAGGACCGGGCCCTCTCGGGGAACTACCAGGGCAACATCGCCGACCTGTGCCCGGTCGGCGCGCTGACGCTGAAGGAGTTCCGCTTCCAGGCGCGAGTGTGGAACCTGGTCAAGACGGCCTCGACCTGCGGCGAGTGCAGCCGCGGCTGCTCGACGACCGTCGAGGTCCTGCGCGGCGGGGAGGTCAAGCGCTTCCGGCCGCGCGAGAACCCCGAGGTCAACGGCTGGTGGATGTGCGACACGGGGCGCTTCGCCTTCGCGCCCGTGAACCGGAAGGACCGCGTCGAGGGCGCGCTGGTCCGCGGGTCGCAGGCGCTCGAGAGCGCGCCGGTCGAGGAGGCCCTGGCCCTGCTCGCGGACGTCCTCGCGATCCATCCCGGAGCGCTGCTCCTGGCCTCGCCCTTCCTGACGGTCGAGGAGGGCGCCAAGCTCCTCGAGTTCGCGCGCGCGCGCGGCCTCGCGCCGCTCTTCGTCTCGCCCCTCCAGAACGGCCTGAAGGACGACCTGCTCCACACGGGTGATCCGTGCCCGAACCGGCGCGGGCTCTCCGACCTCGGCTTCGCGCCGATCGAGCCGGCGGAGGCGCTGGCGAGGATGAGAGCGACCGAAGCCGCGGTGCTCGCCGGCGACCGCATCGCGGAGCTGGTCGGCGTCGAGGGCCTCGCGACGCTGCGCCCCGAGCTCCGCCTGGTCGTGTTCGACTGCTACCGGCTCGACGTCCCGGCGCTCGACGCGCTGATTGGCCTGCCGACCCACGTCGAGCGCACGGGGACGTGGGTCAACGTCGACGGCCGCCGCGGGCCGATCTCCGCGTCGAAGGCCGCGCCGGCCGGCGCTCGGTCGCTCGACCGCCACCTGGAGGCCTTCTCCCAGAGGGTCCAGGCGGCAGGGAGCGCGCGTTGAGCGAGGTCCTGGTCTGGCTGATCAAGGCCGCGATGATCCTCGGCGGACTGCTCACGACGGCGGGGCTCATGACGCTCGCGGAGCGCAAGGTCTCGGCCTGGATGCAGTACCGCATCGGGCCCAATCGCGTGGGTCCCTGGGGCCTGCTCCAGCCGCTCGCCGACGGGGTCAAGTTCCTCTTCAAGGAAGAGGTCGTCCCCGCGGGAGCCAACCGCCTGCTGTTCCGCCTCGCGCCCGCGATCGCGGCGCTTCCGGCGATGCTGACGATCGCCGTGATCCCTTTCGCGGGCGAGGTCGTGATCCTCGGACGGAGCTACGGGCGCCTGTCGATCGCCGACCTCGACATCGGGATCCTGTACCTCCTCGCGATCGGCAGCCTGGGGATCTACGGCGTGATCCTCGGCGGCTGGGCGTCGAACTCGAAGTACTCGCTGCTCGGCAGCCTGCGCGCCTCGGCGCAGATGATCAGCTACGAGCTGACGCTGATCCTGTCGATCCTCGCGGTGGTCGTCCTCGCGGGAAGCCTGGACCTGCGCCGGATCTCCGAGAGCCAGGCGAGCTTCGGTGCGTGGCACGCCTGGCGTCAGCCGCTGGCCTTCTTCCTGTTCGTGGTCTCGACCTTCGCCGAGACGAACCGCCACCCCTTCGACTTCGCCGAATGCGAGCCGGAGCTGGTGGGCGGATTCCACACCGAGTACTCCTCGATGAAGTTCGCCCTGTTCTTCGTGGGAGAGTACGCGGCGATGACGGTGATGGCGTGCCTGACGACGACGCTGTTCCTGGGCGGGCCGTCGGTCCCGTTCCTGCCCGGAGCGCACTGGGCGCTCGGCTTCCTCGCGTTCCTGGTCAAGACCTCCTTCTTCCTGTTCCTGTTCCTGTGGGTGCGTTGGACGCTGCCGCGCTTCCGCTTCGACCAGCTCATGCGGCTGGGCTGGAAGGTCATGCTGCCGCTGGCGCTCCTGAACCTCGTCGCCACGGGGGTCGCGGTCTCGTGGTGATCGTCAAGCGCAAGGAGCTCTCGCTGTCCGAGCGGATCTACCTTCCCGAGATCGTGCGCGGGCTCTCGGTCACGTTCCGCAAGCTCTTCGTCGCGCGCACGACGCGGCAATACCCCGAGGAGCCGCTGCCGACGACCGCCGTCACCCGCGGCCAGCCGCGCCTCGTGGTCAAGGACGACGGCCACATCGCGTGCGTGTCGTGCGGACTGTGCGAGGCCGCCTGCCCGGCCTACGCGATCACGATCGACGGGGGCGAGACCGACCGCCCGATCGAGCGCGAGCCCGTCCGCTTCGACATCGACATGCTGCGCTGCATCCTGTGCGGGTTCTGCGAGGAGGCCTGTCCGAAGGACGCGATCTTCATGAGCGACGAGCTCGAGCTGGCCGACTACTCGCGCCGCGCGCTGATCTACGGCCTCGACCAGCTCGTGCGCTCGCGCAGCCAGCTCTCCAGGCGGATGGACTACGTCGACCACATCAACGACCGGTGGAAAACCTCCTCTTCTACGTGATGGCGGCGGGAGCCGTCGCCGGAGCGCTCGGGGTCGTCCTGGCGCGCAATCCGATCGCCAGCGTGCTGGCGCTGCTGGCGTGCTTCTTCTGCCTCGCGACGATCTACCTCGTCGCGGGCTTCCAGCTCCTGGCCGCGGCGCAGATCCTGGTCTACGCGGGCGCGATCCTGGTGCTGTTCCTGTTCGTGATCATGCTCCTGAACCTCGGGCAGGCGGGGCCGCTGCCGAAGGTCGATCGCGAGATGTTCAGGCGCCGACGCTCGACGCTCTCGATCGCCGTCGCGGCGGCGCTGCTCCTCGCCGCCGCGATCGCCGTCTCGGGCTTCCGCGAGGTCACGGCTCTCGCAGCGCTGCCGGTCCACGGCCTGGACACGCCCGCGATGCTGGCGGCGACCCTCTTCCGCCGCTACGCGCTGCCCTTCGAGGCGATCTCCCTGCTCCTGCTCGCCACCGCCGTGGCCGTGGTGGTCCTGGCCAAGCGTTCCCGCGCCCCGCAGGCCGGCTCGCGAGACGGAGACGAGGCGTGACCGTCCCGAACGGGCACCTGCTGCTCCTGGCCGCGGCGCTCTTCGCCGTCGGCGTCGCGGGATTCCTCCTGAGGCGCAACGTGATCGTCGTGCTGATGAGCATCGAGCTGATGCTCAACGCCGCGAACCTGTCGTTCCTCGCCGGCAGCCGGATGCACGCGCTCTCCTCGCCGGGCGGGATCCCCGACCCGCAGGGACCCGTCTTCGCGATCTTCGTGATCGTGGTCGCCGCGGTCGAGGCGGCGGTCGGGCTTGCGCTCGTGATCGCGATGTACCGCCACAAGCGCAGCGTGTCGCTCGACGAGCTGGGCGAGCTGAAGGGCTGACCGCGATGCACGATCACGCCTGGCTCTGGCTCCTCCCCGCCGCGCCGCTGCTCGGCAGCGCGATCTGCGGCGTGCTGCACTTCCGGACGCTCGCTGCGCGACGAAAGGACGCCGGGGCCGAGGGTTCCGGGCGCCTCGCCGCCACGATCGCCGTGTTGGCGATGGCCGCGGCGCTGGGCCTCTCGCTGCTGGGCCTGCGGACCCTCTCCGGCATGCCCGCCGAGGAGCGCGTGCTCCAGAGCCCGGCCTGGAGCTGGATCCGGACGGGCGAGTTCCCGATCGACCTCGCGCTCGTGCTCGACCCGCTCTCGTCGGTGATGACGCTCGTGATCACCGGCGTCGGGCTGCTGATCCACATCTACGCCACCGGCTACATGAAGGGCGACCGCGGCTACGCGAAGTTCTTCGCGTACATGAACCTGTTCGTGTTCGCGATGCTCCTGCTCGTGCTCTCCTCGAGCCTGCCGGGCCTGTTCATCGGGTGGGAAGGCGTCGGCCTGTGCAGCTACCTCCTGATCGGCTTCTGGTACGAGAAGGGCTGGCCGGCCGAGGCGGGGCAGAAGGCCTTCGTGATGAACCGCGTCGGCGACGCGTGCTTCCTCCTCGGCACGTTCCTGCTGGCCAAGACGCTCGGCACGCTGGACATCGGCGCGATCGTCGCGGCGGTCCCGGGCGCGGCCTCGGTCCCGGCCCTCTCCTCGCGCCTGGCCCTGGCCGGGCTCCTGCTCTTCGCCGGCGCGTGCGGCAAGTCCGCGCAGATCCCGCTCTTCACCTGGCTGCCCGACGCGATGGCCGGCCCGACGCCGGTCTCGGCCCTGATCCACGCCGCCACGATGGTCACCGCGGGCGTCTACCTCCTGGCGCGGCTGAACCCGCTCTACGCCGCGAGCCCGGGCCTCATGCTCTTCGTCGCGAGCGTGGGAGCCGTCACGGCGCTCGTCGCCGGATCGAGCGCGCTCCTGCAGCGCGACATCAAGAAGGTGCTCGCCTATTCGACCGTGAGCCAGCTCGGGTACATGTTCCTGGCGCTGGGCTCGGGCGCCTTCGCCGCGGCGATCTTCCACCTCGTGACGCACGCCTTCTTCAAGGCCCTGCTCTTCCTCGGCGCCGGGAGCGTGATCCACGGCCTGCACGACGAGCAGGACATGCATCGGATGGGCGGCCTGGCGCGGCGCATGCCGCACACCTTCGCCACCTTCCTGGCGGGAGCCGCGGCCCTCTCGGGGCTGCCGCTGACGAGCGGGTTCTTCTCCAAGGACGAGATCCTCTCCGCCGCCTGCGCGAACGGAGGTGCGTACTGGGTCCTGTGGGTGGTCGGCCTGCTCACCGCGGCCCTGACGGCGTTCTACACCTGGCGCATGGTCGCGCTGACCTTCTTCGGCCGGGAGCGGTTCGATCCGGAGCGCGTGCACCCGCACGAGTCGCCGTCGGTCATGACCGCGCCGCTGTGGATCCTCTCCGTGCTCGCGGTCCTCGGCGGCGCGCTCGGGCTGCCGGCCGTGAGCCGCCTCCCCCATCTCATAGGCCGGTGGCTCGCTCCGGTGATCGAGCCCGGGCTGCGGCTCATCGCCGCGCGGCAGGGAGGCGCGGAGCACCTCTCGGCAGGGATCGAGTGGTCGCTGCTCGGGCTCGGCGCGCTGATCGCGCTCGTGTTCGCGCACAAGGGCTTCCGCGCCTGCGATGACGGGCCGGCCTTCGACGAGGCGGTGGCGCGCGCCCAGCCGCTCCTGGCGCGCTTCCTCGACGACGCCTGGGGCTTCGACCGCTTCTACCAGCGCTGGATCGTCCAGCCCCTCGTTCTCGCCGGCTTCGCGATCGCGGTGGTCGTCGACCAGTTCGCGATCGACGGGCTGGTCGACGGCGCGGGCACCCTGGCGCGCCGGCTCGGCGCGCGGGCGCGCTCGATGGCGACGGGCCAGATCGCGGCCTACGGCCTGTGGATGGGCGCGGCCGCGGCGCTGATCGCGATCTTCTTCCTGCTGCGAGGCACCTAGTGCTCCTGCTCCCGCTCCTCGTCCTCGTCCCGCTCGTCGGCGCGCTCCTCGTGGGGCTGACGCCCAAGGGCGCCGCCGGGGCGCAGCGGGCGATCGCGCTCGCGGCGACGCTCGCGACGGGCGTCCTCGGCCTGTGGGCCTGCTTCGACTTCGACGGCGCGAGCGCGAGGGCGCAGCACGTCTTCGACATCCCGTGGTTCGCGCTGCCGGGTGGTTCCGGTGGCGCGGGCGGCATCCCGGTGCACTTCCGCCTCGGCCTCGACGGACTCTCGGTCCTGATGGTCGGCCTGACCGCCGTGCTCGGCCCGATCGTGGTGCTGTCGACGTTCGGTCACATCCGCGAGCGCGTCAAGGAGTTCATGGTCTGGCTGCTCGTGATGCACGCCGGGATGCTCGGTGTGTTCCTGGCGCTCGACCTGGTGCTCTTCTACGTGTTCTGGGAAGCGAGCCTCGTCCCGCTGTACTTCATCATCGGCATCTGGGGAGGAGAGCGGCGCCTCTACGCGACGATCAAGTTCTTCCTGTACACGGTCGCCGGCAGCCTGGTGATGATGGTCGCGGTCATCGCGCTGGTCTGGCGCCTGGGAACGGCCGACGTGACGAGCGTCACCGAGATGGCCGCCACGCTGCCGATCTGGGTCCAGGGCTGGATGTTCGCGGGCTTCGCGCTCGCCTTCGCGATCAAGGTGCCGGTGCTGCCCTTCCACACCTGGCTGCCCGACGCGCACACCGAGGCGCCGACGTCGGGCTCGGTCGTGCTCGCGGGCGTGCTGCTCAAGATGGGGACGTACGGCCTGCTGCGCTTCTGCATCGCGCCCTTCCCGGCCGTGGCGGTCGCTGCGGCGCCGTGGATGATGGGTCTCGGCGCGGTCGGGATCGTCTACGGAGCGTTCCTGGCGATGGCCCAGACCGTTCTCAAGCGCCTGGTCGCGTGCTCCTCGGTCAGCCATCTCGGCTACGTCGTGCTCGGCCTCTTCGCGATGACGCAGTCGGGAGTGCGCGGCGGCGTGTTGCAGATGGTCAACCACGGCCTGTCGACCGGGCTCCTGTTCCTCCTCGTGGGCATGATCTACGAGCGTCGCCACACGCGCGCCCTGGACCAGTACGGAGGCCTCGCCGCGGTGATGCCGGTGTTCGCGCTGCTCTTCGTCGTCGCGGTGCTGTCGAGCGCGGGGCTGCCGGGGCTGAACGGCTTCGTCGGCGAGTACCTGATCCTGCTCGGAGCGTTCCAGCCGCACCCGTGGATCACCGCGTGCGCGACCCTGGGCGTGATCTTCGGCGCCGTCTACCTGCTCATGGCGACACGGAAGCTGCTCTTCGGGCCGGTGACGCGCGAGGAAAACCGCGGCCTGCGCGATCTCACCGCGCGCGAAGTCCTGCTCTCGCTGCCGGTCGTCGCGGTGATCGTCTGGATCGGGATCGCGCCGAACACGTTCCTCGACCGGACGGCGGGCTCGGTCGACGCGCTGCTCGCGAGGGTCGCGGTCGCGCGGAGCGCGGCAGGGACGGCATCGCCGGCGGCCGCGCCGAGGATCGCGGAGGAGCGCTGAGGGCATGGGCACGCTCTTCGACGCAACCGCCTGGCTCGCGATCTCGCCGCTCATCGCGCTCTCCGCAGGAGTCGTCCTGCTCCTGCTCCTCGACATCCTTCCCGGGCTCGCGGCCGCGCGGCGCCCCGTGTTCCTCTCCTGCGTCGCCGCGGCGGCGGGCTGCGAGCTGCGCATCCTCTCGATCCGACCGGGGACCGTGCTCGAGGGCACGCTCGCCACCGGACCCACCCCCGCGCTGTGGGGGTTGTTGTTCCTGTCGAGCCTGCTCCTGGCCTGGACCTTCGCGCAGCGCTACTACCGGGAGGAGAGCCGCTTCCAGGCCGAGCACGACGTGCTCATGTTGTGCTCGACCGCCGGCATGATGCTCATGGCCGGCGCGCAGGACCTCCTGGTCTTCTTCGTCGGCCTGGAGCTGCTCTCGGTGCCTTTGTATGCGCTGGCGGGGTTCCAGCGCACGCGCTCCACCTCGGTCGAGGCCGGAGTCAAGTACTTCGTGCTGGGCGCCTTCGCCGCGGCGATCTTCCTCTACGGCGCGGCCCTGCTCTACGCCGACACGGGCACGATCTCGCTCCCGCGGCTGCGCGAGGTCGGCGCGACCACGCCGCTCGCGCTCCTCGGCACGGCGCTGCTCCTCGGAAGCCTGTTCTTCAAGGTCAGCGTGTTCCCCTTCCATCTGTGGGTGCCCGACGTCTACCAGGGCAGCCCGACGCCGGTGACGGTGCTGATGGCGACCGGGACGAAGGCCGCGGGGTTCGCCTTCCTGCTTGAGTTCTCGTTCCTCCTGCCCGCGCGGGCGACCGGGATCGTCGTCGCGATCGCGCTCGCGACGATGGCCGCCGGGAACCTGGGCGCGCTCATGCAGTCGGACCTGAAGCGCATGCTGGCCTGGTCGGGGATCGCGCACGCCGGCACGATCTTGCTCGCCATCGCCGGCGGCCTCGCGGGGGATCCGCAGCGCGGCGGTGCGCTCACGGCGGCGCTCTTCTACATGGCCGCGTACGTCTTCACCGCCGGCGGGGCGTTCGGCCTCGTCGCGATGCTCGAAGCCGAGACGAGCGCGCCCGTGACCATCGAGTCCCTGCGCGGGATGGCGCGGCACCGCCCGGGTGTAGCCGCGGCGATGGCGCTGTTCATGCTCTCGCTGGGCGGGATCCCGGCGACGGGCGGGTTCCTCGGCAAGTACCTGGTCTTCTCCGTGGCCGTGCGCGCCGGCCTGGTGGCAGCCGCGGTCGCCGGCGTCCTGCTCTCGGTCGTGGCGCTCGCCTATTACCTGCGCGTCGTCGTGGCGATGTACATGCAGCCCGAGGCCGCCGGGCGCCCGAGCGTCGCCTCGAGGTCCTGGCCGGCCCTGCTCGCCGCGACCGCGTGCGCGGCGATGGTGCTCGCGCTCGGCATCCTGCCGGGGTGGCTCCTGGCCAGGTTGTAGTGCGGCAACCCGGTCCTAGTCGAACTCGACCGCCCAGCCGAAGCTCTCGCCGCGCATGCGCTGCGCGCGCACGAGGCGCCCGGTGCGCTTGGACGTCGCGCCGTTCTCCTCGATCTGCACGCTGACGCGCAGATCGCCCTCGCTGAAGAACAGCAGGCCGCTCCTGGAGATGTTCTCCACCTGACCTTCGATCTCGCGCGACTCCACGGTGAGGCGCACCTTGCTCTGCGACGCGCGGCGTTGGTGGCGGCGGCGCTCGCCGGTCTGCGTGGCGGGCTTTTCGGGGGGATTCATGGGAGGGTCCTTGTCGAGGGACGCCCGCCGGCGGCGGGACCGCGACCTCGTGCACGAGTTCTTCGGAGCCAGCCCCTGCCGGCCTTGACGCGGGAGGTGCGAAAACCGCGCGAGCGACGTCAGGCAGGCGGTCCCGGGCACCGCGCCGCTGCGCGAGAAAAAGTTTCGGATCGGACCCGACCCGTGCGCGGGTCCGGCGCGGGAGTCGGGATCAGGGGTTCGGATGCAACCCGAGCCACTCGACCTCGAGCTTGAAGTCCTCAACCTGTTCGTCGGTCAAGGACTGGCCCTTCTCCAATCCTCCGGCCTCTCTAGCGTTGAGCAACGTCTTGATGGCCGCCAAGGCGGCACTGCGGCCGGAGGCGCTGGTCCCTTGGTACCGCTTTTCGAAGACTTCGTCCGAGCCCCGTTGCTCCTCCCCGATCGATGTGGGGAGAGCCTGCGCCAGCTCGCCTCCGAGGGTCAGGTCCCCTTCGAGCCCGGGCTCGGCCGGCACGGCCGGATCCAGGGCGGAACGGCCGTCATGCTTGTCCTTCGGGCCGGCCGCGCCGGGGGTTTCCGCGGACAGCCCTCCCGGCGAGCGAGCCGCGGGACCGGCGGCTTCCGTGGGAAGCCCTCCTCGTGAGCCGGCGGCGGCAGGGCCAGCGTCCGGATGGGATCCGGGAGCCCGACCCTCGAGGGGTCGGGTCTTCCAGTAGAGGAGGGATCCCAGCAGGAGGATGGCGGCTGCGGACGCGGTGACGAGGCCGATCTTCATGGCTGCATGCTCGGGTGGGGAGGAGGGGGGAGCGAGGCCCACAGGGGAGGTTTCCTGATGATATCCCCACCAGGCCCCCATCGCCGGGAGACCTGGGGCATCAGCGGTCCCCCCTGGCGATCTCGCGGAAATCCACTCCAAGGTCCCCCGTGGAGGCATTGCGGGCTCCGGGAGCCTGGGGGAAGATGGTAGCCAGATCGGCCCGGTTGTTCCCCCCGGACAGGCCCCCCCGAATGACACGCGCGTAATGTGCCGCGACGGAGTGGGTTGACATTTCGATCTCGTCACGAATCTCCAGTCAGAGGATCCCCCCATGACCGCTCGCTGGCTGAGTCAGAATCCTAGCTCGTTCACATCGTTCGCTCGCACCATCCGCTCAGCACGCTCGCGCCTGGGCGCGGCCGGCCTGGGACTCGCGACCCTGGCCCTGTTCGCCGCGCCTGCGCCCGCGCAGACGCAGGTGAAGATCAGCCAGGTCTACAACTTCGGCGGGGTCGCGGCCGGATCCGTGCGTCCCACCGACTACGTCGAGCTCTACAACCCCGGCCCCGGAGCCGTGGCGTTGACGGGCTGGGCGATCCAGACGGCGACGAGCTCGATCGCGACCGTGTGGACGGTCAACGCGATCCCCGGCGCGCCCACGCTCGCCGCCGGCCAGTACTTCCTGGCGGCGTTCACCACGAACACGACCGTGCTCGGGCCTGCGCTCCCCGCGCCGGACGCATCCTTCCCTCTGATCAACATCGCGGACACGAGCTCGATGAAGGTCGCGCTCACGAACGACACCGTGGCGCTGATCGTCGCGGACCCGACGAATGCCTCGATCCAGGACTTCGTCGGCTTCGGCAGCGGCGCGAACGGACGCGAGCCGAACGGGGCCGGTGTGGCGGCGGTCAACAACGCTCCCGCGACGGGGGCCGCGATCGCGACCTACCGCAGGAACTGCGGCAACACGGACACCAACAACAACGCCCCCGACTGGGCCCCGGGGTATCCCAGCCCGCGCAACATGGCGACGCCTCTCGCCAGCGGCGCCTCGGGGATCGGCCTGGCCTTCCCGCACATGCTCGAGCCAGGGCAGACGACCAGCCTGCGCGTCACGCCGAGGGACTGCGCCAGCGGCCTCTCGAGCACGACCGCGGTCGTCACCGTCGACCTCAGCTCGATGCCTCCTCTCCTGGCGGGCACGCTGATGTCCGACGCAGGCGTTCTCGGCGACGACCTCGCCGGCGACGGCGTCTACATGTTGAACGTCACGATCCCGGCCGGCACGGCCCCGGGCTCGTACAACTTCCCGGTCACGTTCACCGACGGCGCGAACAGCGGCGGAGCGTACATCGGCGTGCTCGTCAACCCGACCAGCACACCCGACAACGACAACTGCTCGACGGCGCAGCTCGTCGGGGTACCGTCAGTGACCGTCGGCACTCTCCTCGGCGCGACCAATGAGTCGAACACGATCGTGACCACCGTGGGATCGCCCTCGACGGGCATGTCCGGCCGCCGCGGCGTCTGGTACCAGGCGATCGGAACGGGCAACAAGATGACCGCCTCCCTGTGCGGCACCTTGCCGGTCATCGACTCAGTCATGTTGGTCATGTGTGGCCCGTGTGACGCCCTCACGGTCGTCGGCAACGACGACGACACCTGCGGCAGCCTCAATGCGTCGACAGTGACGTGGTGCTCGACCTTCGGGCAGATCTATTGGATCTGGGTTGCACACTTCAGCTCCGGCGTTCCGCCGGTCACCGGCTTCACCCTGACCATGAGCGACGACGGCGTGCCCTGTTGCGGAGCCGTCGTGTGCGCGACCTGCCCGGCCTCGATCCCTGCGGGCTCGATCCCCGAGAACGAGCCGGACCTCGGCAACGGCATCAACGACGGCTGCGACCCGACGACGAGCGCGCTGCTGCCGCGCTTCACGGACATCGCGGCGCCGGGAGCGATCCCGACGGTCGTGAGCGGGAAATGCCGCGGCCTCGTCGGCAACCGCGACACGGACCACTACCGATTCCAGGCCCCCGCCACGGGCGGAACGTTCAATGCCACGATCACGGACCAGTCGAGCGCTCAGATCAGCATCTTCAGCCTCACCGGCCCGACGGGGATCTGTCCGGCGGTGAACCTGGTGAACTCGTTCCTCCTCACGCGCTGTGGTTCGATCTCGCTCACCGCCACGCTGACGGCCAGCGTCTGGTACGACCTGCGCGTCATCGCGACGGGCTCCGAAGGCGGCCAGGACGGCATCCCTCCCACGGCGATCTTCGGCGGCAGCGAGCCCGGCGGCGTTTCCGACAACTACTCCGTTTCCATGACGATCGTGCCGGGCGGCGGGGCATACAACGACAGCTGCGCCACTCCCGCCTTCCTGGGCATCAACACCGCCTACACGGCCGGAACGACCGTGGGAGCGACCAACGACGGGTCCTCGGCCTGCGACATGACCGGCCGTGACCTGTGGTACAGGCTGGCGATGCCCTGCTACACCTCGTGTGGCCCGCTCACGCTCAAGCTCGACTCCTGCGGGTCGGCAATCGACACCGTCATCTCCGTCTACACGGGCTGCGGCACGGTCGAGCTCGCCTGCAACGACGACTGCGGCGGCACGCCCTGCGTGGGACCAGGGTCCTGTCTGACGCTCAATGGCGTGGCGCCGGGTTCGATCCTGCTGGTCCGCGTGTCCGACAAGGGCATCGGAGCGGGCGGCTCGTTCCTGGTCAGGGCCATCACCACCCTCGCCAACGATGACTGCGCGGGTGCGATCTCGATGTCGTGCCCCTCGACGTGCGTCTCGACGACGGTTGGCGCGACGAACGAGGTCGCCGGCACTCCCACCCCGTGCACCAGCCCGGGCGGTACGGAGGGCGGGCAGCAGAACCTCACGGGACCAGGCGTCTGGTACAAGGTCAACAGCGCGGTCGCGCGGACCTTCTACGCCGACACCCTGGTCGGCTCGGCCCTCGACACGAAGCTCTTCGTCTACACCGGCACGTGCGGCGCGCTCACTTGCGTCAGCGTGAACGACGACTTCAACTCCAGCCCGAGCTTCAAGTCCAAGGTGGCCTGGCAGGCGGCGGCGGGACAGGACTACTTCATCCTCGTCACCGGGTTCAGCACCAGCACCGGCCAATTCACCTTGAGGGTGACCTGCGACCCGACGCCGGCGAACGACCTGTGCTCGAACGCCACGGTGCTCAGCCCGACGTCGGGCGGCAGCCTGGCGGCTACGAACGTGGGCGCGACGGGCGATAGCTCGGGCCTCACCTCGCCAGGGTTGGCGTCCTGCGCCGTCACCTCCACGTACTGGGACACCTGGTACAGCTACACCGCCCCGTGCAACAACAACCTCACGCTCTCCACGTGCGGAACCTTCGACACGGTGCTCACGGTCTACACGGCTTGCCCGACGTTCACGACGTCGAACCAGCTCATCCCTACCGCGACGAGCTGCAACGACAACGGGCCGGCGGGCTGTACGCCGGGCTCGACCGTGACGATTCCGGTCACGGCCGCGACGACCTATCTCATCCGGGTCGCCACGTCAGGCGCGATCGCAGGGCAGCCCGGCGGTGGCCAGCCCTTCCTGTTGACCTGGACGTTGTCCGACACCGACTGCGACGGAACGCCCGATACCGCGGACGGCTGCCCGACCGACCCGAACAAGATCGCTCCAGGCATCTGCGGCTGCTTCGTCCCCGACACCGACACCGACGGCGACGGCACGGCCGACTGCATCGACGGATGCCCCAACAACCCGAGCTTGATCGCCCCGGTGGCCTGGTATCAGGACTCCGACGGCGACGGGTTCGGCAACGTGGCGGTGTTCGTGATCGCCTGCAACCCACCCACCGGCTACGTGGGCAACTCGACCGACTGCGACGACACCAACGGCAACGTCCATCCGGGTGCCGCCGAGGCCTGCAACGGGATCGACGACAACTGCAACGGCATCGTCGACGAGGCGGTCGACACGGACGGAGACGGCACCAACGACTGTTTCGACGGCTGTCCGACCGATCCCAACAAGATCGCTCCGGGAGTCTGCGGTTGCGGCGTGGCCGACATCGACACCGACTTCGACGGCACGCTGGACTGCAACGACAACTGCCCGACCGTGGCCAACCCCGGTCAGCAGGATACCGACGGTGACGGCGTGGGCAACGCCTGCGACAACTGCCTGACCGTGAGCAACCCCGGTCAGCAGGATGCCGACGGCGACGGCGTGGGCAACGCCTGCGACAACTGCCCGACCGTGATCAACCCCGGCCAGCAGAACTCCGACGGCGACGCCTTCGGAAACGCCTGCGACAACTGCCCGACCGTGACCAACCCCGGTCAGCAGGATGCCGATGTCGACGGAGTGGGCGACGCCTGCGACAACTGTCCGAGCGTGGCCAACGCCACTCATCAGGATTCGGACGGCGACGGCTTGGGCAACGCCTGCGACAACTGCCCGACCGTGGCCAACCCCGGTCAGCAGGACGGGGATGGCGACGGCGCGGGCAATGCCTGCGACAACTGCGTTGCGATCCCCAACCCGAGCCAGGCCGACTGCGACGGCGACAACGTGGGCGACGCTTGCGCGATCGCTGGCGGAGCACCGGATTGCAACCTGAACGGCGTGCCCGACAGCTGCGACATCGCCAACGCAACCAGCTTCGACCTGAACGGGAACACGGTGCCCGACGAGTGCGAGCTGGACGGCGGATCGCCCTTCTGCTTCGGCAACTCGGGCTGCCCGTGCGGCAACGACAGCAATCCGACCGAGCGCGCGGGATGCCGCAACGGATCGGGCCTGGGCGGCAGGGTCACGGGCTCGGGCACGACCTCGGTGTCGTCCGACAACCTGGTCCTCACCGCCACGCACCTGACCGGCAGCCTGGCCGTGTTCTTCCAGGGGAACGCGCTCGTCCAGTTGACCTACGGCGACGGCAAGAGGTGCTTCGGCGGCACCCTGGTCCGCATCGGCAACAAGTCGGTGTCGGGCGGCACGTCGAGCTACCCGCAGGCGGGCGACATGGCGATCTCCGTCAAGGGCGGGCTCCCGCCGATTGGCGGAGTCCGCTACTACCAGGTCCTGTACCGCAGCAACGGCGGTCCGTGCGGTACCGGCCTCAACATCACGAACGGCGATTCCGTCGTGTGGCAGATGTAGAAGGGTGATGCGACTCCCGCGGCGCGATTCCACGCGCCGCGGGAGTGCAACCCAGAGGGGGCTCCACCATGGGGCGCAGCCTCCAACTCTGCCGCCCCGTGGGACAGCCCCAGGGTCGAAGTCCCCCTGGGCGGTGTTCCATGCCTCCCCTTTCCCGGGACGAATGCCCAGAGAATCGGACTTGCCCTGAGAACTCCAGGGCGCGCCCGCGGTCGTCGCCCTCTGCGGCGCTGGAATCGACGGAAGGCCTATTGCCGAATTCGAAGGAGGGGGGGGACAATACCCGACTGGATCGGCCCGTTCCTCAGGACCCCCCGGACGCCACGCGTCCAAACGGACCGGATTCCAGCCCTAGTTCAATCATCAGGAGAAGGAGTCCATGCTCCCCCGAACACCGTATGCGAATCTCCGTCGCTTCTCTCTCTTCGCGGGCGCGCTGCTCGTTGGCAGCAGCGCCTTCGCGCAGACCATCGACCGCAAGGACCTGCAGGTCTGTGACACCCCGATCTATGCCGGGACCTATCACGTGGTCAGCCAGACCTTCACCCCCGCCGGCAGCAACCAGGAGAACTTGATCCCCAACCCGGGCGTGATCTACGACAACACCTGCTTCACCGGCTACTTCTCGTCCCTGCTGAACGGCAGCACGATCATCGACGACGGCCGGATCCCGAGCAAGACTTCGCCCGCGCCCGTCGGAACCTACAACAGCTACTACGTCACCAGGTTCCAATTCGGCTACTGCACGCGCGACCTCCCGGGCGTGATCACGGCACGCGTGCGCATCTGGCAGGCCGACGCGGACTGCGCCACGCTCGCCGCCGCAGGGACGCCGACGGCCGACTTCATGCTGACCGGGCTGCCTGGCTCGGCTACCCCGCCCACGTTGGCCTGTTACTTCGTCGACGTCGACCTCACCGGCGGGGCCGAGTTCTGCATGCTGGGCGATGGCAACGGGGTCTACGACGACGGATCTTCCACCCTGGACGGGTTCGGATACGGACTCACCCTGACGGGGCAGACCGGCACCACCAACTCCCAATGCGGAGGCTGGTTCCTCGCCGGCCTTCCGACGGGCTGCGCCCCGGGCGACGGGACGTACTACCAGAATCCCGGGGCCGGAACCGGAACCGGACTCAACGATGACGACCTGTTCCGCCGCGACGGCGTAGGAGGCCAGTCCAGCGGCTGCTTCTACTTCGGAGGCCCTCCCCCCTATGCGGGCTGGCATTTCAGGATCACCGCCGACCTCACCGACACCGACGGCGACGGCGTGTCCGACTCCTGCGACGGCTGCCCGTTCGACCCCAACAAGACCGCTCCGGGCAGCTGCGGCTGCGGCGTCGCCGATATCGACACCGACCTCGACGGCGTCCTCGACTGCCACGACAACTGTCCGGCGGTCGCGAACACCAACCAGGCTGACGTGGATGCGGACGGCGTGGGCGATGCCTGCGACAACTGTCTGACCGTCCCGAATACCAGCCAAGCCAATTCGGACGGAGACCCGCTGGGTGATGCCTGCGACAACTGCCCGACGGTGACGAACCCGGGCCAGGCCGACGTGGACGCGGACGGCGCCGGCGATGCCTGCGACAACTGTCTCTACCTTCCCAACGCGAGTCAGGCCGACTGCAACAACGACGGCATCGGCGACGCCTGCGCGATCGTGGGCGGAGCGCCGGACTGCAACCTGAACGGCGTGCCCGACACCTGCGACATCGCCGGCGGCGGGAGCTTCGACCTGAACGCCAACGGGGTACCGGACGAGTGCGAGCAGAACGGCGGCACGCCCTTCTGCTTCGGCAGCTCGGGCTGCCCGTGCGGCAACAACAGCGCCCCGTCCGAGAACGCGGGCTGCCGCAACGCGACGGGCCTGGGCGGCAGGCTCGTGGGCACCGGCAACACCCAGGTGTCGAACGACGCCCTGGTCCTCAGCGCCTCCAACATGACGGGTCTGATCTCCGTGTACTTCCAGGGCAACGCTCTGGTCCATGTGACCTTCGGCGACGGCTTGAAGTGCTTCGGCGGCACCCAGATCCGCATCGGCAACAGGCCGGTCGTGGGCGGCTCGTCGAGCTACCCGCCGGGTGCTGCGATCAGCTCCCGTGAACCGCTCCCGCCGGCCGGCGGCGTCCGCTACTACCAGGTCGTGTACCGCGGCGGCGGCGGTCCGTGCGGTACCGGCCTCAACATCACCAACGGCGTGTCCGTCGTGTGGATGCCGTGATGTGAGACCCTGATGCGACCTCCCGCGGCGCCGTCCCCGGCGCCGCGGGAGAGCGACCCGAGGCGGCGCCTGAATGCACGGCGCCGCCTCTCTGTTTTCCGGGACGGGAAGCCCGGCCCGGGGATCGCTATCCTCGGGAGCGCGCGCGCACGCCCGTGAGGAGCGCCCCGAGGATGGCACCCGCTCTCGAACCTCGCCTCCCACGCGTCGTCATCGTCGGCGCCGGGTTCGGCGGCCTCTCCGCCGCGCGCTCCCTGCGGCGCGCCCCGGTCGAGGTCCTGCTCGTCGACCGCGTCAACTACCACACCTTCCAGCCCCTGCTCTACCAGGTGGCGACCGCGGGGCTCGAGCCCGAGGAGATCGCCCACTCGGTTCGCGCGATCCTTCGCACGCAGGCGAACTTCTCCTTCCGCGTGGGGACCGCCTCGGGCGTCGACTGGGCCAGGCGCGAGGTCGCGGTCGGGGGCGGCGGCCGGATCGCCTACGACTACTTGATCCTCGCTGCCGGCGCCGCGACAGCGGACTATGGAATTCCGGGCGTCGCCGAGCACGGCCTGGGTCTGAAGAGCCTCGCCGATGCGGTCAACCTGCGCGCGCACGTGCTCGAGCAGTTCGAGGCCGCTGCCCGCGATCCGTCGCTCGCCGAGGGCGGCGCTCTGACCTTCGTGATCGCCGGCGGCGGCCCGACCGGCGTGGAGATGGCCGGCGCGATGATGGAGCTGATCGGAAAGGTGCTGCGGCGGGATTACCCGAACCTGGACCTCTCTCGCGCGCGCGTCGTGCTCCTGGAGCGCGAGCCGCGCCTGCTCTCCGCCTTCCATCCCTCGTCGCAGGCCTACGCCCTGTCGGAGCTCCGGCGGCGCGGTGTCGAGGTGCGCCTCTCGGCCGCGGTGAAACGCGCCGACGCGGCCGAGGTCGAGCTCGCGAGCGGCGAGAGGATCGCGGCGCGCACGCTGCTCTGGGCCGCGGGCGTGCGCGCGAGCCCGCTCGCGGAGCGCCTCGGCCTCGAGCAGACGCACGGGGGCCGGATCGTGGTGAAGGAGGACCTGTCGGTACCGGGGCGCCCCGAGGTCTTCGCCATCGGCGACCTCGCCGCGAGCCGCGACCCACGGGGCGCGCTCCATCCGCAGCTGGCACCGGTCGCGATCCAGGCTGGCGCGCACGCAGCGGCGACGATCGTGCGGCGCCTGGCCGGCGCGAACGGCCTGCCCTTCGTCTACAGGGACGGCGGCATCATGGCCACGATCGGGCGGAATGCGGCGGTGGCCGAGCTCTCGGGCGGGCTGCGCCTGCGCGGGCGCGCGGGTTGGGTCACCTGGCTCGCGCTGCACCTGGTCCAGCTGATCGGCTTCCGCAACCGCGCGATGGTGCTCCTCAACTGGGCCTGGAACTACTTCACCTATGAGCGCGGCGCACGGTTGATCGTGCACGTGGACGAGAAGGAGGAGCCGGGGGTCTAGGGACGCCGGGGAAATCCTCCGGGACGCTTCGCCCTGGATGCGCCCTTCGGGGCGGTCTATCCTCCGCAGCCATGGCTCATCGGCCGGGCTTGCCGGGTCTCGCGCTCCTCATCGCCCTGGCGAGTTGCCGTGCCGCGCCCACCGAGCCGGCCCTCCTCTCGGAGAGCGCCGTGACGCTCGATCTTCCGCTCGTGCGCCAGGACGAGCTGCACACCTGCGGCCTGGCCGCGATCGCGGCGCTGTGCCAGTACTGGGGCGTCGAGATCCCGGCCGAGCAGCGGGCCGAGCTCGCGCGCCGCGCGGCGGCCGAGGAAGGGCTCTCGGGCGGCGAGCTGCGCGAGGCGCTCGAGGCCGCCGGGATGGAAGCGTTCCTCTTCCGCGGCAGCCTGGACCGGTCGGAGACCGGCCTCTACCGGCACATCGACGCCGGCCGTCCTCTCGTCGTCATGCTCGCCCCGGACGAGAAGAGCCACCATTATTGCCTCGTGCTCGGCTACGACGAGCCGCGTGAGAACGTCGTGCTCCTCGACCCGGCCCGGGGCGAGGTCCTGCGCCCGCTGAAGGCCTTCGCGAGCGCCTGGGAGCGCTGCCAGCGGTTCACGCTGCTCGCCTGCCCGAAGGCGGGCGGCGAGGACCTCCCATCCGGAAGCAACCCCGACTATCGTGGCCAGAACCCCTCCAAGGAGAAGTGACCGATGAAGGTACGGATCCCGCTCACACTGCTCGCCCTGTCCCTTGTTGCGGCGTCGGGCGTGGCCCGAGGCGAGGCGGCCTGCGCCAAGGGCCGGCGGATCTCCCCGGTCGAAGCGAATCGGCTGCGCTCGATGGAGGAATCCTCCCTCGTCGACCTGCGCGCCGGTGCCGTGACACCTCCGGTCGCGATCCGCGGCGGCGAGCGCACCGTGTTGCGCGAGGCTCAGCGGCGCAGCCCGGACCTGGAGCGGATGAAGGCCGGGAACATCGAGATCAGCGACCAGGAGTTCAAGGTGATCGTGATCGTGCTCGGGGTCCTCCTGGTCCTGGCCCTGATCTGACGGATCCCGGCTCGGGGCCCTCCGGCTCCGCCTCGCGAGCTACTGCTTCTTCGGCAGCTCCTGGGTCGGGTCGCCGCCGGGGTAGCCGAGCTTGCGGAGTTGCTCCCTGATCTCGGGAGGGGGATTCGACACCGGTGCGCCCTGCGCAGCGGGCACCTCGTGCCGGGAAGCAAACGCGTCGAGTGCCTCGATCTCGGACTCGTAGCCGGCCTTGGCCTTCTTGCCGAGATCGGAGTCGAAGTCCGTGAGCTCCTTCGTCTCGCCCGGATCGCGCTGCAGGTCGTAGTACCAATGGTCCGGTCGCCCGATCTGATCGACGAGCTTCCACTTGAGCGTGCGCACGGAGCGCATGTTGCGCCCGACGCAGAACAGCTCGCTGACCGCGCGGCCGACGTTCGGGGATCCGGGCGTCTCGGCCAGCGCGACGAGGCTCCTCCCCACGACGTCCTCCGGCGCGGGCAAGCCGGCGAGCTCGAGCAGGGTGGGTCCCACGTCGATGCCGCGTGTCTGCTCGGCGACGCGGCGACCCGGATGGAGCTTCTTCGGGTAGCGCACGACCAGTGCGGTCTTGATCACCTCGTCGTAGAGGGTCTTGCGGTGTCCCTTGTCGCCGTGCTCGAAGAACTCGGTGCCGTGATCGGAGGTCAGCGCGATCACCGTGTCGTTCAGGAGGCCGGCCTTCTCGAGATCGTCGCGGATCCTGCCCACGACCGAGTCGGTCCAGGCGATCTCCCCGTCGTAGAGCGCGATCAGGTGGTCGAGATCGCGCTTGGCCATGTCGGGGTTGTAGCGCATGTCGAAGAAGAAGTTTTCGCCCGTCATCCAGCCCTGGTAGCCGGGATCGAACTTGCGGTCGAAGGGCGGCGGCGGGGTGAAGTCGAAGTGCACGTCCCACATGTGGACGAACAGGAAGAAGGGTTTGTCGGACCTGCCCCCCATCCAGCGCTTCACCGCCCCGTACACCCGCTCGTTGGTGACGTCCTTGTGAGACTCGATCATGACCTCCTTGTCCATGGCCCACTCCGAGACCGGGCGGCCGTCGATCTCCTTGGCGTAGGAGGTGCAGTTCTCGTAGGTCTCGAAGCCCTGCCCCAGGCCGAAAGCCGGATGGAGATAGGGTCCCGAGAAGAAGCCTGCGGTCGCGTACCCGGCGCTCTGGAAGCGCTCGGCCAGCGTCACCGCCGAGGGCGCGAGCGTCTTGTCCGTGTCCGTGCACCCGTGGAGCGAGTCGGGCAGCGAGGTGAAGATCGCCGCGTGGGAGGGCAGGGTCCACGACGAGCTGGCGATGTGGTTCTCGAAGAGCGCGCCCTCCGCGGCCAGACGGTCGATGTTCGGGCTCGTGGTGCGCGCGTAGCCGTAGCACGACAGGTGGTCGGGCCGCAGCATGTCGACCGAGATCAGGATCACGTTGGGATGCTCGGGTCCTCCGCCGCAGGCCGCGAGCGCGGTGCCGGCCAATGCAGCCAGAGCGAGTCCGGCTCCGTGGGTGGTGAGCATGATCCGACGAGGCTAGGGTAGATCCGTGCCCGCCGCAACTCTTCCGTCCGGCAGCGGACGCAGGCGGATAGCGCTCGCGGTTCTGCTCGCGATCGGGATCCTCTCGCAGGGGCTGATCCTCGCGCAGCAGCTCTCGTCCGACCCGCTCGCGAGCTCGCCGGTCAACGACGCGCGGGTCTACTGGCAGTGGGCCGGCGACGTCGCGAGCGGGAGGCTCGTCGGCGCGACGCCGTTCCTCTCCGCGCCGCTCTACCCTTATCTCGTCGGCGCGGTGCGCGCGCTCGGAGGCGGACTCGCCGCCGTGTACGTGCTCCAGGCGGTCTTGCACCTCGCCGCGGCCTGGCTGCTCCTCTCCATCGGCGAGCGGCGCTTCGGCTTCGCCGCGGGCGTCACCGGCGCGGCGCTGTACCTGGCTCTCTCCGAACCGGCCTACTACACGGCGCGGATCCTCAACTGCACGCTCCAGATCTTCGTCGTCGTGCTGCTGTGGGAACGGATGATCGCCGTGGGAGAGGCGCCGCGGCGCGGCCGGCTGCTCGCCCTCGGTGCGGTCCTCGGGGCGAACGTCCTCGCCAACCCGACGATGCTCGCCGCGGTTCCGCTCGTCGCCCTGTGGGCAGCCTGGATCGCAGCCGACCCGGGGAGCGATCGTCGGGCCGGCCTGCGGGCGGGCGCGCTCGTCGCCCTCACCTCCGTGCTCGCGATCGCGCCCGCGACGCTGCACAACTGGCTCGCGTGCCGGGAGCTCATCCCGGTGAGCGGGCAGGGCGGCGTGACCTTCTACCACGGCAACGCGCCCGGCGCCGACGGCACCTACCACGCCATCCAGGGGATCTCCGAGAACCGCCTCCAGCAGAACATCGACGCGCGCACGCTCCTCGCCGGCGAGACCGACGGAAGCTGGGGCGCGGCGAGCTCGTACTTCTTCCGCAAGGGGGTCGCGTACTGGTCCTCCGATCCCCGGGCCGCCCTGCGGTTGTTCGCGCGCAAGCTGTGGTTCTTCGTGAGCGGCAGGAACTACGGCGACATCTACGTCCCCGAGCTCGAGAGGCAGGACGGCCTCGCCTCGCGGCTCGCGCTGGCGCCGCTGCCGACCGCTTGGCTGACGCTGCCGGCGCTCCTCGCGCTCGCCTGGCTCCTCTCCGATCCGCGGCGGTTCTTCCCGGAAGGGCTGCTCCTCCTCGGGCCGCTCCTGACGGTGGCCTTTTTCTGGTACTCGCCGCGCTATCGGATACCGGCCGTGCCGCTGCTCGCGGCGCTCTCCGGCTTCGCGCTCGGCCACCTCGCAACCCGGCGCGCTTCCCCCGCGCGCGCGGCCGCCGCTCTGATCGCGCTGCTCCTCTCGATCGCGACGGGCGCGTGGAACCGGTGGACCGGTTTCGACAGCCCCGAGTCGCTGCGCGCGCAGTACCAACAGATGGTCGGGTCCGTGCTCGTCGAGGAGGGGCACCTCGACGCGGCCGAGCGGCGCTTCCGCGCGGCGCTCGCGGCCGGGTACGCGCCCGCGGGCGCCGCGCTGGCCGACGTGTTGCGCCGCCTCGGCCGCTCCGGCGACGCGCTCGAGATGCTCACGGAAGAGGTGCAAGCGCAACCCCAGAGCGCCTACGCGCGGCGCAGCCTGGCGGTCGCGCTCGCACAGGCCGGCAAGCTGCAGGATGCGGAGCGGGAGTTCCGCGCCGGGATCGCGCTCGATCCCAACGACTGGGAGGCGCTCTCGGGCCTGGGCAACGTGCTGCACGCGCTCGGGCATCCGGAGGATGCGGTCGCGCTGCACCGCGCCGCGATCCAGAAGAACCCGGCCTACGCCGGCGCGCACTACAACCTCGGCTTCGTGCTCTTCGGCCTCAAACGGTCCGCCGAAGCGGAGGCGGAGTTGCGCGAGGCGCTGCGCCTCGACCCGAAGATCGCGCAGGCGCGGTGGTACCTGGCCGAGGTCCTGGCCGGACGCGGAGACCGCGCCGGCGCGATCGAGATCCTCCGCGCGGGGCTGCGGGAGATGCCCGGCGACCGGATGCTCGAAGCGGAATTGGATAGACTCCAAGGAAGCGTTCGATGAAGCTCCTCCGAGTTCTCGCCGCCGCCGGTGCGATCGCCCTTGCGTGCGCTCCTCTGGCATGCTCGCGCGGACCCAAGGCGCGCCCGGCCGCGCACGTGCTGCTCGTCGGCGTCGACGGCCTCGAATGGAGCGTGCTGCGCCCGTTGATCGTGCAGGGCGGTTGCAAGAACCTCCGTGCGCTCATGGAGCGCGGCTCCTTCGGTCGCCTGGCGACGATGACGCCGACGCTCTCGCCGATCGTGTGGACCACGATCGCGACCGGGCGGAAGCCCGAGGAGCACGGGGTCCTGGGCTTCACCGACGCCGACCTGAAGCAGTACTCCTCGGCGCAGCGCCGCGGGCGCGCGGTGTGGAACATCGCCGACCGCTACGGCCTCTCCTGCGACGTGTTCGGCTGGTGGATCACGTGGCCCGCGGAGGAAATCCGCGGCGTCATGGTCAGCGGCTCTTCTTCCTCCGCGCTCGTCGATGCGAACTGGAAGCCGGCCCTTCTGCCGGGCATCCCGAGACAGGTGCATCCCGAAGCGCTCACGGGTGAGGTGATGGCGATCGCGGAGCGCGCCGGATCGAGCGCGGAGGTCGCCCGCCTCGCGCGCGAGAAGGTCTTCGGCAACATCCCGGAGACGCAGCTCGGCGCGGTCGAGAAGCGCCTGATCCAGGAGACGCTGTGGTCGATCCAATCCGACGCGACCTTCTGCGAGGTCGCGAAGAGCATGATCCGCGAGCACCCGGCCGATCTCTCGATGGTCTACCTCGGCGGGCCCGACGTGATCGGCCACCGTTTCTGGCGGTACTACGAGCCCAAGGCCTTTCGCTGGCCCGGCGGGGTCGCATCCGATCCCTCGAGAAAGACCCTGGCCGGCCCCGAGGGTGCGGCGGCGCTCTCGCACGCGATCCCGGGCTACTACGAGTGGGTCGACGCGATGATCGGCGACCTCGAGCGTGCCGCGGGTCCGGACGCGGTCGTGATCGTGTGCTCGGACCACGGCATGCACGCCTTCTCCACGGACGAGCCCAACGAGAAGTTCGTCACCGGCCACCACCTCGACGCTCCGCCGGGCGTGATCGTCGCCGCCGGGCCGTGCATCGTGCGCCGCGAGGGCATCGCGTCCTTCCTCGCCGGCGGCGATCCGCCGGTTCTCGGCAACGTGCTGGCCGTCACGCCAACGCTGCTCGCGCTGCTCGGCATCCCGCGTTCGCGCGAGATGTCCGAGCATGCGATGGAACCGATGCTCGACGGAGCTGCGCGCGCCAACGCCGACCTTGCTCCCGTCGCGAGCCATGACGAAGGCTTCCGGCCGCCCTCTCACATCGAGACGCCTCCCGAGATGAATCGCAACTTCATCGAGCGCTTCCGGCAGCTCGGCTACATCGGCTCCGAGGATGAGGTACGACCCAGGAAGTAGGGAATCTGGCCCCCACCCCTGCGCTCGACCTCTCGCCTCGAGCCAGGATTTCTCCGCTTTCTCTGCAACCAGGCCGGATCGATCCCTTCCGCAGGGTGAGGTCTCCTGCTCCGGCTTGGCCGGGAAAGGCTCACCATGGTTTTCCGGCCACGCCTGTGCCCCCGTCGGGGCTGTCCTTCCTCTTCCTCCGGTCACTTCCGCTGGCGCCGCAAGGGGTTCTACCGCCGGCACTGCGACGGCCGAGCTGTCCAACGCTTCCTGTGCCTCGAGTGCCGCCATTTCTTCTCCATTCAGACCTTCCGCCTCGACTACCGCCTCAAGAAGCCACACCTCCACTTCTTCCTCTTCAAGGACTTCGTCTCCAAGGTCACCCACCGACAGTCGGCGCGGACCTTGGGTTGCTCCCGCAAGACCGTGGCTCATCGCCTGGAGCTCTTGGGCAAGCACTGCCGCGACTTCCACACGCGCAGGCTCCAGGAGGCAGCCTCCGGGGCCGGCCTGGTGGGCACTTTCCAGCTCGACGAGCTGGAGACCTACGAGCACAGCCGGCGGCTGTCTCCATTGAGCGTGCCCGTGCTGATCGAGAGGAAGAGCTACTTCGTGCTCGACACC
>JBGPOP010000022.1:0-72719 GCA_041488095.1 Planctomycetota bacterium
GGCCTTCAAAGCGCATCTCGCGCTGAGTACAATCTGTCATCGCCGTCCGCCCTCGTTTGTGGGTTGGAGCTCGTGTAACCAACTCCACTTACGAACGAGGCGACGGCGTGTTGCTCACATGTCGTGAGAGATCCGGGCTAGATCATGAACCGCAAGTTCCGTTGCGCCCTCGATTGCTTCGAGGCCGACTCCAAGCCGTTCGTGTTCGTCAAGGAGTCCGATCGATGCACCCTGAACGCTGGCGTGCATGGTCAAACGATGAACGCCCTCGGTGTCGAGACGTTCGAGCACAGGGCCATCCTTCTTTGCGAGTAGCATGGAGCCCGACTTCGTCCGTTGGAATCCACGACCCGAAAGCCGTGCGCCTCAAGAATCTGTGGTTGCTGATGCGCCAGGCTCACCGATAGCGCACATCCCACAACTGTGAGCGCGATGAACCCAGGGCGCTTCAACCGGCGGTTCTGTCGCTCCAGACATTGCACACGGGCTTCAAGCGTCTGCGCAGACATCGTTTGGACTCCTCTCGGGCGGCTTGAACGAGCACACGAGTGGACAGATGCGCATTATTGCGGTTGAGCGCGATGCCAAGCAAGGCTCCCAAGT
Organism: Planctomycetota bacterium; assembly: GCA_041488095.1. GTDB lineage: Bacteria > Planctomycetota > UBA1135 > UBA1135 > DASYPQ01. The sequence goes on from JBGPOP010000022.1 coordinate 604, forward strand.
CTATTTGAGCCGTTGGCGCGGACGACTCTTGGGTCCGGGCCATCGGCTCGACGCGCCCAGCCCCTACGCCGGGTAGTACCTCATCGCCCGGCGCTCACCCTTGGTCCTGACCTTCTCGTCGGCGATCAGCCTCTGCATTGGAAGCCGTATCGTCCTGGTGTCCGTGCGCAGTGCTTCGGCGATCTGCTCCCCGCGTTGGCCAGGGTTCTTGTTCACGTGCGCCAGTAGCGACGAGCCCACCCGCTCCACGTCTTCCGAGGATCGGCGGCCAGTCGTGCCTCGCTCGCCGGAGCCGGCCGCTGGAATCACCCCTTGAAGCGCCAGGTACGCGCTCAGCACTCCCCGCGCCTCTTCGAGCGCGCGCCGCAATACATTGTCGGTTGCCGCGCCCATGGCCTTGTCGATGCTCCGCACCGCGGCCACGGTGTGACGGACGGCTGGATTGGCCTTGGCGCGTTTGCGTACCGCGCGAGCCTTGATTGCCTCGATCCTGGCCTGGAGGTCTGCGACGAGTTGCTCTGCGTCGCGGCGGACGCGTTTCTTCGGAGTGATCTGGGGCATTCGTTCTGCTTTGTGTGTGATGGCCATGGGGCGTCTGGAATAGCTATGCTCTGATCCTCCCAGACCGTTGAGTACCGGGCAAGCAGTAAGCCGCGTTTGGGGATAACCAAGCCGCCGAGGAGCACGGACTCTGGATGCCGCGTGCGAGCTGGACCAGGTCCAAGGCCTGCGTTATCCCCGGGCCCTCGCGCTCGAGCCGCTGCTTGAATCTGGAGTGCGTGTAGTTGGGTCGAGAGCAGGCGCGGTGCGTGCAGGATCTTCCTTGGCTGTGTCCGCCGTTTCCAGCTTCGTGCCCGCGTAGGAAAAGCCATCGCCCGATTCCAGCTCCCGCCGCTTCGAACGGAGCGTGCGGGTTTCCCGCACTCCGCTCACCTGCTTGCTTCGTGCCATGGGTTATGGGTCCTATCGGGCCGGGCAGGCTGCCGGGGCGCGCGCTGCGTGTTTGACCAGGTACTCGGTGAAGAGCCCCAGTCTTGCGTAGAGCCACCCGCGACGCCACCTGTGCCAGCCGAAGCCGCGACGCTGCCTCGCGCGCATCATGTGCCTCCGCATCTTCTGCTCGACCCAGTTGCGTACGTAGTTGAAGCATCGTGAGGAGTTCCCTACCGCAAAGTAGCCGACCCATCCGCGCAGGATGGGATTGATCTGCGACACGACCTGTGCCGCAGGTTGGGAGCGGTGCTGTCGGAAGATCGTCTTGAGCGTCCGGAGCAGCGCGGTGCGCTTCTTCATCTTGGGTACGTAGTCGGGACGCCAGTGGCCGTTGTGGCTGCGGACGCGCCGGAAGTCGAAGCCCAGGAAGCCGAAGCTCTCACCCTTTGCTAGATCCACTACACGGCTCTTCTCTTCGTTCACCTCAACGCCGAGCTTCGTGAGTTCCTCCCGGAGCCGCCGCGTCAGAGCCGGCACGATCCATGCATGTCGTGGGAAGCGATCCACCAGAATGACGAGGTCGTCCGCATAGCGCGCGTACTCTACATTCAAGTACCCGTCTGACGTGACGGCCTTCGCCCTTTCCAGCATCCGGTCCACCTCGGTCAGGTAGATGTTGCTGAACAGCGGGGAGATCACGCCCCCTTGGGGCACGCCCTTCCTGCCGCTGGCCTTCAGGATCAACTTCACAAGTCGCAAGATGCGGTCATCGGCGACCCTGCGGGCGATCTTCGCGAGCAGCAGATCGTGCCGCACGTTGTCGAAGAATGCCCGTAGGTCGAGGTCGAGGACGCGTGTCTTGTGATGCACGATCGCATCGGCGACGCGTGCGACCGCCTGGTGGGCAGTCCGTTTCGGCCGGTAGCCGAAGGACCCCGGTTGGAAATCAGCCTCGAAGATTGGTTCCAGGATGAGCTTGAGGGCACCCTGGACCACGCGGTCACGGATCGTTGGGATCCCAAGCACCCGGACCTTGCCGCCGTCCTTGGGGATCTCGACCCTCCGATTCCGCTGCGGTCGATACGCACCGGAGACGAGTTCGCCCCTCAGTTGCTCGATGTAGCGCGACACTCCCGCTTCCTCGATGGCGTCGAACGTGTCCCCATCGAGACCGGGGGCTCCGTCGTTCTTCTTGGCCAGCGCGTAGGCTTCGTGCAGCGTCTCCAGCTTGCAAACATGGGCGTACAATCCCCAGAAGCGCCAGGACGGTTCAGACTTCGCCTTGGCGTAGATCCTCCTCCTCAGCTCTTGCAGTTTGATGGGCGCCTTTATCATCTCGCCCCTGCCTTGCATGTTGGAGCAGGAATTGCAAAACAGCAGGGCGCCTTCGCTCCACGGGCATTACCCCGCTTCGTCGCTACTACGCACCCATCCGACTTCCTCTCGTCTTCTGCCGTGTTCCCAGGTATGCTGGTTATGCGGCGTACCTTTCTCCAGCGCTTTCGCACCGGGACGAAGAGGATCTCTCCACTTGCTTGCACATGCCCTCGCGCTCGTGCCGCCGCTGCCACCCCGCCGGATCTGACTCCCGCTTCGGCCATAGTGCGGTCGCCCGTGCTGCCTTCGACGTGAACACAGCGTCTCGGCATCCGGTTCTCAATTCTTTCGAGGCTACCGTCGCGTTCACTCATGTTGCGGCCCGAGTACTCGCTGGCTCCCCATCAGGGAGCTTTGTCGATGGGCTCCAGACGGTCGCTCGCGCGGCCGCCTGCCATCCAAGCTACGGGGTTATGGCTTTTCCCCCGGCAGGTTTGACTCCTGCTGAACATGTCAGCTTCCTGGACGCACATGTTCACGATATTCCTTCCGCTCTCGGTCGGGCTGAGGGCCATCATCCTCGTGTCCTCTTGACCAAGCTGAAGCATTCAATCGTGTCCAGGATCGCCTTGCGGATCGCGCTCGCAACGGGATCCCGACCGGCGCCTCAGTCCATGTGCGCCACGACGCGCTCGTCTCCCATCTGGAGCGCGAGGCGCATGTGCTTGGGCGCGAAGAAGCGGTCGATGTAGCGGGCGAAGAAAGCCTCGTACACGCGCAGCACACCCTTCGTGCCGAGGCGGTAGGCGAAATCGGTGATCGCCCAGTAGCGCGGGCCCTTGAGGCCCTGCGCGTGGGAGTAGATCTTGGCTTGCTCGGCCACCATCCACTCCGAGTACAACATGTACGCGATCAGGTAGGGCTTGGCCAGCCACTGGATCCGGATCGCGCGTGGAGCGAGGGGCATCAGCCACGGGTAGCGCACCAGGATGGGGAACAGCTTGTGCAGGTTCTCGATCTCGCGCTTGTTCTCGAAGAGGATCGAGCTCGTGCGGTTGAACTTCTGGGGGAAGTCGTCGTAACCGGCGACCGCATAGCCCATGTCCTTGGCCATGTCGGCGATGTCGAACTGCGGGTAGGGCTGCATGATCGAGACGAGCGGGTGATCGACCTTGCACTCGATGTTCAGTCGGACGGTGTCGAACTCGTCCTCCATCGTTCCACCCGGGCCGCCGAGCATGTTCAAGGAGCCCAGGCGGATGCCGTACTTCTTGATCCAGCCGGCCGCATCGACCAGCTGCTGGCGAGTCGTGTGCTTCTTGAACACCGCGTTGCGCACGTAGTCGCTCGCCGCCTCGAAGGCGATGCGCGCGTACACGCAGCCGGCCTTCTTGAGCTGTGCGATGTGCGTCTCGGTGGTCATGTTGGCCATGAGGATCACGTCGAAGGGCAGCCCCACCTCCTTGGGGTAGCGCTCGCTGAATTCCTCCAGCCAGTCGTTGCGCAGGTTGAAGATGTCGTCGACGAAGTGGACGAACTTCAACGGGTAGCGCCTGCGCACTGCGTTGATCTCGTCGATGATGTGGCTGACCGAGCGCTTGCGGACGTACTCGCCGTTGCGCACGTTGTAGACCTTCTTCTTCCAGGCGTGGTGGAAGCAGAACGAGCACGGCATCGGGCAGCCGCGCTGGCTGACGAAGACCTTGCGGTCGGTGTTGCGGTAGATCGCGCCGGCCTCGTAGATGATGTCGCGGTCGGGGAAGCCGAGATCTTCGATGTTCTGGACCAGGGGGCGCTGAGGGTTCTTGTGGATCTCGCCGGTCTGGCGATCCTTGATCCAGAAGTTCTCGCAGTCGCGGATGTCCTTGCCCTTCTGCATCCGATTCAGGAGATCGACGATCGCGTCCTCGCCCTCGCCCCGGCACACCGCGTCGATGCCTTCGCTCTCGACGTACTCGGGGGAGAAGGTCGGGTGCGGGCCGCCGAAGACGCTGAAGGCCTTCGGGAGGACCTGCTTCACCTTGCGATTGATGTCCGCGAAGTACAGGTGCATCCCGGTGGTCACCGAGTAGCACACGACGTCGGGGTCGTAGTCGCGGACCTTCGCGAGCCAGTCCTTGTCGGGGATGAACAGGCACTTCGCCTGGTGGCCGGCATCCTTGATGGCTCGCGAGAGCCACATGATCCCCAGCATTTCCTGGGGCAGGTACTCGTCGATGAAGAGGACTCTCATCCTGTTCTTGGCTGCGCGTCGCGGTGTCGTGCGGATCGGGGCGACGGAGCGAGGCCTTTCCTCGCGGCGGGCCCCCCGGCCCCGGAGCTCAAAGTATATCGGCCTTTCCACCGCGCGGAGCGGCAATCGGCGGCGGCGCGAGGATCAGGTGCTCGAGGCCGCCGCGCGCATCAGGACCGCCTCGATCCTGGGGAAGGTCGCGGCACGACGGAAGCGCGCCGCCTTGCGCAGGCCCTCTGCGACGAAACGGGCGCGCAGGGCCGGGTCGGCGAGCAGCTTCGTGAGGGCGCTGAGAAGCTCATAGGAATTACGGGGATCGACGAGAAATCCCGTCTCGCCGTCGTCGACGACCTCCGGGTTGCCGCACACACGCGAGGCCACGATCGACGTGCCCAGGCTCTGAACCTCGATCAGGGTGTGCGAGAGGCCTTCGTACTCGCTGTTCAGAACGAAGATCTCGCTGGCGCGGATCAGGAGCGGGATCTGCGCGTGCGGCACGTTGCCGAGAAAGCGCACGCGATCGGAGAGCCCGAGGCGCACAGCGAGCGCCTTCCACGGCTCGAGCATGTCTCCGTCGCCGGCGACGAGGAGGTGGACGTCGCCCGGCAGTCGTAGCAGCGCCTCGATGATCGCGTCGACGCGTTTCCAGACCATCAGGCGGCAGATCGTGAGGAGGTAGCGCGGTCCCTCGGGAAGGCCGAGGGCAGCCCGCGCCTCCCGCGAGGTTTCCTTCACGTCGTCGGGCGAAGGGCCGTGGTAGGAGTTGTAGACGAGCTCGATCTTGTCCGGGGGCACGCCGTAAGTGCGGATCAGGATCTGCCGCAGGAATTCCGAGCAGGCGACGATGTGTTCCGAGGCCTTCCACCAGCGCTTCTGCAGGGCACGCGCGAGCTTCACCCTCCAGCCGTAGGTCCTCGACTGGAAGGTGACGATGTCGTCGCCTCCGCACCAGCCGTATCGGTGTGCGATCTCCCACGAGCCGTCGACCATGATGCGGATGACCACGGGCTTTCCGGCCAGGCGGGCGCCCAGGACGTGCAGGAGCGCCAGGTGCTCGTTGACGTAGACCACGTCCGCGTTGCGCGCTTCGCGCCGCACGGCGAAGAAGGCCTTCAGGTAGCGCAGGGGCAGCGGCGCAGGCGGGATCGAGACGACGCGAAAGGGATGGCCCGCGGGCGCAGGGTCGGAGCAGAAGGCGACGACCGTGACCTCGTGCCCGCGCTCGAGGAGCCAGCGCGCCAGGCTCGGCACGTACACCGCCGGGCCTCCGAGGTCGGGAGGGAAGACCGGCGAGGTGATCAGGATGCGCATGCGGCCTGACGGGTTTGCGTCCGATTCGACCGCGGGCTCAACGGGTCGCCGTTGCGTCACTCGAATCGGATGAATCCGTGCTCGGCGCCGTGCGCGCTCAGGTCCCGCACGACACCTCGTCCCGGTTCGTCACGCGGTCGTTCTCGATCGCCAGGAGCTGCTCGACCGTGACGTCGCCAGTCGGATACTCGCCGGTGAAGCACGCGTTGCAGAACTTCTCGACCTTCGGGTTGCCCGCCCGCGCCGCCGCGTTCATGGCCTCCCGCTCGAGGTACATCAGGTAGTCCGCTCCGATCTGCTGGCGGATCTCCTCTACCGTGCGTCCCGTGGCGACGAACTCCTTCTTCGTCGCCATGTCGATCCCGTACGGGCAGGGCGCGACCAGCGGCGGACAGCAGGCAGCCAGATACACCTTTCTTGCGCCGGCCTCGCGCGCCATCCCGACGATCCACTTGGCCGTATTCCCGCGCACGATCGAGTCGTCGACGAGCAGCACATCCTTGCCGTCGAATTCGAGCGGGATCGGGTTCAGCTTGCGCCGGATCGACGAAGTGCGCCGCTGCTGGTTGGGCATGATGAAGGTGCGCCCGATGTAGCGGTTCTTGACCAGGCCTTCGCGGTAGGGCAACCCCATGGCCATCGCCATCGAGAGCGCCGCGTCGCGGCTGGAGTCGGGGATGGGGATCACGGCGTCGGGCATCGGCGCGCGCTCCTCCCTCCATTGCTTCGCCAGCGCCTCGCCGAAGCGCACGCGCGTCTTGTACACCGAGATGTCGTCGAGGAACGAGTCCGGTCGTGCAAAGTAGACCAGCTCGAAGATGCAGGGCCGATGAGGCTTGTCGGAGAGCTTGCGGCGCACGACCTTGCGGTCCGCGCCCACGAACACCGCCTCGCCCGCGTCGAGGTCGAAGCTCCGCTTGTAGCCGTTGACGTCGAGCACGACCGTCTCGCTCGCGCAGGCGAACCACTTGCCCTCGCGGGTCTCCTTCTCTCCGAACGCGCAGGGCTTGATCCCGAACGGATCGCGGAAGGCGACCAGGCCCCCGTCCGCGATCGTCGCCACGACGGAGTAGGCGCCCTTGACCTGTTCGTAGACCGCCGCGACGGCGTGGAACACGTCCTCGGCCGTGATCGGGTGCCCGGGTCGCATCCGTTCCGCGAGAGAGCGCGCGAAGACGAACAGGATCACCTCCAGGTCGCAGGAGGAGTTCAGGCGCATCCCGCTCTTCTTGAAGTACTTCTCCCGCAGCTCGGCGAAGTTCGTGACGTTGCCGTTGTGCGCCATCGCGACGCCGACCGGGAAGGTCACGTGGAAGGGCTGCGCGTCGTCGTGGATCCCGGATCCCACCGTCGGGTAGCGCACGTGGCCGACGCCCAGGTTGCCGCGCAGGCGCGCCATGTTGTTCTCGTTGAAGATTTCCAGGACGAGTCCGAGGCCCTTCTTCACGTGGAAGGACTCGGTGAACGTGATGATCCCCGCCGCGTCCTGGCCGCGGTGCTGCACCGCGAGCAGCCCTTCGTAGACCTCGCCCGCGACGTCGACCCCCTCCGGGCCGTAGATGCCGATGAATCCGCACATGCTTCGGAGCCCCTCAGCGCCACCCACCTCGACTCCCAGGCGCGCCGGTGCATCCGGCCTCCTGGAAGTGGGAAGATAGGCCCTGCCCGAGTCCGCAGCAAGTTCGGCGGGCAGGGAACGGGCAGGGGTATAGTGCCCGGCGCGGCCGTGGAACCTCCGAGCGCAAGAGTTCCGATGAAGAGGCTGCAGAGAGCCGACACGGTCCTGGGCGTGCTCGCCTGCGCCCTGCTCCAGCCGCTGCGGCTCGCGCGAGCGAGACCGCGGCTCGCGCCGCCGCCGCGAGCGGTCCTCCTGGTCAAGTTCTGGGGCCTCGGGAGCCTGCAGCTCCTGACCCCGGCCGTGCGCGTGTTGAGGCGCGACCTGCCGCACGCGCGCCTCGCGCTGCTCACCCTGCGTCAGAACGAGGAATTCGCGCGCGGCCTGGGGGTCTTCGACCAGGTCCTGACGCTCGAGGTGCGCGCCTCCCGCGGACCGCGCGGGTGGTTGGCGATCCTCGCCCGCATCTCGCATCTCGTGCTGGCCCTGCGGCGCGCGCGCTTCGACCGGGTCTACGACTTCGAGTTCTTCACGCGCTTCTCGGCTCTCGTCTCGCTCGCGTCGGGCGCGCGGACGACCTTCGGCTTCGCGGCCCCGGGCGTCTGGCGCGGGAACTTCCACACCGACACCCTCACCTTCAACCGCTACTGGCACGTGGCGCGCAACTTCCGCGCGCTCGCCGGGGGCGAGAACGGCCAGGAGATCGGGGGCCTTTCTTCCTACCCCTTGCACGGCGACGACGTCTCCGCGGTCGTCAGGATGCTCGCGCGCGCCGGCGTGCCCCGCGAGCGCCCGATCGTCGTGCTCAACCCCAACGCGGGCGCTCTCGCCCTCGAGCGACGCTGGCCGCCCGCGTCCTTCGCAGCGCTCGCACGCCGCCTCGCGCTCGAGGACGGCACGCCGGTCGTGTTCGTGGGCAGCCCGGACGAGAGCGCCTACGTCGCCCGCATCGTGCGGGAGGCTGGACCCGCTCCCGCGGGCATGCTCACCGATCTTTCGGGTGCTCTCTCGATCGGGGAGCTCGCGGCTCTGCTGTCGCGCTCGGGGGCGCTCGTCACGAACGACACGGGTCCGATGCACATCGGAGCGGCGCTGGGTACCCCGACCGTCGCGCTCTTCGGGCCCGAGACCCCGGTCATGTACGCCCCGATCGGGCGCCGCGCCGTGGCGCTGTGGAGGCCGCCGCCCTGCAGCCCGTGCATCAACGTGCACGAGAACAAGGTGCTGAACTGCGTCCGCGGGATCCCCGAGTGCCTGACGAACATCTCCGTCGACGCGGTCCTCGCGGAGGCGCGCGCGCAGCTCTGCGCCGCGCTCCTGTTCGATCCGCGGCGGGCGCGCGCGGCGGGGGCGGTGCGAGCGTGAAGGTCCTGCTGCTCAACCCGCCCGGCTCGCGGACCTATATCCGCGACTATTTCTGCTCCAAGACGACCAAGTCGAACTATCTCTTTCACCCCATCGACCTGCTCGCGCTCTCGGGGACGCTGGCCTCGCGCCATGAGGTCGCAGTCCTCGACGCGATCGCCGAGCGTCTATCGCCGCGCGAAGTGCACGCGCGGATCGAAGGTCTCGCTCCCGATGCCGTCGTCGCGCTCGTCGGTTCGGTGTCCTGGCCGGAGGACCGCGCGTTCCTCGCCGAAGAGCACTTGCGCGGCCGGCGGATCCTGGCGATCGGCGACGTGCTCCAGGAAGCGAGCCCGAGACGCCTGGCCGAGGAGCCCTGGATCGAGGCGGCCCTGCACGACTTCACCAATGCGGACGCCCTCGCGTACCTGGACGGGGATCTCGCATCGATCGAGGCGATGACCATCCGTCCCGGCGACGGAAGGATCGAGCGACTCCGCCGTGGCTCGAGCCGAGGCGAGTACCGCATCCCGCGGCCGCGCCACGAGCTGTTCCCGCGTCGGGGCTACCGCTTCTCCTTCGCTCGCGAGGAGCCCTTCGCCACGGTGCTCACCGACTACGGCTGTCCTTACCCGTGCACGTTCTGCGTGATCGGGACGCTGGGCTTCAAGACCCGCCCGATGGAGGATGTGCTCGAGGAGATCGACGATTTGCGCGCGCGCGGAGTGCGTGAGATCTTCTTCGCGGACCAGACCTTCGGCGTCCTGCGCGAGCGGGCCGGGAAGATCTGCGCCGCTCTGGCCGAGCGCGGCGACCTCTCCTGGACCGCATTCACGCGGCCCGACACCGCCGGGGAGGAGCGGCTCGGTGCGATGGCGCGCGGCGGATGCCACACGGTGATCCTGGGCGTGGAAAGCGCCGACGACGCGCTGCTCGCGGCCTACCGCAAGGGATACCGGGTGACCCAGGTGCGCGAGGCCGTGGCGCGCGCGAAGCGTGCAGGCCTGCGCACGGTGGGCACGTTCGTCATCGGGCTGCCGGAAGAGACCGAGGACTCGCTGCGGGCGACGCTCGACCTGGCGATCGGTCTCGACCTCGACTTCATGAGCCTCAACATGGCCGTGCCGCGCTTCGGCACTCCCTTCCGCGTGCGCGCCCTGGAGCTCGGTCTCGCCGACGAGAACGATCTCGTCATGGACCAGGGTGGCGCGCGGGCCTTCCTGCCGACCGCGGCGCTCGATCGCCGGCGCATGTTGGCGCTCAAGAAGGCCATGGTGCGACGCTTCTACCTGCGGCCCGGCTGGATCGCGCGCCGGCTCGCCTCCGCGCGGTCCGCGCGCGAGCTCGCTCGCCAGGCCCGGGAGGGAGTCGCGCTGCTCGCGCGCAATCTGTAGAGCTCGATGTCCAAGCGCACCTTCCTGCTCCTGTTCCTGCTGCTCTTCATCACGCGCGCGGCGCTGGTGCTGTCGATCGCCGACGTGTTCTTCTACGGGGACGAGCTCGCCAAGGGCACCGCCTCCAAGGCCCTGATCGAGGGCATCGGCATCCCGCGCTGGCAGCTGAACTACGTCTACCACGAGGGAGGCGGGTTCATCGTCATCCACCTGAAGGCTCTCGTCTTCTGGCTGATCGGGCAGTCCGTCCTGGCGCACAAGATCACGGCGATCCTGACCGCGTCGGCCCTGCTCGCGGTCGGGTGCTGGTTCACGAGCGAGAACTTCGGGCGCGGAGCCGGCGCGATCTTCGGATTGCTCTTCGCGCTGTGCCCGGACTCCTTCATGCGCTTCTCGCTCCTCTCGATCGGCACGCACTTCGAGGGGTTGATCCTGATCGCGTTGATCTTGCATTACGCCACGCGGATCCTCTTCGACGAGCGCGCGCCGCTCACGGACTGGGCATTCCTCGGCATGTTCTCGGGGCTGGGTCTGTACTTCTCGCTCCAGTCGGCGCCGGTGGTCGCGCTGGTCGCGCTGGCGATCCCGCTGCGGCTGCGCCGGCACCTCTTCGGCGCGGGAACCCTGGTCGCCGCGCTGTGCTTCGTCCTCGGCGGAATGCCGCTCTGGACCATGATGAGCCACGTCGGGACCGCCGCCGTCACCGTGCAGGAGCATCCCAACCTCGACGCGGGGTTGAAGGGCTGGGAGGCGCTGCGTGAGTTCTTCCACCAGCTCGTCCGGGAGCCCGATGTGGGATCCTGGGTCCAGGCGGTCGGCTTCGCGATCGTGATCCCCGCCGGCCTGTTCTCCATTCCCGGGGCGGCGGGCAAGGCCCTGCGCGCCCGTTCCACGCTGATCCTCGCCTACCTCGCGCTGTTCCTCCTCCTCTACGCCGGAAGCGGCTTCGCGATCGCCCACCAGGGCGAGTGGACTTTCTGGCTTCGCTCCGCACCGCTGTGGTTCTTCTCCACGGTGCTCTTTTCCGCCTGCGCAGGCGCTCTGCTCGAACATGCGGCGCCCAGGTGGCGCGAGGTCACGCTCGGGGTCGTGACGCTGTTCCTCGTCGGAGGTCTCGCCGGTTTCGCCGGGCTCCTCTCGGCCGCGCGCCCGTCGACTCCATCCGAGAACTGGCGCATCCTGACCAAGACCAAGGGCTACGACTTCTCCGAGTACTTCGACAAGCTCATCCACCACTTCGGGGACTCGCTTCCCGAGCGCTTCTCGGTCCTCTCGCGCTTCCGGGACGATCCCGAGCTGCTCCTCCCCGCGATGAACCACTCGCTCTTCGAGCACTCCGGGCGCACGCTCCCGGAGGCCGTCGAGTTCACGCGCGCGAACTACGGCGGGCGCTGGCTCACCGCACTCGAGGGCCTGGGTCTGATCGCCGCGCCGAACTACGGACACGACATCCCCGCAGCCCTCGCTGCGGTCGAGAGTCAGCCGGCCGAAACCCGACCCGCCCTCGCGGAGGCCGTCGGTCGCGTCGCGCTGGGACTCCGGCTCGTGCCGGAGAAGATCGACGAGCAGGTCCGCATGGCCGTGCCGGGTCACCTGCGCGAAGCGTTCCTGCGGGGCGCCGGCTGGCGCGTGTACCGGATCTACCGCGTGCGCCCCGATCTCGCGCTCGCGCTGATCCAGCGACAGCCGGAGGACGCCCAACCTGCGCTGATGGACGGCTACCTCCGGGCGCGTGCAGCCAACACCCTCAAGTAGAGGGGCGGCCCGGCGCGCGTTCGCGCGGCGGCGGATAGAGGCCGCGAAGACGGTAGGTGCACACGCGCGCGACCTCCGAGAGGACGCGCAGGTAGGTGCGCAGGCGCACGGTGCCGCCGGCCCTGTGCTCGCAGCGGATCGGCACCTCGACGACCTCCCAGCCCAGGCGCCGGGCCAGGAACAGCACCTCGAAATCGAAGCCGAACCCGTCGATCCGCGAGATCGCGAAGAGCTCCTTCGCCGCGTCGCCGCGGTAGAGCTTGATGCCGCACTGCGTGTCGTGGAATCCGCGCACCACGAACAAGGAGATCAGCCGATGCCCGACGCCGCCCAGAATGCGGCGCAGGAGCGGGTACTCGATCGCGCTGCCGGGCGCGCGCTTGGAGCCGATGACGATCGGCGCGCGATCGGCCTCGCGGCACAGAGCCAGGGCCTCCTCGATCGGTATCGAGAGGTCTGCGTCGACGAAAAGGACCCAACCCATCCGCGCGGCCAGGACCCCCGCGCGCACGGCGGAACCCTTGCCGGCCCGGCGCGGCTGGCGCAGGACCCTGACCCTGCCGGCGAAGCGTGCCTCGACCAGATCGGCGGTTCCGTCGGTGCTCCCGTCGTCGACGAGCAGGACTTCGCTCGCGCTGAAGTGCGCGGGGAGGAAGGAGAGGATCTTCTCCAGGGACGGCCCGATCCGCTGGGCCTCGTTGTAGGCGGGGACGACGATCGCGATGTCGCGGACGGGCACGCAGGCGGCCTCTCGAGCGGGCTACGCTAGGAACACGCCGGGAGGCGCGCAACCGGAGGCGGCCGGCTTTCCTGCGCTGTCTCGATCCATGCGGCGATCTCCGCCGCCGCGCGCGCGGGGTCGCTGGCGTCGAAGGTCGCGGCGTAACGGCGGCCTCGCTGGCTGTGCCGGTAGAGCGGGTCGTAGTAGCGCGCGAGCAGGAGGCACACGAGCTCCTCGACGCGGCCTTGCTCGAGCATCGCGGCGAGCGACGGCGCGCCCGCTGGAAGCTCCATGCGCTCCTCGACCTTCGGGAGCTGGAGCAGGAGCTGACGGCGGCGTTCCTCGCTCGCGAGGTAGTCCTCCTCGAGCACCGCCACGCGCCGCGCGAGCGGGGCGGTGAGCTCGACGGCGACCCCCTCGGACATGGCCCGCCAGAGTCCAGGCGGGAGGATGACGTCCCCGACCTTTCGGCTCTCGCCCTCGACGACCAGCGGGTTTGCGACGCCCGTGCGGATGCGCGATGCGAGCGCGCTCTCGAAGGCCTTCTGCGATCGCGGCTCGAGCCCGACCATGCCGAGCAACGAGCTCCTGTGCCCGGCCAGGGCCTCGAGGTCGAGCGTCCAGCCGGGGCGCAGACGCTCGATCTCCCTCAGCACGAGCGTCTTGCCGACGCCGGTCAACCCGCACAGCACGAACGGTCGGGGCGGACACCATGCGGCGATCTCGCGCGCGACCTCGGTGCGGTAGGCCTTGTAGCCGCCTTCGAGCAGCACCGCGCGCTCCAGGCCGAGCCCGGCCAGGAGCCCCGCGACGCTCCGGCTGCGCAGCCCCCCGCGCCAACAGTGGAGCACGACGGGCCGCTCGGGCGCCGCGACCGCGTGCGAGCAGGTGATCGAGAGGGAGAGTCCGGCGATTCCATTCGACGTCATCCGGTCGACCCGCGGCTCCAGGTCGGAGGCAGCGACCTCGAAGCCCGCGATCCGCGCGATCTCCCCGACCATGCGCACGATCTTCGCCTTGACGATCGCCCTTCCTTCCTCGAAGGCCGCCTGGGGCGAGACCTGTCGATACAGCGTGCCCACGAGCGCACGCTCCACGTCGTCGAAGAGCGGGACGTTCCTCGCCCCGGGAAGGTGGTCCTCGGCGAACTCCTCGGGGCTGCGCAGGTCGACGACGGTGGCGTCGGGGCACTCGAGCGCCTGCGCGGGGCGGATCGAAGGCAGCGCGACCGCGCCGGCGCGGATGGAAAGGGCCGATCTCATGCGGGCGAGCCGCGCAGTATACCCAGGCCCCCTGGCGGGGGACCTCAACGACGCGGCGCGCCGAGACCGTCCTGGAAGCGCCAGGCCGGGCGACCGGGGGGCCGGAGCAGGCGGCGCACAACCTCGAAGAACTCGTGGTTGCCCTTGGCCTCGAGCGCGTCGATCTCTTCCGCCGCGAGCAGCCCGCCCTTGCGGATCGCCTGCAGGCAGCGCCCTCGCTTCGCCTCGGCAAGACGCGTCGCGCGCTCGACCGGCGCGAGGTCGGCGAGAGCGAGCGCTTCTTCGAATCGGGGCTGCGCGGCCTCGAGGAGCGCACGGCGCGCTTCGTTCCTCTCGTCGCGAGGATCGGGCGTCGGCCGCTCACGAGCCGTTTCGGCATGCCACATCCGCGACTGGCGGTAGCGCTGGATGACCTCGAAAAATTCCTCGGGCGGGAGCGCGAGCCAGGCGTCCCACTGCTCGCGCGTGATGCCGGGCAGGAGGCCGGACTCGTTCGCATCGTGCGCCGAGAGCCGTTTGCGCAGGTCCAGGACGGCCTGCCCGCGTTCCTCGCCCGGGAGGCGCTGCATCCGCTCGATCTCGTCCGGAGGCAGCCCGAGGCGCTGGCCGAGCTCGCCGATCGCGTACCGGGCGACCCGGTCGCGCTGCTGGAGCTGGAACTGGCGCAGGAAGCGCGCGCGATCCTGGGGCCTGGCTTTCTCCAGCCGTTCGAGCCAGTTCTCGGGCAGCCGCCCGCGGATCCGCGCACCGACCTCGCGCGACTCGTCCGCGACGATCTCGCGCACGAGCACGCGGCGCTTCTCGGGATCCATCCCCGCCAGGCGCTCGTGGGCGTTCTGCATCAGCTCGCCCTGCACCCGATCGACCCTCACATGCAGGCGGCGCGCTCTCTCGACGAGCTGCTCCCGCTCCTCCTCGCTCAGCGCGATGAAACGCTCGTAGTTCGCGCGCGCTCTTTCCTTCTCCTCCGGAGAGAAGCGCTCCCAGCGCGCCCGGGCGGACTGGAGCGTCGGCGTGTCCTTCGCGGGTTCCTGCGCTGCGATGGCGAGCAGCGCGGCCAGGATCGTGCGCGCGAGGATCATGGGTAGTCCAGCAGGGCCTCGTCGGCCGGACCCAGGGTGGAGAGCAGGACGTCCATGTCGTCCTGCATGAGCAGATCCCATTCCTCGAGGACGTCGAGAGCGGCCAGCATCTGCGGATCGGGCGCGGCATCGCTGCGCGCGACCAGCTCGCTCCCCGGACCTCGTTCGGAGCGGACGCGCATCCACAGCGCGCGACCGAGGACGACCAGCAGCAATCCGGCTGCGGCGGCGAAGAGCCAGGACCTGCGCGCCCGGGCCGGGCGCGACGATCGGCTCGCGGCCGGCGCGAGCGGTGCAGCCCGTTCCTGCGCGACAACGGCGAGCACGCGAGCCGCGAGCCCGGGCGGGATCTCGATCCTGCGGTCCCGGTCGAGCAGCGCGTCCAGGCGGGCCTCGGCGGCCACGGCGCTCTGGCTGCGCTCGGACGCGAGCCGGACGAGGAGGTCGGCAGCCAGGCTCTCGGGCGCGCGCACCTCGTCGTCGAGCTCGAGCAGGGTGTCGAGGCGGACCTCGGTCGCGCGATCCTCGCGCAGACGGGAGAGCACCCGCCGCGCCAGCGCCTCCGGCAGCCTCGGCTCGGGCAGCGATGCGAGCAAAGTCTCGAGCGCCTCCTCCTTCTCCAGGAGGTCCCGGCATTCTCCGCAGGAAAGGAGGTGCGCATGCCAGGAGAGCCCGGCCAGCTTCGCCTGGGAGGGCCGCCCGAGGAGCTCGGCCTCGAGGGCGGCGCGGAAGTCCTTGCACTCGCTCCTCACGACAGCTCCTCCGAGAGGTAGGGCGCGAGCGTCCCGCGCAGGCTCTCGCGCGCGCGATGGATCAGCGACTTCACGGCCTTCTCGGTCGAGCCGAGGATCTCGGCGATCTCGGCGTAGGGCCGCTCCTCGTACTTGGCGAGGATCAACGCCATCCTCTGGCTCTCGGGCAGGCGCGCGACCGCTGCGCGCACGGCGCGCACGACATCCTCGCGCTCCAGCGCGTGCGACGGCGGGAGCGCGCGGACGTCGCCGATCTCGCTCATGCCGTCGCCACCGCGCTCCTCCGCGAGCACGGTTCCGTCGTTCGAGCGCATCTCGCGCGATCCGCCGCGCTGGGTCTCGTTGACGGCCAGGTTGTACACGATGCGGAAGAGCCAGGTTGTGAAGCGCGCGGTCGGCTCGTAGCGCTCGCGCGCCCGGATCACGCGCAGGAAGGCTTCCTGCACGAGGTCTTCGCGGCACGCCCGCGGGCCCAGGAAGCGCGTGAGGAGCGCGTGGACCTGGGGGGAGTAGGCTTCGACGATCCGGTCGAAAGCGCTCTCGTCACCCGCCTGCCAGGCGAGCATCCACCGCACGCCCGGGTCGTCTTCGAAGCCGCTGTCCATGCGCCGCGCGGGGTCCTGGAACCGCCTCGGGAGGGAAAGGTTCCGGAGGGAACTCCCCGGCGCCAGATCCTATCGACCGCACGGGCCTGGAACCGCAGCGGGCAGGCTGCGCACGCGCGACGGGGGCCAGACCACCCACACCGGCCGTCCGACGATCCGGGAGCCGTGGATCGGGCCCCATTGCCGGCTGTCGCGGCTGCTGGCCGAGTTGTCGCCCAGGACGAAGTACTCGCCCGGGCCCAGGTCGACCGGCTCGCTCACGCCGTGGGTGCCGTGAGCCGTGTAGTAGACGTCGCGCAGGATGCGGACCGATCGGAAGGCGAAGGAGCCGCCCTCGCCGCCGAAGCGGACGCGCGAGCCGAAGCTCTTGCCCTCCTTCAGATGGTCGCCCTCGTCGAAGCGGTTCTCGGCGTACTGGCTGCACAGCGGTTCGGGCGCTCCCGCGATCTCGAAGGCGAGCGTGTTGTCGACGTTCGAGCAGGAGATGCGCGTCCAGGCGCCGGGGACGAGCGGCACGTCGCGGGTCTCGAGGACCTCTTCGGGCTGTCCCCCGTTCCGGCGCGAGATGGACGCCCGCGCCGTGCGGGATGCGCGCGGCTCGAGGGAGAAGCGGAAGACGTCGCCTTGCTCGGTCAGCTCGAAGAGCAGGCGCCCGCGCGCTTCGCGGGGGAGGACCTCGCACTCGAGGATCGCGTCGTTCACGTCGATCTCGCCGCGCACGAGCGAACCGTCCGGCGCGAGGTAGCCGTCCGTCAACGGCCGGTGGAGCGACATCATCCCGTCCGACGATCCGACTGCGAGATCCCGCGCGTCGAGGCTCCACTCGCCCGCGCGCTCGCTCCACAGGCCCTCCCTCCCGCGTGCGGGCTCGAAGACCTCGTCCACGCGCTGAAGCCGGCTGTCGAAGATCAAGATGGGCGCCGGGCGAGGAGCGCCGGGGGGGAGGCGCCGGCCGTCGATCAGGAGGTCGCCGTTGCTGATCCGCACGCTCTCGGTCGGCAGACCGGCCACCCGTTTGACGATCGGCACGGCTTCGCCCTCGCGCTCGAGCACGACGTAGTCGAAGCGCGCCGGCTCGAAGGCGCCGTAGAGCACGAGCACGCTCTCTCCGCCCACCGGCGACCCGAAGATCGTCGGCTCCATCGACCCCGATTCGACGTGCTTGACGGTGCAGACGAAAGTCATCAGGGCCAGGACCGCAACCAGCGCGACGGCGAGCGTCCAGGTGGCGCGAACCAGGCGGCGTCTCCCCGGGGCGCTCACGAAAATCGCGCGCCTTCGGGCGATAGCAGGGCCGCGTGGAGCCCACGCACCGCCCGCTCCAGATCGCTGGCTCCGACCACGAAGAGTTGGCTCGCCCGCGAGGCCCCGACGATCGCTTCCCGCGCCGGCGCGCCGGCGCGGGCGAGCGCGTCGAGCGCCCGCGAGGCGAGCTCGGTGTCGTCGCTGGAGGCGCGACCCACGAGCGCTACGAGGGCGAGATCCTTCTCGACGCTCGCGCGACGTCCGATCTCGGTGAGCAGCGCGTCCACGGCCTGGCCGGGGACGACGAGAACCTCGACGCGATCGCCGTTCACCGTCCAGGCCGCGGGCTCGACGCCGTGACGGACGAGCGACGCCGCGAGCTCCACCAGCCGCTCCGCGCGGGACCCGCAGCCGTTCGCGGGGAGTCCGATGCGCAGAAGGAGGAGGCGCGCCGCGATCCCGACCGGGCCGCCGCCCGCGCGATGCTCATCCAGCACCGTTCCGGGCGCTGACGGATGGTTGACGTCGAGGAAGCGCACGGCGACGCCGGCGCGCAGCGCGGGAGCGAGGGCCTCGGGGTGCAGGACCTGGGCCCCATGGAAGGCGAATTCGGCCGCTTCCTCGAAGGACAGGCGCTCGATCACGCGCGCATCCGGGACGAGGGTGGGATCGGCGGTCATCATCCCGCCGACCGCCTTCCACAGCTCCAGCTCGGCCGCGCCGACGGCTTCGGCGACGAGCGACGCGGTGAGGTCGGAGCCGTTTCTCCCGAGCGTGGTCAGGTTTCCGTGCCGGTCCTGGGCCAGAAAACCGGTGACGACGGGAACCCCAGGCACCTGGAGCAACGCCTCGCGCACGGCTTCCTGGCTCTCGCGCAGTGGGCGTGCGGCGCCATGGTTCGAGTCGGTCGTCAGCCCCAGATCGAAGGCGTCGACCGGTGTCGCGGGCAACCCGGCTTTCTTCAGCGCGTGCGCGACGATGCGCGCGCTCATGCGCTCGCCGTAGCTGAGCACGAGGTCGCGCTCGCCGGGAAGGAGTTGGCGCCGCCGCCCGATCTCCGCGAGCAGCGAGGCGAGCTCGGCGAAGTAGCGGTTGAGCAGCTCCGAGTCGAGCCCGAGCTGCCGCAATAGGCTTCGGTGTCGGATGCGTATGCGGTCGCCCTCGACCTGTCCCATCGCCGCGGCGTGTGCGACCGAGTCGAGCAAGCTCGTGACGCCCTGGTGGGCGCTGACGACCACGACCGGTCGCTCGCCGCCCAGATCGCGCACGATGCGGCCGGCGCGTTCGACGGCGGGACCGTCCGCGAGCGCGGCGCCGCCGAACTTCATCACCCTCTCGAACGACATGGACGCGCAGCATAGCGACGCGCCAGGAGGGGACCACGTCCGGGCCGCGCTCCCGCGGCCCTCCGCCCGGGGCTATGATGTGCGCTCCCGAGATCATGAGCGCGACGCCCCACGACGAGCTGATCCACGACTGGAACGAGCCCGACGGCAGGGCCTTCGGCGCGATCCAGTTCGACGACGAGACCCTGCGCGACGGCCTCCAGAGCCCATCGGTCAAGGACCCGACCCTGGACGAGAAGGTGCGCCTCCTGCACCTCATGGACGCTCTCGGCATCCACACCGCCGACGTCGGCCTCCCGGGCGCGGGCGCGCGGGCGCGCGAGCACATCCTGACGCTCGTGCGCGAGACGAAGGAGCTCGCGATCGCCCCCAACGTCGCCTGTCGCACCCTGGTTTCCGACATCGCTCCGGTCGTCGAGGTGGTCCAGAAGACGGGGGTTCCCGTGGAGGTGTGCGCCTTCATCGGTTCCTCCCCGATCCGCCAGTACGCCGAGGACTGGGACTTCGACACGATGCTGCGTCTTTCGCGCGAAGCGATCGCGTTCTGCGCGCGGGAGAACCTGCCCTCGATGTTCGTGACCGAGGACACGACGCGAGCGAAGCCAGAGCACGTGCGCGCGCTCTACACCGCGGCGATCGAGGCGGGAGCCCGGCGCATCTGCGTCTGCGACACCTGCGGCCACGCGACGCCCTCCGGCGTGCGACGGCTGGTCGGATTCGTGAAAGGGGTCGTCGACGATCTCGGCGCAGACGTGGGCATCGACTGGCACGGCCATCGCGACCGCGGCCTCGGTCTGGTCAACACGCTGACCGCGCTCGAAGCCGGCGCGACGCGCGTCCACGCGACGGCTCTCGGCGTCGGCGAGCGCACGGGGAACACCGAGATGGACCTCCTGCTCGTGAACCTGCGGCTGTCGGGGATGATCGACAACGATCTCTCCCGGCTCGGCGAGTACTGCCGGCTCGCCAGCCAGGCGGTCGGCATCCCCATCCCGCCCAACTACCCGGTGTTCGGGAAGGACGCCTTCGAGACCGCCACCGGCGTCCACGCCGCGGCGGTGATCAAGGCCTTCAGGAAAGGCGACCGCTGGCTCGCCAACCGCGTCTACAGCGGGGTGCCCGCCGACCTCGTCGGTCTCGAGCAGGTGATCGCCGTCGGCCCGATGAGCGGCCGCTCGAACGTGACCTGGTTCCTGGAGAAGCGCGGGATCGCTCCGACCGACGAGCAGGTCCAGCGCGTGCTCGAGCTCGCCAAGAAGACCCCGCGACTCCTCACCGAGGAGGAAATCTTACGCGCGGCCAGGTAGCGCACGTGTCCGGGCGGAGCGCTCCGGTGATTCATCCGGCCCGGACGAAAGACCTCCGCTCGACGGCGGCTCCCTCCACGGGCTTGCCGTGGAGAGCGAGCCAGGCGTTGTTCCACGCGCAAGTGAAGCACTTGTGGTAGTGCCCGCGCTGGCGGTCCTGGCACTGCGGTCCACTCAGCTTGTGCGCGAAGAGCACCGGAGCCCGATCGATCCGCGTCGGGCACACGTGGAGAGCGCCGTTCGGCGTCCCGTTTTCCGGCAGGCCATTCTTGGGGGTCACCATACGAGTCCTCCGCAGGGAGGCGGATGGGGGGTGCCGCCAGCTCCGACCGGGGCATTGGATCCCCGGGCCGCCGGGGAAGCAAGCTCAAGACGCCCGGGCGAGAGCGGTGCGCAGGTGGCCCATGGCCTCCTCGGCCGCCTGGGCGCCGCGGTGGGCGTCCCGGGACAGCTCGACGGCCGCAAGACCCGTGTAACCGACCTCGGACAGGGTCGCGAGCACCTCGGCGAGGTCCAGGTCGCCCTGTCCGAACATCCGATGCTCGTGGACCCGGCCCGCGATGTCGTCGAGATGCACGTGGACGAGATGCGGGGCCATCTCGCGGATCACGTCGCCCACGGGGAGGTCCCCGGTGACGAGCAGGTGGCCGACGTCGAGGCACAGCCCGAGCTCCTCGCCCTCCCCGCCCAGACGCCGCAGCAGCTCCAGATAGCCCGCCGGGCGCTCGATGAACATCCCCGGCTCGGGCTCGAACGCGAGCTGGATCTGCCGCTCGATGGCGTGGCGCAGGATAGGCCCGAGGCACACGCACAGGCGGTCCCACACCCGCTCGCGCTCGTGGGGAACATCGTCCTCTTCGACATCGGCATGCAGGTCTCGGGGCGCTGCGCCCGACCAGATCGAAACGACGCCCGCGCCCAGCTCGTGCGCAAGGTCGATCGAGCGCATCAGGAAGTCGGCGCGCCGGGACCTTTCGGCGGGGCTCTCCTCGAGCAGTGAGGGCCGGTGCTTGCGTCGCGGGTCGAGCAGGAAGCGCGCTCCGGTCTCGACCGCCAGGGAGAGCCCGAGGTCCTTGGCCAGCGAGCGGACCGACTCGAGCTCGCCCTCCTTCGGATGGAAGGGGTCGAGATTCCCGACGTCGGGCGTGATCGCGGCGCCCTGGTAGCCGAGATCGTGGAGCAACCTCAGGGCATCCAGGAGGCGGTGGTGCGAGAGGCCGTTGGTGTTGTAGGCGAGGCGGAACACGACTCCCGATCGTCCTGCTAGAAATCCACGAGCTTCGTCGGGGCGGCGCCCGTCTCCGCCCCTTCCCCTTCGCGCGGCCGTGCCTCGGGCTGCACTCCGCCGCCCGTCCCGGCCTCGGCCCCTGTCTCCGCAGCTCCGCGCGCGACCGTTCGCTCCGCGTGCGCCAATTCCTCGTTCGCGCGGATGCGCTTGTCCATCTCCGCGCTGGCGATGCGCGCCATGTCGCCGATCGAGAGGTCGCGCGGGATGGCCTCCTCCAGGTTTTTCTGCACTTCCCGGATTTCGCGCTCCATCCCGGTGTCGCGCCAGGCGTCGTCGAGGGAGCGGCGCAGCTTGACGAGCTGCTTGCCGGCCTGCGCGGCGACCTGCGGCAGCCGCTTGCCGAAGACCAGGATGGCCGCGAGCATGACGATCACGAGCTCGGTCGTGTCGAGGTTACCGATCAGGGCCAGCACGGCGACCCCATTCTATCGGCCAGCCGCGGTTTCTTGCGCCCGGGCTCGCTCAGCTCCAGCACGATCCGCTCCTAGCGCCCGAGCCAGCGGTCGAGCAGGCCGATGCCGCTCGGCCTCCAGGTCAGGAGCGGGGTGAGGTTGACGCTGAAGCGCGCCCCTTCGCCGGCCGTGTAGCCGATCTCGGTCTCGGTGACGAAGTCGTGGCCCAGGCGCCGCAGCGTCAGGTTGCTCGCCAAGCCCCGGTCGTCGTGCACCGAGATCGTCTCGCCCACCTCGAGCTCCCATTTCTCGCCGGCCCGGTAGCGCGTGGCGGCCGAGGCCGCCTCGTAGAGCACGGCGCCCGAGGGATCGACCCCGCGGTTGTAGCCGAACTCCACGTCCCAGGCGCGGAAGGGGCGGAAACCCAGGTAGGAGCGCGAGTACACCGTCTCTCCGGCGTCGAGGTCGTAGCGCCCGTCGTGGGTGACGCCGACCGGGATCCCGCCGATCCAGGTGAGGAGCTCCGAGAGCACCGACACGGGCTGCATCCCGTCGGGCGCACCGTTGGGCAGGTTCGCCCCGTGCGTCGCCCGCACCTCCACGTCGAAGCGCGACAACGCATCCGGCTTCCACGCTCGCGAGCGCAGGCCGACGTCGACGAAGCGGCCCTGGATCGGGTCTTCCGTGCGATCGAACGAGACTGGCGCGCCGTCCGACTCCTCCTCCGCCAGGTCGCCGTGCACGCTGACGAAGGGCGAGATCGCGTGCAGGACGCCATTCCCATAGCGCCTCCACAGGGTGGTCGACAGGTCGAAGCCTGCGAGCGCGCCGCTGCGCGAGGGCGAGGATCCCGGATTGACGCCGCGATCCCAGATCGTCGCGCGTGCTTCCGCCCAGGGGGTCGCGCGCAGGCCGGCGACACCCAGCGAGAACGGCACTTCGATGCGGTGATCCGTGTCGGCGCGCGTGACGTCCCGCTCATGGAGGAGGTCTGGGTAGATGCCGTAGAACTGCGGGTCGCCCTCCTTGCGTCGCAGGTGGGCGGCATCGAGGTACCCCGTGTAGAGGAGCTCGAGCCCGAACAGGCGCCCGAGCGGGGCGCGACCGCGGAAGACGCCCGCCTTGGGAAGCTCCTCGATGTCCGTGCGGTCCTCGATGAGCGGCTTGGCGCTGGCGGAGAGGTACCACGGGCCGCTCGCCTTCCTCCAGTGGAGGAAGTTGTCCTTGAGCTCGTAGCGCAGGAAGTCCCCCTCGAAGAACTCCGATTGCACGCCCGCATCGCTCTGGCGCGTGAGCGCAAGGTCGAACCACTCGTCCTTGGAGAGGTTGTAGCGCGCGCGCGCGCGGAACCAGTCGCGCAGGAGCGAGCGGTCGTCCTTCGGCACCCGGATCAGGCCCCTGTCCTCGTTTCGATCGGGGATGGCGCTGAAGTCCGCCTCCAGCTTGAAGCGGTCGCCGCTCTTGAGCTCCAGGCCCGTGCCGAGCAGGACACCGCGCGAGCCCAGGTAGTCGGCGTTGAAACGCCAGTGGCCCTTGACGGAGGCCTTGGGCAGGGAGAGGAAGCTCTCGAAGAACTTGCCGAAGCTGTTCCCGACACTGCCCAGGCCGACGTTGAAAGTGGCGCCGACCATCGCGCCGAACTTCGCGCTGTTGCCGAGCGAGATGTTCTCGATGATCGGATTGCCCTGCTCGTCCTTGGCGTAGATCAGCGGCGGCAGCGGGATCACCCAGCCGTTCTCGAAGCGCAGGGCGTTGTTCGTCGCGAGCACGTCGTAGTCCCGGATGCCCCCGCCGTTGGGCTTCAGGCGCAGATCGCCGGTCTCCACCACGTAGTGCGGCTCGTCGTACCCGCAGAAGGAGAGCGTCGCCTTGTCGGCGCGCAGCGAGAGGTCCGAGGACACCCGCATCCACTCGGCCCGTATGCGCAGCTGCTGGCGCTGGTCGCGGATCTCCGTCTCGTTGAAGACGTCCGCGTCCTGGACCCAGCCGTGGCCATCGACGATGTCGAGGTAGATCGCGGAGGCGCGCGCCACGCGCTGACCTCCCTGGGTCAGCTCGATGTTGCCCTCGACGTAGGCTTCGCTCAGGACCTTCGACATGGGATTGGAGCGGAAGCGCTGGATGTCGGCACGCAGGCGGGCAAGCTTGCTCTGCTCCCGGTCCGCTTCCCCCCCACCCTCTCTCCCGCCTCCGGCCTGGCCGGGCGCCTCCCCGGGATTTTTCACGCGCAGATCGGGACCCGAGGCGGTCTCGCTCATCGCCTTGCGTCCGCTGCGTCTCCATTCCTCGCGATCCACCCAGAACAGCATCCACAGCGCGCGCATCTCGACGTCCTCCTTGCGGAACACCGGGTTGCGCAGCGCCAGGATCGTCTTGTCCTCGCGGTCGAAGGGCTGGAGGGACTCGTAGGTGATCGACCAGGGGTTCTCGGTCTCCTGCGCCGGGCGGAGCTCGCCCTTGTCGGTTGCGAGCAGCATGTTCTCCGCTCCGTACTCGATCCACGCCGAGCGCATCGCGATCGGGCCGAGCGAGAGCTCGGCTGGCTCTCCCTCGAGGCGGACGCGGCCCTCCTTGCCCTCCAGGCGTTTACCGCGCGCGCCGGCGCGCGTGCCGAGACGCGCCTCGAAACCGTCCCAGGCCTGAACGATGTCGAAATCCGCGAGCGAGAAGCCCTTCTTCTCCGTGAACTTCCCGCCGATCCTCACCGATCCCGCGTCGATCGCCCAGCTCTCGCCCTGCTGGGTCCGGCCGTCGACGTGCGCCGCGCCCTCCAGGAGCAGCTCGGCCGGGGTCGCCAGCATGTGGTCGGCGGACATCTGCGAGAGGAGCGGAGCGGCGGCGGCCGGCGCGACCCCGCCCTGCTCCCGGACGTCTTGTGGCTGCAAGCGCAGGCTCACCTTGCGCGCCTCGAGGCGCTCCTTCGCGAACTCGACCCACTCCGACTCGAGCGCGTAGGGAGCGGTGTCCCGGGCCAGGCGCCCGCTCGCGTGCACGCGCTTGCCCGGGTCGGCCGAGAGTCGCCCCCGGCCTTGCGGGTCGAGCGTGAAGAGATCACCTTCCCCGACGATCCCCCCTTCCGCGCGCCAGTCGATGTTCACCGCGCCCTCCGCGCGCACGTCGGAGGCGACCACGACGGGCGGCGCTCCCGCGCGGGTCTCGCCTTGCGTCGTTCCGGCGATGCGCAGGTGCTCGCAGGCGAGCGTCGACGCGCCCTTGGCGGTCTCGATCCGCGCGCGGACGGCCGAGGAGGCGCGCGCCTCGAAGGGGCGCGGGGCGCCGGGCTCGGGGCCACTCGGCGGTCCGAACCCGACCTGGACTTCGCCCCCCTCGAGGCGGTACTTGGCCCCGGCCGCGGCGAGGTCCGCGTGCACGTCGCCCGAGGCGACCAGGGCGTCCTGGGTCGCATGGATCGAGAGCC
Organism: Planctomycetota bacterium; assembly: GCA_041488095.1. GTDB lineage: Bacteria > Planctomycetota > UBA1135 > UBA1135 > DASYPQ01. Next base: position 25,924 of record JBGPOP010000022.1, read on the forward strand.
CTTCGACGCCGGCCTCCTCGAAGCGGGCCTCGCCCGAGCCACCCTTCCTCGAGTAGTGCGCCGGGTGTCCCGCGGAGCCGGTGAGCTCGATGTCCTCCGCGCTCCGCGCGACCGCGCGGTCGGCCGAGGCGCTGCCGCTCTCGCTTTCGTAGGAGACCTCGCCCTCGGCCGAGAACGCCCGCGCCTTCCAGTCGAAATCGCGCACGACGGCCGCACGAGCGCGGAACGCGCCCGGCCCCAGCGCGGAGATCGCGACCTGCCGCGCGCTCGACACCACCAGGCGCTTGCCGGTCGAGCGCGCCGTGAGACCCTGCTGTGCATCCAGCGAGACGGTCGACCCGTCCGCGCGGGCTCCGTGAAGGGTCGTCGGGCCGAAGCTCTCCGCATCGACGATCGTCTCGCCCGCGTCGCTGACCGAGGTCGAGAACCGCATGCTCTCGCTGGCCAGATCGTCCCCGCTCCAGCGCACGGTCACGGCACCGTCGGCCGCGAGGCTGCCGATCTTCTTGTCCTCGCTCGCCTCGCCTGCGAGCGAGCGCTCGGCGTGGATCGCGAGGTCGGCCTCGGGGACCTTCAAGTCGCCGGGGCCGGTGAGATCGATCTTCGTCCTCCCCGCGAACTCGAGGATCAGAGGCCCGAGGCCCGCGATCTCGGCGCGGGCCGTGCGCAGCTCGCGCTGGTCCGGCGGCAGGTAACGGCCGATCGCCACGGTCCCGCCGGGCTCCCCGGCGAGGGCCGCGCGAGCGAGCTTGCCGCCTGCGTCGAAGGTGAAGTCCGCGCTCTGGGCATGGAACACGTCCTCGCCCCTCTCGAGCGCGACGTCTCCCTCGACGTGCGCGCTCGCCGGGCGACCCGTCGCGGAAAAATCGAAAGCGGCCTTGGCTCCGGTCACGGCACCTTCGCCGCTCCGGAGGGAGACCGCGCCATCGAGGTCGGCGTGTTCCAGGTGTCCTTGCGGGGTCACGCGGAAGTGCGCCTTGTCCGAACGAAACGTGTCGCCGCGGCTCTCGGCGATGACCTGGCCCGACGCATCGGCGGAGACAAGGTCGAACTCCTTCTTCCCCCCCGTCCCGCCGCGCGCCAGCAGCCGGATCTCCTTGGCCTCCAGCTGGAGCGGCTCCTCGCCTCGGGCCGAGAGCCGCGCTCCCTCCGAGGCGACGATCTCGACCAGGGGTTCCGCCTCGACCCGGACGCTGCGGATCGCGATCGGCCCCGGACCGGTCGCGGCGAGCGTGGTGCGCGCGCCGCCCGGAAGATCGAGCTCGATCGAGCCCGATTTCGGCAGGACCAGGCTGGCGCCGGCGAGATCGGCGTCCAGGGCATCCCCGCGCGCCTCCAGGCCGGATCCGGAGATCTGCACGGGCTGGTCGGACAGCCATCGGTTGGCGCCGATCCGCCATTCGAGCAGCGGGATCTTCAACGTCAGCGGCGTGACCGGCGCGCCAGCATAGATCGTGGCCTCGACGTCGCTGAGGAGGGCCTTGTCGCCTTCGCCGATGCGCCACTTGCCGTCGACCATCTCGATCTTGAGGCGGCTGCGCGGGGAGGCGAGTTGGGCCGTCGTCGAGCCGTTCTCCGGGTCGAAGTTGCGGACCACCATCTCGCGCAGGACATACAGGTTGCTGCCGAGAGACTGCGCGTCGGCGGCGTGCAGCTTGCGGATCGGCTTCTTGATTTCGCCGGTGCCCTCGAACTGGGTCACGTCCAGTGGGCCCTGCAGTTGAATTTCGACCGAGCCCTGCTTCCCGCCGGGCTCCTCGGGTTGGAGGGGGATCCTGGTGAACTGTCCGCCTGCGGAGGGCGCCGCGGTCCTCTCCGCGGACGACGAGGTGGACCTGGGTGTGCGCTCGCGCAGGAGCAGGAGCGCCGCGAGGCCGCCCGCAACCAGCGCGAGGAAGAGCAGGACCTTCCTCATCGCTCGGCCGCATCGACGATCGCCTGCCATCGGCCCTGGGCGCGCAAGAGGCGCTCGCACAGCTCGCGCACCGCTCCGCGGCCGCCGCTCGCCCCGGTCACGACGTCGGCGCGCTCCCGGACTTCCGGCCGCGCGTTGGCCGGCGCAGCGAAGAAACCGCTCCGCGACCGCAGCCCGAGATCGGGCAGATCGTCTCCCATCGCGGCGGTCTCCTCGGGCGCGATCCCCAGTCGAACCTGCATTTCCCGGAGGGTTTCGCGCTTGGACACCGCCCGCAGGTGCACTTCGAGGATGCCCAGCTCGCGAGCACGGTGCATCAGGGCAGGAGACCCGCGGCCGCTGATCCAGGCGACGGCGATCCCGGCCTCCTGCAGCCAGCGCAGGGCGATCCCGTCCTGGACGTCGAAGGCGAGGCGCTCGTCAGCGGGACCGGCCTCGCCGTAGACGATCTTCCCGTCGGTGAGCACCCCATCGACGTCCAGCGCGAGCAGCCTCACCCGAGCGAGCCGCGCGGTATCGGGCTCGGTTTGTCCTCGCGATTCCACGGCGCGGCGCTCGGCTAGAGGCGCACGTCGAGGAGGTCCTGCACGTCGAGCAGCCCGACGGGGCGGCGCTCGGCGTCGATCACCGGGATCTGGTCGATGCGATGCTCGGCGAGCAGGTGCTGTGCCTCCTCGACCAGGCGCTCCTCGCCGATCGTCTTCGGGCTCTTGCCCATGTACTCGTCGATCGGCGCGCGCAAGTCGATGGCCGGGCCCTTCTCGAGCAGCCGCGCGAGGTCGCCGTGGGTGAAGATCCCGGCGAGACGGCCCGTGCCGTCGACGACCAGGGCCGCGCCCGGACGACCTGGCGTGCGGTTCATGACCAGGACCACGTCCATCAGGCTCGATCCGCTCTTCGCGATCGGGAGCTGCTCGCCCTTGCGCATGACCTCGCTGACGCGCATCAGGCTCCGGCCCAGCGCACCGGCCGGGTGGTAGAGCGCATAGTCCTCGCGGCCGAAGCCGCGCTCCTGCAGGACGACCATCGCGAGAGCGTCGCCGAGCGCGAGCATCGCCGAGGTGCTGGCCGTCGGCGCGAGCTTCATCGGACAGGCTTCCTCGACCGCGCCGATGTCGAGCACGCAGTCGGACAGCCCCGCCAGCGTCGAGCCCGCCGCCCCCGTCATCGCGAGAAGGTTCGTCCCGAGCTTGCGCGCCGGCCCGATCAGGGCGTTCGTCTCCGCCGATTCGCCCGAGTTCGAGATCGCGAAAAGCAGGTCGCGGGCGCGGATTCGCCCGAGATCCCCGTGGAGCGCCTCGGTCGGATGGAGGAACAGCGAGGGCGTGCCCGTGCTGGCGAGCGTGGCCGAGATCTTCTGGCCGACGAGGCCGGCCTTGCCGACGCCGGCCACGACGACCAGTCCCTGGCAGTCGAGCACCATGTCGACCGCGCGCAGGAAGTCTCCTCCCAGGCGCTGTTCGAGCCCCGCGATCGTGCGCGCCTCGAGACGGATCACCTCCGCGGCCCGGGACAGGCGCTGCTTCGCTCGTTCGTCGTCAGCCGGCAAGATCCTGGCCTCCATCGCCGGAGGACGGGGGGAACCGCGCTGCTCGGCCCCTCGCTACCCTGCCCTGCACGGCGCGAGGGCGATTCTAGGGTTGCGCGAGACGCCTGCAAGCGATCCCGTCGGCCAGGATTGGACGACGATTCGCGACGTGTAAGATGCCCCGAGCGATGTCGGCGCCTGGATCATCGAGGAGGAGTGTTCTCGCGCGCGGGTCCGCATGGCTCGGCGGCGCTGCCGCAATGGCCGTGGTCGCGCCGCAACTTTCGGATTTCGAACCGGTGGGCCTGGCGTTGACGATCGTTCTGCTCGTCATCTGCTTGGGCATCCACGAGGCGGCGCACGGCTGGGTGGCCCTGAAGTGCGGAGATCCGACCGCCCGGGACCTCGGACGGATCACCTTGAACCCGATCCCGCACATCGATCCATTCATGACGATCCTCCTCCCGGCGCTGCTCTTCATCGCGAGCCACGGCGGGATGATCTTCGGGGGGGCCAAGCCCGTCCCGGTCAACTTCCACCGTCTGCGCCACCCCTGGCGCGACATGAGCCTGGTCGCCATCGCGGGACCGCTCTCGAACCTCCTCCTGGCCGTCTTCTTCGTGGCGGCGTTCAAGTTCTTCCTGGTCCACCCGCTCTACAACGGGGCTGCCCTCACCATGGAAGAGCGCATCCAGGACCTCTTGCCGCGCGTCCTGATCGGCGCCGCGGCTTTCAATGTCCTGCTGGCGGTCTTCAACATGGTGCCGATCCCCCCGCTCGACGGCTCGCGCGTGATGGCGTGGCTCCTTCCCGAGGGCCTGCGCGGGACCTACGTGGGTCTCGAGCGCTACGGGATGCTGATCATCTTCGGCCTGCTCTACGCCTGGCCCGCGTTCAACCGAGCCCTCGCGGAGACGGTCGATGCCGTGATTCGGTGGATCCTCGTGTGGGTCCCCATCGGAGGGATGTGATGGAAGACGCCTACACGATCACGCTCGAGAAGGTTTTCCACGGCCCGATGGACCTCCTCCTGCACCTGGTGCGAGAGCAGGAGGTCGAGATCCACGAGGTGGAGATCTCGCACATCATCGAGGGCTTCCTCGCCTACCTCTCCGGCCTGAAGGACCTCGACATCGAGGTGGCCGGCGACTTCGTCGTCATGGCGGCCACGCTGATGTCGATCAAGTCCCGCTCGCTCCTGCCGCGCGAGGAGGTGGACCTCCAGGCCGAGCTCGACCCCCGCGACGAGCTGGTCCAGCGCCTGATCGAGTACCGCCGCTTCCACGATGCGGCCTCGCGCCTGGGCGGCCTGTGGGATCTGCGCGAGAGGAGCTTCGCACGCAGCAGCGCGGGCGAGGAGGCCCGGGACGGCCGCGAGGCGCCCGTCCTCGACCTCGGCGACCTGACCGCGTGGGACCTGCTGGCGCAGTATTCGCGCCTCTTGCGCGAGACTCTCGCGGGTCGCCCGCACCGGATCACCGCGGACACGCGGCCCCTGCGCTTCTACGTGGATGAGCTCGCCCGGCGCATCTGCGCGGCGGGTGAGGTCTCCCTGCGCGCGTTGCTCGAAGGCTTGGAGCCCGAGAAGGGCCGCGAGTCGCTCGTCGGGACCTTCTGCGCCCTGCTCGAGCTGGTCAAGCTCGGGCTCGTCACCGTTCAGCAGCCCGAGCTCCGAGGCGACATCCGGATCCGCCTGCGTCCCGAGCACGCCGGCGACTTCGAGAGCGTCGTACGCGCCTCGCTGTTCGACGATGAGGTCGCCGAGGAGCCGTCGCCTGCGCCCGTCGTCGAGGCCCAGGGATCCCAGGCTCCCGAGAACGCGCCCTCCGGCACGCGTTCCTCTTCTTGAAGGTGGACCTCGGGAGGATGGGAGGCCATATTGCCCCTCCCTCCAAGGCCCCCGCCGAAGATTCCTGAACATGAGCAACGCCCTCGACGTCACCGACAGCACCTGGGAGTCCGCCGTCCTGCAGAGCCAGATTCCCGTTCTCGTGGACTTCTGGGCCGAGTGGTGCGCTCCCTGCCGCGCCATGGGCCCGTACGTCGACAAGCTCGCCGGCGAGTTCAGCGGCAAGCTGAAGGTCGTCAAGCTGAACACGCAGGACAACACCGAGGTCCCCGCGCGCTACGGGGTCAACGCGATCCCGACCTTCCTCGTGATCAAGAACGGCGAGGTGGCCAAGCAGCTCATCGGGCAGCTCCCCTACGAGAAGCTCAAGGCGGCGGTGGCTCCGCACCTGTAGCCCTCTCAGGGTGGTGAGGACCCACGGAGGGCGATGACGTGCGCCTCGTCTTCCTCGGCTCGCCCCCCTTCGCGACCCCCGTCCTCGCGCGCGTCCTCGAGAGCCGCCACGCCGTGCTCGCGCTCGTCACCCGACCGGGGAAGCCAGTCGGGCGCGGACTCGCGGTCCGGCCCTCTCCTCTCGCGGAGTTGGTGCGCTCGCGCGGCGTGCCGGTGCTCCAGCCGAACACCGCGCGCGATCCTGCCTTCGTCACATCGCTGAGAGTCTTTGCTCCCGATCTCCTGCTCGTCGCGAGCTACGGCGAAATCCTCGACAACGACCTTCTCGATCTCGCGCCGCACGGCGCGCTCAACGTCCACGCTTCGCTCCTGCCGCGGCATCGCGGCGCGTCTCCGGTCCAGGCTGCGATCCTCGCCGGCGATCGCGAGACCGGAATCTCGATCCAGCGCATGGTTCTCGCCCTCGACGAGGGAGAGGTGCTGCTCGAGGAGCGCACTCCCATCGGGGATCGCGAGAATTCCGGAGAGCTCATGCTGCGCCTGGCGGTCCTCGGCGGCGAGGCGGCGGTGCGCGCGCTCGACCTCGTCGAAGCCGGCCGGGCTCGTTTCGAGCGCCAGAACCCGGCCTTCGCCACCTATGCCCGTCGGATCCGAAAGGAGCACGGCCGGATCGACTGGTCGAAGAGCGGGGCCGAAATCTCGCGCCACGTCCGCGCGATGACACCCTGGCCAGGAGCGCACACCACCGCGCCGGGCGGCAGAGGCCTCGTCCTCCTCGACGCCCGCGAGGTCGCGCTCCCGCCCGGCGCTCCTGCAGCACAACCCGGGACGATCCTCGAAGCGGGGTCTGGCTTGGCCGTCGCCGCCGGAGCTGGCGCTCTCGAGATCCTGTCCCTCAAACCCTCCGGCGGCGTGCGCATGGACGGCGTGGCCTGGTTGCGGGGCGCTCGACTTGCACCGGGAGCGCGCTTCACCTCCTGATGGTCCGCGAGATTGCCTGGCGCGTCCTGCGCAGCGGCGCGACGGCTCCGCTCCGGGAGGTCGATCGGGCCGCGCGCGAGAACCGCCTCGATCCTCGCGACCGCGCGCTGCTGCGCCGTTTCGTCGGGACGGAGATCCGCCGCCGCGGGACGCTGCGCGCCCTGGTCCGCCGCTTCGCGCGCGGGAAACCCGACCCTGATCTCGCCACGCACCTCCATCTCGGCCTCGTCCAGCTCTTCTTCCTGGACCAGATCCCCGACCACGCGGCGATCGCGGAGACCGTGGCCGCGGCGAAGCGCACCCTCGGCCCGAAAAAAGCCGGCTACGTGAACGCGGTCCTGCGCGCGGCGCTCGACGCGCGACGCCCGGGCTCCAGCGGGGACCCGCGGCGCGACCTTCCGCTCCGCGCGGTGCACGTCTCCGAGCCGGTCTTCCCCGATCCGAAGGAGCATCCGCTCCTGTGGGCCGAGGATGCGCTCTCGCTGCCCGCGGTCCTCGTCCGCCGGTGGATGCGCCGCTACGGCGAGGACCGCGCTTTCGCTCTCGCTCGCGGGGCGCTCGCCGAGCCCGATCTCTCGCTGCGGGTCCTGGCTCCGCGCGAGGTGGTGGTGCAAGCCCTCGAGGCACTGGGCTGCCCGGCCCGCACGGGCGGCCATCCGCGCATCCTGCTCGTCGCCGCCGACCAGGCCGAGACCGTCCTCGCCTCGGACCTCTTCTCGCACGGTTCGATCACGGTCCAGGGCGAGACGGCCCTGCGCTCCGGCGAGATGCTGGGGGCGCGGGAAGGCGAGCGCCTCCTCGACGCGTGCGCCGCACCGGGCGGCAAGACGGCCGTCCTGGCCGAGTGCGGCGCGCGCGTCCTCGCCTGCGACGCAAGCGCAGAACGCCTCGCACGGGTGCGCGGTGCCCTGCGCCGGCTCGCACCCGCGGGCCGGGTGGACCTGGCCGTCTGCGAGGCCGCGCAGGGAGTCGCTCGCGAGTCATGCGACGGCGTTCTCGTCGACGTCCCCTGCAGCAATACAGGCGTGCTCGCCCAGCGTCCGGAAGCACGCTGGCGCTTCGACGCGGTCTCCAGGCGCTCGCTCGCCGGGCTCCAGGAGCGGCTGCTGTGCGAGTGCGCGCAGCGTGTGCGACCGCGGGGGCGGCTCGTGTACTCGACGTGCAGCCTCGAGCCCGAGGAGAACCGTCGGCGCGTGGAGGCCTTTCTCAGCGCCTGTCCGGATTTCTCTCTGGAGGAGGAGTTCGAAGCCCTCCCCGATCCCCGGGGTCCGAGCGGCCCGGTCGACGGCGGCTACGCCGCTCGCTTGCGTCGGACCTGAGGCCCGATCAAGTCGGGTCTCCCTGGTTCTCGGGAGTCACATGCTTCAGGTCGAGGAGCACCGCCGCATCGGCGACATCGAACAGGTTGGACCAAGCGTCCGGCGTCCCCGAAAGCTCCAAGGGGGGAGCGACCGCCGGGAGAGGCCCCGCCACGAAGTGCTGTTCGAGCCATTGCCGGTTCGTGCGCACGGTCCCGACGATGGGCAGAATCGAGAGCCCGCTCTTCCCGGCCAGGAGGTCGAGGGTCTCCGTGGGCGCGAGCGAGGGCATCAGCACGGTCAACAGGCGCCCGTGGCGCGACAGAGGCACGATCCCGTTCTCGATGAGGAAGGCGGTGTCGAGGCCCGCACTGGCCTTGGGGTCTGGCTCGGCGATCCCGACCGTCAGGAACGGCAGACCGTAGAGCTCGCACACCAGGCGCGACAGCTCCCAATCCGCCACCAGATTGGCGGTGACGAGCGCCTCGGGGAAGGGCGGGCCACCGCGCGCGCTGAACTGGAGCGCGTCCTGGAGCGCGCGCGAGTCGACGAGTCCGCGCTCGGCCAGAACTTCGGCGAGGCGTCCGTATTCGAGGCGCTGGCGACTCTTCACGGCAGCGGGGGCAGTTCTCGGGACGAGGGAAGGGGGAAAGGCCCACGAACCCGGGCCTCTGGTCCTGTATCGGCCGAGAGCGTCGACCGCTGGAGTCGTCCCGCGCTCCACCAGCATGCTCCCCCGCGTGCCTGCGCCCAGGAGGGTCCGGGCCGCCTTGGCCGGGGGTATCCGCAGTCCTGGAGCTCGCGTCGACGCTCCCCACGGCCACCGCGGCACCCCGTTCAGCCGCTGCCCGCCGCCGGCACCGGCCGCCGATCCTCAGATGTCGAGGTTAGTCACCTCGAGCGCGTGGCGTTCGATGTACTCGCGGCGCTGCTCGACCTGGTCCGACATCAAGATCGTGAAGATCTCGTCGGCGGCCATCGCGTCCTCGATCGATACCTGGTAGAGGGTGCGCCGCGACGGGTCCAGGGTCGACTCCCAGAGCTGATCGGCATCCATCTCGCCGAGCCCCTTGTAGCGCTGGACGTCGATCTCGGACTGTGCACCCTTGCGCAAAGCCGCGGCCAGCTGCAGAGGATCGGAGCAGCGCTGCGTCTCCTTGCCCCCCTCGACTTGCCAATCGCCGCCCCCGCGGAGCGCGAGCCCCTTCTTCTCGAGGTTTCCGAGGATCCGGGTCAGCTCATCGAGGTGGGAGAGGTGGCACACGACGGCGTGTGCCTCCTCCCGGTCGAAGGCGCGTCCGGGGCCATCGTAGACGCGCAGCGATTCTCCCGGTCGGAGCAGCGTCTTCTGCAGCTCCAGGAAGTCGTTCAGCTCGCCGAGCGTGGCGAAGAACCGGTCCTTGCCTTGCGCCCGCGCCCAGTGGGCGGGCAGGCGCGTGCCGTCGAAGGATCGCATCATCTCGCGCAGCGGGACGCGCGCCCAGGGAGGCGCGGCTTCCACGACGACGTCCTCGAGGCGGCGCAGCTCGTCGCACAGTTCCTTGAGCTGGGCGCCTTTCCAGGTCCTCCCCGAGCGCGGATCCTGGACCGACAAGGCCTCGACCCCACGCTCGATCAGCACCGATCGCAGTTCGGCCTCGGTCGTCACGTAGCGCTGTCCGCCCTTCCAGGACAGCTTGTAGAGCGGAGGCTGCGCGATGTAGAGGTGACCGGCCTCGATCAGATCCCGCATGTGCCGGAAGAAGAACGTCAAGAGCAGCGTACGGATGTGGGAACCGTCCACGTCCGCGTCGGTCATGATGATCGTCTTGCCGTAGCGCAGCTTCGAGAGATCGAATTCTTCGGCGATGCCGGTCCCGAGCGCCGAGATGATCAGCTGGATCTCGGAGTGCGCCAGCATCTTGTCGAGGCGCGCCCTCTCGACGTTCAGGATCTTGCCCTTGAGCGGCAGCACGGCCTGGAAGCGCCGGTCGCGGCCCATCTTGGCCGAGCCTCCGGCCGAGTCCCCTTCGACGAGGAACAATTCGGACTCGTCGAGGTTGCTGGACTGGCAGTCGGCCAGCTTGCCCGGAAGGTTCCCGCTCGCCAGCGCCGACTTGCGCCGCACGAGGTCGCGCGCCTTGCGGGCCGCTTCTCGCGCGGCCTGCGCGAGCATGGCCTTCTGGATGATCGACTTCGCCGCCGCGGGGTGCTCCTCGAGGTAGGTCGAGACCAGGTCCCCCACCACGGACTCCACGATCCCCTGGACCTCCCGGTTGCCGAGCTTGTCCTTGGTCTGCCCCTCGAATTGCGGCTCGGGGACCTTCAGCGCCAGGATTGCGGTCAGTCCCTCGCGCAGATCGTCCCCGCTCGGCAGGTCGTCGGCCTCCTTGGCGATCTTCTCGGACTTGGCGTAGTTGTTCAGCGAGCGCGTCAGCCCCGCCTTGAACCCCGCGAGGTGCGTGCCTCCGCCGGGCGTGTTGATGTTGTTGACGAAGCAGTACACGGTCTCCTGGTAGGTGTCGGTGTATTGCATCGCCAGCTCGACCTCGTACTCGCGGTCGGGGCGGTCGGGTGAGGGAACGACCTTGGCGAAGTGGATGATGTCGGGGTGCAGCACGGTCTTGTTCTTGTTGACGTGCTGAACGAAGGTCCGGACCCCCTCGGGGAATTCGAAGTGCTCCTTCGCGCCGGTGCGTTGGTCCTCGAGGTCGATGACCACCCCGCGCGTGCCCATCAGGTAGGCCATCTCGCGCAGCCGCTTGGCCACGATCTCGTACTGGATCTCCGTCGTGCTGAAGATCTCGCCGTCGGGCTTGAAGACCACCTGAGTGCCGGTCCGGCTCGACTTGCCGATGACCTCGAGCTCGCCTGCGCGCTCCCCGCGCCGGAAGCGCATGCGGTGGATGCCGCCCTCGCGTTCGACCGTGACCTCGAGCCACTCCGACAGCGCGTTGACGCACGAGACACCCACGCCGTGCAGGCCTCCCGAGACCTTGTACGCGCTCTTGTCGAACTTGCCGCCGGCGTGGATGCGCGTCAGCGCGACTTCGACCGCGGGGATTCCCTCGGTGGGGTGGATGCCGACCGGGATGCCGCGCCCGTCGTCGGTGACGCTGACCGATCCGTCCAGTCGGATGACCACCTCGCAGCGGTGAGCGAAGCCGGCCAACGCCTCGTCCATCGAGTTGTCGACCACCTCCCAGATCAGGTGATGGAGGCCGCGGACGTCGGTGTCGCCGACGTACATCGCCGGCCTGATGCGGATGGCCTCGAGCCCTTCGAGGACGGTGATCGACCCGGCGTCGTAGGTCGAAACTTGCGTCTCTTGTGCCATGGTCAGCGCTTCAGGCGGAAGACGACGCGACGGATCTCGGGTCTTGCCAGGTGTGCGTTGGCGCGCTCGCGATACGTCTCGCCGGTGAAGGTCGAGAGCTCCTGGAGATGGGAGGCCGAGTCGACCTCGATGACCAGTTCTCCGCGCGCGAACCGCACGGGCCGCGCGCGCCGAGCAAGGTCCGCCCCGACGGCGTCGATCCAGGCCTGGAACACGGGCCAGTCCCTCATCCGCGATCCCAGGCCGCTCGCGCGCAAGAAGCGCCCTACGGCGTCTTGCATCGACACGGCCCCGCGCCGGGCAGCGGCCTCGCTCGGTTCCTGGCTTCTCATGGGACCGGCCTCAGGCGTCGACCGTGATCGGCATCACGACGTACATGTAGTTCTCGCCCAGGGTGAACTTCCCCGGGCTGGTCTTCTCGTTGAACTGGAGGCGCACCTGGCCGCCTTCGCAGTTCTTCAGCCCGTCGAGGACGAAGTCGGGGTTGAAGGCGATCTCCGCCGGCCCGCCCTTGAAATCCACGTCCATCCGCGCGCGAGCCTCGCCACGCCCGGCGGACTGTCCGAAGAGCTCGAGCTCCCCCTTGGAAAGCTTGAGCCGCACGGCGCGCGCCTCGACCCCGGTCACGTTGGCGACGAGGTGCAGCTTCTTGGCCAGGGTCGTGGCGTCGGCCTCCATGAGATTCTGGGAGTCCTTGGGGATCACGGCGGCGTAGCGCGGGAATTCCCCGTCGACCAGGCGCGAGAAGATCTCGGCATTCTTCGTCCGCAAGCCGACCTGGTTCTCGCCGAAGTGCAGGTGCACCTGCTCGAGCGGATCATGGATCACGCGGCAGAACAGGTTCAAGGCCTTGGCCGGGATGAGAGCCGGCTTGGGCCGTCCGGCGCGGGTCTCGATGCGCGCGCTCGAGAGCGCGAGCCGGCGCCCATCCGTGGCGACCAGCTTGATCGCCCCATCCTCGATCTCGGCGAGGACCGCGTGCATCGCGTAGCGGCCAGCCTCGCGTGCGGCAGCGAAGACGGTGCGATTGACGAGACGGACGAACTCCCCACCTTGGATGGAAAAGGTCTCCGCGTCACCGAAGCGGGAGATGACCGGAAACTCGTCGGGGTCGCTCGTGACGAGCTCGCAGGCGTCCTCTCCGCCGGCGATGCGGCAAGTGTTCTCTCGCGTCTGGAGGCTGACCTCCTGGGAGGAGAGATCGCGCACGAAATCGAGCGTCACGCGCGCGGGCACGACCGCGGGGCCTGGCTCCTCGACCTTGACATCCTCGATCCGATAGCGGATGGCGCACTCGAGATCCGTGCCGACGAGCTCGAGCGCGTTGTCGGTTGCGACGAGGCAGACGTTCTCCAAGGCAGGCTTGGTGCTCTTGCCGGGGATGACGTTGTTGACGACGGCCAGGCCTTCGCCGAGCTTCTCGCGATCGCAGATGACCTTCATGCCGATGGGTTCCAGGGGCGGGATCGGGGTGGGACTCTTTCTACTCTGATTCCTGTATTAGAACGGATCACAGTCATAGAAGAGACCCCCCCGATCCGTGGAGAAGCCTTCGCGACCCCTCCCTAACACCGCCTCCTCACGGACCTTCCGCTCCCTCATCCCCAGTTCTCCACGGTGGGCGGCCCGTGCATCACCCGTGGACTTCCCTCGCCCAGCCCACAGCACTCCCCCGTCCCGCCAGCGCGACGTTTGGGATTGTGGAGGAAGGGGTCTTCCGTCCACGGTCATTCCGCAGGTTATCCAGCCGCGATTCATGGAGTCTGGGGTGCTTCTTCTCCAGGGGGAACGTGCGAGCAGGGAGGTGCTCACGCCGGGGGAGCCTTGAGTTTCTCGAGGAGCGTGTCGAGGAGATGACGGCAGGTCGGGTCCGCGACGGCGAGCTGGGCGACCTTGTCGACGGCGTAGATGACGGTCGAGTGGTCGCGGCCCCCGAAGAACCCGCCGATCTCCTCCAGGGAATGCCGCGTGATCTGCCGCGCGAGGTACATCGCGACCTGCCGGGGATAGGCGATCGTGTTCGTGCGCTTCTTCGACTGCAGCTCCGAGAGCTTGACCCCGAAGTGCTCCGTGACCACGTTCAGGATGTCCTCCATCGAGGGCTGTCCCTTGCGCGCGGCGAACAATTCCCGCAAGGCCTCACGAGCGAGCTCGGGACCCACCGGACGGCCCGAGAGGCCGGCGTAGGACAGAAGTTTCGTCACGGCCCCCTCGAGCTCGCGGATGTTGCTGTCGATGCGTTCGGCGAGCAGGCGCGCCACGTCGTCGGGGATCTCTCGCCCGCGCTCGCGGCTCTTGCGCTTCAGGATCGCCATGCGCGTCTCGTAGCAAGGCGGCTCGATCTCGGTGACGAGCCCCCACTTGAAGCGCGACACGAGGCGTTCCTGCAGCGTGGGGATGTCGCGCGGAGGGCTGTCGGAGGAGAGGACGATCTGCTTGCCCTGCTGGTGCAGCGCGTTGAAAGTGTGGAAGAACTCCTCCTGGGTGCGCTCCTTGTTGGCCAGGAGGTGGATGTCGTCGACCACCAGCACGTCGACGTTGCGGTACTTGTGCCGGAACTTCTGAAGGTCGCCATCCTCGAGCGCGTTGATGAAGTGGTTCACGAACGTCTCGCAAGACAGGTACAGGATGCGGGTCTTGGCGTTGCGCTCGAGCAGCGAGAAGCACAGCGACTGCAACAGATGCGTCTTGCCCAGGCCCACGCTGCCGTGCAGGAAGAAAGGGTTGTAGGCCTTGCCCGGCGCCTCGGCCGTCCCGACGGAGGCCGCCCACGCGAAGCGGTTGCAGGGTCCGACGACGAAGTTGTCGAAGGTGTACTTGGGGTTCAGACCCAGATCGCTCGAGAGCAGCAGGCCTTGCGGCGGGACGGTCGGACGGGCTCCGAAGGACCCGGATGGATCGAGGGAAGGAGGAGCCGCTGCCGCGCCCGGCGAACCCGGGGGGTTCTCGGAGCCGGGGCGCGCGGGCCTGGCGACAGCCTCGGGATCGACGACGAACTCCACCCGTCGCGGCGACCCCGAGATCTCCTTGGCCGCTTGCTCGATCACCTCGCGGTAGTAGCTGTCGAGCCAGCCGCGCGAGAAGCCGTCCTGGAGCGCGATGCGCACGACCTCGCCGTCGGCGTGCACGAGCGCCGCGCGCCGGAACCAGGTCTCGAACTGTCCGGGCTGGACGCGAGTGCGCACGGCGCTCTGCAGCGCGGACCACAGCTCCTCGAGCGATCCCGTCCGGCGTTCGCCGTGTTCGCCCCGCCGCTCTTCCGGCCGTGGGTCCGGACGCGGCTCAGGAGCAAAGCTTGCGGCTTGCGAGGACATGAGCGAGTTTGGCGGCGATCATGGGATGGAATGAGCGACGCCTGGTTGCGCGCCACGATGAGATGGGGGGGCCTCTCTTCCTCGCTCGGCTGACCGCTTGCCGCACGCTCCCGCCGAGGAGGCGCCATTACATGCGCGCCCCCGCGCGCGGTCAACGCCGGAACGACAAACTCTTCGCGCTCGCTTTGCGCTTGACGTCAGCTACGCGGCTTCTATCGCAGAGCTGCAAGCGTTCTCCTCAGGATGTCCACAGCCGTGTGGATATCTTGTCGAGACGTCGTCCGGCCGAGCGAGAGGCGCAAACCCGATCTTGCGCGATCCGGCGAGAGCCCCATGGCGAGCAGAACGTGCGAGGGTTCGAGCGAGCCGCTCGCACAGGCCGAGCCTGCGCTCGCCTCGAGCCCTTCCAAGTCCAAGCGCGCCACCAACATCCGTCCGTCGACGCCTCCGATGGAGAGATCGAGCGTGTTCGGTAGCCGCGCGTCGCTGTCGATCGGTGGGCCCAAGAGCTCCACATCCCGAAGGGTTCGCGATAGGTCCTGCCACAAGCCGATGGACAGGTCGCGCGTCCGCGCGTGGAAAGCGGGTTGCTCGCGCACTGCCATCTCGACGGCCAGGCTCGCCGCGCTGATCGCGGGGACGTTCTCGGAGCCGGGACGCAGCCCGCCCTCCTGGCCGCCGCCGAAGAACAGGCCCGAGACAGGCACGCCCTTCCTCTTATAGAGAAAGCCCACTCCGAGCGGTCCGCCGAGCTTGTGCACAGAGAAGGAGGCCAGGTCGACCTGCCATTCCTGGAGGTGGAGGGGCAATCGTCCGAGGGCCTGCACGGCGTCCGTGTGGAACAGGGGTCTGGCCGGACCGAGAGTGGCGAGACCTGCGCCGATCGCGTCCAGAGGCTGCCGCGTGCCGACCTCGTTGTTGGCAGCCATCGTCGAGACCACGCCGAAGCCCTTCGAGGCGGCGGCGATGCGCACGATTTCGTCGGGATCGATCCGGCACAGGCGGTCGACGCCTACTCGGACCACGGGAGCCCCCCGGGCCTCGATCTCGGCGGCCGCTCCCAGGACGGAAGAGTGCTCGGCCACCGTCGTGAGAAGCCCCTTCCCCGCGCCCAGAGCCCGCAAGGCGCCGAGGAGCGCGAGGTTCACCGATTCGGTGCCGCCCGAAGTGAACACGATCTCGTCTTCGTGGACAAGCAGGGCCGACGCCACTCGCGCTCGCGCTTCGTCGAGAGTGGCACGCGCGGCGCGCCCCGAGCGATGGACGCTGGAAGGGTTGCCGCCGAGGGCGTCGAGCCTCTCGATCAGATGCGCGCGCACCTCCTCGCGCATGGGCGTCGTCGCGTTGTGGTCGAGGTAGACGCGGTACACGGAGGTCATCCGGCCGAGGGCTGCGCGAGCAGGCGGCGGTACAGTTTCTCGTAGAGGGCGACCACGTTGGCGCGCGCGAAATGCTTCTCGGCGTTGGCGCGCGCGGCTGTGCCCATCCTCTCGGAGAGCGCGGCGTCGAAGAGCAGCCGCGCGAGCTTTCCGGCGAACCCCTCGATGTCGTCGGGCGCGGCGAGCAGGCCGGAGACTCCGTCCTCGACGACCTCGGCGACGCCTCCGACGCGCGTCGCGACCACAGGCGTGCTGCAGGACATGGCCTCGAGCGCGGAGAGCCCGAAGGATTCCTCCGAGCTCGAGAGCGCGAACACGTCCGCCGTGGCGAGAAGCTCGGGCAGAGCGTCGCGCTCGCCCAGGAAGCGCACGCGGTCGGAGAGTGAAAGATCGCGCGCGAGCTCACGGCAGGCGCGCTGCTCGGGTCCGTCGCCGACGAGCGTCAGCGTGGCCCCCGTCCCTCGGGTGGCGAGGTCGAAGGCGCGCAGGAGCCAGGGCACGCGCTTGACGGGGCGGAAGTTGGACACGTGGACCGCCCGGCCGCTTCCCCGCCGACGATTCGGGGCCGCGGAGGGATGGAACAGGTCGGTGTCGACGAAGTTCGGGATCACCTCGATCGCACACGGCGTGCCGCCCCGATCGGTGCAGAAGCTCTCGCGTGTGCGGCGCGCGAGGTCGGCCGAGACGGCGGTGACCGCGTCGCTCTCGCGGATCACGAAGTCGGTCAGCGGCGCGTAGGAGGGGTCCGTGCCGACCAGCGTGATGTCCGTGCCGTGGAGCGTCGTGACCATGCGCGGCGCCGGACGGCCTCGGTCGGCGCGGGCGGCCGAGCGCGCGAGGTAGGCCGAGACGGCGTGCGGGAGCGCGTAGTGGGCGTGGAGGATGTCGAGACCGTCCGCGCGATGCACGTTGAGGACCGACGAGGTGATCGCGAGATCGTGCGGGGTGGAGTGGAAGAGCGGATACGGGATCCCCTGGGCCACGTGCATCTGCACCGGACCTGCCGAGCGCGCCAGGCGCGGTGGTACGTCGTTCGAGAACAGGTGCACCTCGTGGCCGCGCGAGGCGAGCGTGAGCGCGAGCTCGCTCGCCACGACCCCCGATCCGCCGTAGGTCGGATGGCACAGGATCCCGATTTTCAGGGCGCGTTCCATGGTCGGTGCCGCGGGCCACCGGCTCAGCGCTGGTGCGCGTAGGTTTCCAGGATTTCGAAGGCGTCCGGCGGGAGCGCAGGCAGCTCCTCGAACTTCGCGGACGATCTCGGGGGAGGAGGCAGAGGCGTGAGGACCACGACGGGGAGAGGGTGGTCCTCCGCGGCGCGTTCCTCGCGCGCGCGAACCGGCTCGGGCGATTCTCCGTGCGGCTCTTCCGGAGGCGCAGCGGGCGCCGTGATGGACGCGGATGGCGTCTTGGCCGACGGCGCGAGGCCCTCGATCGGCGGGAGGGCGGCGAGCTCGGGGTCGCGGACCTCGCCGTGGGCGATGTCGCGCGCGACGGAGAGGTAGTCCTGCGCGCCGTTGGAGTCGGGAGCGTACTCGAAGATCGTCCGGCCGAAGCTCGGTGCCTCGGCGAGCTTGACGTTGCTGCGCACGGGACAGGAGAGAACCTGGCCGGGGAAGAAGGTGCGGATCTCGGCCAGCACTTCGCGCGCGAGCTTCAAGCGGCTGTCGTAGAGACAGGGCAGGATCCCGGTGACCTCGAGCCGCGGGTTCAGCCGTTTCTTGAGGAGCTGGAGGATCTCGACCAGCTTGCTCATCCCCTGAAGCGCGAGGAATTCGGTCTGGATCGCGATCAGGACCTCGCCCGCGGCCGAGAGTGCGTTGATCGAGAGCAGCCCGAGGCTCGGAGGACAGTCGAAGAGGACGTAGTCCGCGGGCGCGCGGCCCTCCTGCTCGCGGCCGGCGAGCTCCCACTCCTGGAGCGCTTCACGCATGAGGTGCTCACGGCCCATCGCGCCGGCGAGCTCGAGCTCCGCGCCCGAGAGATCGATGTTGGCGGGCAGGAGGCGCAGGGACGGCGTCGACGTCTCGCGCAGGGACTCGGCCACGCTCGACCCGCCCATGAGCACGGTGTAGGTCGAGGGCGAGCCGGGAGCGGCCTCGATGTTGAGGGACAGCGTCAAGTTCGCTTGCGCGTCCATGTCGACCAGCACCACACGCCGGCCGGAGAGGGCGAGCGCCGCGCCCAGATTGACGCAAGTCGTGGTCTTGCCCACGCCGCCCTTCTGGTTGATGACCGCGATACGCCGCATGGATCCCGGCGCAGTCTAGCCCTCGGCTCCCCCTGCGGCGAGCAGCGGATCGAGGCAGGGCAGCGGCCCGCGGTGCAGCAGTGGCTCTCCGTAGAGCGCACCGATCCGCTCGCCGTAGGTGCGGGCCTTGGTCTCCATGCGCGCCAGGATGTCGGCGCCGAAGAGCAGGTGCTGCCCGCGGTCCTCCGCGCTCGCGGGGGCGAGCTGGCTCGCGTAGCAGCGCACGAGCCGCAGCTTGTCCTCCCACACCGGCCCGATGTCGACCACGAAGGTCGGCTCGAAAGGCACGTGACCCATGAAATGGTAGAGACGGCGCGGGCGGCGCGCAGGCCTCGTCGACGTTCGATCGGAGAGGCGCGACAGGCCGGAGAGGTACCAGGCCGCACGCGCCAGCTCGCCCGCGGCGCGGTGGTCGGGATGGAGATCGTCGACGTGGTGCGCGAGGAGCACGTCGGGTTCGTGCTCGCGCACGAGCGCGGCGAGACGCTCGCGCGCCTCGAGCGTCGGCAGGACGCGTCCGTCGGGAAGCTCCAGGTTGTGGCGCACCGCGAGATGGAGGATCGCGTTGGCCGCCTCGGTCTCCCGGGTGCGGTCCGAGGCGCTGCCGCGCGTGCCCAGCTCTCCCCGGGTCAGGTCGACGACGCCTACTCTCCGGCCCGCTCGCGCGAGAAGGAGCATCGTTCCGCCGAGCGAAATCTCCGCATCGTCCGGGTGCGCCGCCACCACGAGCACGTCGAGCTTCACGCCGCGTCTCCTTCGAGATCGGCGCCCAGATGCACGATGAGGTGCTCGGTGCCGAAGGGGTCCAGCTCGCCGAGCAGCTCCAGGGGCCACTCCTCGCCGAAGCGCGCCACGAAAGGCAGGGGTCCAAGCACGCGCTCCTGGGGCTGTTCGCGCGGACAGAGCCAGTTGTTCAGTCGTCGGAGGTGACGCCGGCCCTTGCCGCTCTTGTTCTGATGCACGCGCTCGGCCTTGTCAGCCAGCCACTGTCCGGCGGAGCGCACCTGGTCGGAGGCGCGCTTGAGCTGCGAGACGAGGGCCGGGTCGAGCTCGGAAAGCTCGCCCCGCAGCCCTTCGATTCCCCGCGCGGCGTCCTCGGCGAGCGCGCGCATCTTCGCGATCACGGGAGGCGCCTCCGACCCCGACAGGTCGGGCGTGAAGGCCCCCTTCGCGTGGAGGACGCGCCCGACGTCCACTTCGAGCTTGGCGAGCGACGTTCGGCACTCGGGATCGACGAGCGTGCACGAGACGCGCGGGACGAAAGGCGTCGCTGGAGCGCCGACACACGCGCGCAGATCGGGCAGCTCGGCGTGATAGGCGAGCTCTCCCCATCCGCCGACGTAGGCCGCAACCGGGAGGCAGAGGTCCTGGACGATCGGCCGCAGGAGAGCACCCGGCGACCAGGAGAGCGGGTCCTGGACGATCTCGGCGGCCAGCTCGGCGCCGGTGCGTGAGCCGCCCTCGCCGTCGAAACGGAAGCCTTCGCCGCCCGCACGCAGCGCGAGCCGACCCTCGGGGAGGTGGGAGTACAGGAGTGCGGCGCCGGCGGGCTCGATCGCGGGCTGGAGTCCCAGGGCCCGAACGCGCTCCGCTCCGCGCTCGAGGAGCGCGACCGGATCCGCGGCGGCGATGCGCGCAAGATGTGCCGAGATCTCGGCGCGGATCCAGTCCGGCTCGACGACGACGAGCCCCGCGCGGCCGAGCAGTGCGGTGAGGCTGCGGGTGAACCCGCGCGCCAGGCTGTCGCCCGCGCGCGGCGCGAAGAGCTCGAGGGCGCGGGCTGCGAAGGGCGCACCCTCGAGAATCTGCGCCAGCAGCGCGCGGATCGCCGCGAGGTGGTGCGTCTCCTCGTCGAGGACGATCTTCGAGAAGGGCTGGCGGCCCGAGGACAACCCCGCGAGCGAGATCTTCTGGAGATCCAGGTTGCGGTTGACGAGGTGCGCATGGTGGACCTCGGCGACATCATGGTCGTCGGCGTGGTTCCAGAACACCGCCACGACCGGCACGCTCCAGCGCTCACGCAGGAGGCGGGCGAGACGCAGGGCCTGCAGCGCCTTGTAGAGCGACAAGAGCGGAGAGGCGAGGAGACCCGGCTGCTGGCCTGTGACGACGGCGCAAGCGCCGGGCTCGGCCAGGGCGCGCGCGGCGTCGAGCGTCGCGACGTGCGGCGACAACGGAGCGAGACGTTCCTCGAGGCGCTTGGCCAGGGCCGAGCGCTCACGTGGCTCGAGCCGATCGGCGGGGCGTCCGATCTCTCCCAGACTGCGAGGGACCGCGACGGCGCCGTCGCCCATGCGGCCGGAAAGCGCAGCCCGCGCCAGGAGCGATCGTTCGAGCGCCTCCTCGGGCAGGTGCTGGATGCGGATCATGAGCGTGCGGTGCGTGCCGCCGCGGAGAGCGCGGCGATCATCTCCTCGAGCGCCGCGCGCGAGGCATCCTTCCAGTGCATGCCTTGGTAGCGCGGCTCGCGCCAGGCGAAGAGGATTGCGCGCGAGGAGCTCACGAGAGCCCCGCGGCCGCCCGGAAGGAATCCTGCGGCGACCTCCGTTGCGCGCGCGCCCTGGGCGCCGTACCCGGGAATGAGGAACGGCGTCGACGGCATTCTGGCGCGCAGCCGCGCGAGCTCGGCGGGATGCGTCGCGCCGACCACCGCGCCGACGCTCGAGAGCCCGCAGCGGCCGACGAGGCCTCTCCCCCACTCGACGACGGCATCGGCGACGCGCTCGAAGAGCGGCGGGAAACCGTGTTCCTGGAAGAGCGCGCTGCCTGGGTTCGAGGTGCGCACGAGCACGTAGATCCCCGCGCCCGTGCGCGCGCAGGTATCGAGGAATGGCTTCACCGAGTCCGCGCCGAGGAAGGGGTTGACCGTGATCGCGTCGCATCGTCCGGCGCTCTCCGGAAGGTCGCCTTCGAGATAGGCGTGCGCGTAGGCCCGGGCGGTGCTGTCGATGTCGCCGCGCTTGACGTCGCCGATCACGAGAAGGCCCGCGGCGCGCGCGGCGCGCACGACGCGCTCCCAGGCTTCCGCGCCGTCTGCCCCGTGCACCTCGAACAGGGCCGACTGCGGCTTGACGGCGGGCACTCTTCCGGCGACGAGGTCGATCAGCTCGCACAGGAAATCCGCCGCGGCCGCCGCCCGCTCGGCACGCGTCGCGCCGGAGCGCGCGGCCGCGAACTCCTCGGGCAGAAGGTCGGGGTGGGGATCGAGCCCGACCAGGCAGGGGTTGCCCGCGCGCGAGACAGCTTCGTCGAGGCGGTCGGCGAAAATCGACGTCATGACCGGGCCGCTCCTCTGCGCCGGAGGATGAGCCGGGGTGGAAGCCGGGGCGCCGAGGTCCGGCGCAGGATCCTAGCGTCCCGAGGGAGCCGAGGGAGTTTCGCGGCGCTTCTCAAGCTCGGGGCCGTTCCAGGAAGCGCTTCGCGACCCAGTCCGCCAAGGGCAGGCCACGCGAGGTGAGGCGGTAGCGGCCGGCGCGCTCCTCGAGCAGGCCCTGCGCGGCGAGGTCGACTGCGGTCGGCAGCGCGGGATCGCCGGCTCGCTCGTAGCCAGCGCACTGCCGCGCCTCGGCCGCCTCGACGCCGTCACCGAGACGCAGACCCAGCCACCATGTCTCGGCGAGGCGGTTTTCCGGCGGCGGAGTCTCCTCCCAGGCGCGGGCGCTCCGTCTCTGCCCGACGCTGCGCAGGTACGATCCGATTCCCTTGAGGTTCCCCGCACGCGTGTTCCCGATCTTGCTGACGGCCGAGGGCCCGATGCCGAGGTAGGCGCCGTTCCGCCAATAGTTCACGTTGTGCTCGCAGCGTCGACCCGCTCGCGCGAAGTTGGAGATCTCGTAAGCCTCGAATCCGCGGGCGATGAGCGTCTCGCGCGTGCTCCAGAAGAGCGCGAGTTCGGTCTCCTCCGGCGCTCGGGCGATGCGGCCTTCCTCGAGCCAGCGGCGGAAGGGCGTCTCCTCCTCGAAGGTCAGGTTGTAGGCGCTGAGGTGATCGGGCCCGAGATCGAGCACGCGGTCGAGGTCGCTGCGCCAGGCCTCAGGGGTCTGATCCGGCACGGCGTAGATCAGATCCACGTTCAGGTTCGAGGCACCGGCCTCGCGCGCGGCCTCGAAAGCGCGCAGGCCCTCCTCGGCCGAGTGCACGCGACCGAAGAGGTCGAGCACCTCGTCGTGCAGGCTCTGGATCCCGATCGAGAGGCGGTTCACACCCAGGTCGAGGAGCGCGAGCGCCTTGTCGCGGTCCAGGCTCTCGGGATTGCACTCGGCGGTCACTTCGATGGCCGAGTCGCGAAATCCGCACACGCGCTGGAGGCCGTCGAGGAGCGTGCGCAGCTCGGGCGTGGAGAGGAGCGAGGGCGTGCCGCCGCCGAGGTACACGGTCCGCGGACGAGCGGGCGCGCGACCCTCGGCCTCGCGCAAGATGGCTGCGACCATCGCCGGGCGGTCCTGGCCTTCCGCGGGTACGGAGAAGAAATCGCAGTAGTGGCACTTGGCGGCGCAGAACGGCAGGTGCACGTAGAGGGGCGTGCCTTCGGGTGCCCTCGGATCGTCCCCACCCCCGCTCCCGGTGGGCGCGGGAGGATCTCCCGCGCCAAGCTGGAACATCCTTACCTCGTCTTCAGTGCTCGCCCATGACTCCGTAGAGCTTCCTGAGCGCCTCTTGCTCGATCTGGCGCACGCGCTCCCGGGTCAGGCCCACGACCTTGCCGATCTCCTTGAGGGTCATCGTCTCGCCGTCCGCGGTTCCCAGGCCGTAGCGCAGGCGCAGGATCGTGGCTTCGCGCTCGTCGATGACCTTCAGGAGCTCCCCCAGCTTAGCGATCATGTCGGCGTTCAGCATCTGTTCGTCGGGCGCCTGCGCGCCGGCGTCCTCCACCGTGTCCTGGTTCACGGTGAGTGCGTCCAACGAGACCTGCTGCGCCATGCCCGAGGTGTGGATCGTGCGCCTGAGGAGTGGCCAGTTCTCCTCGGGTATGCCGATCTCCGCCGCCACCTCCTCCACGGTTGGCGCGCGACCGAGGAGGTAGGTCAACTCGAGGCTCACCACCCGCCAGCGAGAGATCAGCTCCGACATGTAGCTCGGCACGCGCACCTGCTTGACGGTGTTCGTCAACGCGCGACGGATCGACTGCTTGATCCACCACGTGCCGTAGGTCGAGAAGCGGCAGCCCGCACCGGGGTCGAACTTCTCGGCGGCCTTCATGAGCCCGATGTTGCCCTCGGCGATCAGGTCCTGGAGCGAAAGCCCCCGATCTGCGTAGGTCTTCGCCACCGAGACGACCAGGCGCAGGTTCGCGCGGATCATCCGTTCGCGCGCCGGCTGGTCGCCGGCCTGGATCCTGCGGCCCAGCTCGCGCTCCTCCGCAGCGGTGAGGAGCGGCACCTCGTTGATTTCCAGGAGATAGGTCTCGAGACAGCGTTCGGCGGAAATGGCGGCCTCCAGGGGGTGGGTACGGCTCCGGGGCGGGGGCGCCGACACCCTCCCATCGGCCGCGCGCGCCGGCCGTCTTGAGCGGACGGGCTCCGTCAAGGAGGACGCAAGAAGGACTCCGGGGCGCCGTGGGGTAGGATTCAGGCGCCCGCCGTCCTGCCGAGGCCCGGCGAGCGCCCCACATGACCGAGACCTCGCTCGAAGAAGTCATCTCCGAGAAGGCCTTCGCAGGGATTCTCGAGAGGCAGGCGGAGGTGTTCTACCGCTTGTCGAACACCCTCGTGCCGCGCCCCGACGAGAGCTGGACGCGCGCGCATTTCTCCGAGCTGATCAGCGAGGCCGACACGCTCGAGGCGCTGCTCGACGACTACGGAGCGCGCCACAACCGGACCTACAGCATGATCCGCGAGCTCGTGGCCTCGATCCGTGGGATCGCGCTGGCGGGTTTCAGCGTCGCCCACCTGGAGCGACGCTTCGGAAGCTACGGGACCATCCTCTCAGCGCGGGAGGCCGAGTCGGCGCTGGCCTCGATCCAAAAATCCCGCGCGTTCCTGCTGGGCGCCTTGCGCACGCTGCTCACGGCCGCGCGGGAGGAGGGGGCCATGCGGGGCGTCAAGGTCCCTTCCGAGGCCTACGGCGAGAGTCGCACTGCCCGTGAGACACCGCGCCAGAAGCTGCCCCGCAACGCGGACCAGGAAGATCTCGAGGACGACGAGCAGAAGGTCGCCGAGGTGGCGGCCAAGTTCCTCCAGGTCTGCGGCATGTTCGACGACATCGCCGTTCGGCGAATCGTGCACGAGGAGGAACGCGAGGCCTACCTGCGCAGCGTGTGCAGCGAGGAGCAGGCGCGGGTCTACGAGGCCACCGTCCACAACCTCCAGTCGGCGTACGACACGTGGGTCAAGAACACGGGGATCGAGGCTGGGGACGATCGACTGCCGAAGTTGCGCGGACACGCTTCGGCCGCGCTGCATCTCCTCGAAGCGGTCACCCATCTCGTTCACTTCGTCGAACGTCACGAGAGCGGGATGCGCAACGAACCCATCGAGAGGCGCGTGGAGGCTTTGGTGGATCGCGGGCAGGTACGCGACGTCACCCTGAACCACCTGCTCTACTGGGCGGCGCAGCTCGTGCGCCGAGGCCGGCCCCTGGCCGAGGACCTGCTGCCAAGCTACACGAACGTCCAACTCCTCGAGGTGACGCTCGGCGAGGATGTCAGTCTGCACGCCCGGCCGGCGGCGCTGATCGTCGGGATCGTGAATCGCTACGGAACACCGGTCGAGATGGAAATCGAGGGGCGGAAGTGCAACGCCGCGTCGATTCTCGACTTGATGGTGGCGGTCGGGTCAAAACCCCAGGCGCGTCGTTTCCGTTTCCGCGGCGACGAAAAGCCGCTGCACGACATCGAGATCTTGTTCCGCAGCGGGCTGGGCGAGAGGGGCATCGAAGGTTTGCCGAGCGCCCTCGCCTACCTGCGCAGCGGCGAGTAGCCCGGGACCTCCGCACGGGCTTCGGGTCGGCTCACACGCCCAGAAAGAGCCGGTCCGCGAGAACGTCGGGTAGCCCTGCGTCCCGCATGCGCCGCACCTCGCGCTCGATGTCATAGCGGACGCGGCGGATCCACGCGCGCTTCTCCCCGGAATCGAAGACGGCATACGCAGCGCGCGGATCCTCGTCGCGAGGCTGGCCGACGCTGCCGACGTTGATCAGCGCACGGCGCGCCTCGGAAAGGTCGATCTCAGGATCGAGGGTGTAGGCCGTGTGTGCGGGATCGTCCTCGAGCCGGAGGAGCGTCACGGGGACGTGGGTATGACCGACGAAACAGACCTGCGACGACATCGCGTCAAGCGAGGGATCGGCGTCCGACGTGCTCTGAATGTAGTCGAAGAGCTCAGGCCGGAAATATGTGCCATGGCCGACACAGCAGTCATCGAGATCCGCGGTGAGCGGCAGCGACGCGAGCCACCGCCGATCCTCGTCGTCCAAGACTTGCTGCGTCCAGCGCACCGCTTCTCGGGCGTGCGCGTTGAAGTAGCGCAGATCCAGCTCGCCCACACAAGCAGCGTCGTGGTTGCCCTTGACCACCACCGCGCCGATCGAACGCACCAGGCGGATACATTCGGATGGATGCGCGCCATAGCCTACGATGTCCCCAACGCTGAGGATCCTCTCCACGCCTTCCTCGTCGAAACGGCCGAGCACAGCCTCGAGGGCTGAGAGGTTCGCGTGGATGTCGCCGAGGACTCCGTACTTCACGGCGAGAAATCCGGTCGGTGATCCAGGAGCCAGGCGGAGAGCAGCAAGGCTGCGGCGAGCGGGCCAAGCGCCCGTTGAAGAGCCGGACCGGCGAGCACGAGCGGGGCCAGAATGACCGACATTCCGAGGATCCATGGCACCATGCCGGCCGGCAGGCGCAACCGGGAGAGGAGCGCACCGCCGGCGGCGCTGGCCGCCACCGAAAGACAGAATCGCGCACCCAGGCCGGGGGCGCGCAGGTCGGTGGTCGCGCCAACCAAGGCGCTCGCTGGAAGGAGAGCGAGCCCGGCGCCGAAGATACCGGCACTCACCAATGTGGCCATCTCCGCGGTCAGGCTCACTGCCGACGGCAGGCGATGAAGCAGAGGCGCCAACCCCGCCAGCTCTTTCGTCGCGAGGACAGTTCCTGCAGCCATGCCCAACAATGCAAGTTCGTAACTCCAGGCTTCAGGCCGGAAGCCATTTGAGCTGATTCCGATCGGCGCCAGCACAAGCAGGGAAGGCCAGGCGCAGAGCAAGATTGCCAGGACGAGCAAACCGCTGGGTCGGAAAAACAGTCTGGAGAGAACGATCCGGACAATGCCCGTGACGGCCATGGTTGGTTTCTACGACCGGTCATGGCGCAGAGTCCAGAGCGGACCTTGCCCGAAGCCTCACCTTCCTTGGCGGCAGGGACTTGGAAGTGATCTCTATATATTGGGGCGACCACTCCTTGACACACTACCCACCGTCTCTAGTCTGTGGCTGTTCTGGAAGATCCTCCAACTTGGCATTGACTCGGAGAATGGACATGGAGCGAAGGCTTGGGAGAGGTCTTGGATCTTTATTGGGTCAATCAAATCCAATCGATGACCAAAACAACACCCTCGAACTTCCACTCGAGAATCTGCGACCGAATCCGCGCCAACCGCGGAAGGCCTTCGATCAGGGCACACTTCAGGAGCTTGCCGACAGCCTTAGGTTGCACGGCATCCTGCAACCGGTCGTCGTCCGTCGGACGATCGCTGGCTACGAGCTGATCTCCGGTGAACGGAGGTGGAGAGCCGCGCGCATTGCCGGCCTTTCGACAATTCCCGCAGTCGTCCGCCCTGGAGTGTCGGACGAGGAGATGCTCGAGCTCGCTCTGGTCGAAAATGTCCAGCGCCAGGACTTGGACGCTGTCGAGCGCGCTCACGGCTTCCGGGCGATGATGGATGCTCTCCGCATCACTCAGGAGGAGGTCGCCAAGAAGGTCGGGCTCCAGAGGGCCACGGTCGCGAACCACCTTCGGTTGCTCGATCTCCCGCCCCAAATCCAGGAAGCAGTGTCGAAGGGCCTACTTTCCATGGGGCACGCGCGTGCAATCTTGGGATTGCAGACACCGGGTGACCAGTTGAATGCCATGGAGAGAGCCGTGCGGGAGGGGCTCTCGGTGCGTCAGGTGGAGGCCTTCGCCCGCGAGGGATCACCAAGGAGCAAACCCGGCGTCAAGTCCAGCAAGAGCCTGATCCCCCACCAACCCTGGATCGTCGACTTGGAGCGGCAGATACGCGAATGCTTGGGGACGAAGGTTTCGATCCACAACAAGCGGGGCTTCCGGGGACAGATCGCGATCGACTACTACGATCGGTCTGGCCTCGAGCGGTTGTGCAAGATTCTGGCGCCTGGCCAGAGACTGGACTAAGTGCGACGGCCCTGGGGCCGTTGTTCCACGTGGAACATCTGCCACAGCCCGCGAGATGGCATGGCTAGAGGATTTCCGCCGACTGGATCGTGACGGGGTCCTTCGGGCGGTTGAAGCTCTTTTCGGCCAGTGGTGCGCGCTCGATCTCGAGCACGAGAGCCAGGCCTTCCAGAATCTTGCCGAAGGGGACATGGCTGTCGTCGAGCGCGTGCACCTCCGAAGTCGTGATCAAGAACTGGCTGCCGGAAATCTTGCCGATTTCCTTGGGAGCGGGGACGGCTGCGATTACCCCCGCGAAGTGACGGAGTGGGGTTTCCTCCCGGTCAAGTGAATACCCTGGTCCGCCTTGTCCCCAGGTCGCCGAGTCCCCCACGATGGAGTTGGGGTCTCCACCCTGAATATACTCTCCACTAGAAATTAAGTGGAACTTGGTTCCAGAATAAGATCCCTCCCGAACGAGCTTGAGGAAATTCTCCACGAGCTTGGGTGCGAGCGCAGCGTAAAGTCCCACGACGATCGGACCGCGGTCAGTGTTCAGCCTGACCCGGGGCGCGTCCACGGGGAGGGGGGGATTGTCGAAGAGGCCGGGGTGGCTCAGCATGAAGGCGCGCTGCACCTCGATCCGGGCTCCGAGTTGCTTGACCACTGACTCTGCCGGCGCCTTGCCGTCTGGGCTGAAGGTTTGAGTGACCAACGCGTGGTTGGGATAGCCTTGGCGGAGATCCGCTAGAGCCGCCTGGGCCTTGTCGAAATCCCGGTTGGCGAACGCGCTGGTTGCAGACAGGTACAGAGCCCATGCCCCGGCAGGGGAGCCCCTGGTCTCACGCTCGACGTTGCGCAGCTCGTCAGGAGATCCGGCCAGCATTCCGCTCGCGGGGTCCTCGGTGGCGACGCTGAGGACCTTCGTCCAAGCGGACTGGCTCTCCGTGAGTTGAGCGGTTCGAGTGTGCCTCTGGTAGATGATCCAGCCTGCAAGGAGCAGTACGGCCGCAAACCCTATTTTCCAATACCTATCAATCCAGAGGCCGAACCCGGACTTCTCCTGCGTGGGGGCGATGGTGACTGCTGTGGGCGCCTTGTGTTGACTCATCGGATTACGGGGTTCTCTTGGCGTGGTTAAGGGAGATAAACAGACGTCAACTGGCCTATAAAATGGTCTGATAAAGGCATAATGTTCATGTCATTCGTGTCCAGTGAGGTGTCCGGTCCCGCGGCGGAGATCTACGGTGAATTCCGGCGGGAACAGGGTGGGCAGGCCCCCCCCTTGACCACCCAAACCTGAGGTGAGGGGCGGCATTATAGAGGCTTGCCTGTTGGATCCATAGGCCTTGGGCCGAAGGGGGCAGGCCGAGCAGGGAATCCTGCTCAGCGTTGCGGCGAGTTACGATGTGGAAGATCCGGGCCGATTCGGGAAACACCTCGCCTCGTCGCCGGCGCTGCGCATCCCTGCCAACCTCTGCCGCCCACAGGCAAACAGCACCTGTCATGCTCCAAGTCCTCCTCCTCTCGCTCCATGCATCCTTGTACCCCTCCGTGGCCTCGCTCCGAAGCTGCCCCGGTGGCCACACCGCGGCGATGCGGCAGGAGAACGCCGAATACGAGCAGCGCCGGAAAGCTGCCGGCGACGACACTGGAAAGCTCTGGGACCTCTACCTCTGGTGCAAGCAGAAGAAGATCGACAAGGAGGGTCGCTCGACGCTTCGGCAGATCCTCAAGCTCGAGCCGGACCATAAGGAGGCGAACGAGGCGCTCGGCAACGTCTCCTATGACGGCAAGTGGTTCCCGTCGCAGAAGAAGATCGACGAGTACAAGAAGGAGCAGGAGCAGAAGCAAGCCAAGGAGAAGGGCCTCGTCAAGTACAAGAACGACTGGGTCCCGGCAGCGGACTTGCCCTTCCTCGAGAAGGGCCTCGTCAAGAATGAGAAGGGAGAGTGGGTCGACGCCGAGGCAGAGAAGAAGATCCAGGAGGGCTGGGTCAAACAGGACATGGAGTGGATCGCTCCCACCGACAAGTCGCACCTCGAGAAGAGCGAGTGGAAGTGTGGCGACGATTGGCTGACCCTCGAGAAGGCGAACCAGTACCACTCGGATCCGGAGCACTGGTGGAGGATCCCCGGCGAGCACTTCGCGCTGTACACCACTTGTGACCGCGAGGTGGCGATCGAGAAGGTCAAGAAGAACCTCGAGCTTGCGTGGGTGGACCTGGCCCGGATCTACGGGCAGGAGCCCAGGTCGCCGGTGATCGTGGTCATCTTGCGCGACCAGGATCAGTACGGGAAGTATGCGGCGGGCGACCAGGATGCGAGTGTCCCGCCCACGGAGAGCCACGGGCTTTCCTCTGTGCACTACGCCTTCTTCGCGGACGTCGGCTTCGATGCTACGACAAGTGAATTCCTGGGCGCGGGCGTGTCTTACTGGGACGCGTCGACCGATGTCGGGAACATATTCGGGGTCCATTCGGTTCGACACGCACTCGGCCAGTCCTTTGCCGAGGCGCTCGATCCCAGCCCCAAGGCCCTGGAGAAGCTGCGGAAGTCCCAGAGGCCCGACATGAAGGGCTTCTGGGCCGAGAAGCGAATCCCGGCCTGGTTCCGCTGGGGGGCAGCGACGTACGCCGAGCGCTACTTCATCGACACACTCGTGAAGACCGGAGGCAACAGCCACTGGGCGCGCGACTGGTCGGTGACGAACATCGTCAGTCGCGGAGGCTTGCGGCCGCTCAAGGAAATCTTCCAGTGCGACATCACCAACGAGGGCGGCGACGACTCTCAGAAGCTGATCAACGAGGAGGGGCTCGTGATGGCTTTCGTCGTCGATGGCAACTGCGCGCCCGTGAAGGACAAGTACAAGGCCCTGCAGGGGGCGATGAAGGAAGGGAAGGACGCCAAGGCGATCGCTTCCCTTGCTTCCGCCCTGCAGGCCGAGGTGGAAAAGCACGAGGCCGATTTACGCAAGTTCGCCGGCATCTGAGCCGGCGAGAGCGGTGATCCCGACGGGCGAAGACGTCAGGGAAGCCCGGGCGTCCGCCGGGTCGCTCACCTTGAGGCGGCGCGTTCGACACGGATTCCGGCGCGTCGCGCGTTCTCTCGTCCACCGGTTCGGCCCCTTCTTGCTGCGCGCGCTCTCGCGCACGTGGAGGATGGAAGTGCTCGGTGCCGAGCACCTCGAGTTGGCCGGAGGCGAGGGTGGGGGCCACTTCATGGCCTTGTGGCACGGTCGCATGCTTCTCGGCCTGCCGCACCACGGTTCGCGCGAGTGGTGCGTGCTCGTCTCCGGAAGCCAGGACGGAGACATCTCGCAAGCGCTCCTCGAGCGATTCAGGTACCGCGTAATCCGTGGCTCATCGAGCCGCGGTGGCTCGCGCGCGCTGCGTCAGATGTTGACCGTGCTCGAAAAGGGCGCGGTGCTGGTGATCACGCCGGACGGCCCGCGCGGGCCGCGCCATTCGATGAACCCCGGGCTGGCGTGGATGGCGCGCGCAACCGGGTACCCGATCGTGCCGGTCGGCTTCGCCTGCGACCGGGCGTGGCGCGCGAGCAGCTGGGATCGGTTCACGGTCCCCCGACCCTGGGCGCGCGTGGTCATGGTCTACGGCGCGCCGGTGCGAGTCGAGCGCTCGGCCGGCGAAATGGAGCTCGGTGCAGCGACCGAGAGAATCCGCGAGGCGTTGCTGCGCGCGGAGCGGCGCGGGTTCGACCTTCTGCATCGGGAGCCCGACTGGTGATCCGCGTCGGACCGGCGGGCTGGTCGTACCCGGATTGGGAGGGCAGGGTCTATCCGGCGATCAAGCCGGCGGGCTTCCATCCACTCTCCTTCCTCGCGCGCTTCTTCGACTGCATCGAGATCAACAGCACGTTCTATGCCCTGCCACGCGCCGAGCATGCGCATCGCTGGGCGCATCTGGTCGCAGACCGGCAGGAATTCCGTTTCCTGGTCAAGCTGAACCGCGAGTTCACCCATGGCGTAGACGCGACGTCGCGCGGAGAACCCGAGGCCTGGTCCTTCCTGGCCCGCGACTTCCGCGCGGGCATCGAGCCTCTCGTGCGCGTGCGCAAGCTCGCGGCGATCCTGGCCCAGTTCCCGGCCGGCTTCCAGTTCGGGGCGGAGGAGGTCCGTCGACTCGGCCGGCTCAAGGCTCTTTTCCCCGACCTTCCGCTGGTGCTGGAGGCGCGCCACGCCTCCTGGTTCACGCCTCCCGCTCTCGACACGCTGCGCGGGCTCTCCTACTCGCTCGCCTATGTCGATCTACCTCCAGCCTGGAACCATCCTCCCGACTGGCACGCGCCGACCGGGCCGATCGGATACTTGCGCCTGCACGGGCGCAACAGCGAGCAATGGTTTCGCCGCGAGGCGGAGCGCGACGACAAGTACGACTACCTGTACGGCCGGCCCGAGATCGAGGTGCTTGCGCGCAAGGCCGAACGCATCGCGGGGGAGCACGGGGAGACGAATGTGGTGACGAACAATCACTTCGCAGGCAAGGCCGTGGCCAACGCGTTCGAGCTCCTGTCCCTTCTCCGCGGCGAGGCTGTGCCGGCGCCCGGCGAGATCGTCGAGGCCTTCCCGCACCTGCGATCGCAGGTGCGGATCGAAGGCCAGCAGAGTCTGTTCTGAGCTCGAGCCGCGATCCCGAGATGACCACGCTCCAGACACGCACCTTCCGGCTCGCGCATTCCGGGGATCCGCGACGGGTGATTCGCGGCAAGATCGATGCACCGGCCCGTTCCGGGCGCGCTCGGAACGACCTGCCTCACGTCATCCTTCTCCATGGGTTCAAGGGCTTCATGGATTGGGGATTTTTCCCCGACATGGCCCGCCGCATCGCGGCGCACGGGCTCGCCGCGGTGCGCTTCAACGCCTCGGGATGCGGCGTCGGCGAGGATCTCGAGACTTTCAGCGAACCCGAGGCCTTCGCCCGGAACACCCTGAGTCGCGAGATCGAGGATCTGGAGACCGTGCGCGCCTGGATCCGCTCCGGCGGTGCAGAGGGCATCGACCCGGGCCGGACCTCGTTGATCGGGCACAGCCGAGGAGGAGGGCTCGCCTTCATCCACGCTTCCGAGCGAGGGGACTGCCGCTGTGTCGTGACCTTTGCGGCCGTCGCGAGCTTCGATCGCTTTGGCGAGCAAGAAAAGCACTTGTGGCGCCGGCAGGGATTCCTGCCGATCCTCAACGCGCGAACGGGACAAACGCTGAACCTCGACGTGTCCGCGCTCGAAGATCTCGAACGCAACGCCGCCCGGTTCGACGTCCCGGCTGCGTGCCGGCGACTGGGTGCGCCGACGCTCCTCGTGCACGGCACGGCGGACGAGTCGGTTCCGGCCCGGGAGTCCGAGATCCTTTTTTCCTCGATCGTCCCGGGACAGGCGAGCATGCTCCTGATCGAGGGCTCCGGCCACACGTTCGGAGTCCGCCATCCCATGACCGACTCGCCCGAGCCGTGGGAGCGGGTCGCCGAGGCCACCCTGGAAATGATCCTCCGTCATGCCTAGCCCACGCCGGCAGCCCCGGGCGATCCTGTGACCATGGGGGGCTTCCCGGTATCATCTGCCGCATTCGAGGAATTGCTCGCGCGTGTCCCCACCTCCTTCGACTGGATCAAGGACGCAGGACGACCCTTGCAGCTAGAGACGATCATCACGCCGGCGTACGTCGCCACGATGTGCCTGCTCGGCGTCTACGGGATGCACCGGGTGTGGCTGCTCTTGAGGTTCCGTTGGCGGTCGCTCCCGTGCCACGAAGCCTCGTCCTTGCGTGCGCCGCCGCCGCTCACGGTGCAGCTCCCTGTCTTCAACGAGCGCACAGTCGCCGCGAGGCTGATCCGGAGCGCTGGCGCCTTGGACTACCCGCGCGACCGGCTGGAGATCCAGGTCCTCGACGACTCGGACGACGAAACCGTCGGGATCGTCGACGAGGAGGTGAGCGCGCTGCGGGAGAAGGGGATCGACGCCCGGGTCCTGAGGCGCGGCGATCGCAAGGGCTTCAAGGCCGGGGCGCTCGATTTCGGACTGCAGAGCGCCAAGGGCGATCTCGTGTGCATCTTCGACGCCGACTTCACCCCCGACCCGAGCTTCCTGATTCAGCTCGTCGGCCACTTCGAGGACCCGAAGGTCGGCATGGTCCAGGCACGGTGGGGTCACAAGAACCGCGACGACAACTTCCTGACCCGGGCCGAGTCGACGCTGCTCGACGGCCATTTCGTGATCGAGCACAAGGTCCGCTTCGACGGCGGCCTGTTCTTCAACTTCAATGGCACGGCCGGCATCTGGAGGAGGGCGGCAATCGAGTCCGCCGGGGGTTGGCAGCACGACACGCTCACCGAGGATCTCGACCTCTCCTACCGCGCGCAGCTCGCAGGCTGGAGGTTCGTCTACGCGCCTCTCGTCGTCGCGCCGGCCGAGGTGCCGCCGGACATCGCCGCGTTCAAGTCGCAGCAGCATCGCTGGGCGAAGGGAAGTGTCCAGGTGTTCCGGAAGCTGGGATGGAGGATCCTCCTCTCCGACGAGCCGCTGAAGATCAAGCTCGAAGCGCTGGCCCATCTCTCGGGCAACGTGGGATATCCCTGCGTGTTGCTGCTGGCCCTGCTCTTGCCGCTCTCGGTCCGGCAGCGGGGCGCCGTGCCCCTGTGGATGCACCCTCTTATCTTCGCGCTGTGCACGCTGTCGGTGCTCGCCTTCTACGACCGCAGCCAGAGAGCGGTCGGCCGGCCGTTCGGCGCGCGGGCCTACGACACCCTGGCCGCGGTGCTGCTCGGGATCGGCATGTGCGTCAGCCAGACGCGTGCGGTGATCGAAGGGCTCATGCCCGGAACGGGCGTGTTCGTCCGCACTCCCAAGCGGGGCGATTCCTCCTCCACTCGGCGCTACCGGGCCAGGTTCAAGGGCTTGCCTGGCGTCGAGTTGTTGCTCGCGGCCTGGTTCGCCTGGGGCCTCTACGCTGCCGCCGAGAAAGGTCTGTGGGGCTCGCTTCCGTTCCTGCTCCTGTTCTTCTCGAGCTTCGCCTGGGTGGGCTCTCTCTCGCTGCGCCAATGGGCGCGCGGGTGAGGTCCGGATCGACACGTTCTCCGCGTTGGCCAGGACCCCGATGCTCGCCTCCCCGGGCGAGTTCCTCCGTCGCTAGACCGGAGCCTCCTGCCGCGCCGGCCGCGAGGTCAGTACGTCGACGAGATCCATCTTGCTGATGATGCCGAGCAGCTTGCCCGCGTCGTCGACCACCAGGCCCACGAGGCCCTCGCCAAAAATCGCCAGCAGCCTCGAAGCATCGTCGCTGGAGCGGACCGTGATCACGTTGCGGAACATGACCTCCGCCACGGCGCTCGCGAGCGAGGCGCGTCCGTCGACGAGCTTCGCCAGCAGATCCGACTCGGTGACGATGCCGACGAGCCGCCCTTCGTCGATCACCGGGAGCTGGCTGACGCCATGCTCCTTCATCGCCATGACCGAGTCGGCGACCGTGTCGGAGCTCGTGGCGTTGATCAATTCGCGCCGCGGGAGGCTCCTGAGCATGTCCCCGACACGGTCCGTCTCCCAGCGACTCTCGGTGAAGCCGTTCTCCTTCATCCATCGGTCGTCGAGGAACTTGGTCATGTAGTTGCGCACGGAGTCGGGCAGGATCACGACGATGCGCTTGCCCGGTCCGATGCGCTCCGCGACCTTCTTCGCCGCCCACACCGCGGACCCGGAGCTGCCGCCACACAACATCCCTTCCTGCCGGATGAGGCGACGCGCCATGAGAAAGGACTCGCGATCCTCGGTCTTGACCCACTCATCGACGAGTCCGACGTCGAGCACGTCGGGGATGAAGTCGTAGCCGATGCCTTCGACCTTGTAGGTGGAGATCGGACCCGGTCCGGCGAGGATCGACCCGATCGGGTCGACGCCGACGATCCGCACTCCGGGGACCTTCTCCTTGAGCTTCTTCGCGATGCCGGTGATCGTGCCGCCCGTGCCCGCGGTCATCACACAGACGTCGAGCTTCCCGTCCGTCTGCTCGACGATCTCCTGGCCCGTTCCGTGGTAGTGGGCGAGCGGGTTGTCGGGATTGCTGTACTGATCGAGGATGTGGGCGTTCGGCAGGATGCCCTTCAGCTGCTTCGCCACCCCGATGTGGCTGTCCGGCGAGTCCCAAGCCGCCTCGGTCGGCGTGCGGATGATCTCGGCACCGAGGGCCTCGAGCACGACCTGTTTCTCGCGGCTCATCTTCTCGGGCATGGTGATGACCATGCGGTAGCCATAGACCGCGGCGGCCAACGCCATGCCGATGCCGGTGTTGCCGCTCGTCGGTTCGATCAGCGTGTCGCCCGGGTGGATGCGGCCCTTCTTCTGGGCCTCCTCGACCATGCGCTTGCCGATGCGGTCCTTGATGGACCCGCCGGCGTTCAGGAACTCGCACTTGGCGAGCAGCTCGCAGCCCGTTTCGCGTCCGATATTGCGCAGACGGACCATCGGTGTATTGCCGATCGAGTCGAGGATGGAGTCGTGGATCTTGGACAAGAGGTCACCTGAGCGTTCGTGTCGGCGGTGGAGGATCGGGTCCGGCGCATTCTAGGGTCGGGCGGCTTCGCTTCGGCCGTCGTCGACGAGAAGGAGGGTCCCGTGTGCGCCGAAGCGGACCTTCCGGGTCGCGAGCCGCTCCCCGCCCGCGATCTCCATTCCTGCCGCGTCGAGCCGATGTCCGGTGGAGAGCGAGAACCGCCACTGGTGCCAGGGGCAGGTCACCGACTCCCCGGCCACCGTCCCTTGGAAGAGCGGTCCCATGAGGTGGGGGCAGAAGCTCTGCACGGCGCGCGGGCGGCCTTCGCAGGAGAAGATCGCGAACGATCCCCAAGGCGTGTCGATCGGCCGCGGGCGCTCCGGGTCGAGGTCGCCGGGGCGCAGCCCGGTGTCGAAGGCTTCTCGAGGGTCGGCCATGTGCGCTTCCTCGCCATCGGCGCGCGTGCGAGGATCTTAGCGTGGCGCAGAGGACCCTCGTCGTCCAGGTCTCACCGACCGACCGCGCGCGGCTGGAGGAGCGCCTTGCCTCCGGCGACTTCGAGCGCCGCGGCGTCGAGCACGCCGTCTTCAGCGTGAAGGGCGAGGGCGTCGTCGCGACGCTCTACGAGTCGGGCAAGCTCGTCGTCCAGGGAGAGGATCCCGCGCTGTTCGCGGAGCGCTTCCTCGGGCTCACCGCAGGCCGCTCCACCGCGGGCGAGGGCGGAACCGAGGAACACGACGAACCGATCATCGGCAGCGACGAGTGCGGCAAGGGGGACTACTTCGGACCCCTGGTGGTTGCCGCGGTCAGGCTCGAGACAGGTCAGTCGCTGAAGCTGCGCGCCTCCGGCGTGCGCGACAGCAAGACCCTCTCGGACGAGTCCGCGCTGCGCCTCGGCGGTGCGCTGCGAGCGATCTGCCCGCACGCCGTGGCCCGCCTCGATCCGGAGGAGTACAACGCGATCCACCGCCGCCCGGGGCAGCTCAACGCGATGCTCGCCGACCTCCACGCTCGGGTCATCCGTGAGCTGCATCGCCCGGGGATCCACGTCCTGGTCGACCAGTTCGCTTCCGAGGAGCTGATGCGCAAGCGCCTGGCCGACCTGGACCTCTCGCTCGAGCAGAGGCCGCGCGCCGAGGCAGTCCCCGCCGTAGCTGCCGCGAGCGTGATCGCCCGCGAGGAGTTCCTCCTCGCCTTGCGGGATCTCTCCGAACGCTACGGCGTCGACCTGCACAAGGGCGCGGGCGAGCCGGTCGACCGGGTCGCCAGGCGTTTCGTGGAGCTCCACGGGCGCGAAGCCCTCGGGCGCGTGGCCAAGCTGCACTTCAAGAACACGAGCAGGGTGTGAGGCCGATGCGCTACACGCTCATGTCGGGGGCCGGGAATCTGTTCGCGATGGTCGACGGCTTCGCCGAACCCTCGCCGCGCGCGCCGGCGGAGATCGCGCGGGCGCTGTGCGCTCCCGCCGCGGAGGGCGGAATCGAGCCGCGCCCCGACGGCCTGATCCTCGTGCGGCCCTCGCGCCGGGGCGCGGATTGCGCGATGGAGGTCTACAATGCCGACGGCAGCCGGCCGGAGACCTGCGGCAACGGCCTGCGCTGCGCGGCGAAGCTCGCTGCCGACCGCGGGCACATCGGAAGCGACGCCTTCCAGATCGAAACCGACGCCGGGGTCCGAACGGTGCGGGTCGAGCGGGACGGAGGCCGCGTCGTGTTCGCCCGCGTCCACATGGGAGCGCCGCGCGTGCTGGCGCTCGACGAGGCAATCCCGATCGGTTCCTCGTCGGTCCGGGTCACGCTCGTCGACGTCGGAAACCCGCATTGCGTGCTCTTCGTCCCGGACGAGAGAGAAGCGCCCGTCGCCGAATTGGGTCCTGCCCTCGAACGCCACCCGCGCTTCCCCGAAGGCACCAACGTGGAGTTCCTGGCGCATCGATCCGGGACGCTCTTCCTGCGCGTGTGGGAGCGCGGGGTCGGCGAGACACGCGCGTGCGGCAGCGGAGCCTGCGCGGCCGCCGTCGCCGCGGCGCAGAAGGGTCTGGTGCGCTGGCCTGTCCGCGTGGTGCTCCCCGGCGGAACGCTCGAGGTCGACGCCGCCCCCGGCGGGGGGGTCGAGCTCTCCGGGCCGGTCGAGGAGCTACGCTCGGGCGATTGGGTTCACACACCCGCCGGGCGAGCGATCTGAGGCGCGGCGAGAGCGAGCGAGCGGCGGCTGCATGGGTTATCTGCTCCATCTCCTCCTCGCGCTCATCGCCCAGGGACTGTCCGAGGCGGGCTGGACCACGGGATGGCGCCTGCCCTGGCTCGCCCTGGTGCTGTGCGGCGTGCCCCATGCCTTGGCCTGGGCCTCTCAGCGCCTGTTCCTGCGCGGCCGCTTCCGGTCGAGCGCGCTCCTCCTGCGCGCGCTCTCGGGCTGCGCGCCGGCGCTGCACCTGTGTGCCTTGAGCCTCTTCGGCTGGATGCACTGCTTGCGAGCCTGGCTCGGGGAAGGAATCTCGCTCGCCGCCTGGCCGAACGTCGGACTGTTGCTCGCCCTGCTGCCTTTCGTCGTCTACGAGCTCGCGTCGATCGACGCGCGCGCACGGATCTCGGCCTCGACCGGGCGGGAGCGCCGCGCCTGGCGTCTCTTCCAGTCCAGGATGCTCCTCTCCGGGCTCGTTCCGCTCGCCGGCTACGTCTTGATCTCCGCCGCCGCGGGCGCGAGCGAAACCCTGAGGATCGAGATCGAGGAGGTCTCCCTCTTCGGCGCGGCGTTCGCCGGAGGTCTGCTCGCGCTTCTCGCGCTCTTCCTGCCGGCGCTCCTGCGCAACGTGTGGGACACCTCGACCCTCCCGCCCGGAGTGCAGCGCGATCTGCTGCTTTCGGTCGCTTCGCGCGCCGGCTTCCGCGCGCGCGCGCTGCTCGCGTGGAACACCGGAAATCTGATGGCCAACGCCGCGATCGTGGGCCTCGGTCCGCACACGCGGATCGTCCTGTTCTCCGACTCGCTGCTCTCGCAGCTCGAAGGTCCCGAGCTGGCGGCCGTCTTCGCGCACGAGATCGGCCACGCTGTCCGGCGCCACGTGTTGATCTTCGTCGCGTGGGCGGCGGCGTTCTTCCTCATCTCGGACCTCGTTGCCAACCATCTCTTCGCCGACAGCACCTGGCACTCGGGCGTCTTCGTGCTCGCGGCGGTCGTAGCGTGGCTGCTCGCCTTCGGCTACATGTCGCGGCGTTTCGAGCTCGAGGCCGATCTCTTCTGTCTGGACCTGCTCGGAGATGCCACCGGTCTGATCCGCGCGCTGGAGAAGATCGGCGGCCGCTTCCGCGACGTCGCGAGCTGGCGCCACTTCAGCACCGCCGAGCGGGTTCGGTTCCTGGAGAGCGCCGCGGCCGATCCAAGCGTGGGCGCGCGGCTGCGCGGAGGCCTGCGGAGGTGGACCCGCGTGGGAGTCGCCCTGCTCGTCGTCACGGCGGCGCTCCAGGCCTGGGCGCTCGGCCGATCCTTCCCCGAAGACCGCCTCCGCGCGGATTTGCGGCTGGGGCGGTACGCGGTCGCGGGAGCTCGCGCGGCCAGGCTCGAGGGGATCGACCCACACCTGGCGGCGCTGGTGGCGCGTGCGTCGTCACTCGGCGGGGATCACATTCCCGTCGAGGAGCTGGGGCGTCGCGCGCGGACCTGCATGCTGGGCGCCGACGCCGAAACGGGGCTGGCGTGGCTCGAGCTCGCGAGTC
The DNA here is from genome assembly GCA_041488095.1 of Planctomycetota bacterium. GTDB lineage: Bacteria > Planctomycetota > UBA1135 > UBA1135 > DASYPQ01. Next base: position 65,679 of record JBGPOP010000022.1, read on the forward strand.
TGCGCGGTAGCCCCGACCTCGACGCGGTCGCGGGCGCGCTGAGGGGCCTGATCGAGCACGGCACCGACGCTCGCGAGGCGCTCGAGGGCGCGCTCTATGACTCTTGGCGGGGCGAGTTCGAGGCCTGCCGCACCCGTCCGCGAGAGCAGCCCCCACCTGGAGGTCAATAGCCGAGGCCGTTCCTGCGCAGGTGCGTGCAGGGCTCGCCTTCGCGCAGCACGGCCCCCTCCAGCACTTCGCCGAAGACCGCCACATGGTCGCCCGTGGCAAATTCCCCGGTGATCCGGCAATCGACCCAGGCCAAGGCCTCAGCCAGGACCGGCGAGCCCGAGGCTGCCCGAAAGAGGGCGACGCCGTCGAAAGCCGACTCCCCGTCGGAAAGCCGGCGCAGGAAGGGACTCATCAATCCCCGGCTCCGGGGGTCGAGGATCGAAAGGGCGAAGCGCCCTGCGCGGCGGATGTCGGCGAGCTGTGTGCGGTCTCGGGCCACCGCGACGCACAGAGTCGGCGGCTCGAAGCCCATCTGCATCACGAAGGAGCCGAGGAACCCTACCGGGCGGTCGTCGCTCAGGGTCGTGACGATGAAGAGGCCGGAGGGGATGCGGCCGAGCGCACGCGCGACTGGGGAACCGGCGGGTTCGGGCATATCGAGCGGCACATTAAACAGTAGAAGCTTCCTGGAATCGAGGCGTTCAGACCGGGATAATGGCTTCGCCTTCCGCACGCCCCTTGCCCGCGCCAGATGTCCTCCGGACACCCCCCGCATCTCCGTTGCCTGGACCCGTCCGACGCAAGAGCTGAGGGGGCCGAGGACTCCTCAGGTTCCGCCAGCGCCGGCCTCGCGACGGAGCGAACGCTGCGCGAAAGGCTCCTCGAAGTTGCCTCCGACCGCGCAGCGCCCGCGAACCAGGTCGTCCTGGAGACGGCCAGAATCTTCCGGGATTGGATCCTCGAGCGCCCCGGAGAGCGGGGCCGAGACGGCGCCGAGCTCGAGGCCGAGCTCGCTCCCTGGTGCGCGGAGCAGGCATGGAGGGGTTCCTGCGCCTTCTATATGGACTCCGTGAGACGCGCGTGGGGCTTGGCGGCGGGAGGAAACTCAGGTCGCGGAGCGGGCGATGTCCTGGCCGCGGAGATGAACTGCTGGTTGCGTGAGGACGGCTCCGCATCCGGAAACACCCCGTGGAGCGGCGAGCCGCTCGCCCCGGGGCGGCGCCTGCCGAGCCGCGCAGCCCTGGCCGAGCGCGCCGGCATGGAGATCGAGCGGGGCGAGAACGTTCTCATCACTTCCTGGTCGGAGACCCTGGCTCTCGCCCTGGAGGCGGCCTGGCGCGCGGGCCGCAGACCGACGGTGTTGATCGGTGAGGGGCTGCCGAACCTCGACGGTCGGCGCATGGCGCGCCGCCTCGCCCGAGCCGGGATCCCGGTGACGATGGTGTACGACAGCGCCGTCCTCGCGCTCATCCCGCGGGCCGACCGCCTGTGGCTGGCCACGGAAGCGATCGGTGCCGGAGCGTTCCTGGCGCGCACGGGAACACGCGGCCTGCTCGAGGAGTGCGCGCGCTGCGAGGTCCCGGTGCGCGTGCTCGCGACCAGCGACAAGCTCGTGCCGGGTGGGGACCTGCTCCTGCCGGCCTGGTGCGAGAGCGAGAGCTGGCTCCTGTGGGAGGACGCGCCCGAGGGTGTCCGGCTCGAAGCGCAGATCTTCGAGGTCGTCCCGATCGAGCTCGCCGGCGGCTTCCTGACCGAAGCCGGCTCGGAGACGACCTCGGCGCTCCACCTCCGCGCCCTGCGCGTGGAGGCGGCACCCCCCTGCGGCGCCCGGTCTGCGACGACCCTGGCGCACACGACCTGACCTTCGAACCCTCGCATGAGTGCCATGGAACCGACGCAGACACCCACGCCCGAGGGACGCACGACGATCCGCATGATCGAGCGCGAGATGAAGGAGAGCTACCTCACCTACGCTCTCTCCGTCATCCACTCGCGCGCGCTGCCCGACGTTCGCGACGGCCTCAAGCCCTCGCAGCGGCGGATCCTGGTCGCGATGAACGACTTGAACCTCGGGCCGCGGGCGAAGTACCGCAAGTGTGCCAAGATCGCGGGCGACACCTCCGGCAACTACCACCCGCACGGCGAGGCGGTGATCTATCCCACGCTCGTGCGCATGGCGCAGGATTTCTCGCTGCGCTATCCGCTGATCGACGGACAGGGGAACTTCGGCTCGATCGACGGCGATCCGCCCGCGGCGATGCGGTACACGGAGGCGCGCATGAGCGGCGTCGCGGTCGAGATGATGGCCGATCTCGACAAGGACACGGTCGACCTCGAGCCCAACTACGACGAAAGCCGGATGCAGCCGACCGTGCTGCCGAGCCGGTTCCCGAACCTCCTCTGCAACGGCTCGGACGGGATTGCGGTGGGCATGGCGACCAGCCTGCCGCCGCACAATCTGCGCGAGATATGCGCTGCGCTTCGGGCTGTCCTCGCGGAACCGCGAATCTCGATCGTCGATCTGTGCTCGATCGTCAAGGGCCCCGACTTCCCGACCGGCGGCATCATCATGGGCCGCAACGGGATCGTGCAGGCCTACGCGACGGGTCGTGGCCTGGTTCGTGTCCGCGCGCGCCACAGCGTCGAGGACAAGGGCGCCAAGCAGCAGATCGTCGTCACCGAGATCCCCTACCAGGTCCGCAAGCTCGCGATCATCGAGAAGATCGTCGAGGTGGTGAAGGAAGGGCGCATCACGGGCATCGCCGACGTGCGCGACGAGTCCGACCGCGAGGGGTTGCGCCTGGTCATCGAGCTGAAACGGGGCGAGGACCCGCAGGTCGTCGTCAACCAGCTCTTCCAGTACACGCCGCTGCAGACGAGCTTCAGCGTCATCAACCTGGCGATCGACCGGCGCCAGCCGCGGACGCTCGACCTGCGCGGATTGCTGGGCAGCTTCATCGACCACCGCAAGGAGGTCATCCGCCGCCGCACGGCCTTCCTCCTCGCGCGCGCCGAGGAGCGCAAACACATCGTCGAGGGCCTGCGCATCGCGGTCGGGAACATCGACGAAGTCGTGCGGATCGTGCGCTCCAGCGCCAACCGGGACGCGGCCAAGGAAGCGCTGATCGCAGCCTTCGGCCTGTCGCCCCGACAGTCCCAGGCGATCGTCGACATGCGCCTGGGCAGCCTGACGGGCCTGGAGCGGGAGAAGCTCGAGGCCGAGTTCGCCGCGCTCGTTGCAGAGATCGCGGACCTGTCCGACATCCTGGCGCGCGAGTCGCGCGTGATCGAGATCATCCGCGTGGATCTCGACGACATCGAGAAGCGCTACGGTGACGACCGGCGCACCGAGATCTCCGAAGAAGAGGTCGAGGGGGGCTTCGACATCGAGGCGTTGATCAGCGAGGAGATGATGGTCGTGACGGTCTCGCAGGACGGCTACATCAAGCGAGTCCCGCTGGACGTGTATCGGGCGCAGGGCCGCGGCGGTCGCGGCATCCGCGGCTCGGAGGCCAAGGAGGGCGACGTGCTCAAGACCGTCTTCGCGGCGGTGACACACGACCACCTGCTGTGCTTCTCGAACCGCGGCAAGGTGTACTGGCTCAAGGTCTACAACCTCCCCGAGGCAACGCGCACCTCCAAGGGACGCGCGATGCGCAACCTGATCACCCTCGAGGACGGCGAGGACATCACGAACGTCCTACGCGTCCCGGGGTTCGACGGCGGGAACTCCGTGTTCTTCGCGACACGCAACGGAACGGTCAAGAAGACCGCGCTCGAAGCGTTCTCCAGGCCCAAGAAGGGCGGGATCCGCGCCATCGTCCTGGACGAAGGCGACGAGGTCGTAGGCGTGCGGCTGGCCAAACCCGGCGACACGATCGTCCTGTGCACCCTGAAGGGCCAGGCGATCCGATTCGACGAAGCGGCTGCGCGACAGATGGGGCGGACCGCACAGGGCGTGCGCGGGATCCGTCTGCGCGGGGGCGACCGCGTCATCGGAGTCGTGGTCGCCGACCCCGTGGCAACCCTGATCACCGGCTGCGGTGCGGGCCATGGCAAGCGCACGCCCGTCGAGGACTACCCCGTGCAGGGCCGCGGTGGCCAGGGCGTGATCAACATCCGCACCGAGGGTCGCAATGGCGACGTCGTCGGTGTCGGCCTCGCGCGCGAGGGCGACGATGTCCTCTTCATCACGCAGACCGGCATGCTCGTGCGCACGCCGGTGAACGAGATCAGCAGCATGGGGCGCAACACTCAGGGCGTTCGGCTCGTGAATCTCAAGGAAGGCGATCGCCTGGTGGCCCTCGAGATCGTCTCCGAGCAGGATCTCGAGAAGTACGCGGAGGAGATGCCCGCCGCCATGGCACGTGGAGACGGAGCGTCACCTGGCGCGGTCGGGGAGACCGCCGCGGACGAGGAGGAGGCGGTGCCCGAAGACGAGTCCGGAGAGGAGTAGGGCCAGGGGGTCCGGCACATGGAACTTCAGAAGCGTCTCGAAGCCAACCTCAAGCAAGCCCTGCGCGATCGCGCCGAGCTCGTGCGCGACACCCTGCGCATGGTGCTCGCCGACCTCAAGAACAAGAACTTCGAGTTGGGCCGCGACCTGACCTTCGAGGAGGAAGAGGCCGTCTTCCAACGGGCGGTCAAGACGCGTCAGGAGAGCGTTCTCCAGTTCGAGCAGGGGGGTCGCGCTGATCTCGTCGCGCGGGAGCGGGCCGAGATCACCGTGATCCAGGGCTACCTCCCCAAGCCGCTCTCCGAGGAAGAGACTCGCGCGACCCTGAAGAGCCTCCTGGCCGAGCTGGGCGTCACGTCGAAGAAGGACCTTGGTGTGGCGATGAAGGCGTTGATGTCTCGCCACAAGGGTCGCGTCGACGGTCGACTCGCACAGAAGATCCTCGGCGAACTGCTGCCCTGATCGGGATCGAGGGGCGCGCCTCCGAAGCGGTTCCTCCCGATCCCATCCGTCCGGGGCCCCTGCCCTTCGGGAAGGTCGGACGCTACAACCGGCGTGAGAGGGAACGCGCAGCGTTGATCGAGATGACCGAGAAGGCCGCGCCCGTTGCCGTGGACGTCGTCGGGCGACACAGGGGCCTTGTGCTGCGCACCGTCCTGATCTCGTCTCTCACCCTCTCGAGCCGGCTGATCGGATTCGCGCGCGAGGCCCTGGCGGCCTCGATGTTCGGTCACGCATCACCGATCAACGACGCGTTCGTCACTGCGTGGAAGATCCCCAACCTCTTTCGCAGTTTGCTCGGCGAGGGCGCGATGTCGACCGCGCTCCAGACCGCCATCACGAAGGCGGACGCCGAGGGAGGCGAGGAGGCCGGGCGCAGGCTCTTCCAGGCGATTGCGCGCGTGGTTGGCTGTCTGCTGCTGGTTCTGTGCGCAGCCATGATGGTCGCCGTGTACTTCATGCCTGACCGCATGCCGATCACCAGCTTCGCCTGGCTGGGTGCACACCCGGGGCCGGTGCGCGAGCTGACCGTGCGGATGATGCCCTTCGTCGTCCTGGTGTGCCTGTCCGCCGTCTGCAGCGGAGCCCTCAACGTCCGCGGCCACTTCTTGTCGCCGAGCCTCGCGCCGGTCGTGATGAACATGTGGTGGATCACGGCGCTGGTCATCGTGGCGATGCACTTCGGCTGGGGCCGGCCGGCCGGGTCGGACGATCCGGCGGAGTACGACCGCCAGCTCGGCATGGCACGGTGGCTGGCCGGATTCGTCCTGATCGCGGGTGCGATCCTGCTCCTCGTCCAGGTGCCCGCCCTGGTGTCGAAAGGTTTCCTGGCGAGCCACCTCGGCCGGGCACGCGCGATCGCGCCCAGCGTGCCAGCGAGACAGGTCCTCGACGTGCTCAAGACGAGCGCGCCTCTCGCGCTGGGGGCTGCCGTGTACCAGGTCAACGTGATGATCGACGGGATCATGGCCGTGAGCCTGCTCGACCAGGGTGGCGCCTCCGTCCTCTACTACGCCACGCGCGTCCAGCAGTTCCCGATGTCGCTCGTCTCGATCGCCGCTACGAGCGCCGTGTTTCCCGCGCTCTCGGCGCTGGGGCACCAGAAGGCGCTCGCAGGAGTGCGGGCATTGCACGATCGCACGCAGCACGCGATCGCATTCGTGGCAATCCCCGCGAGCGTCGGCCTCCTGGTGTTCGCCGGGCCGATCATCGCAGTGTGCTTCCAACACGGAGCTTTCGGGCAGGCGGGGGTCGACCGCGCCGCGGCGGGCCTGCGCTACCTGACGCTTGCGATCCTGCCAGCCGGAGCGGCCGGGCTCGTGGCAAGGACCTACTACTCCCTCGGCGACTTCAAGACTCCCGTGCGGATCTCGATCGCGATGCTGGTCGCGAACATCCTGCTGAACACGTTCTTCGTCGTCGGTCTGGGGATGGACATCGGCGGGCTTGCCCTGGCGACAGCGATCACGGCGTGGGGCAATCTGCTCCTGCTCGCGCCCGGGCTCCGGAGCCGCCTCGGGATGCCCGCGGCCGAGCGCGATTTCCTCCCTCGCATCCTGCGCGTGGCCGCCGCTGCAGCGGCCAGCTCGATCGCAGCGGGAGTCCTCTACTACGAACTTCTCCGTGGAAGCAGGCACTCGGTCATCGCGCTGCTCGCGTCGATCGCGATCTCGATCGGTCTCTACGCAGCGTTCTCGCATGCGCTGCGGGTCCCCGAGTGGCGCCACGTCCTCGAGCGGTTGCGTGGAACCGGAGCCGACGGGCGCGATGGCTAAGGGGTACGCAATTGCCGGGGCGGACGTAAGCTGGGCGGCCACAACGTGTAGAGCCCGGACGGCACAGTTTTTTGGAGAAGCCCCCTTTTCGAGAGCTCATACTCGGCCTTTGCCCCGATCGAGAACTGCGGTCGGAGCACCCGCCGAGAGAACTGCGTAAGTTTTTATTTCTCAACGGCTTAGAAAGCCTTCGCCCGCTCGCCGGCCGGCCGTTCTCCTGAGGAAGGGCCGACCCCGCCAACCTAAGAAATTCCCCTGCACCCCTTCTTCTACGGACAACGACCTTGAACCCCACCGCGTCTTCTCTCCTGAGAACCA
>JBGPOP010000023.1:0-71362 GCA_041488095.1 Planctomycetota bacterium
AGCCCTTCTCTCCGTCCGGTACGGGACGGCCGAGAGCGCACGCCGGCCGCCACCGGCGCGCGCTCCCAGCCGGGGATCTCCAGGCGCTGCCCGGAGACGTCCCGTTGCCGATGTGATCGCCTGCGGCCACTGACATGCAGCGGCGCAGCTCTTCTCGCGCGAGCGACTCTGCGCCCGTCGAGCTTCCCTCTCCGCCCGGTACGGGACGGCCGAGAGCGCACGCCGGCCGCCACCGGCGCGCGCTCCCAGCCGGGGATCTCCGGGCGCTGCCCGGAGACGTCCCGTTGCCGATGTGGTCGAGCGCGTTCGCCGAAGTGCGGCGGAGCGCAGACAGTCGCTCGAGCGGCAAAGCGCTCGGCGAGAAAACGACGCCTCCACAACCGTCCCGTTCGGGATGGTCGAGATCGTGCAGCGACGGACCCTGGCGCACGCCTCCGCAGGCGGCGTCTCGGAAGGAATCCGAGTGCGCCCCGCTGCGGGTGCGGCTGCCCTCGCCCGATGACGGGCTCTGGGGCCGTTCACCGCGTCCGAAGGACGCGGCTGTGAGCACAATCAAGTGGGGGCTCCCTTCTGTTCAGGGCCGGCGGAGTCGTCGCGCCGGTGCTCCTGCGCTCTTGCCTCCTTTCAGAAAGTGAGGACCCACTGGTGGCCCGTGTCGCTGAGTTCGTCGATCAGGAAGGTATGTGCGACCGGGTCCCAAGTCCCGGTCGCGTTCTGGCCGTCGCGCTTCACAAGAATCGGCGCGTAGGGCAGATTTTGGAGCAACACCTGGTCGCCGCTGCCGTCAGCGGTGTTCATGTTGACCTTCAGGTTGCCGGCGTAGACGAGACCGGCCGCACTCGCGTCGACCGACACCCTCGCCAGGTTGGAGGTGTTCCAGAGGCTGATCCGGTTGTAGATCGGGTCGACCGTCCAGTTGAACGGCGTGAAGGTCCCGCTCCTGGTTTGGTTGACCTGGAACCAGAAATAGGTCCCGTCCTGGTCTGCGAGCGTGCTCGCGGTCCGGGGGAGCTGCAGGGTGAACTGCGACAACCAGTCGCACACCCCCGCGTCGTCGAGCGTGCTCCAGCTGTGCACGCTCGCGGTGACGGTGGTCATGGTGTTGTTCAGGTTCTGGCCCTGAATGTGCGAATCGAATGCGGTCGTCTGGTCGCGTAGGTAGACCATGGGATCGCTGTTCGCCATCCAGTCCCGGACCGGGACGTGGGAGACATTGCGCGACATGTCGGTGTCGATACCGATCGATCCGTTGTTGGGATCGATGTCGATCATCGAGCAGCGCTGGTAGTTGAAGGCCTGGACCGACGGCGGTCCGCCGTACCAGTACTCGAGAATGTCGGGCACCTCGAGGTTGTCCCCCCAATTCGGCGTGTTGTCGTCCGCGTCGTTGTCGTCGTACTCGAGGGCCCAGGTGTTGGCCAGCGAGACGCCGCCCGTGTGGTTCACGATCGCGGCGAACATGAGGCCGGAGAGATCGACGTGGCGAGCCGCATAGCTCGTCACGCTCCCGCCTCCCATGGAGAAACCGACGCCGTAGACGCGGTTTCGATCGATGTTGAAGTAGGTGTTGGTGAAGTCCAGCGCGGCTTGAACGTTGATCTGGCTCTCAAGCGAGCTGAATCCCCGCTGACTTGCACCCAGCGGTGCCACCGCGAACCATCCGCGTCTCGCCGCTTCGGCGAAGAACGTGGTGTGGTAGTAGGCGTCCCAGTGCGAGACCCCGTACTTGTGGAAAACCACGAGCAGCGGCGCGCGTTGCGTCGCTGGGATCGTGGGCACGTAGAGGAGAAACCTTTCTAGCCAGCCGGAGCCCGTATTGCTGAGAGTGATCTCGAAGAGGCCGGGCTCGTCTGGAACGCGCGTGGAACGCGCGTTCCTTCTCGGATTGAATCCTGCACCGACCGAAGTGTCGGCCGTCCCGAATGGCGAGTCCATCTCCCCACCCAAGTTCGGACCTTCGAAGTACGGCTTGGACAGGATGGACTGAGGCGGTGCGTTGGGATTGGTCTGAGTGCCGAAACCGTGCGCAGCCTCCGGCGCAGGAAGTACTGGTGGAGTGGGCGCCATGGGCTGATCCCGATCGCTCGGCGTGCGATCGAGGGTAGTGATGTCGTCAGAGGACTTCGGGCTGGACAGGGAATCCGCGTGCTTGGACGCGGGTCCGCATGCCAGTACGAAGAGAAAACTGGCGTAGAAAAGTTTCGTTTTCATGCGTGGCGGCGCAGAGATCAGGTCCGGAGGCCACTTGCGCAGCTTCCGGACAACCGTGTTCCTCGGAGCGGGGCTCCCCGCGGAGACCCGTCACCGAAGACTCAGGCGTAGTCTACCCCCCCTCCCCAAACAGGGAGACCCAATCGGGAATTCCGCACCCAGCCGAAAAGGGCGAAAGGAAGGGATTTCTGGACCTGAATCGGGGGCCAGCCGGGGCCCCTCCTACCCCCTTCAGGCGACCCGAACAGGCCCGCCGGGGTCGCGGGGAAGGGCTCAGCCCAGCTCAGGCTCGTCCAGTTCCACAGCTTTTTCGCGGGTGAGGGCCGGTCCTCCGGCTCGAGTCAGCGGCGAAAGAACGCCCGGGTCCAGCTCGACGAAACTCCCGTAGCAACGACCATCCAGGGTGAACACTTGAACCCGCTCGCCGTCCCGATCGAGGACGACGACGCGCGTGGTGCGATCGCTGTCGCCCTCTTGCACGGCCAGACCCCGCGGGTCAAGGACTTCACCCTCCCCGCACCCCTCCACGGCCAAGCTGCCGGCACATCGACCGTTTGCGTCGAAGAGCAGCACCGCGCTCTCCGACGCAGCCCCGCAGGCCACGAGCACTCTGCCATCCGCCAGCGGCGCCACCGCGCGGGGTGCTGGGGGCCCTCGATCCGTTGAGGCAACCGGGAGCTGGATCCGATAGTGGAATTCCCCATCCCTGAACACCTGGACGGACCCGGACCCGGCTTCGCAGGCATAGGCCATGCGACCCGCGAGCGCGACGCCCGCCAAGTTCGCGAAGGTGCCCTGGGGGTCGCCGGCCGGCCGGAAGGAGAGCACGACCTCGCCGGATGGATCCAAGAGCAGCAGGGCGTGCCGTCTCCAGCCCCGGCGCGAGACCAGGAGGCGGGCCTCCGCCTCGACACCCTGCACCGCAATCGCTCCGGCATCCCCCAGAGCGCCGGGACGGTCGGACCCGGGATCGCCCCGGCTGCGGATGCAAGCGACCTCCGAGCCGGAGAACGTGAAGGCGCGCAACGACCCGCTGGCCGCATCCGCCACCCAGAGCCGGCGGTCCTCGTCGACCGCGATCCCGCGGATCTCCGCACGGCCGCCGTCGAGCCCGCGGAAGGAAAATCCCCCTGATAGCGCCCTGCCATCCAGGTCGAAGGGGGAAAGGTGCGCCGTGCGCACGCAGCGGGCGACCCACAGGACTCCGTGCCGGAGGGCCAGGCTGACGTGCATGAGATCGGCCTCCTCAGGCGAGGCGCTCGGTCGCGCGCTCGATGCGTCGCAGACTGCGCTCGGGCCCGAGCCAGCCCATCACATCGAAAACGTCCGGCCCACCGGCTTGACCGGTGAGGGCGCATCGCAACGGCTGGAGTAGCTGCGGCGGCTTGAGCGCGCGCTGCTCGATCCACGCCCTTGCGCCCTCGCGCAGCGCGGCAACATCGACACCCGCCGAAAGCTGTGGGCGCAGCCAGTCGAGGAAGTCGCGCAGGGTCGGGACGCGCTCGGCGTGCTTCCTGGCATTCTTCTCCGCCGCTTCCTCGTAGCCCAGGACGGCGTCGGCGGCGAAGAGGTAGGCGATGCGCTCGGGCAGTTCCGAGTAGGTGCGAATGCGCTCCTTCTCGCCCGCGACGACCGAGAGGAACCAGCCGAGGCGCGCCTGGATCTCCCCCTGGCTCATCAAGCCCGCCCGGATCACGTAGGGAGCACACCTCTCCCCGACGTGTTCGAGAGAGTCGCGGCGGATGTACTCGCCGGCGAGCCACAGGAACTTGTCCATGTCGAACACGGCTCCAGCCTTGTTGACGTCCCGGATGTCGAACTTCGCAACCAGGTCGGCCACACCGAAGACCTCCGTCTTGCCGTCGAGGGCCCAGCCCTGCAGGCACAAGAAGTTCACCACCGCTTCGGCGGGGAAACCCCGCTCCCGGTAGTCCTGAAGCGCCGTGTCGCCGGTCCGCTTGGAGAGCTTCTTTCGATCCGTGCCGAGCATCAGCGGCAGGTGCCCGAATTCGGGGACGCGTTCGCCCAACGCCCGGTAGAGCAGCACCTGCTTGGGCGTGTTCACGAGGTGTTCCTCGCCGCGGAAGACGTGGCTGATGCGCATGTCGACGTCGTCGCACACGACCACGAAGTTGTAGGTCGGGTTGCCGTCGCTGCGCACCATGACCCAGTCCTCCACCTCGCGGTTCCCGAACACCACCTCGCCTCGCACGTGGTCGAGGAACCGCGTCTCGCCCTCGGGGACGCGGAAGCGCAGGACGTGGCTCTCTCCGCGGGACACGCGCTGTTCCGCTTGGGAGGGCTCGATGCTCTTGCAGAGACCATCGTAGGCGGGCTTCTCCTTGCGCGCGGCCTGCGCTTCGCGCAGGCGATCGAGCCTCTCCGTGCTGCAGAAGCAGCGGTAGGCGTGGCCCTCCCCTAGCAGCCGCACGGCCGCCTCGCGGTGGCTTGCAATCCGCTCGGATTGACGATAGGGCCCGTGCGGCCCGCCGACGTCGGGGCCCTCGTCCCAGTCGATGCCCAGCCAATGCAGCCCCTCGAGGATCGCGCGCTCGAACTCCCGGGTCGAGCGCTCGGGGTCGGTGTCCTCGATCCGAAGGATGAACGTTCCGCCGTGCCTGCGGGCGAAGGCCCAATTGAACAGTGCCGTGCGCGCTCCACCGACGTGGAGCTGCCCGGTCGGGCTCGGGGCGAAGCGCAGGCGGACGGGTTCGGGCAAGGCGGACCTTCGGGAGCGAGGAGGATACGAAAGCGCGACGGTGCGGGCCACCGACGCAACGTCGGTTCCCTTGAGGGGAAGCGTTCCCTAGAGTCAGCGCATGTCGCCGCCTTCTCCCGTGCTCCACCGCGATCTCGTTCGACGCGCGCCCAAGGTCGTCCTACACGAACACCTCGACGGATCGTTGCGGCCGCGGACGGTGCTCGAGCTCGCCGACCAGGCCGGCTACCACGAGCTGCCCTGCGACGACGAGAGGAAGCTCGCCGACTGGTTCGCTGCGGGCGCCTCGCGTGGGAGCCTTTCTCTCTACCTGGAGGGTTTTCGGCACACGATCGCGCTGATGCAGACCGCCGCGAGCCTCGAACGAGTCGCCCACGAGTTCGTCGAGGACATGTCCCGGGAGAACGTGGTCTACGCAGAGGTCCGCTTCGCCCCTCACTTCCACACCCAGGAGGGCCTGGGCCTCGACGCGGTCATGGCCGCGGTGTTGAAGGGACTCGCACGGGGCCAGGAGGACTTCGGCGTCGAGGTGGGTCTCATCGTGTGCGCGATGCGCAATCTCTCGGCGATGCTCTCGATGCAGATGGCGGAACTGGCCGTGGCTTGGCGCGCGCAGGGCTGCGTGGGCTTCGACCTGGCGGGCGAGGAGGCCGGCCACCCGGCCCGGCACCACCTCGACGCCTTCAAGCTGGTCAAGCGCATGAATTTCTCGATCACGATCCACGCTGGCGAGAGCTTCGGACCGGAGAGCATCTGGCAGGCGCTTCAGTACTGCGGCGCTCACCGCATCGGGCACGGCACGCGCCTGGTCGAGGACATGGTCGTGTACGAGGGCAAGGTGATCAGCCTGGGTCCGCTCGCGCAGTACGTGCTCGACCATCGCGTGCCGATCGAGGTGTGTCTTTCATCGAACGTCCACACCGGCGCGACGCCCTCGATCGCCCAGCACCCGTTCCCGCGTTTCCTCGAGAAGGGTTTCCGGGTCACGCTGAACACCGACAACCGCTTGATGAGCCGCACGAGCATGACCGACGAGTACCTGCTCGCGGTCGAGCACTTCGGCCTGACGCTCGACCAGCTCGAGAAGATCGCCATCAACGGGATGAAGTCCGCGTTCGCGCACTACGACGAACGCATCCGGGTGATCTTCGAGCGCATCAAGCCGGGGTACGCGCGCCTTCGCGAGGAGATCGCGCCGTCGCGTCGTTGACCCGGATCCCGGTCGGAATCAGTAGGGCATCGTCGCGGTGGTCTGCGCGTCCAGACCGCGGACCCAGGGCGGGCTGCTCGGCGGCGCGACCACTCCCTTGACCACGAAGTAGACCATGCCGGGCGAGGACCCCGCCGGCGGCAGCCCGACCGTGAAGATGGCGGTTCCGACGCTGTTCGTCCTGACGCTCATCTCGCTCTGGATCATGTGCAGGGAGCCGGCCGCATCCAGCTGGTACACGGCAGCTTTCACGGCGTAGCCGCTCCCTCCGGGGACGAGACCCCGATCGATGGTGACCACGGACCGGAGTCCGGGGCTGCCGGGCGCCAGCTGGATGGAGCTCAAGGCGATCGATCCCACGTGCACCGGATCGGGCGTGGCGCGCGGCCGGGTTCGGAAGCGGGTCGAGCTGTCCACGGCAACGTTGCCGGCCGCGTCCCTCATCTCCAGCGCGATCTGGTAGTCCGTGTCCGGATCGAGATCGCCGAGGACCACCCAGTGCCGGTGGTCCCCGATCTTGTTGAAGGGGACGCGCGCGACTGGGGGGTTTCCGTTGTACGAGATGGACACCTTGCAGAACTCGCTGGTGTCGAACTCGAACTTCAGCGTGTTCGTGGTCGCATAGCTCAGGCGCACCGGCCCGACGAGCGCGGGGGCCTGCGTATCCGGGGAGCTCGAGGTGGCATGGAGGGGGTCCATGCCCCACTGGACTTCGTAACCGTCGGCGAAGTCGTCACCGTCGCTGTCCCAGTTCTCCGGGTCGGTTTGAGCCACGATCTCGTCGAGGTCGAACAGACCGTCCATGTCCCGATCGAGGCCCTGGGACTCGCCCATGCCGATCGGCACTCCCAGGAAGGTCACGGGCAGCCCGCTCGCGGCCTCCGAGAGCAGCGTCTGCTCGTCGATCGGGGCCCCGGAGGCGGACGCCACGCGGTAGTTGCCCGCGGCCGGGTCGTAGGTGCCGGCCAGCTCCGCGAATCGGCCGAGCACCACGCGCGGCACGCGGTAGTAGACGAGGTCGCAGTGGCCGCGCGCTGCCGCATCGCGCAGGAGGGGCAGCTCCTGCGCCGCGACCGAGGCCCAGTTCCCCGCGTTGGCCGTCACCATGAGGCCGGCCGCGGGAGCGACACCGGTATCGAAGGCCGACAAGAACGAGGAGATCAGGTGGGCCTCCTGCGGCGCGAGCACGAAGCTGTGGTGGCCGCCTCCGGTCGGCGCGCTCCGGAAGAACGCCTCCTTCACCGTCCCGATCGCCCCGCCATGAGTCAGCCCCGCGCCGAGCTCGGTGCGATCACCGTACGGGCCCCCGACCGAGAAGCGCTTCGAGAGCTTGTCGGCCACCCCGCGCAGGCTGGGCACGTCGGCCGAACGGATCACGCCGCCGGCGCTCTCGGCCTCGATCTCGCCGGAAGATCCGAGTGGAAGCGCGTGACAGGATGCGCACGTGAGCTCGCCCTGGACGGGTCGTGTCAGGAACAGGGTCGCTCCCCGGAGCTGCTCGTCGGTGAAGCGCCGGTCGAGGGTCTGGCGCGGATTCGGCGGCCCGGTCAGGGTGTCGATGAAGTGCCGCAGGTACTGGAAATCGGGGCCGATCGTCTGTGGAACGCCGTTGACCGTGTTCTCCAGGAGGGCGACGAAAGCGTTCTGGAAGCCGTTCGTGCTCTCGATCTCACCCCGCCAATGGTAGGGTCCACCGTCCTCCATGCGACGGACGCTCTGGGTGACCATGGGTCCCTTGACGTCCGTACCGTAAGCGAGCTGATCGTCGGGCGTGCCTTCGGGATCGAGGTAGTGCGAGAGGTCCCAGACCAGTCCATCCGTGTGCCCGTCGACGTGGCACGACGCGCACGAGGAGGTCTGGGACAATGAGAATCGGGCATTGGTGAACAAGTGCCGCCCCAGGCGCACGAAACCCGAGCTCAGGTCGAGCCCGAGCGGCGTGGCGGCCGGCGCGGTGACGGTCCAACCGCTCCCCTGGGGCAGGCTCGAGAAGTTGATCCTCGTCGCCGAGTCGTCGTTCTTGTTGAAGACGAAGAGCGCAGTCCGGCTCCGATCGACCAGGCAGGATCTCGGGCCCGTTCCACGCGGATACGCCTTGCTGGAGGGGAGCTCGATCGAGCCTTCCCAGGTGACGGAGCCGCCCGAACCCAGGCGCAGCACGGCGACCAGGTCGCTGCCGTAGCCGCAGACATAGGCGAACGGCTGCTGCGAGTCGAACTCGACGTAGGCGGGCTGAGCGCACTTGTGGTCGGGCGGAGCGATCGCGTCCAGGTCGATGATCCGCGGCGGCGCGGCGCCGGTCGCGTCGACGATCGTGATCCGGTTGTGGACGACCTGCCCGGCAACGAAGTTCACCTCGCCGCGATGCACCGCATTCAACGCGTCCGTGTTCGGTATCCACAGCTCGGTCGTGCCGGGTCGGGCGTGGATGTTGAACAGGATCGTGCCCAGTCCCGAGAGCGTGCCCGAGGGATCGAGGTCGTCCTGCTGAGGGGTCGCCTGGGAGGGAATCACGAACAGGTCGCAATCGGGCAGCGCGTTCTCCTGCGGAGAGGCGGGCACTCCGATGGAATCGACGGCGTCGGGGTCGGTCGCGGTGCCCCTGGGGGCCGTGCCGTTCCCAGAGAGGAAGGACACGACGTAGGCCTTTCCGTCCAGGTACGCGATGCCGCGCGGGTTCCGGGCGGGGATCGGGATCGACTTGACGACCTGGTAGAGCCGCGCGTCGATCACGTCGACGCTGTCGACCGCCGAGCAGGTCACGTAGGCGCGGTCGCCCGAATGGGTGAAGACCAGGCCGTGCGGCTCGCTGCCGACTCGAATCGTGCGCACGACCGCACGCAGGGCTGTGTCGACGACGCTGACACAGGAGTCGACCGCGTCGACGACCCACACTTCGCGCGACCCGGGACGCTGGACGACCGACACCGCACCCAGGCCGATCTGCACCTGCCCGAGACGGCCGAGGGTCACGGGGTCGAGGATCTCGAGGCGCGCTCCGGGCTGGTTCACCGCATAGAGAGCCGAGCCGCTCCGGCTGAACGCCATCGGGTGGATCGGCGACGTGGCGAAGGCCACCAGCCTGCCGGCGACGTTGTCGAAGGGGAACGATTCGTTCGTCAGGTACCGGGTGCCGCTGCCGAGCTGCTGGGGAACGGTGCACAAGGCCAGGGCGAGGAGGGTGCTGGTCGGGGAGGGAATCATGGTGCTGCTCCAGCGTGTCACGGGTCGGGTGGCACAAGGATACCCATCTCGGCACCGACCGGGGAGATGGCCTGCTCGGATCGTCAGGAGTGGGAGGCCATCACGACCGTGTGGATCCCTCCCCGGGCGTTGAAGTCCCCCTCGACCGTCATCCGGCGCGGCGCGAGCAAGGCCACCAGGTCGTCGAGGATGCGGTTCGTCACCGCCTCGTGGAAATGCCCCTCGCCGCGGAAGGACCCCAAGTACAGCTTGAGGCTCTTCAGCTCGACGCACAGCCGGTCGGGAACGTAGCGGATCCGGATCACGGCGAAATCGGGCTGCCCGGTGCGCGGGCACAGGCAGGTGAACTCGGGGCAATCGAAGCGGATCTCGTAGTCCCGCCCGGGGCGGGGGTTGTCGAAGGTCTCGAGTGCGGACTCTTTCGGTGCGGCCATGCGGTGGATGCGGGGTTCTCGGGGGACTGGAAGCGCGGCGCCTGGCTCCTTCACCGGCGAACGTTGGCCCTCACCGGCGACCGGTGGCGCGGGCGATGCACACGTCGCCGGCGCGCAGCTCCAGCGACCAGGCCAGAGGCGAGCCCTGCAGCGGGATCCCGGCCTCGAGCACGAAGCCGACCTCGCCGCCACGATCGCCCTCGGACGCGGGTTGCGCGGGGACCTCAAGATAGCGCAGGCTCGCGAGTTCGAGCAACGCGAGCACGAAGTGCGCGTCCCCGCGCAGAGGCCTGGGCCGCTCCCGTGCGGGGATCTGGAAGGCCCAGCGGTTCCCCTGGAGCTGCGGCTCGAGAATCGCGGCCAGCGCCGGCACGTCGCTCTGCAGCTCGGCCGAGGGGATCCGACCGATCTCTGGCTCGAGCCAAACTCGGTGAACGCGCGACCCGAAGAGCCACGCTGGCGACCGCGAGAGATCGAAGAGGGCGATCGGACCGTTCGGTCCCTCGATCCATATGCCCGTCTGCGAGCCGGTGTCGGCCTCGCCCGCGCGCCAGCCCATGCGGGGCGCCTCCGCTGTCTCGGCCCGGGGCAGCGCGTTCGCGCGAAGCGCGCGCTTCTCGAGTGGATCGACATCGAAAAGCGGCGAGCGCAGGTCCTCGCGCCACGAGAGCGATCCGTTCGACGCATGGGGGGCAGGCAGCGCCACCGCGGCGCGCCGTGCGCCGGGCTCGGAGGGGGGCTGGAGCAGCACGAGCCCCTGCCGTCGCATTTCTTCGAACTCCGGCTCGCGCGAAAAGGCCACGAGCGCGCCACGCGAGATCGCGCCCACGGAGGCCTTGTCCCCGCGCTGGGCTTGCGCGCACAACGAGGGATCGAGAAGCAAGGGGAGAGCCTGACCTTCTACGTCGAGCCCGGCTGCGTGCCCCGGCGGGTCGACGAGGAGGTAGCGCGCGCCGCCGCCGTGAAGAGCGCGCGCCGCGCCGAGATCGGCCTGGAGTTCGCCGAGCTCACGGCCGGCTTCCTTCCACGGAGCGGCCGCCGAACGCGCAAAGACCGCGAAGGCGGCCGCCAGACTCGCCGGGATCAGGACGCGCCGCACACCGGAGAGCGCGGTCGAGGCGACAGCCAGCCCGGCGCAGGCGACGATGGCAGCCTGGAAGAGCCCGAGCCTGCTCGCCAGACCGGAGGCTTCCTGCGCGGCCGGCGCACGCAGAAGGAGCGGGAGCAGAACACCCGCGCAGGTGAAAGCGGCGAGCCAGCCCCACAGGCGCGGCGCGGAGCGGGCGGCAACGAGCGCAGGTTGCAAAGCCGCGAGGAGCAGAGCACCGGCGATCACGTAGCCGAGCGATCCCATGCCCCCCATCCCGACGATCCCATCGGGGCCGCCAGGAGCCGAATGGTCCCACGGGGCCGCGCGAGGCACGGGCAACGAGACCGCGCCGAGGCCCGTGGCGACCGATCTCAGCACTGCCCTGGCTCCGCCGGTCTCGAGGAGCGCTGAGACGGAATGCAGCGTGCGCGGCAAGAGAGCGGGCGATCCCAGCGCGGGACCGGAGAGCGATTCCGAGGCCGCGCACGCTCCGAACACGAGAAGCGTGGTCGCCGCGGTGCGCAGGCGCACGGAGAGCGGACGGTGTCTGCGCGCACAGAACACCTCCAGTCCGAAGAGCCATGGAGGCAGGAGCAACCCCAGTGCGGACGAGTGGCCCGCGAGCAGGGCGCAGACGGCGGCGGCAGCCATCTCGGGTACGCGCTTCTCCTGCCTTCCGCGCAGGAACAGCGCCGCGGTCGCGGCACAGAAGAACGCGGCGAGGAGGTCCCCTCGGGCGCCCGCGGCGGCGACGGCTGGGATGCACAGTGGATGGCAGACGAGGAGCAGGGCGCAGGCCCCCGCAGCCGCGCGCGCGCCGTCCATCCCCGCCCAGGTCGAGAGCGCGCGCCGCAGCGCGAGCCGCGCACAGGCAGCCGTGCCGAGCAGGAGCAGCAGGTTCTCCAGGCGGAGGAATCGCACGGCGCCCGCGCTCCAGGTCCCATCCCGAGCCCACAGCCGGAACGAGAGGGCGAGCGACAGGCGCGCGAGCGGGCCGTCGCCTTCCGAGAGGCGCTCGGCGAGCACGGCGGCTTCGCTCCCCGCGGATCGGCTCGCCCGGACGAGGTAGGACAAGTCCTCGCCGACGAAGCCCGCCCGCTCGAGCCCCGCGTAGGCGAGGGCCGCCGCCGCGAGGAGCAGGGCGACGAAACCGGCCGTGCGCAAGCGCCTCTCCATGCGCGGATGGTATGCGGCCGGTTGTGCGGGGCCGCAAGGCGATCCCTGGATCGATAGGCTTTCCGCCGGTCGGGAATGGGCCTGGACAGGGTTATCCTCGGCTACGCAGAACGGCCGATATGGAAAAAGCCCCCCGCGCGATCACACTGCTGCGGAGGCCGACGTAGTCTGTCGCTCCCACCCCGATGTCGACCGCAAGATCCCTGCCCCTGCGACGCCGCATCCTGGCGCTTTGCCTGGGGTCTTTCTTCGCTCTGCAGCCGCTCGCTCGGACGGGGTTGCCGTGCGCGATGCGAATGGTCTTCTCGCGCTCGGGCTGCGGCTGTGCGCAAGAGAAGAGGAGCGAGGCAGCCTCCTCCCGGGCCTCGTGCTGCTCGCAGCGCGCCCCCTCCGTCCCCACGGCCCCCACGGGAACGAGCGATGATCCGAGGATCGGGAGCGGCGACCCGGGCTGCCGTTGCGAGATCCGGTCGCCCGAGCCGGGGCCGGCGCTCCCGCGCAGCCTGGACTCGCGCCGCGCGGGCGGCGAGAGCATCGACGGGATCGCCGAATGGCTGGCCGCAGGATCGCGCGCCTCGGCCGCGGCCCCGTGCGTGCCATCCGGTCCCGACCCTCCGCTGCCCGCCTGCTTCGAGAGCGTCTCTTCGGCTCCATCCGCCGTCGCCCGGCACACCGGGCGGGGCGTGACGGGGCTCCTGGCCGTGTACGGCATCGCCCGCTTGTAGCGCGGCGCGATCCTCCGGCGGCGGCTCCGCTCCAGCAGCGGGCGACGCCGGATCTTGTCACGGCCTGACGCGCAGGAATACGCGACGAGCGTGCCCGGACCGTGCCCAAGCCACAGTCGTCGCGGGACTCCTCTCGTCATGCAAGCGCAAACTCTCTTCGGCTACTTCCCTGATGGCCTCAGGACTGTGGCGCTCCTGTGCGCCATGTGCGTGAGCGGCTGCGTGCTGGCCCCGGCCGGGCTGCCCAGGGAGCGCGCCACGCTCAAACAGGCGGGATCGCCCTACGAGCCGCCCATCGAGGAGCGCGCGGTTCCAGAGCTCTCCGCGCAGCCTGGATGGCGCGAACTCCTGGGGCTCGCGTTCGCCGCCAACGGTGAGCTCGAGGCCGACTACTTCGAGTGGAAGGCCGCGCTCGAGCGCGTGGCCATCGCGGCGGGTTGGCCTGACACCAATCTCGCGCCGTCTTTTGGCTACATGTTCTCCGGCGAGCGGCTGAAGGCCTGGGACCGCACCACGGTGAACGTCGGCTTCGACCCGATGCAGAGCCTCTCGTGGCCGAGCAAGGTGAAAAAGGCCGGCGAGCTGGCGCTGGAGGAGGCGCGCGGAGCCGGCAGCCGGTTCGTGGCCGCCAAGTTCGCCCTGCAGCGCAAGGTGCTGGAGAGCTGGCTGGAGCTGGCGCTCGTGGAGGAAAAGGGGCGGATCCAGCAAGAACGCGCGCGGCTGGCGAAGCTGGCCTACGACAGCGCGGCCCAGCGCGCCGCGGTGGCCGGGGAACATCGCGATCTGCTCCGCGCGCAGGTCGACCAGCGCAATGCGGAGATCGAGCTCGCGGGTCTTCGAACCCAGGCTCAGGCGGCACGCGCGATGCTGAACGGAATGCTGGCGCGGGCCGCGGACGCTCCGCTCGAGATCGAGCCCGTTCTGC
Organism: Planctomycetota bacterium; assembly: GCA_041488095.1. GTDB lineage: Bacteria > Planctomycetota > UBA1135 > UBA1135 > DASYPQ01. Next base: position 13,695 of record JBGPOP010000023.1, read on the forward strand.
CCGGGCCGCGCCCACTGCCGGCGGACGATGCCGCTCTGCTGGCGGCCGGAGTCGAGAACAACCCCGAGCTGCGTTCGCTGGCCTTCGCCGTGACCGCCCGGCAGGACGCGCTCGAGCTCGCGCGGTTGCAGTACCTCCCCGACTTCAATCCGTTCGTCGGCTTCACCGGCAGCGTCCAGCAGACGATCGGCGTGGGCGTGAGCCTGCCAACCCGACTGCCCCAGATCCGCGCCGGGATCGAGGAAGCCAGGGCCATGCTGCGCGGAGCCCAGGCTGTGCTGCGCCAGACGCGCCTCGACCGCCGCTCGAGCTTCGTCGCCGGCCTCCACGTGCTGCGCTTCAGCGAGCGCCAGGCCGCCTTCTTCGACCGGGAAGTCCTGCCCGCGGCGGAGCAGGTCCTGGGCTCCGCGCGGCAGGCCTATGCCACGGGCAAGGCGAGCTTCCTCGAGCTGATCGACGCGCAGCGGGTCCTGCTGGATGTGCGCCTGGGAATCGCCGAAGCGCGCATCGAGCGCGAGCGCCGGCTGGCGGAGATCGAGGAGCTGGCCGGTCTGGACGTCGAGACGCTGCCGCTGCGCGCCACGCCACACGTGGCCGTTCTGGAGAGCTCGGAGGTCGATCGTCATGAATGAACGAGACATTCCCCGTGGCGCGAGCTCGCGTTCGGCGGGTGCCGCGCGGCTGCGCGGGCTCGTCCTGGGACTGCTGCTCCTGGCGATCGGGGCCGCCGCGGCCGTGCGCTGGCGCACCACGCTGCAGAGCTGGCTCGAAGGCGCGACGCAGCCGGCGGCCGAGAGCGGACAGCGCAAGGTCAAGTACTGGTGGGACCCGATGATGAGCCCGCCCTACATCTCGGACCAGCCCGGCCAGAGCCCGATGGGCATGCAGCTCGTGCCGGTTTACGAGGACGAGGTCCCACAGGAAAACGAGGCTGCGCCGGTTCCACAGGCCGCGCATCCGCACACCACCTACTACTGCCCGATGCACCCGAGCTACACCTCGGACCGCCCGGGCGACTGCCCGATCTGCAACATGCGGCTCGTGCCGATGAAGACCGGCGAGGCTGCCACGGCCTCGGAGGTCGAGGGGCACGCCAACATCACGCTCGATCCCTGGCGACGGCAGCTCATCGGCGTGCGCACGGGTCGGGTGGAGAGAAAGCCGGTGCAGAGGATCATCCGCGCCGTCGGTCGCGTGGAGTACGACGAGAAGCGGCTTGCCTCGGTCAACCTGAAGGTCGGCGGCTGGGTCGAGGAGCTGTTCGTCAAGTCCACCGGCGAGGAGGTCAAGGCGGGCGATCCTCTCTTCTCGCTCTACAGCCCCGACCTGATCGAGGCCCAGCGGAACTACCTCCTGGCGCTGCACAGCGTTCCGCGCGGAGAAGCGCGGATGGGCGAGAGCGACGAGCTCGCGCAGGCGACGCTGCGCAGCGCCCGCGAGCGTCTCGTGCTGCTGGATCTGAGCGAGGACCAGATCCGCGAGCTCGAGTCGAAGCAGGAGGTTCCGCGGCTCACGACCATCGTCTCCAGGTTCAACGGCGTGGTGACGCGGCGCAACGTCGTTCAGGGGACCAGCATCGAGCCCGGCCGCGATCTCTACGAGCTGGCCGACCTCTCGACCGTCTGGCTGCACGCGGACGTCTACGAGTACGAGCTCCCGCTCGTGCACGTCGGACTCGAGGCCTGGCTGCAGCTCGCCTCGCAGCCGGGCGAGCCCCTCACCGGCCACGTGATCTTCGTGTACCCCTACCTGAACGAGGCCACGCGCACGGTGCGCGTGCGCGTGGAGGTGCCCAACGCCGAGCGCAGGCTCAAGCCGGGCATGTACGCCACGGCCTTCATGGCCGCCGAGCTCGGCGAGCAGCTGGTGGTCGACGACCAGGCCGTGCTCGACACCGGCACGCGCCAGATCGTCTTCGTGGATCTCGGAGAGGGACGCCTCGAGCCGCGCGGGGTGCAGGTCGGCGAGCGCATCGATGGCCAGATCGTGATCGAGGGCGGCCTGCAGGAGGGCGAGCGCGTGGTCACCAGCGGAAACTTCCTGGTGGACTCCGAGAGCCGCCTGAAGGCCGCGCTCCTGAAGGGCCCTACGGGCTCCAAGCCAGAGCACGCGGGGCACGGCAAGTGATGGTCCCGCACACGTCGAGCGCCGAGGGAGCTCGCTCATGATCGAGCGCATCATCGAGTTCTGCGCCCGCAACAAGTTCCTGGTCTTGTTGGTCACGGCGGTCGCAATCGCAGGCGGGATCTACAGCCTGCGCAACGTGCCGCTCGACGCGATCCCCGACCTCTCCGACACGCAGGTGATCGTCTATTCGCGCTGGGACCGCAGCCCGGACGTGATCGAGGACCAGGTCACCTACCCGATCGTGTCGGCCATGCTCGGCGCGCCCAAGGTCAAGGCCATCCGCGGCTTCTCCGACTTCGGGTTCTCGTACGTCTACATCATCTTCCAGGACGGCACGGACATCTACTGGGCGCGCAGCCGCACGCTCGAGTACCTGAGCAAGATCCAGGGCCGCTTGCCCGAGGGCGTGCGCACCGAGCTCGGACCCGACGCGACCGGCGTGGGCTGGGTGTTCCAGTACGCGCTGATCGACAAGAGCGGCAAGCACGACCTGGCGGAGCTGCGCAGCTTCCAGGATTGGCGCCTGCGTTACTGGCTGCAGAGCGTGCCCGGCGTGGCCGAGGTGGCCTCGATCGGCGGCTTCCAGAAGCAGTACCAGGTCAACCTCGACCCGGCCGCGATGCTCGCCTACGGCATCCCGATCCAGAAGGTGGTCGAAGCGATCCGCGCCGGCAACAACGACGTGGGCGGGCGCCTGGTGGAGATGAGCGGTGCCGAGTACATGGTGCGCGGCCGCGGCTACGCACGCTCGGTCCAGGACATCGAGAGCATCGTCGTGGGCGTGGACAAGGACGGCGTGCCGATCCTGGTCAAGAACCTGGGACACGTGGCCCTGGGATCCGAGATCCGCCGCGGACTGTCCGATCTCGACGGACAGGGCGACGCGGTGGGCGGCATCGTGGTCATGCGCCACGGCGAGAACGCGCTCAAGGTCATCGAGCGCGTAAAGCAGAAGATCGAGGACATCCTGCCGTCGCTGCCCGACGGCATGGAGATCGTCACGACCTACGACCGCTCCGAGCTGATCCAGGAGTCCATCGCGACCCTGACGGACGAGCTGTTCACCGCGCTGATCGTGGTGAGCCTCGTGATCCTGATCTTCCTCTGGCACATCCCCTCCGCGATCGTGCCGATCGTCACCATCCCGATCTCGATCCTGCTCATGTTCATCCCCATGTACTTCATGGGAGTGAGCACGAACATCATGTCGATCTCCGGGATCACCATCTCGATCGGCGTGCTGGTCGACGGCGCCATCGTCGAGGTCGAGAACGCCTACAAGAAGCTGCAGCTGTGGATCGCGGGCGGACGCGTGGGCGACTTCCACGAGGTGCGGCTCTCGGCGCTCAAGGAGGTCGGGCCCTCGGTCTTCTTCTCCCTGCTCGTGATCGCGGTGGGCTTCCTGCCGATCTTCGCGCTCGAGGAGCAGGAAGGCCGGCTCTTCAAGCCGCTGGCCTACACCAAGAACCTGACCCTGGCCATCGCGGCCATCCTCGCGATCACGCTCGACCCGGCCGTCCGCATGCTCTTCACGCGGATGGAGTTCCTGCGCTTCCGCCCCAGGCCTCTCGCCTGGCTGTTCAACCAGATCACGGTCGGGCGCTACTACCCGGAGGAGAAGCACCCGATCAGCCGGATCCTCTTCAAGCTCTACGAGCGTCCCTGCCGCTTCGTCCTGCGCCACCGCGCGGCCACCGTGGTCACCGCGCTGCTGCTCGTGCTCAGCACGATCCCGGTGTTCGGCAAGCTCGGCTCGGAATTCATGCCGCCCCTCTGGGAGGGCGACCTGCTCTACATGCCGACCACGTTCCCCGGTCTCTCGGTGACCGAGGCGCAGAAGCTCCTGCAGAGGATGGACGAGATCCTGATGACCGTCCCGGAGGTCGAGCGCGTGCAGGGCAAGGCGGGACGCGCGGAGACCTCCACGGATCCGGCGCCCTTCTCGATGATCGAGACCACCGTCCTGCTCAAGCCGCAGTCGGAATGGCGGCGCAAGGTGCGCTGGTTCTCGGATTGGCCCGGGTGGCTGCAAGCGCCCCTGCGGCGCGCCTGGCCTGATCACATCGGCAAGGAGGAGCTGATCGCGGAGATCGACCAGAAGCTCCAGTTCCCGGGCGTCACGAACGCTTTCACCATGCCGATCAAGACGCGCATCGACATGCTCACGACCGGCGTGCGCACGCCGATCGGGATCAAGGTCATGGGCGACGACCTCAAGAAGATCGAGGAGGTCGGCACCGAGATCGAGGCCATCCTGAAGGACGTTCCGGGCACGCAGAGCGCCTTCGCCGAGCGCACCGCGGGCGGCTACTTCCTCGATTTCGATCTCCGGCGCGACCGCCTCGCGCGCTACGGCCTGACCATCGCGGAGGCGGAGATGGTGATCATGTCCGCCATCGGCGGCGAGCCGGTCTCCACGACCATCGAGGGCCGCGAGCGGTACACGATCAACGTGCGCTACGCGCGCGAGCTGCGCGATGACCTGCCCGAGTTGCGCCGCGTCCTCGTGCCGACCCTGTCGGGCGCGCAGATCCCGCTGGAGGAGCTGGCCGACATCCGTCTCGTCGACGGTCCGGCGATGATCCGCAACGAGAACGGCATGCTCGCCGGCTACGTGTTCGTGAACACGGAGCAGAGCGATCTCGGAGGCTACGTCCAGCGCGCCAAGGCCGCCGTGCGCGAGAGGCTCCAGCTCCCGACGGGCTACGCGCTCGTGTGGAGCGGCCAGTACGAGAACATGCTGCGCGTCGCGGAGCGCATGAAGGTGGTCCTGCCGATCACGATCTTCCTGATCTTCGCACTCCTCTACATGAACACGAAGTCGATGGTGAAGGCTTCGCTCGTGATGCTCGCCGTGCCGTTCTCGGCCATCGGCGCGATCTGGTTCCTGTACCTGCTCGGATACAACATGTCGATCGCGGTCTGGGTCGGGCTCATCGCGCTCATGGGGCTCGACGCCGAGACCGGCGTGTTCATGCTGCTCTTCCTGGACCTGGCGTACTACGAGCGCGTGCGCGAAGGGAAGATGAAGAGCTTCGCCGATCTCACCGAAGCCATCGTCCACGGCGCCGTGAAGCGCATCCGCCCCAAGATGATGACGGTGTGCTGCGCCTTCATCGGGCTCCTGCCCGTGATGTGGTCGGTGGGCACCGGCGCCGACATGATGAAGCGCGTCGCCGCGCCCATGATGGGCGGGCTCATCACGAGCTTCCTGCTCGAGCTGCTCGTCTACCCGCCGATCTACGCCATCTGGAAATGGCGCTTCGTGATGAAGCGCGGCACCGTCGACGTGGCGAAGTTCGATATCCCCCACCTGCGAGGTCACTGATGCTGACCACGGGCTGCGGCTTCTTCCGGGGTTCGGGCTGCGGTCGCGTACACGTGCCCGATGCACGCGGATGTCGTCTCGAGCTCTCCCGGAAGTTGCCCGAAGTGCGGGATGAAGCTCGTTCCGCGGCCATGATCCGCACCGGCAGGACGATGTCCCTCGGCGAGTCAGCCACGACCGCCGGTGCCTGGCTGCTCCTCGTGGCAGGGTTCGGATGCTTCACGCCTGCGTCACCTTCTGCGCAGACTCGTCCCGGGCTCGATCGCCCGGACGAGCGTCTCCTTCCGGAGGAACGCCAGCGCATCGAAGTCTTCCGGCGGGCCTGCCCCTCCGTCGTGCACATCGAGGCTCTCGATGTGCGCCGTGACCCGGCACGGTTCAACGTGCTCGAGATCCCCAGGGGAATGGGGAGCGGGTTCGTCTGGGACAACCGGGGCCACATCGTCACGAACCTGCACGTGATCCGGGGAGCGGAGGAAGCTCGCGTGCTGCTCAGGGACGGCAGCTCGTGGATCGCGCGCGTGATGGGAACCGACCCCGATCGGGACGTCGCGGTGCTCAGGATCGATGCTCCCGCGGAATCCCTCGTTCCGATCAAGGTCGAGGCAACCGGCACGCTGCGCGTGGGCCAGACGGTTCTCGCGATCGGCAATCCCTTCGGACTCGATCACACGTTGACCGTCGGGGTGATCAGCGCATTGGGGCGGGAGATCCGCTCCGATTCAGGTCCCGTCATCCACGGAACGATCCAGACGGATGCAGCCATCAATCCGGGCAGCTCGGGCGGCCCCCTCCTCGACAGCGCGGGCAGGCTCATCGGAATCAACACCGCTCTCACGAGCCCTTCGGGCGCGTTCGCTGGGATCGGATTCGCGGTGCCCGTCGACGCCGTCAGCGAGGCCGTGGCCCGGATCCTGGGCGTCATCCCGGCGAAGCGGCCCGGACTCGGGATCCGCGCCGCCGAGGACGCCTGGGTGCGCGAGCTGGGGCTCTCCGGCGTGCTGGTGCTGGAGGTGCTGGCCGCCGGACCCGCCGAGAAGGCAGGCCTGCGCCCGACCCGCACGACGCCGACGGGGGATCTCGAGCTCGGCGATCTCATCGTTGCGATCGACGGAGAGTCCGTCAGCTCCCGGAGTGACTTGGCGAGAGCCCTCGAAGGGCGCAAGTCGGGAGAGCGCGTCACGGCGACCCTTCGCCGCGGAAAGGAGGAGATGCTTCTCGTGCTCGATCTCGCCATGGAGGAGCACTGACAGAACCTCGAGGCACGGCTCGCGCTGGCCCAGCTCCGGACCGAGCGCGAGAAGGCGCTGGCGGCGATCGAATCCTGGTCCTCGCTCGACGTCGCGGCGCTGCACCCGGTCAGCCTTGGCCCGGCGGGAGCGAGGTTGAGGGGTTCGGCCCGCGGGTTGCCGCAAGTCGGGCGCGCGCCGTATGCTCCGCGCCGTGCGCCCCCGATCCGAGCTGCGCCGAGGACGGGATCCGACGCGCTGCGTCGCCGTCCTCGCGATCCTCTCGTCCCCCTCGCTCGCCAACCACGGCCCGGGCACCTCGGGCGGCGGCAGCTCGACCGCCTCGGGGGAGACGCTGCGCGCCGGAGGCTTCGATCTCTCCCTGAGGACCGACCTGACACAGTTCCAGAGCTTCACGCAGGCCGAGGCCGCCGGCCACGCGATCCAGAGCGGCGATTTCGATGCCATCGATCGCACGCTCGTCGAGTCGCTGTCGATCGCCTACGGCGTCACGGACGATTTCCAGATCGGCGCGCAGATCGGCTGGTATTCCGGCGACAACTTCGTCTCCGCAGAGTCGAACGGCATGGGCGGCGCCAACGTTGCGACCGTGGATCCGCGCGGGCTCACCGATCTCTGGCTCCAGGGCAAGCTGCGCGTGATGCACGGCCCGCACGGCCACCTGGCCGTCCTGGGGGGGATCAAGCTCCCCACGGGCAAGGACGACGTCCGGCTCTCGAACGGCTCTAGGCTCGAGCCCTCGAGCCAGCCGGGCACCGGAGCCTTCGACTACCAGGTCGGCCTCGCCTACTCGCGCTACCTCACGAGCCGCGCGACGATCGACGCGAGCGGCTTCTACACCTTCCGCACCGGGCATGAGGGTTTCCGGGTGGGCGACCGCCTCGATCTGGGCACTGCGATCGCCTACCGGCTCACCGAGGACATCAAGACCTTCCCGAACTGGAGCGCCTCGGGCGAGCTCGTGGGCGTGTGGCTCGGCAAGGACGAAGACGGCGGCACCCGGAACGAGAACAGCGGAGGGACGACCGTGTACTTCTCCCCCGGGATCCGCGAGCGCGTCAGCCCGCACGTCGCCCTGAGCCTCGCCCCGGCGATCCCCGTGTACCAGGATGCGAACGGAGACCAGGTGGAGACCCGTGGTAAGCTGACGTTCACCCTCTCCTTCTCGCTGTGAAATCATCCGCCATGACGACAGGACGGCACCTCCTCGGTTCGCGCGCGCTCTGGCTCGCGGGGCTCCTCCCGATCGCGGCGACAGCCTGCAAGGCCTCGTCCCCATCGGCGCAAGCCGAGGCGGACGGAGTCGCTCACACCCAGTGCCCGGTCTGCAAGACCGAAGGCGACCTCGCGTGCGTGGACGTGAAGATCCTCCCCGGGACTCCCAGCACGCGGTACCGCGGCGACACGTACTGGTTCTGCAGCCAGCAGTGCAAGGCGGACTTCGAGAAGCAGCCCGAACGCTATCTCGGCCACTGAGGCGGACGAGGGATGTTCCAAGCGCTCGTCGGTCTGGCGTCGGGAACGCTCTCGGCCGGCCTGGGCCTCTTCTGGGGATTCCCCTTCGTCTCGCGCTGGATCCTGTGAAGGGGGTCAACGCCCCGGGTGGGCCTTTCGCCGAGCGAAGGTGAACCAGCGGAAGAGACCGGCCTGGGCGAGCTTCACGGACACGAGCTCGTAGTCGCGGTGGAACTCGGGGCTCGCCCAGATCTCCTCCTCGGAGCGGCGCACGAGCTTCGCCGGCATCTCCGCTGCCGAGAGTTGCCGCGCGAGCACGGCCACGTTGCCGAGCAGGATGTACTCGGGCTGGCGCGAGAGCACGTACGCGCCGTCGCCCTTCTCGTGGCCCGCGCGTCCGCTTCCCATGTCCCCCACCGCGACATGCGCGATGTGTTCGTCGGCGAGGCCCAGCATGTCGATCACCGCGTGGCTGGTATGGAAGGCGATCGAGCCCGCGGGCGTCGCGGCGATCACCGCCCCGGGCGCCGCGTTCGCCTCGAGCCACTGCGCCGCGACCTTCTGGCGATCGACGAAGTAGTTGTCGAAGAACAGGTACCCGTGATCCGCCCCCGTCCCCGGGAAGGAGACCTCGCTCTTGGGCTCGGTCCAGCGCACGGAATCCGGCAGCCAGAGCGTCCTCGCCGTGGTCTGCACGTTCAGCGCGGCGGCGAGGATGCCCGCGGCGGGGAGCCAGGCCGCGTGCGCGCGTTCCAGCCCGCGGGCCAGGCCTTCCTGGACCAGCACATAGAAGAGCGGGGCCAGGTACGTGCAGAAGCGGAACGAGTAGAGCCCGTCGCCTCCGACCGCGATGACGTAGGCCGCGTTCGCCACGACGAGGATCGCGAGGTAGGCAGCCCAGCCCTCCGCGCGACGGCGCAGGAGCAGGAGCAGCGGCGCGGGAGCCACGAACCATGCGTGCGAGAAGAGGAAGCCCGCCAGGTAGTGCAGTCCTCGCCGCCACGCTCCGGCCCCGCCGCCGACCTTGGCGTAGAAGGTGTTCGGGAGGAGCCAGCCGTAGTAGCTCCAACGCCACAGGAAATAGGGCACGAAGACCGCCGCGAAGGGCAGGGACCAGCGCACGACGCCCTCGATCCTTCCGCGCTGTCGCACGAGCTCGAAGGTCGCCGTCACCGCGAACAGCAGAACTCCCTCCGGCCGCGTAAGGCTCGCCAGCGCGAAGAGGAGCGGCGACCACGCCGGCCCGGCCCGTCCCTTCGTCCATCGCACGTAGGCCAGCGCGGCCGCCGTGCACAAGCACGCGAACATCGGCGACTCGAGTCCGCCGGTCGTCCACACCGCGAAGGAGCTGTCCGCCGCGAGGAGCGCCGGGGCGAGGAGCAGCGCGATGCCGCGCCGGCCCGATGCATCGCTTCGCTGCGAGACCTCGCGCCCGAGGAAGCCCACGAGCACGACCGTGGCGCACCCGAAGAGGACCCCGAGAGTCCGCGCGATCTCCGGCAGGTGCGTTCCCGGCAGGCACCGGTCGACGCCGGCCAGGAGCACCGTCCACAGGAAGTTCGTGTACCCCTCGACGCGCTCGCCGGCGTTGTAGACGAGGCCGTGGCCCGCGAGCAGGTTCCTCGCGTATCGGAAGCTGATGTAGGCGTCGTCGGAGACGTAGCCCAGCGAGCACGCGTGGAGGACGAGGACCGCGGCAGCGAGCGCCAGCCCGAATCCGAAGACCGCGTCGCGCCTCATGGCCGTAGCCGCTCGGCCAGGAGCCGCGCCGCGATCTCGTGACCCTTCGAGTTCCAATGCCCGTCATCCTCGAAGTACACGAGATCCCCCGCCTCGGCCGCGCGGCGCAGGCCGGGTGCCAGATCGATGAACTCGATCCGCTCCGTCGCGCAGAAGCTGGCCATGCGCTCGGGCAGGTCGTTGGCCTTCCAGCTCGCGCACAGGGTATCCGGGGCGAATTCGGCGAGGCCCGCGTACACGCGGAACTTGGTCGGCACATAGGCGAGCAGGAAGCGCGATCCGCTGCGAGCGCACTCCTGCGCGGCCGTGCGGATCGTCTCCTCGGCCAGCGCCAGGTGCCCGAGATCCTCGGCCGTCAACGGCTCGCCGGCGAAAGCGAAGTAGAGCCGCACCGGCTCTCTCCCTCCGTTCGGTCGGAAGACCCCGCAGCGGCTGCGCGCCTCCGGGCTGTCCTCCCGGCGCCATCCCTCGACGAGCTCACCGATCCGCGCCAGGAGGTTCAGCGTCAGGCTGCGCTGGCGGGTGTGCGTCTTCCCCGGGTCGAGGCCGCCTCCACCGCGCCGCGCCTCCTCGAAACGGCCCGCGTCGATCAGGTCGTTGCCCTCGAAGAAGAGCCATACGACGGTCTTCGGCTTCAGGGGCAGGCCGTAACGGCGCAGCACGAGGAGCTCCTGCTGCGGGCCGTACCCCGAGTGGCCGAGGTTCGCCGCGCTCGCGCCGAGCGCCGCGGAGAGTCGCGACGACACGACCTCGCCGAGCGGCACGAGGCCCGCCTCGAGGAACGAGTCCCCGAGCAGGACCAGGTCGGCCTGCGCGAGGCCGGGCGGATTGCGGAACCCGTTCTCGTCGTAGGAGACGTCGGCGAGATGGCGTCGGTCCGTGGCGATGCCGAAGAGGTGCACCAGGTCTCCGGGCGTCTCGCCCCGGAAGTGCAGCCCAGGACGGTGGCGGAAGAGCAGCTCCGGATCGCGGAGGTTGACCGGGTTGTCCCAGGGCTTCAGCCGCGTGAAGCGCAGCGCGTCCGACGGACCGATCCGCAGGCCGTAGTCGACCCATCCGAGCCAGGCCGGAATCTCGAGCAGGAGGAGGATCCCGGCGATCGCGGCCGCCGCCAGCGCGGCGCGAGCGAGCGCCCGGGAAGCACGCCCCGCGGTCACTTGCCCGCGTACCCCATCCGCTGAAGGCGCTCCAGGGCCTCGCGCGTGAGCGACGTCGCGCCGGAAGCGTTCTCGCGCACGTAGGCGGGGACCTCGCTGAGCCACTTCTCGAGATCCCGCGCGAGCTCCCCGGCCGCCTCGGGTTCCTGGCCCAGGACGTCCAGCGCTTCGTCGCGGTCGCGCGCGATCGCGACCAGCCGCGGCTCACCGCGGCCATTGAGCACGAGCTTCTTCTCGCGCGAGCGGATGGCGAGCAGCGGACGCGCGAGCTCGCCGACATCACGCTGGAAGCCGGCGACGTTCGCCATGCGTTCGAGATGGCCGTAGTAGGGATCCCCCGCGGCGACGATGAAGCTCCGCGGCTCGAAGCGATCCGGCTGGAGGCTGCGCCCGGCGATCTTCTCGCCGAGACGCGTCCCAGGGACCAGCTCGGCGATCGTCGCCGGCACGTCGACGAGCTGGCACAGGCCGGCGATCCTCTTGCCGGCCGGGAACACAGGCGGGTAGCGGACGATCAAGGGCACGCGGATCAGGTGATCGTTCACGGCGAAGACGTGGTCCCAGCGCCCGCACTCGCCCAGGTTCTCGCCGTGGTCGGAGGTGACGACGAGCAGCGTGCGCGCCGGGTCGAGGTGCGCGTCGATCGCCTCGACGAGCCGGACGAGCTCCCGATCCTGGTAGCGCACCGCGGCTGCGTAGAGCGCACGCACCGCCGCTTCGACCGGCCCGCCGACCTGCTTGCCGGCCATCAGCAGCGGCCCGTAGACGTCGAGCGAGATCAGGGTCGCCCGCGCGACGCCGAGGTCCTCGGGCAGGAAGGCGCGGCGATCGGCGAGAGGCGGGAGGTAGCGCCAGTGCGGCTCGATGAGGTTGACGAAGAGGAAGAGCGGCGCGGCGGTCGCACCCCGTTCGCCGAGGTAGCGCTCGACGGCCTCGACGCCTTCGGCCGCACCGTGGTCGGCCCACTTCGCCGGGATTCCGAGCACCTCGAGGAACGGCCGGATCCACAGCGTCTCGAAGCGCTCGCCGATCGGGCGGTAGAGGCCGAAGCCCTGCGCCAGATTGGCCTCGAGCAGGTAGTGGTTGGCCGAGAAGGCCGCCGTCTCGTAGCCGCGCTCCCCGAGCGCCTCGGCGAGCGTGGTGAAGCGATCGTCGAGCCAGCGGTGGTGCTCGCAGGTCGCTCCGTGCGTGCGCGGGTGGAGGCCGGTGAACAGCGAGGCGTGCGAGGGCACGGTCCAGGGCGCCGTCGCGAAGGCTTCCTCGTAGAGCGTCGAGCGCGCGGCCAGCGCGTCGAAGCCGGGAGACAGGCCGCGCGGGTCCCCGTAGGCGCCGAGGTGGTCGGCGCGCAGGGTGTCGAGGACGATGAGGACCACGTTCGGGCGCTCTCCACCTTCTCCGGCTCTCGCGCGAGCCGGGCCCGCCGCCCCGTAGCCAGGACGGAACAAGCTGACGATCGCCGCCGCGGGGAGCGAGGCCAGCAGGAGCAGGATGCAGGCCGTGCGGACGGCGGCGAGCGGGTCGGCGGCGCGCGCGAGCCGCGCGCTTGCGAGCCCGAGTCCGCCGGAGAGCACCAGGGCGATCGGGACTCCGAACCATCCGGCCTTCAACGCCAGGAGGATCCCGCTCTGCAGGACGGCCCAGAGGACTACAGCGGCCACTCCCGAGGGCGAGCGCCGAGGAAGCGCGAGAGAGAGTCCCATGGCGCATGCGGCGGCAGGCAGGGCGACGAAGGATCCCAGCGCAAGCCACAGGAGCAGCGTCTCGACGGACTCGACCCTGGAGAACGCGACCGCGTTCCCGGCGAGGTCGGCGATGCCCGCGATCGCGATGGAGGCGTAGAGGCACAGCCCGACCGTCGCGGCGCAGCGCGGCGCAGCGCGCTCCGTCGACTTCGCCGTGATCGGCGGTCCGTTCACTGCGGCCTCCATCGGAAGACCGACAACGGATCGGCGCGGAAGAGCGCCAGGCCGTAGAGGCGCTCGAGCGCGGCCTCCCCTCCAGGTTCGCGGCTCACGACGTAGACCTCGCGCGATAGCTTGGAGAGGAGCGCCGAGTCCTCGCGCGGCATCGGCTCACCCGTCGCGAGGCGCGCCGCGATCCCAGGACGCCGCTTGCCGTCGGGCTCGGGATCGACGAGGTAGTGCCCCGTGCGTTCGGTGAAGAGCGCGCGGCCGGTGAGAGCCGGCAGCTCGGCCGAGTTCCCGCACGCGGCCTGGATCGGAGGGCGAGGGTCGATCACGAAGACTGCGCGCGGGTCGGTGCGCGCCTCGATCCAGCGGTAGAGCCGCGCCTCCGGCCCGGCCGGGTTCGCGCGCTCGATCCGCCCGCCCACGAGCGAGAGATCGACAGGGGGTCGTCCGGTCGTGGCCGCGGCCTGGACGGCGAAGGTCGGGAGGAAGGCCGCGGCGAGGAATGCGGCTCGCCGCGGGTTGAAGGTGAAAGTGCCCGCCGCCGGCCGGCGCGAGAGCACGCATCCCGCAGCGGGAACCGCGAGCATGACGAGTGCTCCGTGGAACAGGTTGTCCTCGTTGCCCACCGGGAGCGAGAGGAGCGCGCAACCGATCACGAGGAGCAGGGCTGCGGTGCACAAGGCCAGGACGAAGGACCGGCCGTCAGCGCTCACGGAGCGCAGACCCAGGCAGGCGAGCATCACGAGCAACCATCCCGACTCCGCCATGCGCCCGACCTGCCGCAGGACGGACGGCGGATCGTGGAGCGCGAGCGGCGCGGTCCCGATGAGGTGGCTCCACGTCGGCAGGCTGGCGAGCAGCCCCGCGGCGATCGCGGCCACCGCGAGGAACGCGGGGCGCCGGAAGACTCCGTGCAGAAGGGCGAGGATCGAGAGGCCCGCGACGAGCGTCGCGCCGGTCGTCAGCGCGAGCAGCGCGCTCGCACACCCGAGGATCGTCGCGCTCGCCGCGACAGCCGCGCCGCGGCCCGCGCTCGGGCGTGCCAGGAATCGCTGCAGTGCGAGGAGGAGGATCACCAGGGCGGCGAGTCCGAGCGGCCGCGTCGTGGCGCTCACGAAAAAGGAGAAGAGCGGTCCGTACATCGAGAACTCGTCCCACACGCGCATCATGCGCGCGACGGGGTGGACGACGCCCCACAGGTACCCGCCGTCGTCCGACGGGATCCCCCACGCGGGCAGGCGCGCGAGCAGCAGGAGAGCGCCCTGGGGGAGAGCTCCTGCGAGCAGGAGTCCCGGCAGGGCCAGGCCTGCCGCGCCGGATCGGTACAGGCTGCGTCCGAGCGCAGCGCTGGCGAGCACCAGCACGAACAGGCTTGCGACGATCATCGCCTCGAAGGCGTGCAGCGGATCCGTCCCGAGGATCGCGGAGAGCTTCGCGCCCGCCCACTGGAAGCACCAGTAATAAGGGAGTGGCTCGCCGGCGAAATAGGGGTTCTCGGGAGGGAAGCCCGCTCCGACGCCGCTCTGGAAGCGCTCGGCGATGGCCGCGTGCAAGAGGCCGTGAGCCGAGACGAGCGTGCGCGGGCTCTCGCGGTGGAGGATGAGGACCCACACGCAGGCGACCAGGGCGGCGGCGAGCGCCCCGAGCGGCGCGGCGCGATCGGAAAAGATCCGGCGCATCGACCGGGGAGGGTACGCCGCAGGGCGCGATTCTCAATCCCGAGCGCCGGATCGTTGAGAACGCCCTCCGGGTCCGTACCCTCGTCGGGATGAGGTCGGACGCGGCGCGGGTCTTCCTCACCGGCTGGATCCTCCTCGCGGCGCACTTCGCCACGAACGTCGTCCGCGAGCACTACCCGGCCTTCAGCCTGGCCGAGCGCGGGACGCTCCGGGTCGATCCCTACCTCGGCCTGCACTCCGACATCTTCGCCCACTCCGACGGGCACGCCTACATCGACAACCAGGTCGCGACCTCGGCGATCGCCGCGGTGCCCCTGTTCGTGTTCGGGCCGTTGCTCGACGCGCTCGAGCGGTACCGCAGGGAGGAGATCGCGCGGAACGGCGCGGCGGCAGAGGGCCAGTTCCGCACCGAGTACCCCCTGCGCGAGCGCTTCTACAAGGAGGTCCGGCGCCGCGGCCTGGACCTTCGGTTCGGCGCCGCGGCGGCGATCACGGCGGTGCTGGTCATGGCCCCGCTCTCCGCGCTCTCGGCCGTGCTCATCCTCTGGATCCTCCAGGCCCGCGGGGTGCCGCGCGGACGCGCGCTCGCGCTCTCGCTCGTCTACGCGCTCGGCACGCCGGTGTTCTTCCGCAGCGCGACGCTCAACAACAACCTGTTCGTGATGTACTCGGTGCTCGGCGCCTTCGCCCTGCTGCTCGTCGATGCTGCGAGAGCTTCGAGTCGGCGGATCTTCTCGGCGGGGCTCCTCGCGGGCGCGGCGGTCGCGTTCGACTACTCGGGAGCGGTCGCGCTGGCCTCTTTCGGGGCGTGGATCGCCTTCGAGCGGCGCTCGCTCTCGGCGTGCCTCACGTTCGCACTCGGGGCCCTGCCTCCGCTTTCGTTCCTGTTCGCAACCCAGTGGATCCAGTTCGGCAATCTTTTCTTGCCGGCGCAGCACTGGATGCCCGCGGCGCACTTCACGGAGCGCGGCTGGCTGGGATTCTCGCTGCCTCAGTGGGACTTGTTCCTCGCCAACCTCTTCAGCCCGGATTTCGGCCTCTTCGTCTACGGTCCGATCCTCCTCCTCGCGCTCGTTCCCTCGCGCGTCGATCGGGAGCGCAGGATCCTCCCTCGGAGCGCGCGGCGCTTCCTCCTGCTCTTGTCGGTCCTCTTCCTGCTCTTCTGCGCGTCGAACCAGTACGCGCGCATGCAGTGGAACAGCGGGTTCCGCCACCTCCTGCCGATCGTTCCGCTGCTCTACCTGGCCGCCTGCGAGAGCCTGGCGCGCATCCCCCGGGCCGCGCTCTTCCTCCTCGCGGGCCTGGCCGTCCTGCACGAGTGGGTCTTGTCCATGGTGCGCTTCCACCCGCAGCCACAGGATCTCGGCGACTTCTCGCGCAGCGCGGTCGTCGAGAGCTGGCACCGCTTCCTCCAGGGCGGGCTCCAGTTCCCGTGGCTCAGCGTCCTCCGCCAGACCGCGTCTGCGGACGCGATCGTGCAGGCGTGGTTCTGGCCGTATCTCGTGGTCCTCCTGTGCGCGCTCCTGGTCGCCCTCGTGTGGAGAAAAGGGCCGGCTGGCATGGCCACCCGCGCATGAAAGTATCCGTGGTGATCGCCTCGGGCGCGGGCGGGGAGTTCCTCTTCCGCTGCCTCGAGTCCTTGAGTGAGCAGGCTGCTTCCGAGGGGGCAGAGGTCCTCGTCGCCGACCGCGTCGGGGGCGCAACGGCAGAGCGGCTCGCCCGCGATCACCCCGGGGTGCGAGTCCTCCGCGCGGGAGGCACCCCGCACCCGAGCGTGCCGGAGCTGCGGCGTGTCGCGGCGCTCGCGGCGAGGAACGAGATCGTCGCCGTGATCGAGGAGCACTGCACCGCGCCGCCGCACTGGATCGCGACGATCGCGGGCACGTTTCGCGACGCCGCGGGGATGCCGCCCCCGCCGCTCGCCGCGATCGGCGGTCCGATCCTCGACTCGGACTTCGAGCGCGTGCGCGACTGGGTGGTGTATTTCTCCGAGTACCACAACTACCTCCCGCCGTGGAGCGACGGCGAGCGCTACCTGCTGAACGGCGCGAACGTCGCCTACCGGCGCGAGCTGCTGCAGAGGCACGAGGATCTGCTCGGCTCGGGCTACTGGGAGGTCGTCCTGCACCCGGTGCTGGCTCGCGAAGGGCGCTTCCTCTCGGTCTCGCGCATGGGCGCCCGCCACACGGGACCCTTCGACTTCGGCTACTACCTCGGGCAGCGCTACCTGCTCTCGCGCGTGTGGGGCGGTACGCAGCGCGAGCGCGTCGGGGCGGCCAAGCGGCTCGTGTACCTCTTCGCCGCGCCCCTCTTCCCTCCGTTGTGGCTCGCCCGCATCGGCGCGAGGGTCTTCGCGAGCGGAGCGCGCGTACCGCAGTTCCTGCGCGCGCTGCCGCTGCTCGTGCCGGTCGCGGTCGCCTACGTGTGGGGCGAGTGGCTCGGCTACCTGCTCGGGCCGGGCGACGCCCTGGAGCGAGTCGAATGACGGCCGGGCAGGGAGAGCCGCGGCTCTCGGTCGTCGTCGCGCTGATCTCCGGGAGGCGCGAGGACCTCGAGCGCTGCCTCGACGCGCTCGCGGCGCAGCGCGGGGCGCCCGCCTTCGAGATCCTCGTCCCCTACGACGACGCCGTTGCCGAGGTCGCGACGCTCGCCTCGCGCTTCCCCGCGGTGCGGTTCCTGCGCGCGGAGGGGCTCGACACGCGCGCGGCCCGCGCCGGCGCCTCGCGCGAGCACCACGACACGCTGCGCACGATCGGCCTCCGGGCCGCGCGGGGAGCGATCGTCGCGCTGACGGAGGACCACGCGGTCGCTTCGCCGACGTGGTGCGCGGACCTGGTCGGCCTGCTCGGACAGCACCCGCGCGCAGCTGCGATCGGGGGCGCGGTCGAGTGCGGCGGCGAGGGCCCTCTCGCCCGCGCGGCGTACTTCTGCGACTTCGGCCGCTACCAGAATCCGCTGCCGGACGGGCCCGCGGCCTACGTCAGCGACAGCAACGTCGCCTACCGCCGCGAGGCGCTCGATTCGGTGCGCGAAGCCTGGGCGAAGGACTACCACGAGACCGTCGTGCACGGCGCGCTCGTCGCCAAGGGATTCGAGATCCGCCTGACCTCGAAGAGCGAGGTCGCCCAGGTCCGGAGCGGACTCACCTTGGCCGGGGCGCTGCGCGAACGCTTCGTGTGGGGTCGATCCTTCGCGGGAACGCGCGTGAAGGGTGCGAGCGCGGCGCGACGCGCGACCCTCGCGGCACTCTCGGTGATCCTCCCGCTGGTGCTGACGTGGCGGCTCCTTCGAGGGACGCTCTCGAAGGGGCGCGGGACCGCGCGCTTCCTGGCCTGCCTTCCGCTCGTGTTCGTGCTCCAGACGGTCTGGGCGGCTGGCGAGTGCGCGGGCTATGCGACCGGCGAACCCGGGAAGGCCTGAACGGCATGGAGGACCTCGCGATCGTCATCCCGGCCTACAACGCAGAGCACTTCCTGCCTCAGAGCCTGAGCGCCGCGGTCGCCGCCGCGCGCGGCCGCACGGTCCTCGTCGTGGATGCGGGCTCGGACGACGGCACGGCTCGACGGGCCGAGACCCTGGGGGCGAGAGTGTTGCGCCTCGAGCATCGCGCCGGACCGGCCGAAGCGCGCAACGCGGGGGCGCGCGCAGTCGACGCGGAGGTGGTCCTGTTCCTCGACGCCGATTGCGTGGCCCACTTCGATCTGGTCGGACGGGTGCTCACGGCTTTCGCGGCCGAGCCCGGGCTCGTTTCGGTGACCGGCTCCTACGATGACGACCCGCCCGAGCGGAACTTCGCCTCCTCGTACATGAATCTGCGCCACTGCTGGACGCACCAGCGCGCGCGGCGAGAACGGTCGGGGTTCTGGGCCGGATGCGGCGCGGTGCGGCGGGAGGCCTTCCTGCGCGCCGGCGGCTTCGACGAGCAGCGCTACCCTGTGCCGATGATCGAGGACATCGAGCTGGGCCTGCGACTCGCGAGGCTCGGGATGACGCGCCTCGACCCGCGCTTGCAGGTTAGGCACCTCAAGCGCTGGACGCTGCGCTCGGTCGTCCTGACCGACATCCGGAGGCGCGCGATTCCGTGGTCCGAGCTGATCCTCGAGACCGGATCGATGCCCGACGACCTGAACCTGCGCCGCTCGCAGCGATTCGCGGCCGTTCTCGCGCCGTGGGTGCTGCTCGCGCTGCCGATCCTGCCCTGGGCCGTCGCGACCCGCCGGCGTGAGCTCGTCGCGGCCTGCGCGGCGGCGATCGTGCTCGCCGTCGCACTGAACCTCGACCTCCTGCGCTTCTTCGCCAAGAGGCGAGGACGCCTCTTCGCGGTCGCGGCATTCGTCTTCCACCAGGTTCACCTGGTCTACAGCGCGGCGACCCTGGCCGGGTGCACCCTCCGCTTCCGCCTGCGAGGAGGCCGTTCGCGCGGAACCAGGACACCGGCATGACACGGATCGCGATCCTCGGCGGCGGGCCGGCGGGCGTCGGTGCCGCGTGGCTCCTCGCTCGCGAGAAGAAGGCCGAGGTCGTGCTCCTCGAGCGCGGGGGAGCGGTCGGAGGCAACGCCGGGAGCTTCGAGCACGCGGGCCACCGCCTCGACTACGGCAGCCATCGCCTGCACCCCGCCTGCGCGCCGGAGATCCTGGCCGACATCCGCTCGTTCCTGGGCGAAGACCTGCTCGACCGCCCGCGGCACGGGCGGATCCGCCTGCTCGGAAAGTGGGTGCATTTCCCGCTGAAGCCGGCGGACCTGCTCGTGCACCTCGACAAGGGGTTCGCGCTCTCGTCGCTCCGCGACGCGGCGGCGAAGGCGCTGCCGCGCCGCGCGGCGCACGGCGACGAGAGCTTCGCCTCGGTCCTCGAGCGCAGCCTGGGCCGGACGATCTGCGAGCACTTCTACTTCCCCTACGCGGTGAAGATCTGGGGCTGCGATCCGCGCGAGCTGTCGGCGATCCAGGCGCGGAGACGGGTGTCGGCGGGATCGTTCGGGAAGCTCGCGCGCAAGGTGCTCGCGTCGGTGCCGGGACTGAAGCCGAAGGGCGCCGGCCGGTTCTTCTACCCGCGCAGGGGCTACGGCGCGATCAGCGAGGCCTACGCGGCGCACGCGCGCGACCTCGGCGCCGAGATCGCTCTGGGATGGAGCGCGACGGCGATCGAGCGCGTCGGGGCGCGGTGGCGTGTCCGTGCCCGGGATGGAGGCGAGGAGCGCGCGATCGAGGCCGACCAGGTGTGGTCGACGATCCCGATCACGGTGCTCGCGCGACTGCTTCGCCCGGAGGCGCCGACCGCGATCCTGCGCGCTGCGGACTCGATCGGGTATCGCGCCATGCTGCTGGTCTACCTCGAGATCCAGGTCGATCGCTTCAGCGAGTACGACGCCCACTATTTCCCGGGTCCGGACGTCGCGATCACGAGGATGTCGGAGCCCAAGAACTACGCCATGCGCCAGGAGCCACGCGGCCGGACGGTCCTGTGCGCGGAGCTGCCTTGCGCGGTCGGCGACCGGCACTGGAGCGCCTCCGACGCGGACCTCGCGCGGCTCGTGGCCCAGGATCTCGAAGCGTCGGGCATTCCGCTGCCGGCCGAGCCGGTGAGCTCGTTCGTGCGCCGCCTGCCGCAGGCCTATCCGATCTACCGACGCGGTTACGAGGACGCGTTCGGGCCGCTCGACCTCTGGATCGGCGAGCAGGCGAATCTGCTCACGTACGGCCGGCAGGGACTCTTCGCGCACGACAACACGCACCACGCGCTGGCGATGGCCTATGCGGCGGTCGAGTGCCTCGAAGGAGGACGCTTCGACCGCGAGCGCTGGCGCGCGCACCGCGAGGTGTTCGCGATGCACGTGGTGGAAGACTAGAGGCCCAGCGACGCGCCTACTTCGTCCGCGCCGCGACGTTGTAGACGCTCGAGATGATCCGCCCCGTCGCGTACCCGACCACGAAGGCGTACACGAACCCGACCAGGCTTCCGACGAAGGTGACGTGGTAGCCCGGGAAGTAGACCGAGAGCAGGTTCAGGTGCTTGCCCACGTCCTTCCCGCCGACGAGCAGCAGGAAGTTCGTCGCGACGAACAGTCCGAGTCCCCCCAGCAGGCCGAAAGCGATCCCCCACGCGCGGCTGTTGAGCCTCAGGAGGTAGCTCTCGACTTGTGCGTTCGGGTCGGCCATCGCGCTCGGATCCCTAGATGTGGTCCAGGAATTCGCGGTTCGCCGCGAGCTGCTCGCGCGTGCGCACCCCGAAGAGCCACGCGGCGACGCAGAGATTGCGCACGAAGGCCGCGAACCAGCCCAGGATGAACCCGGTCCACAGGCCCCACAGACCTCCGATCGCGGCGCCGCCCCAGGTGGTGGGGTCGTAGCCGCGGAAGAATTGCGCGAGCAGCCACAGGAGATCGCCCGAGTAGCTCGCGCCGGCGAGGACCTCGACGTGCGCCCGCAGGAACGAGTCGAGCAGGAGGTGATAGGCCGTCACGCCGAAGACCCCGAGTCCGGCCCAGACTCCGAGAGCGAGGCCGAAGGCGCGCTTGTCGAGCGGCGCGAAGGCAAGGCGCAGCGGACCCGGCAGCCCGGCCAGCTCGCGTTCATCCATGGCGGTCCGCATGTCCGTCCTGCGGCCCCATCGTACGCCGGGCCGCCGGCTTTCCAAAGCTTCGCCGCGGCGCGAGCCTGCGCGCCAGAGCGGCCGCGCGCCGCATGCCTCCGCGCAGCGCGAGCCAGCGGCGGAAGCCTGCGCTGCCCCAGGCTTCGAGTCGTTCGTTCGAGCGCAGATAGAACGCGTCCACGCGCGGCAGGAGGTGGAGGTCCTCGCCCCGGGCGAGCGCGCGCAGCTCGGTCGTGCAGGCGCAGGAGAACGCGCCGCGCACCGCCTCGACCGCGGCCGCATCGCGGTCGCCGAAGGGGAAGGCGAACGCGGACGGCGTCCTCCCGGTCTCCATGCGGATCTTCTCCTTGGACCCGTTGACCTCGTCGAACAACCGATCGCGTGGCATCCCCGCGAGCGAGGCATGCGTGCGCCCGTGGGCACCGAGCTCGAGTCCCTCCAGGGCGAACCGTGCGAGCTGGTCCCAGGCGAGCAGCGGGAGCGACGGGATCTCAATCCCGGGGGCCGCATCCCAGGCGTTCGTCTTGCCGACGCGGTCGCTGACGACGAAGAGCGTCGCCGGGAGGCCGCGGTCGCGCAGCAGCGGCCAGGCCCTCTCCGCGAAGTTGGCGAACCCGTCGTCGAAGGTGATCGCGACCGCGTCCTCCTCCTCGGGGACGCGCGCGATCTTCCCGAGCTCGACGACCCTCACCCTCCCGCTCGCGAGGAAGCGCACGTGCCGCGCGAAGGCCTCGGGCGCGACCGAGATCGGCGAGCCGCTCCCGTCGATCGAGTGGTAGGTCAGGATCCCGCGCACGCGGATCCCGATATCACGGCGCCCAGGCGACTGCGAGCCCGTTCGTCAGGTTCAGGTGCGTGCCGCACGGTCCGGCCTGGTTCCGGTACGTGATCTGGTAGTACCGCAGGGCTCCCGAGGTGGGCACCTGCCCGCGCACGGAGACGCTCGGGTCCCCCGCGCCGGGGTAGGAAAGGGCTCCCCCGCTGCTGGCGCTCCTCGCGGCGATGCGCCGCAGACCGGTCTGGACGCACCGCAAGCCATCGCCGTAGGGGGACCCGGCTCCGCCCGCGACGTTCGCCTGTCCCTGGAAGATCACGGTGAGGACGTTCGGCGGCAGCCCGACGGCGTGGAGCACGAGGGTGTCCGCGCTGACGTGCGGGATCCCGCTGCCCGAGAGCCTCGCTCCCGAGCCGGTCGAGTTCGCGCAGCCCGTCCCGCTGCCCGGCGCGGAGGAGTTGCCGCACGGGCAGGCGGTGCCCGAGCCGTCCCCGAAGCAGTAGGGCGAGCCCGAGAGCGACTCGCACTCGTCGGGGATCCCGTTCGCGTTCACGTCCGAGCTGGTCCCGTGCGCCACGTCGCAGTCGTCGGGGATGCCGTTCAGGTTGCAGTCGGGTGCGCCGGAGGCGATCTCGCAGGCGTCGCCGAGGAGGTCGCCGTCGCAGTCCCCCTGTCCGGGGTTCGGGATCGTCAAGCAGTTGTCGCACGCGTCGCCGACGCCGTCGCCGTCGGTGTCGGCCTGGTTCGGGTTCACGACCGCGTCGCAGTTGTCCACGCAGTCGGCCAGGCCGTCTCCGTCCGTGTCCGTGTCCGGGACGCCGCAGCCGCAGGCGCCGGGCACGATCTTGTTCGGGTCGGAAGGACAGGCGTCCTGCACGATGGTCACGTCGTCGGAGGCCGGCCCGGAGGCGCCGTAGACCGCGAGGCGCAGCACGTAGGCGCCCGGCGCGGGGAAGGTCACGGTCGGATCGAGGGTCCGCTGGTTCGAGAACAGGGCCTGCCCCGGGCCGGATACCTGCGTCCACAGCACGTCTTCCGGCAGCGAGTTCAAGAGCAGGCAATGCGCCGAGAGGTCGCTGAGCTGCGAGCCCAGGTCCGTCGCGGAGCCATCCGAGAGCTTGATGCGCTCCAGCTGCGCGTCGGTCAGCACGCCTCCCGTCAGGAACGCGTTCACGGCGTAGAGCTTGTCGGCGACGAACTCGAGCTCCTCGATGCGCGCGTTCGGGTCGCTCGCGAGTCCCACCACGAAGGCGCCGGCGCCGGTCGTGGGATGGATCCGGATCAACGCGTCGCTGGTCTGGTCGACCGCGTACAGTCGCGCGTCGCTCGCGCGCCAGGCGAGCGAGCGCACCTCCGGCCACGCGGCGAGGGTTTGCGCGCCGATCGGGGTGAGCGCGCCGCTCGTGCGGTCGATGCGCAGGAGCTGGCCGGTCGGCTGATCGACGGCGAACAATCGGTCGCCCGCCGGGTCATAGGCGAGCGACTGCACGTCCGAGTACTGGCTCGACCAGGGCGGTCCGATCGGCGTCACGACCGCGGTCGCGCCGTCGAGGAGGTAGAGCTGCCGCAGGAAGGCGTCGATGCCGTAGATCTGCGAGCCGACGCGGACGAAGTCGGTCGGGTAGCCGAAGACCTGCCCGCCGCTCGTGCGCAGAGGACCGACTGCCGTCACGCCGGTCTGCGAATCGATCTTGATCAGATAGTTCTCGGTGATGCCGTTGCCGTCGGCGGTCCACCAGTCGAGAGGAGTGCCGCCCTGCACGCTGCCGGCGAGCGTCGCCACGGCGGGAAACGTGAGCGTCTGGTCCGGACCGGCGTCGGGGACCTGGGCGAGCGCCGTGGATGCTGCCAGAGCGGTTGCAGCTAGCGTGATCGGGGGACGCACGGACATCTCCCCAAGGATATCCCGCGAGACCGATCTTGGCCGGATGACGCCGCTCGATGCGCGTCGGAGAACGGTCAGAGGCCGTAGCCGGCCCGGATGTAGTCGTTGACGGCGCCGGCCGTGTACTGCGTTCGCCAGTTGGATTTCGACTGATTGCGCGCCTCGGTCAGGAACGCTGGCAGGGTCGGCGTGCCCCCGATCGACAGTTGGTAGGTCACGATCGTCCGAGTCGAATCGGGGAACACCACCTGCTGCGCAACCGAGGTCGTGTCGTTCACGAGCGCCTTCCACTGGGCGAGCGACAGGTTTGCGCCGGCCCGCATCCACGCGTTGGGTGCGGCGATGGCATCGAAGATGTTGTTCGCAGAGATCACGCCATTCGTGCTGCCGGATTGATCATGCACGATCAGCGGATCCGATGTGATCTCGTTCTGGAGCTTGTTGCCGAGCAGCTGGATGTTCACGGTCTGCGCGGCAGTCCCCTTGAACCGACTGTAGCCGTTCCAGGCGTAGATGATGTTGTTCGAGAACAGGGTGTTCTCGACGCCCCTGCCGTTGAGGGCCACGTCGAAGGTCACGGGGTAGGGCGCGTGCCCGCTGACGTTGTGGGCGATCACGTTGGAATCGATGGTCGCTTGCGTGAGATTCGCCAACACCATGCCCCAACCGCGCGGACTGCCGGCTTGGAGGTCTCCGCCGTTGAGCATGACGTTGTGGTGGATGGTGCCTGTGACACCTTGAGGCTCGGGGATCATGCCCCCGCCAAGCAGCACCGCGATCGGGAGGCGCAGGAACAGGTTGTTCTCCACGATCCCCCCTGAACGCATCTGGATGCCTTCGGTTCTCGCGACGATGTTCCCGCGGAAGATGACGTTGGTGTTTCCGTTCTGGATGTAGACGTTGCGGCGATACCAGGTCGGCAGCGATCCCGGGATGGTGTCGTTCCAGCCGTTCTTGTCGAGCACGTTCTCCTCCATCAACAGGCCGTCGGTGCTGGAGGCGAAGATGCCTTCCGAGTTGCTGCTGCCCGTGTTGTAGGCGTCCACGATCACGTTGCGGCGGATCGTCACGTTGGTGTGCCTGTGGGTCGGCTCGGGGTAACCCATGACCACGACATTCGATTCGTAGCCTTCGACGAAGCAGTCCTCGAGCAAGAAGTTGGCGGTGGCACCCAACCACTCCACGGCGTGCGGCGTTCCCTGGCTCCCCGTGTAGAGGTGCGCCCAGAAGTGAAGACCGACGAGGGCGACGTGGTTCCCTTGGGTGAAGTTGTCCACCGCGCTCCCGGTACCGGTGCGCAGGAGCGGACGGGCTCCGTTGCCGTAGCTCGAGACGAGCATCCGTTCCGTGAGGGAGCGCCCGTTCAATCGGAACTCCCCGGTCGTATCGAGCGACTCGTCCCAGGTGTCCCCGCACTTCAGCAGCAGCCAGTCCGGGAACCCGTTGCGCAAGAGCGCCTTGCCCGATGCGATCGTGCGCTTGGGAGTTGCCGAAGAGAGGCCGTTGTTCGCATCGTTGCCGGTCGAGCTGCTGACGTACACCGTGCGGGTGTCCAGGCTGGGTGTGAACACCGTCCACCCGCCAGACGTCGAATCCGGGAGCACGTTGATCGTCAACGTGTCGAAGGCCGGCCCCGAGGTGGTGGTGACCGTCAGCTTGAGCACATAGGCACCCGGCCGCGAGAAGGTGACCGTCGCGTTGAGCGCGTAGGGGTCCGAGAACGTGGCGGTACCCGGCCCGCTCATCTGCGACCACACCCGGTCTTCCGACACGGAGTTGACGAGCAGGCACAGAGCCGAGACCTGATAGACCACCGGCCCCAGGTTCTGCGCCAGGCCGAACCCGGGGCTGATCCTCTGGAGCTGCGCGGCGAAGATGGAAGCGCCGTTGTGGAGGGCGTTGACGCCGTACATCCGGTCGCCGACGAATTCCAGCTCCTCGATGCGGGCACCGGCATTGGCGATGTGGGACACGATCGTCGGCGCGCCGGTCGCAGGATCGATGCCGAGGATCGCCTGGGTCGCCTGGTCGACGGCGTAGAGCCGGCTGTTGGAAGCGCGCCAGCCGAGGGAGTGAACCTGCGCGTAGGCGGCGAGCGTCGCATTCCCCACCAGGATCAGCGCACCGTTCGAGCGATTGATCCGCAGCAACTGCCCGGTCGATTGGTCGACGGAGAACAGCCGGTCTCCGGCCGCGTCATAGGCCAGCGACTGGACGCTCGCGTACTGGGCCGGCCACGGCGGCCCGATCGGCGTCACGATGCCCGTGACGGGATCGAGGAGGTAGAGCTGCCGGAAGAACGCGTCGATTCCGTAGACCGTCCCTCCCACGCGGGCAAAGTCGGTCGGGTACCCGTAGACCGTTCCGCCGGTCGTGCGCAGCGGACCGACCGAGGTCACCCCGGTCTGGTCGCTGTACTTCACCATGCAGTTCTCGGTTGCCCCGTTGCCGTCGGCAGTCCACCAGCTGAGGGGCGTGCCGCCCTGCACGCTCCCGGCGAGGATGGCCGTGCCGGGGAAGAAGATCGACTGGTCCGGTCCGGCGTCGGGGACCTGGGCAAAAGCGAATGCTCCTGTCCACAGAAGCGCCGCGATAAAAGAAATTGCAACTCGCATCGGGCTGACCCACCGATGCTTTTAACTCAAAGGCCGCCGGGAGGCGAGGGTGAGCCTCGTCGATCCCCCTTCCCGCCTCCACTCCGGACGCGGAATGAGGGCTAGGAGAGCGCCGCGACGACCTCCCGCGCGCCCTTGCGCTCCGCCGCGCGGCGCACGAACTCGAGGTACTGCGGCAGGACCGCGCTCTCGGTCCACTTCGCCTTCCAGGCCGCGTGGCCGGACCGGCCCAGGCGCTCGCGCCGGAGCGGATCGCCCGAGAGGCGGAGCAGCGCGGCGGCCAGCTCCGCGGGCGTCGCGAACAGCTCGCCGCCGCCGGAGACCTCGACCATCTCCGGCAGCGGGCCGATCGCTCGCGCGATCACCGGCAGACGGTGCTTGAAGGCCTCGATCACGGTGATGCCGAAGGTCTCGTAGCCCGCCGAGGGAGCGAGCAGTGCCAGCGCGTGGGTGTAGCAGCGCTCGAGCAGATCCTCGCTCACGCGCCCGAGGAAGCGCACACCCGGCGCGCCTGCGGCAATACGCTTCAGCTCCTGCGCGTGGGTGCCGTCGCCGACGATCAGCAGGTCGGCTTCGCGCAAGCTCGCGAACAGCGGGATCACGTCGTCGAGGCCCTTGATGCGCTCCAAGCGTCCGACGAACAGGAAGTAGGGGCGCTCGTGCGGGCGCTCGACGGGAGCGGATCCCCCGGGCCCATCCTCGTCCGGCAGGAAGTACGGCAGCACCTCCATCTCGCGCGGGAAGCCCATCTCCTTGTGCTTCGCCCGGCTGAACTCGCTCGCGGCGAGGAACAGGTCGACGTGCGCGAGCTCGCGCTCGAGCAGCCCGGTCGAGCGCCACACCTGCGGCGGACGCCGGTAGGCGATCTGGCAGCGCAGGCACTGTCGCTCCGTGCAGGGCTCGCGCTGGTGGCGCCACAGCACGTGCGTCGGGCACACGAGCCAGTGCTCGTGGGCCAGGTACAACTTCACGGCCCGGCCCAGCGCGAGGAGCCCGGGTCCCCCGACGAGCGACACGTTGTGGTACTGGATCACGTCGAACCGGCCCTCGGCGAGGATCCTCCGGATCGCCGCGCCATGGATGACCGGTCTCCCGAGCTGCTGCGTCAGGAGCGGCGAGAGCATCCCGAGGCGCGAGCGCAATCGGACCACCTTCAGCCCAGCCGGTTCGGGCTGGATCTCCGGTTCCGGCGCGCGGGAGAGAGCTCTCCACGCATCGACGTCGTGCACCACGGTCACTTCGTGTCCGCGCCGCACGAGCGCCCGCGAGAGGCGCTGGACCCCGACCGCGTCCCCGCCAAAATGAAAGGGCGGGTAGAAGGTCGTCAGCATGCAGAAGCGAAGAGGCCTCACCGCGCGGCCTCCTCGAGCGCGTCGAGCGCAAATCGGGCGGCGCGGTCCCAGGACAGCGCCTGCGCGCGCCGCAGGGCCTCGAGACCCATCGCGGCGCGCTGGCGCTCGTCCTCGCACATCGCGCGGAGCGCCGCGACGAGACCCCCTTCGTCGCCCGGCTCGACGAAGATCCCGCCGCCGGTGAGCAGGCGCGGCAGCGGGCTCCTCGTCGTGGCGACGACCGGCGCTCCGCAAGCCGCGGCCTCGATGGCGGGTAGCCCGAACCCCTCGCACTCCGAAGGGAGGACGCAGCACAGGGCCCCGCAGTGGAGCAGCCGCAGCTCGTCGTCGGGCACGAACCCGGGCCAGTGCACGAGGCTCCCCTTGCCGCCCGACTCGATCGCCGACCGGATCGAGGGAAGGCTCGTGTGGAACGCGTCTCCCTCCTTCGCGCCGACGAGGAGGAGATGCGGAGGGTCGTCGACCTCGCGCGCGAGACGCGCGTGGGCCCGCGCGAGACGGTCGACGTTCTTGTGCGGGTTGAAGCCGCCAACGTACACGATCCAGCGCGCGCCGGGTGGCAGGCCCGCGCGAGAAGCCGCCGCCGCGATCTGCTCTCGCGAGGCACCGGGGCGAAATCCAGGGGCCGGCGCCTCGCCGCAGACCCGTATCCTGCGCCGGTCGACGTCGAGCACCTCCTCGATCTCCTCGGCAGCGAAGCCCGAGACGGTCAGCACGATTCGTGCTCGCCTGAGCGCGTGGCGCACCTTGAGGCGCCAGAACCATCGCGCCGAGAGCCTCGGCAGCGTCAGGGCCGGGAAGCGCTCCGCGATCGCGTCGTGCACGGTGACGACGACGCGCACGCCGTGCGGCGCAGGGAAGTACGTGTACACGGTCGGATAGAAGAGCACGGCCGGATTCTCGGCGGCGGCGGCGCGCCGCATCGCCAGGAGATCGGAGAACGAGCGCCGGCCCTGCGCCGAGGCGGCCTCGGTCGGGCGGGCGGAGAGATCGACTCCGCGGAGGCGCACCCGGCCCTCGAGAGGCCCGAGCCGGTCGAGGTCGCGCCGGTCGAGGAGGAAGACGAACTCGTGGTCCCCCGAGAGCCGCACCATCGAGCGCAGGATCTCGCGGGTGAAGCGCCCGTACCCGCGCTCGTTGAACCAGGGCGTTGCGTCGACGGCGATCCGCATCAGGCACGCACTTGCCGCTCGATCTTCTGCTCCTCGTGGTACTCGAAGTCGGTGTTGACCGCCCAGATGTCGTGGCTCGCGCCCTTCATGTTCTCGACGGCCAGCATCGCGGTCAGCATCGAGTGGTCCTGGTTGTTGTACTTGTGCAGCCCGTTGCGGCCAACCAGGTGCAGGTTCGGGATCGTGTCCAGGTGCGCGCGGACCGCATCGAGGTGTGCACGGTAGGCCGAGTCGTAGATGGGGTAGGCCTTCTCCATGCGCACGACCGAGCCGTCGACCACGAGGCCGGGGTCGGCCAGGCCGAGGATCCCGAGCTCCCTCTTCGCCATCTCGATCAGGTCCGCATCGGGGCTCGTCCACAGGCCGTCGCCCTCGAAGCAGAAGTACTCGAGTCCCAGGCAGGTCCGGTCCGGCACGGGCACCATGTCGCGGCTCCAGTTGTTGAAGTTCTGGACTCGGCCGACCTGGACGCCGGGGGTGTGGATGTAGATCCAGTTGTCGGGGAAGAGGTTGTCGCCCTTGAGCATCAGCGCGACGACCAGGAAGTCGCGGTAGCGCAGACCCTCCCCGCTCGCGCGCACGCTCTCGGGCACGGGCGGGGCCAGCGCGCGGACGAGCTCGCGCACGGGCATGCTCGAGATGCAGTGCTCGCCCTCGACGCGCACCTCGCCCTCGGGCGTCTGGGCGCGGACGGCCACGAACCGTCCTCCGGAGAGCTCGATCGCACGGACCTGGTGGTGCAGGCGCACGGGGGTGCCGCGCTCTCGCAGCCGATCGCAGGTCCGCTCCCACATCTGCCCGGGCCCCAGGCGCGGGTAGCGGAACTCCTCGATCAGGCTCTTGATCGCCGTCGAGCGGCGCTGCATCGAGGCCGCATTCAGGACCGCCTGCGCGAGCGACAGGTTCTGGATGCGCTGCGCGGCCCACTCGGCGCGGATCTCGGTGCAGGGCACGCCCCACACCTTCTCGGTGTAGGTCTTGAAGAAGATCCGGTACAGCCGGGCGCCGAAGCGGTTCGTCACCCACTGCTCGAAGTTCTCCTCGACCGGGCTCGGGGAGACCTGCGCCCACAGGTACGAGAGGACGCAGCGCGCCGACTCGAAGAGGCCCAGGTTCGCGAGCACGTTGCGCGCGCGCAGCGGGTAGTTGAAGTAGCGCCCGCGGTAGTGGATGCGCGAGAGGCGCGGGACGGAGATGAACTCCTCGCCCAGGATCTCCTCCCACAGGCGCTGGACCGGCGCGATCTTGGTGAAGAAGCGATGCCCGCCGATGTCGAAGCGGTAGTCCTTGTAGACGACCGTGCGCGCGAGCCCGCCCACGACCCCGTCGCCCTCGAGCACGGTCGCGGCGTGGCCTTCTCGCGCGAGCATCCAGGCCGCGGTCAGCCCCGCCGGCCCGCCGCCGATCACGACGGTGCGATCGCCCGGGCGCAAGCGAGCCACCGCACGCGTCCCAGGATTCACCTGCGCGGCCATTCGGCTAGTCGGATCCCCCGGCCGGCGCCTTGCCGGCGCCTTGCAGCGTCAGTAGACAGATCTCGGGCGGGCAGAACAATCGGATCCGCGGCGCGTGGTTGCCCTCCATGCCGAGGCCCGCGCACACGTTGAGCCAGTGGTCGCCCATGCGGAACAGACCGCGCGCGTAGCGGCGCGGCAGGCGCGTCAGCGTGATCGGCGGCCCGAAGAAGGGCACGACGACCTGGCCTCCGTGCGTGTGGCCCGCGAGGTGCAGATCGACCCCCATGCCCTCCAGGCTGAGGGTGAGGTCGGGCGGGTGCGTGGCGACGAGGAGCGCCTCGCCGATCGGGCGCGGCGCGCGCGGGAGGTAGAGATCGGGACGGAAGGGATCGAGTCCGACCACGCGCAGCTTGCGCCCGCCTCCGAAGTCGAAGTCGCGCGCCCGGTCTTCGAGGTAGATCAAGTCGAGGCCCCGGAACACCCTGGCGCGCACGTCGTCGCCCTCGGAGTGGCCGGCGACGACGACCGTCGGCGCGATGGCGCACAAGGAGGCGAGAAATGCGTGCGCCGCCACCTCGGCTGGGCGCGTGTCGAAGAAGGGGCCGGCCACGTAGTCCCCGGTGACCACGATCAGGTCAGGCGAGAGCCGGGCCACCTCGGCCAGCGCGACCCGCTCGCGCTCGCAGGTGCCGACGGTCTGCAGGTCGGAGAGATGCGCGACGCGCAGGGGCGCCGTGCCCGCCGGCCAGGAGGCGATCGGGACGCGCTCCTCGCGCACCTGCAATCGGTTCGGCCCGATGAGCAGAGCGTAGAGGGCGACGGCGGGCGCAGCGGTCGCCAGCACGATCGCGGTCGCGCGCGCCCCCGACGAGGCTCCGCGCCGGCGCAGGGCTGAAGCGAACAGCAGGGCAGGCAGCCAGAACGCCGCCGGGTAGAAGACCAGGGCGATCACGATGAAGAGGCTCGCGATGGGCTGCCCGGCCGCCTTCAGGAGTGCGTACAGGACGAACCCCGCGGCGCACACACCCGCGAGCGTCAGTCCTCCCCGGGTGAGCACGCGATCCGGTCGAACGATGCGCCCGCTCCACCGCCACAAGAGGGCAGTCATCGCGAGCGAAAGCGCGGCATACCCGATCTGCAGCGCAGTGTAGGGAAGCACCCGCGCGAGTGTGCCAGCACCCGGAAGACCCCACAAGGCGCGCGCCCTTGGAATACGATGACGCTCCCGGAAGAATCCCCTCCGGAGAACGGGTGGATCGAAAGCAAGCTGCGCGAGGCACGTCGGTCCGGCTGGCCACCCTCGTGGGGGCCTCGCTCGCGGTGGGAGTCCTGCTTCGCGGCGTCGAGGCTCACCGGAAGAGCCTGTGGCTCGACGAGATGCACTCCCTGTACGCCGCGCGGGGGAGCGGCTTCGCCGAAGTGATCGAGCGGGTGCGGGTCGACTTCCACCCGCCGCTGTACTTCCTCCTCCTGCACTTCCTCGACGGCATCGATCCCCACGCGCAGCGCTGGCTCTCGATCCTCTTCGGAATCGCGACGCTCCTGCCGCTGCTCGCGCTCCTGCGCTCGGCCGGCCTCTCGCCTCTCGCGCGCGCGGTCGCCTGCGGACTGTACTGCACGTCCTCCTACCAGATCCTCTACGCCGCGGAGCTGCGCGCCTACTCGGGGCTCGAGCTGTGCGCAGCGACGATGGCCTGGGCGGCATTCACCGATCGCGCCGCGCCGAGGTGGCGGTTCCTCGCCTTCGCCGCGGCGACGGCGGTCGGGCTCTACCTCCACTACTTCGCAGCGGTCGCGGCGCTCGCCATCCTCGCGGCGCGTCCGCTGCTCGGACGCCACGGCGATCGTGAGCTCGAGGCCGGAAGGAAGACGCACGGCGCGCTCGCCTGGCGGACTCTCGCCGCTGCCGGCGCGATGGGCTTCGCCCTGTTCCTGCCCTGGCTGCTCACCAAGGAACGCTGGCTCGTCACCGATCCGGGCAAGATGTGGCGCGTGGAGCACCTGGACAGCGCAGCCGGACCGGGACCGAGGGCGCCCTCCCCGCCGCTCCGGAGCGACGACCTCGTCAAGGCCGCGACGATTCCGCTGCGCACCTACGCGCCGATGCTCTCGAGCCTGGGCCGGCCCGTGGCGACCTCCGCGCAGGTCGGTGCGGCGGTGTTCTTCGCGCTGGTCCTCGCGGGCGGTGCGGGCCTCCTCGCGGGCCTCCGGCGAGGAAGATCCCTGCCGGGAGGAGCGCGCCTCGCGGCGCCGATCGGCGCGGTGGCGATCGCCTACCTCGTCGGAACCGTGATGTGCCTGGCGGTCTGGCGACGCGTCCCGGCCCAGTACTTCGTCGTGGGAGCGTGGATCTGGCCGCTCGGTTGCGCAGCGCTCGTCGACGCGATCGAGAGGGTGCGGCTGCGCGAGGTGTACGCCGGCCTGTTGCTCG
The DNA here is from genome assembly GCA_041488095.1 of Planctomycetota bacterium. Taxonomy (GTDB): domain Bacteria; phylum Planctomycetota; class UBA1135; order UBA1135; genus DASYPQ01. Next base: position 46,622 of record JBGPOP010000023.1, read on the forward strand.
CAGCGAGCCTCGCCATCGGGGTGAGCCACGTGCTCGGTGCGTCGCGCGAGAACATGCGCGGCGCGGTCGAGACGGCGGTCAAGACGGGCCGCGAGGAGGGGGCGATCCTGACCGCGATCCTGTGGCAGCCGCCCTGGTATCCGCATGCGCTCCCCTACCTCGTCTACGCACCCGGCGTCGAGGCTTGCGAGCCGCAGGACGTGCCGCCCGCCGGCGCCGCGGAGCGACGGCCCGTCGTGGTGATCACGCGCAACGTCGCGTTCGCAGGCGAGAACAGCCTGCCCGTCGAATGGCGCACGATCCGGGAGGGGCGCAGGTTCGCCCGCAGCCTGTGGATCGACAACTCGATCGAGGTAGCCGTGTTCGAGCCCGAGTGACCGGAATCACCGGACGCGCAGCACGATCACGTCCCCGTCCCCGACGCTGCCCGGGAACCGCCGGACTTCCCGGCCGCGTTGCTCGAGAGCGCGCGCGAGGTCGGGGCGGCGCGAACGCAGGTAGATCGGAAAGGTGGTGATCACCAGGGCGCCGCGCCCGCCGGCCAGCTCCCGCTCCAGATCCTCGCGCGAGTCGACGGCCGTGAATCCGCCGCCGTAGTACTCCTGGTAGGGGAAGGTGGCCAGGCCGACCGTCAGCACGGGCTCGCCGGCCGCGCGCGCGGACAGCGCGTAGTCGCGCGCGCCGGCGAAGTCCTGCTTGGGCAGGCGCCACTGCCGGGGTACCAGCGCGAGCGAGGCCACCACGAGAGCTGCGGCGAGCGCGTCCGCGGCGCGCGGGAGCAGGCGGTCGAGGACGGCCAGCCCACCCTCGGCCGCGATGAGAGCCATGAAGCCCGCGGCGAAGAAGAACGAGCGCGGCCAGAGATTGCGCCCCAGTGCAACGAGCGCGACCGCGCACAGGGCCGGCGGCAAGAGGACGATCCAGGCCGCCTCGCGGTCCCGCTTCCACAAGCGCGCGAGCCCGAGGATCGCGATGGCCAGTCCCGCCGCGAGCACGAGGAGGCCGGGTGCGAGGCCGAAGCCGAAGCTGCGGGCGGCCTCGAGCAGGGTCCACAGCGGGCTCGACCACTCGGCCTTCGCGGCGTAGGGGTTCTGGCGCAGGAAGAAGAAGCGCAGCATGTCGGGAAGCATCGCCGCATGGAGCGCGATCGACAGCGCCGCGCCGATCAGGACGCCGACGAGCGGCGCGCGGTCCGGGGACCGGTTCCCTCGCCGGCTGAGCGCCCACGCGCCGAGCTGCCCGACAGCGACGAACGCGCCCGTCAGGTGCGCGAAGATCGAGAGCGAGAGCGCGACGCCCTGGAGAAGCGGCCGGCGAGCATGGAACGCCTGGCTCGCGACGAGCGCGAAGAAGAGCATCGCCGTGTAGCCGCGCGCGTTCTGCGAGAAGAACACGTGGTGCGGCGAGGCCGCGAGCAGCGCGCAGGCGAGGAGCGCGGTGCGTGCGGAGGTGATGCGCGCGGCGAAGGGGTACAGCGCGGCGACGCTGGCCGCGCCGAAGAGGAGCGCCGGCAGACGCAGCGACCAGGGCTCCTGGCCGAATGCGCGGGCGCTCCCCCAGGCGAGCAGCGTGTAGAGCGGGTGATGGTTGTCCGTCGGGTAGCTCGAGAGCACCTTGCCGAGGGGCGCGCGCACGAAGTCGACGAGCATCCACACCTCGTCGAACCACAGGCCGCCATCCAGGCCGGGCAATCGGAGGAGCAGCGCTGCGAGGAAGAGCGACGCGCAGATCCGCGCGGTGCGCGGGCGGTCCTCAAGCGCCATGGTCGCGCTCCCGCGTGACGGCGGCGAGAGCGCCCCCGGCGAGGCTGCCTGCGACGAGCACGCTCTGCCACACGAGCGACTGGGCCACGGCGGTCTCCCGCGCGATCCCGAGCGGAGCCATCAGCGCCGCGACCGCCACCTCGCGCACGCCGATGCCGGAGAGGCTGACCGGGAGCATGGCCGCGATCTTCGCGAGCGGGACGACGAGAAACCACGCCGGGAGGTCGAGGACCAGGCCCATCGCCCTGCCGAGCCAGGCGTTGAGCAGCACGAAGCCCGACTGGAGCGCGAGGCACAGCAGGAACCCGCCCGCAGCCTCCACCGGGCGCGCGCGCAGGGCCGTCGCGGCGGAGCGGGCCTTGGCAAGGCTCGCCGCGATCTTCGCGGGGAGAGACGTGGAGGCGCTCGCGCGCAGGAGCAGCGCGAGCCCGAGGATCGCGCCGGCGAGGAGGCCGAGGAACGCGAGGAGGATCGTGGAGGGCGCGATCGAGCGCGCCGCGAGCGCGTCGCGGGCCGCCGGGGAGAGGAAGCACGCCGCCGCAGCCAGGACACCGAGCGCGAGGAGGTCCGCCGTGCGGTCGGCGAGGCTGCCGAGGACGACCGCCTCCTTCTCCTGCGCAGCGCCGATCGCGAGGCCGGCGCGGACCAAGTCTCCGCCGATCATCGTCGGCAGGCACAGGTTGGCGAACAGGCCCGCGCCGTAGAAACGCAGCGCCGTCCGTGGCGGAAGTCGCGCGCCCGAGAGAGAGAGGAAGAGCCTCCACTTCATCGCGCCCCCGGCGTGGAGCGAGAGGAAGAGGACGAGGCAGCCGCCCCAGACGCCCGGCGACTCGCGCCAGAAAGCCGAGAGGCGCGCCAGGATCTCCCCTCGGTCGAGGAGAGAGACGAGGACCGCGAGGACGAGCGCGCTGGCGAGGAGGCGCAGCGCGAAGCGGCGCCGGCTGGAGGTCGGCGGCCTCGGGTCCGAGGCGCTGCTCGTGGGAAGGGCCAAGCCGGGTTGGAGATCGGACGCAGGCTAGCATATCCGATGGCCGATCTATGATGGCCTGCCGCGAGCTTGCGAGAAGAACATGGGACTTGGAAGCCGCATCCGCCGACACCTGCGCCTCACCGCCAAGGCGGCGGAGCGGCAGCCGGGAGAGACCCCGCCGTTCCTGATCCTGTTCATCAACTCGATCTGCAATCTGGCGTGCGAGCACTGCTTCTACTGGAAGGAGCTGAACAGCCGCGACGACCTCTCCGACCAGGAGATGTTCCAGCTCGCGGAATCGCTCGGCCCGATCGAGAACCTGAACCTGTCGGGCGGAGAGCCGTTCCTGAGGCCGAGCTTCGCCGGGATCTGCCGGCGCTTCGTGCAGAAGAACGGCGTGAAGCAGATCTACTGCCCGACGAACGGCTGGTTCACGGAGAAGACGATCCAGGCGCTGCGATCGCTGTTCGAGGAGAAGTCCTTGCAGCTCTTCGCGGCGGAGCTGTCGCTCGACGGCATGGAGACGTTCCACAACACGTTCCGGGTGAACCCGAAGTCGTTCCAGAAGGCGATGGAGACGTACGACGCGCTGGCGGAGTACCAGAAGGAGGAGCCGCGGCTCCAGATCCATGCGATCTCGACGGCGACGGGGGAGAACGTGGACGAGATCAAGCGGCTCTCGACGTTCCTGTACGAGCGCTGCCCGGCGATGACGCACCACAACATCGCGATGCTGCGCGGAGAGAGGAAGCGGCCGACGCTGGTGGGACCGGACCTCGTCGCGTACCGCGAGCTCGCCGATTACGTCGCGCGGTTGTGGCGCGACCGCGAGCAGAGCCGGTTCGGGCACGTGGTCGACCCGATGCTGCATTGGGGGAAGCTCAAGATCGCGGAGAGCCAGGGGCAGGCGATCCCCTGCCGCGCGGGGTGGCTGTCGGGCGTCGTGTACGCGAACGGCGACGTGTCGGTGTGCGAGCAGCACGCGCCGATCGGGAACATCCGGAAGAAATCCTTCCCCGAGATCTGGACCTCGCCCGAGGCGATCGCGCTGCGCGAGTCGATCCGCAGGAAGGAGTGCTTCTGCACGAACGAGGTGTTCCTGTGGCCGAGCATCGTGTTCCAGCCGACCCAGCTGGCGCGCGCTTTCATCGGCTCGAAGGCGTGGCACACGCCCGAGCCGCTCGGGCCGGGGGAGAGGGTCGACCCGCAGGCGCGAAGCTCTCCGTCGGTCGAGCCCGGGATCGGATAGGAAGCGGTCCCACCGCCCGCCCTCCTCGGCACAGGCGAAGTCGACTCCATCCGGCGTGCTACCCTTGCGCTCCAGCGGGGTTGATTCGGCCCGGAGGTCCCCATGAAGCTCGCGAGCGTCCTCGCGCTGTCGATCGTCCTCGTCCTGCTCGTCTGGTTGCTCTGGTCTCGGCCAGGATCGGCGCCTTCACCGGTGAGCGTTCTCCCGCAGGCCTCCGCACCCACCACCGTCGCAGCCACTCCGGACGCGAGCGCCTCGGAAGCCTTGCTGGCTGCGGCCGAGACCCCGCCGCGTTCCACTCGCGAGGCTGCGCCCGTGGCTCCTCACGCTGTACCCGAGGGAGCCGCGCGTCCTGCCTGCCGCATTTTCGGCCGGCTCGTCGACGAAACCGGCGCGCCGTTGCCGGGGATCCGAGTGATCGCCGACTCCGTGGGCGGGCCCTGGGCCAACGGCGTCGAGCTGCCGAAGACCTCGATCGAGGGCGACGAGATCGAGGCCCTCGCGGGGGAGAGCGACCCTGCCGGGCACTTCTCCCTCGAGGCGCCCGTGCCGACGAGCGACTGGGTGTCGCTCTTCATACTCCCCGACGAGTTCCACGGCCTGCTCGACCGCAACTTCGGCCCGGCCGGCGGCCGCAACCAGCCCAGGCTCGTCTCCGGCGACAACGACCTCGGCGACCTCGTGCTCTCGACCACGGGAGCGATCGAAGGCCGCGTCCGCGGACGCGATGGCTCACCGATCGAGAAGGCGGAGGTCTCTCTCGACGGCGAGTTCCCCGGTGGACTCGTGGTCTCGACACGCTCGGAGGCGGGCGGCCACTTCCTCCTCGGCCACATGCCGCAGGGAACCTGGCACGTCGGCGCGAAAGTGGACGGCTGGCTCAGCGCGCAGAGCGATCCGGTCCAGGTCCGAATCCGCGAAGTCACGAGGGGGATCGAGATGACCCTCGACATGGCACCCTCGATCTCGGGTCTCGTCGTCGACGAGTCGGGGAAGCCCGTCCCGGGGGTCCGCCTGTGGGCTTGGCCGCGATCGAGCGGCCAGGGCGCGGGCGCGAGGAGCGCGGCGGACGGCAGCTTCACGATGCACCTCCCTCAGAACGATTCCTACCGCCTCGACTTCGACCCCAAGGGATTCGAGCACTACGGCGGGCATGGTTCCAATCCCGTCCCACCCGGAACAAACAACCTACACATCGTCCTCCGGCGCGGCAGCTCGATGACGTTCGCCGTCGTCGACGCCGAGACCTCCCAGCCGATCGAGCGCTACGGCATCACGCTGCAGGTCTTCGAGGGCGACGGCTGGAGCAGGAGCGAGAGCGCGGATCCGCCGCGGCTCGAGGACCACCCTGGCGGCGAGTCACGCTTGGTGCTCCCGAAAGGCAAGGCCGTCGCGCACCTCGAGGCTCCCGGCCACGCGCCCGCGGGCGCCGAGATCGCGGAGGACCCGCGCGGGAGCGGGCGCCAGACGATCCGCCTCTCTCGCGGCTCGAGCCTCTCAGGACGCGCGCTGAAAGGCGGAGCTCCCGTCGCGAACACACGTGCGGTCCTCGAACGGTGCAGCACGAAGATCGACGCGTCGATTCCCGACGAGCCGCCCGAGGAGCGCTTCTTCAGCGACAACTACCGCTTCGACCTCTCGCCCTTCGTCGGACGGCGGCGCGAGGTCGCCACGGACGCCGGAGGGCGGTTCCAGTTCGTGGACCTCGCTGCCGGGACCTACGTGCTGACCCTGCGCGACAACTCGAGCGCCCCACTCGTGCGCGAAGGGCTCAAAGTCGGCGCGGGACAAGCCACGGACCTCGGCGACTTCACCCTCGAGTCCGGCGCCGGGATTCGAGGCCGGCTCGTCCTTCCTCCTGGACGATCCGCGCAGGGATGGGAGGTCGTCCTCGACGACACTTGGCCGAACGACAGGCGCGAGCTCGCCGCCGACGGACGCTTCCTGTTCGAGGGTCTCACGCCCGGCCGGCACGTGATCCGCGTGCGATCCCCGGCGAGCCACGAGCACGAGCCCGTGCGGGAGGTCGACCTGCCCCCGGGCCGGACTGTCGAGGTCGACGTGGACGTCTCGGCGCTGCTCCCTGGCGAGCTCACTGTCGGGGTGACGCGTGAAGGACGGCCGCTGCCCGGTCTCAAGGTCCGCTGCCGTTGCGAGCCGCCGAACGGCGGAGGCAGCGTGTTCGAGCTCCCGACCGGAGCCGACGGGCGGACGAGCGGGACGATCCCTGCCTGCGACGCCATCGAGCTGGAGGCCGTCTCCGCCGCCGGACTGCGGATCGGCAGAGCGCGCGAGCCCGTCGTGATCGTCGCAGGAGGGACATCGGAGGCGGAGATCGACGTCGTCGCGGGCGAGTTGACCCTCGCCTTCCCCGAGGGCTTCCGGGTGCCGGAGAAGGGCATCGCATACGTCATCCTCCGGCCTCCCGCGGAGGAGGCCCAGGACTTCCAGATGACGACGCTGGCGACCTCCGACAACCCGTTCTTCGGGAGCAACCTGGAATGGAAGGGCACTACCGTTGATCTCGGACTCGTCGCGGCGGGCGAGTACGAGGTCACGGTGCAGGTGAGCCGCCTCGTCCCGCGCGACCAGGGCGGGACGGTCCAGAACGTCTTCGAGCCGGTGTCGAACCTGCGAGACCGGGTCACCCTCGCGCGCGGCGTAAAGACGACCTGCGCACTCGCGCCCGCGAAGGATCGCTGACGCCGCGGAGGAAAGCCCGGCGCTCGTGGCGCGTCTCGGAGCGTCGCTATACTCCGCCGCGTGCCCACGGATCCCGACCGGCGCCCTCGACGCGGCTGGCTCGGTCGCATCGGCCTCGTCCTTCTCGGGTGCTTCGCCGCCTTCGCGCTGTGCGAGATCGGCTTCCGGGTCGTCGAGCGCATCCAGCTCGCGCGCGCCGGCGAGCTGTGGGCCGTCTACGACGCGAGGATCGGCTGGAGGCTGAACCCGAAGTTCGGAGATCACAACCCGGACGGCCTGCGAGACCATCCCGTGCAGCCCAAGGCGGGGCGCACGCGGCTCCTCATCCTCGGCGACTCGGTCCCCTACTACGGCGACAGCGTCGACGACACGCTCGTCGGGCACCTGCGCGGCGAGCTCGCCCGCACGCGCGACCCGGCCTCGTTCGACGTCCTCGACGCCGGCGTCAAGGGCTACACGAACTGGCAGGAGCTCCAGTTCCTGAAGGAGCGCGGCCTCGCCTTCGAGCCCGACCTCGTCGGCGTCGCCTTCGTGCTCAACGACTGCTACCGGACGCTCCACCAGTTTCGCGTCGAGGACGGGAAGCTCGTCGGGCAGGACTACGACTTCAGCGACGAGGCTCTCCAAGGCGAGCCCTGGACCTACCGCGCGCTGCGGACGAGCCATTTCCTGCTGTGGCTGCGCCACAGGATCTCGAGCGTCCAACCCGTCCCGGCCGGCGACTACACCTTCGACCACCGCCCCGACTTCAAGAACGCCTGGAAGGACGAACCCTGGCTCGCGATCGAGGCGCAGATGCGAGAGATGGTCGACCTGGGGCGCGCGAAAGGCTTCCGCGTCTTCCTCGTCGCCTTCCCCTTCGGCGACCAGTACCGCCCCGACTACCTCGCGCGCGACCGCGACTACGTCCTCAAGCCGCAGAGGAAGCTCGCGGAGATCTGCGCGCGCCTCTCGATCCCCTGCCTCGACCTCTTCCCCCTCCTCGATCCGTCCGCGGACCTCCTCGACGACCGCATCCACCTCACCGCGGCCGGGCGCGCGAAGGCTGCGGCGGGGATCGCGGAGTTCCTCGACTCGCACAGGCTCCTCCCCGCGCGATGAGCGACAAGAAGACCGCCTGGCTCGTCGGGATCGGAGCGTTCCTCCTGCTCGCGCCGGGCGCGTTCTTCGGCCTGCCCGAGGGCAAGTTCGTCGTCGGCGCGACGAGGATCCTCTCCGGCGAGGTCCCCTACCGCGACTTCTGGACGATGTACGCGCCGGGATCCTTCTACGGAACGGCGGCATTGTTCGCGGTGTTCGGGCACGAGCTCTTCGTCCAGGGGCTGGCCGCATGCGCAGTGTGGGCCGGCGCCGCGGCGGTCTTCTTCCTCTTCCTTCGCGACGCCGGCCTCGGCCGCCGCATCGCGATCCTGTGCACGCTCGTCTTCGCCCTCGCGCGCTGGAAGACTGGCGCCGAGCTCACTTCCTACGAGCCGGCGATCCTCCTCGTGCTCCTCGCCTGGCGCGATGTCCTCTCCGATCGGCCCCTGCGCGCCGGCCTCCTTTTCGGTGCGGCCGCGCTCTTCAAGCACGACGTCGCCGCCTACGCCGCGGTCGGAGCCTCTCTCGCCTTGCTCCTCGAGCGCCAGAGCCCGCTGCGACTCCTCTCCGGATCGCTCGCGGTCGTCGCGCCGGCCGCCGTGATCGTCGCGTGGCAGGTGGGCGCGGACGCGTGGCACGACCTGGTCGTCTTCCCGGCCACGGACTTCCCGCGCGTGCGCGCCGAGCCCTACCTGCATCTCCTCCCGCAGATCGAGCCGCTCGCGGCGTGGCTCGCGCGCCCGTCCGGGCTCGCCGAAGCCCGCGCGGCGGCGCTCTCGGTCGCGCGATGGATCGAGTGCGCCCTGCCCCAGCTCTTCTTCCTGGCCGGATGCGCGGCCGCGCTGCGCCTGCGCGGGAGGACTCCCCGCGCCGCGCTGCTCGCCCTCGCGGGCATGCCGCTCTTCTGGCTCGCCGCCCACGTTCAACAGAACACGCACATCCACACGTTGGCGGCGCTCGCGATGATCCTGTTCGGCCTCGCCTGGGAGGCGCGCGCGGTCCCGCGCGCGGTGTTGGGGATCGCCGGAGCGGTCTACGCGCTCGGCCTGCTCATCGCGCCGGCGATCGGAGCGGCCAGCCTGGCGCGGGAGTTCCCACGATCGCGCATCCTCGGCGTGCCGGGCGCCTCGCTCGTGCTCGTGCCGGACGAGCCGTACGAAGCCTTCCGCCCGATCGCCGCCTTCGTGCGCGCGAACGTGCCCGAGGAGGAGCCGATCTACGTCGGGCTCACGCGGCACGACGCGACCGTGTACTCGTGCCCGCTCCTCTATTTCCTGTGCGGCCGTGCGCCCGCGGTGCGCTACCACGAGCTGCACCCCGGGGTCACCGATCGCGAGGACGTGCAGGCGGACATGCTGGGTTCCATCGCCGGACGGGGAGTGCGCTGCGTCGTCCTGTGGCAGTTCGGCTGGCCGAACGAGCGGCTCGATGCGATCCGCGAGCGCAATCGGAACGCGGTCCCGGGCGCAGGATCGGATCTGCTCGACCGATGGATCGCCGAGAACTTCGCCGAGGTGGCCGCGTACGGCGAGTACCACGTCCTCGGGCTGCGCGAGTAGGTCGGTTCCGCGCTACTCCCACAGCTCGACACGCACGAGGAAGAAGGGCGTCTCGCGGACCTTTCGCCAGCGCCGTCGGACCGCTCCGCGCGCGCGGTCGGCGCGCTCGTCGTCGACCCGCACGCGCTCGTAGGTGAGGACCCACAGCCGGTCGCAGGTCGCCCGCTCCACGTCGTCGAGGCCGACGACGTCGAGCTGGGGACCGTCCGGGTGGTAGACCGGCCACTCGAGGGGCACCGAGCCGAAGGGCAGGAACAGGACGCCATCGCCCGGGCGGACCTCGAGCGCGAGCTGCTCGAACGCGCCGCGCCAGTCCTCCTTGTGCGGGATCGTGTACAGGGCGCGCAGCCCGAGCGCGGACCACACCACGATCGCGAGGATGAGAACGCGGCGCAGTGCAGGACTCAGCGCGAGGATGCCGCGCGCCGCGAGCACGCAATACGGCGCGGCGCAGAACGAGACGTAGCGCGTGGCGAATTGCACGTGCGCGAACCCGAGCGCGATCAAGGCGGCCATCGGGACGATCCACAGCAGCGCGAGCAGCGCGAACGGGGCCTTCGCGGACGGGAGCGAGGATCCCGGGAGCAGCGGCCACAGGGCGGCGAGCGCGGGGAGGGCGAAGAGCACCGCGCCGATGGGATAGGTCCACAGCGCAGCCGGGGCGAGCATGCCGGCCATCCTCCCGCCGTGGAAGTCGTTCATCGTGCGCAGGAAGGTCAGCGTGTCGACCGAAAACCAGGGCGCCGTGTACTCGAAGTGCGCGACGCGCTGGCCCGCGGCGGACGAGAGGACGCCGCTCGCGAGCCAGGGCGCGAGCAGGAGCGCGTAGAGCAGGGCTCCGCCGAGGATCCGCCGGAGCGGGATCGGGTGGCTCCCGCGGAAGAGCAGCGCGAAGAGGGCCAGCGGGAAGAGCGCGAACAGGGCGTAGTAGTGGGTCAGCGAGGCGAGGGCGGCGAGGCCGACGAAGCCGCACCAGGTCCTCGTGGTGCTCCCCTCGCGCAGCGCCGAGACGAACTGGTTCGTCGTGGCCACGACGAGGAAGAGCAGGACGGCGTAGCAGCGCGCCTCCTGCGAGTACGCGACCAGGAGCTGCGAGATCGCCGCCAGAAAGGCGGCCAGGTGCGCGGTGGCCACGTCGAAGAGCGCCCGGGCGAAAAAATGGATCGCCAGGACCGCGAGCGTCCCGAAGAACGCCGAGACCATGCGCGCCTGCCAGTCGCCCAGGCCGATGAGGCGCGCCCAGCCCCACTCGAGCCACGGAAAGACCGGAGGATCCCAGGCCTCGCGGACGAGGGTCTGGTTCATCGCGCCGAAGGACATGCGCGCGAACCGCAAGGTGAAGGCCTCGTCGTACCACAGGCTCTCGCGCCCGAGCCCGACGAGGCGCAGGCACAGCGCGAGGAAGACGATCCCGAAGAGGACGAGCCGGTCGCGGGCGTCGATCGTCGACCGGAGCGGGAGAGCCCGACTCAGGTCTTCACGCACCGGCGGTACCACTCGATCGTCTCCCGCAACCCGTCTTCCATCGTCTTCCTCGGCCGCCACCCGAGCAGCGCGCGGGCCTTCGAGCAGTCCAGGAACTGCCTCGGGATCTCGTTCGCGGCCTCGTCCAGGATCGTCGGCTCCAGGTGATCCTGCCCGGCGATCTTCAGGATCCGCGCGACCACGTCGAGCACGGAGAGCGGCAGCTCCGTCCCGAAGTTGAAGGCCTGCCCCCTGAGCTTCCGGTCCGGCAACCTCTCCGCGAGCAGCAGGTACGCATCGACCGCGTCCTTCACGTAGAACCAGTCCCGGACGTGCGTCCCGTCGCTGCGGATCACCGGGCTCTCCCCGCGCAGCGCCGAGCGGATCGTCCCCGGGATCAGCCGGTTCCAGTTCAGATCGCCCGGCCCGAACAGGTTCCCGCAGCGCGCGATCGCGAGAGGCAGACCGTACGTGTGGGAGTAGCTCGTCGCGATCAGGTCCGCCGCGGCCTTCGACGCGTCGTAGGGGTACCGGCCTTCGAGCGGCGTGTCCTCCGTGTACGGCAGCCGCTCGTGCGCGCCGTAGGCCTTGTCGCTCGAGGCCACCACGATCCGCTGCACGAGACGCGAGCACGCGCGGCAAGCCTCGAGCAGGTTCCAGGTCCCGCGCACGTTGCTCTCGAAGGTCGAGACCGGCGAGCGCGCGGCCGTTCCCACGATCGTCTGCGCACCCAGGTGGAGAACCGTGTCGATCTCGTACTCGTTCACCGCACGCACGAGGACGCCGGGATCCTCGAGCTCGCCGCGCACGCGGTTCACCCCTTCGATCCAACCCTCCTCCACCGTCCGCGCTCGCGGGACCCAGTCGCGCACGAGACACGTCACGTCCGCGTCGCGCGCGAGCAGCGCCTCGACGAGATGGCTGCCGAGCAGCCCGGTCGCCCCGGTCACGAACACGCGGCGGTCCTTCCAGAAGGTCGACACCGGCTCGGGCGAGGCGGCAGCCTCCTGGCTCCCCGGCGCGCTCACGCTTCCCCCAGCCAGGGCGCGTGTCCCGAGGCCGCGAGCTCCTCGAGGATCCGCTTCTCGCGGAGCGTGTCCATGGGCTGCCAGAAGCCTGCGTGACGGAAGGCCATGAACTCGCCGTCCCGGGCCAGGCGCTCGAGCGGCTCGCGCTCGAGGATGGTCGCGTCGCCGGCCAGATACTCGAACACGCCGGGCTCGAACACGAAGAAGCCGCCGTTGATCCACCCCTCCCCCGCCTGCGGCTTCTCCGAGAACTCGCGCACACGATCGCCCTCGAGCGCGAGCGCTCCGAACCGCGAGGGCGGTCTCACCGCCGTCACCGTCGCGAGCTTCCCGTGCTCGCGGTGGAAGGCGAAGAGCTCCCCTGCGTCGAGGTCGGCGAGCCCGTCGCCGTAGGTCGCCATGAACGTCGCCTCTCCGATCTCCGGTCGGAGTCGCAAGATGCGCCCGCCGGTCATCGTGTCGAGCCCCGTGTCGACGAGATCGACCTTCCAGCCCTCCGGTTGCGCCCGGTCCTGGAAGTACCGCCGGATCCTCTCGCCCTTGTACCCGCAGGCGACGAGGAACTCCCTGAACCCCGCGCGCGCGTAGATCGACATCACGTGCCACAGGATCGGGCGCCCGCCGATCTCGACCATCGGCTTGGGCAGCAAGTCGGTTTCCTCGGAGAGGCGCGTGCCCGACCCGCCGGCGAGGATCGCGACCTTCACGCCAGCACCTCCGGCCGCGGGATCGGCACGATGAACCTCCCGCCCTTCGCGAGCCAGCCCCGGTGCTGCTCGCGCATCTCGTCCTGGAGGTTCCAGGCGAGCAGCAGGGCGTAGTCGGGCCTCTTCTCCTCGAGCGCCGAGACGGGCAGTACGGGCAAGTGCATGCCGGGCGTCAACGATCCCACTTTGAGCGGGCTCTTGTCCACCACGTACTCGACCAGCTCCGGACCGATCCGGCAGGCGTTCAGCAATGCGTTCCCTTTCGCCGGCGCGCCGCAGGCAGCGATGCTCGCGCCGCCGGCCCGCAGCGACTTCAGCAGCGCGACGAGCGCCTGGCGGCTCTCCCCCGCCTCGCGCGCGAAGCGCGAGAGCCGCTCGAAGTCCGCCAGGCCCTCCTCGCGCTCCGCCTCGAGCCACTTCATCGCCTGGAGCCCGTGCGCGTGCGATCCCTTCCGCGGCGAGGCCCACACGCGCAGCGACCCGCCGTGAACGGGCAGGCGCTCGACCTCGTCGATCGCGAGGCCGGCCTCCGAGAAGAGCCGCAGGAGGGCGGTGACGGAGAAGTAGCACAGGTGCTCGTGGTAGATCGTGTCGTACTCGAGCCCTCCGACGAGGTCGCCGAGCCAGGGCACCTCGACGACCACCGCCGCGCCCGCACCGCCGTCGAGAAGAGCCCGGCAGCCCGAGAGGAAGTCGACGGGCTCGTCGACGTGGGCCAGCACGTTGTTGGCGACGACGACGCGCGCTCCCCCGCGCTCGGCGCGCAGGACCTCGGCCAGCCTGACATCGAAGAAGCGCGCGACCGTCTCGATCCCCTTCCGCCGCGCCCGCTCGGCGACGTCGACGGCCGGCTCGACACCCAGCGTCCTCACTCCCTCCGCGCGGAAGCTCTCGAGCAAGGTCCCGTCGTTGCTCGCGACCTCGACCACCAGGTCGCCGGGCACGAGGCGCAGGCGCTCGACGACCCTGCGCGCGCAGGCGCGGAAGTGCGCGCCCATCGCGCTGGAAATCCCGGAGAGGTAGGGGTAGCTCTGGAACAGGATCTCCGGGTCGACGACATCGGGGGTCTGCACCAGGCCGCAACCCGCGCACAGGCACACCTGCAGCGGGTAGGTGCGCTCGCCCTGGAAGCCCTGGCCAGGGCTCAGGAAGGCGTTGGCGAGCGGCATCGGACCGAGATCCTGGAACGGGCGCAGCCGCTCCGCACCGCAGACCCGGCAAGTCGTGCGCCGGTGGTAGGTCATCGCTCTCTCGCTGCACCGTCCCGCGAGGAACGGGTCTCGGTGCCGGGCGCGGCGCGGCGCCGACCGCCGAAGCGGTGCGCCCAGAGGTTCACCGCGAACTCCCAGCACGTCGAGAGGCGCACGTTCGAGGCCCCGCCCCCGCGCGCGTGGCCCACCACGTCGCTCTCGACGACGGGGAGGCCGAGGCTCCTCGCCCGGATCAGGATCTCGGCGTCGAGGAACCAGTCCTTGGACTCGAGCCTCATCCGCTCCAGCCACTCGCGCGGCAGGATCTTGGGGTTGCCGTTGACATCGATCGAGCCGAGGCGCGGGAACAGCACCGCCATCGTCAGGTTGTAGGCCACCGAGACGATCTTGCGCCGCAGTCCGTCCCTGCGAAAGCGCCGGCGTACCTTGTAGAGTCGGGGGACCTGCGAGCGCGCTGCCTTCTCGAACAGGGCGGCCACGTCCTCCGCCGCGACCTGCCCGTCCGCGCACAGGATGCCGACCCACGGCGCGGTCGCGAGCGGCAGGCCGGCGAGCAGGCCGTTGCCGTACCCGCGGTTCACGTCGACCCGGACGACGACGAGCCGGGGGTGCCGCCGCGCCAGCTCCGCGAGGATCTCCCCGGTCCGGTCGCGCGATCCGTTGTCGACCGCGACGAGCTCGAGCCGCTTCCCGGAGCGTTCGAAGGCGGCGAAGAGCTCGGCGACGGTGGCCCCGACCACCTCCTCCTCGTCGTAGCAGGGCATGACCAGGGAGAGATCGGGACGCAGGTCGTCATCGGGCACGGGGAGTCTCTCCTCGGTGGAGAGCCTACCCGCCTCCCCCGCCCCCCAAGAAACCGACGATTTCCCTGCAACCCTCGGAGGGCGCGCGGGTCCGCGGGGTGGCGCGTGATTCCACGCGGCGGGCGTCCCGTCGCGGCCACGCGCGATCTCGAACGCGAACGGAGGCGATCATGACGATCCTCCTCGGCCCGTCCGCGCGGGGGTCCCGCGCCTGCCTGTTCCTTGGCCTCACTGTCTCGCTTCCATCCGCGCTGACATCGTGCGGCGGCCCCGTGAACGCTGCGTCACAGGATCCGGGCCTCCCGTGCGGCCCCGCCATGACGTCGGCGGCGGTCCAGGAAGACCTAAACGCTTGTTCACTTGCGGACTTCGTGCCGGCGCGTCGATACTGCCTTGACGGACCGGACTGGCAGCGGACCGGAGAAGAGGGGATCAAGGTGCGAGGGATGAGGAGAGGTCTATCCCTGGGTCTCGCCCTGCTGACGGGATGCGTTGGAAGCGGGGGGGGCGGGAACACTTCGAGCGGCGACACGACGCCACCGCAGGTGCAGATCACGGAGCCGACGGGTTCGAGCTCCCTTTCGGGATCGACCGCGATCGTGGCCACGGCGAGCGACGACGTCGCCGTCGTCTCGGTGCAATTCCAGCTGGACGGCGCCGACTTCGGCCCGCCGATCCAGCAAGCGCCCTGGCGCATGGCCTGGGATACGACCTCCGTCGCCGACGGCATCCACGTGCTCACGGCGCTCGCCCTCGACGGCGCCCAGAACGAAGGCGATTCCGCGCCTGTCTCCGTCGACGTGTCGAACGCCTCGACCGGGGATACGACCCCGCCCCAGGTGGCGATCACTGCACCCGGAGGGTCGAGCACGCTCTCGGGCGCGACCGTGATCACGGCTTCGGCGAGCGACAACGTCGCGGTCGTCTCGGTCCAGATCCGGCTCGACGGCGCCGACCTCGGCCCGCCGATCGTGCAGCCGCCGTGGCGCATGGATTGGGACACGACCACCGTCTCCGACGGCCCCCACGTCCTCCTGGCGGTGGCCCTGGACGCGGCCCAGAACGCGGGGGTGTCCCCACCGGTCACCTTCGACGTGTCGAACACCCCGCCGGCACCCGCGCTGGAGTTCTCCACGTTCTTCGGCGACCAGGGGCTCGACACGGCGCGCGATGTCTTCGTCGACCGCTCCGGGTTCGTCTACGTCGTCGGCGGAACGGACTCGCCGAACTTCCCGACCACGCCGGGCGCCTACGACCGCACGTTCAACGGCGTCAACGACGCGTTCGTCGCCAAGTTCGCTCCGAACGGCGCGCTGGTCTTCTCGACGCTGCTCGGTGGACCGAACTACGACCGCGCCTACGCGATCGAAGTCGACGCGCAGGACGTGATCACCGTCGCCGGTCGCTGCGGCGATGGCTTCCCGACGACACCCGGCGCGCTGCAGCGCACGTTCGGCGGCGACACCAACCCGAATTCCTTGTACGGACCGCAGGACGGCTTCGTCACCCGGATCTCTCCCGACGGCTCGTCGCTGGTCTGGTCGACCTACTTCGGCGGCAACGGCCCCGACAGTCCGCGGGACATGGACCTCGACGGCGCCGGGAACGTGTACGTGGTCGCGGGGGTGCTCGGGCCCGACCCCTACGTGACGGCGGGATCCTTCGACACGACGTTCTCGGGGCCGACCGATGGGCTCGTGGCCGAGATCTCCGCCGACGGATCGCATCTCGTGTGGGGCTCGTACTTCGGCGGCAGCGGACCGGACGGGGGCACGCCCTCGATCCGGGTGGCGACCGACGGGACGGCGTGGGTGCTCAGCGGCACGCAATCGGCGGATTTCCCCGTGACGAGCGGCGCGTACCAGCGTGTGCTCGGCGGAGGGATCGACCTGGTCCTGCTCAAGATCGCCCCCGGCGGCGGGTCGCTCCTCTACGCGACCTTCCTCGGCGGCAGCGGCACCGAGTTCACCGAGACCCACGGCCTGTGGGTCGACGCGAACGGCGAGGCCGTGGTCGCGGCCACGACGACGTCCACCGACCTGCCCTTCGTCGCCGCCTCGATCCCGCCCTCGTTCCAGCCCGCGTACGGCGGCACCGGAGGCACCGGGACGGGCGCGAACACGAACTACCCCGGGGACGGCTTCGTGGCACGGATCTCGGCCGACGGATCGCAGCTCCTCGCATTCACCTACCTCGGCGGCTCGGCCGGCGAGGGCATCGAGGGCGTCGCGGTCGACGGGATGGGGAGCGTGATCGTCACCGGGGCCACCTACTCGCCCAACTTCCCCGTGACCGCGGATGCGTTCCAGAGACTGAAGAGCGGCCTGGCCGACACCTTCGTCGCGCGGCTCTCGCCCGACCTCTCGACGCTCGAGTTCGGGACGTTCTTCGGTGGGAGCGGCGAGGACTTCGGCCGCTCCCTGGCGGTCGGCGCGGGCGGTCGGGCGGTGTGCGTCGGGATGACCGCCTCGGCCAACTATCCGACCACCCCCGGAGCCTACGAACCGATCTACGGAGGCGGCGCGGACGACGCGTTCCTCGTCACGATCGATTTCTAGCCGCTCGTCAGCGCTTTCCTCCCGCGCCCTCCTCGCCCGCGTAGCCCAACGCGCGCAGCGCCGCGTCGCGCTCGCGCGAGAGCGCCCCGGACTCGACCTTCACGTTCTCGCCGGGCGGGTGGTTCGCCACCCACTCGGCCAGGCGTCGCTCCAACTCCAGGACGAGCTGCGGGTTCTGCGCGGCCGTGTCGTGCAGTTCGCGGGGATCCGCGGCCAGGTCGTAGAGCTCGACCTTCCCGCGCTCGTCCTCGAATAGGCGCCAGCTCCCCATGCGGATCGTCCTCAGATCGGCCTCGAAGCGGCCCTGGTATTCGGGCCGGAGGAGGAACCCGTTCGCGGCCGCGTACCACTCCGAGACGATCGGGTGCTCCGCCGGGCCGAGCAGCGAGGTGCCCTGGCACGCGCCCGGGACCGGCAGGCCGAGGTGCTCGAGCGCGGTCGGGAACACGTCGACGACCTGCACGGGCTTGCGGCTGCGGCCGGGTGCGATCCCCATCCCCTTGACGATCAGCGGCACGTCGACCGTCTCGTTGTAGAGCTGCACGGCGTGGTCGACGAGGCCGTGCTCGCCGAAGTGCTCGCCGTGGTCCGAGGTGACGATCACGAGGGTGTCCCGGGAGAGCCCGAGGTCGTCGAGCCGCGCGAGCAGGCGCGAGAGCTCCCCGTCGAGGTGCTCGAGCTCGCGGTCGTAGGCGTTGACGAGGCTGCGCCGCAGCTTCTCGGGAATCGGCTCGCCGCGCAGCACGCGCGTCAGCTCGGGGCAGTAGCGCGGCACGACGACCTCATCCTCGAGCGGGATCTCCGCGGTGGCCGGCCGCAAATTGGGGCGGTGGACGTCCAGGTAGTTCACGAACAGGAAGAACGGCCGGTCGTGCAGCTTGTCGAGCGCGTCGAGCGCGGCGTCGGTGACGAAGGTGTCGCGCACGTAGGGCCAGTCGAGGATCGCGCTCCCCTCCGGGTCGAGGCTGGCGAACAGCGCATCCCCGGGCGGAAAGCGCAGGCCCGGGTGCGGCGGATCGACCCAGTACGTCGCGAAGCCCTGGTCGGTGCCGAAGCGCCGGTCGAGGTACAGGTGGTTGGCGACGACCGCGACCGTCGCGATCCCCGCGCGCGACGCGATCTCGGCCAGCGTGTCGCAGGAAGCCGGGAGCCGGTAGGTGCTCTCCTTGAGCTGGTCGCTCCGGTACCCGTGCGCGCCGTGGCTGCGTGGATAGAGGCCGGTGAACATCGACGCGTGAGCCGGCAGCGTCCACGAGCTGACGCTGGTCGCATCGTCGAAGACGAGCGCTCCCTTCGCCCAGCGATCGAGGTTCGGTGTGGTCTTGCGGGCGTAGCCGTAGAGCGAGAGGCTCGAGCGGCGCACCGTGTCGAGGACGACGAGGAGCACCGAGCGGGCGCGCGCGGTCGGCGGCGAGGGCGGCAGCCGCAGCTTCGGGAGAAGGCTCGGCCGGGGTGCGAGCGCGAGGAACACGAGGACGGCGGACGACGCGGCGACCGCGACGACGCTCTTCCGGCCGAGCGCGGCGTCGCGCCGCAGGAGGAGATGCGCGATCAACGAGATCGCTCCGGCTCCGGCGACGCAGACGGCCAGATCGTAGGGCAGGTGCAGCGGCGCGTACGGCCGCCACGAGAGCCGCCGCGCGAGCGTGATCGTGGCCGCCAGCACTTCGCCGAGGACCGCTCCCGCGAGGAATCCCCGCAGCGCGCGCCTCACCGCGCGACCTCGGGGGGCAAGTGTCATGGCCGCGGAAGAGAAGATACTTCGGTCGCCGCTCGGAGCCAAGCCAACCCAGCCGAGCCGGGGCAGTTTTTCTGCTGGAGTGGCCGCGCCGATGTCAAAATGAAATCGACCCATCCCGGCGCATCGGGGAACGGCGGACCCTGCCTCGAGGCTTCCCTGCCGGCATGGGTTCTGTGCGAGCAGGGACTGGATCCGAACCGTGAGCGTCAAGTTCCAAGACTACTACGCAACCCTCGGCGTGGCTCGCGATGCGAGCCAGGAGGAGATCCGGCGCACGTACCGCAAGCTCGCGCGCAAGCACCATCCCGACGTCGACAAGACCGCCGGAGCGACGCAGCGGTTCGCGCAGATCGCCGAGGCCTACGAGGTGCTCAAGGATCCCGACAAGCGCAAGCGCTACGACGCGCTGGGCGAGAGATGGAAGGAGGGTCAGGAGTTCACGCCGCCCCAGGGATGGCAGGAGTTCCGCTTCGGGACGGGCGGAGCGGGCCAAGGGTTCGAGGGCTTCGACCTGGGCGGATCGAGCGGGTTCAGCTCGTTCTTCGAAACCTTCTTCGGCCAGGCCGGGGGAGATTCCTTCGGCAAGGGCGCCTCGCGCCGCGGCGCGGGCTTCGCGGGAGCGCGGCGCCCGCGGGAGGGACGGTCGCTCGAGGCGAGCCTCGAGATCGATCTCGAGGACGCGTACAGGGGTGCGACGCGGACGATCTCCCTCGAATCGGGAGGACCCGGAGCTAGGACGCGCACGTATGACGTGAAGATCCCGCCCGGCACGACGAGCGGGAGCGTCATCCGGTTGCGCGGACAGGGAGGTGAGGGCTCGGGAGGCGGTTCGTCGGGGGACCTGCTGCTGCGCGTCGAGATCAGGCCGCATGCGCGCTTCACGATCAGCGACCACGACCTCGCGACGGTGCTGCCGATCGCGCCGTGGGAGGCTGCGCTCGGGGCGCGGGTCGGGCTGCGGACTCTCGACGGGAGCGAGGTGGTGCTCGCGGTCCCGCCCGGCTCGTCGAGCGGGAAGAAGCTGCGGATGCGCGGGATGGGTCTGCCGCGCAGCGGCGGGGATCGCGGGGACTTGATCGTCGAGCTGCGGATCCTGGTGCCCGAGGTCCTGTCCGACGCCGAGCGGCGGCTCTACGAGGAGCTCAAACGCGAGTCGCGTTTCGACGCGCGCAGAGAATGACCGGAAGAGCCTCGGGACCGGCTCAGGTCCGCGGCATCGGCAGCACGACGCGGAAAACGGTTCCCCTCCCGCTCGTGCTCTCCGCCTGGATCGTCCCGCCGTGCAGCTCCGTCGCCATGCGGCAGAAGACGAGGCCCAGGCCGACGTCGTGCGGCCGCTCCATCTCCTGCCCCGCGACGCGTGAGAACTTCTGGAACAGGCGCGGCACGGCCTCGGGGGGGATCCCCTCGCCCGTGTCCGAGACGATGAGGATCACCCGGTTTTTTTCCGGTTCGCCCGCGAGCTCGACTGCGACCTGCCCGCCCCGGGGCGTGTGCTTGATGGCGTTGGTGATCAGGTTGTCGATCACGCGACCGAACAGATCCGCATCCACATTCGCCTCGACCGGCTGCTCCGGAAGAACCTCTCGCAGGATCAGGGAAGCCGCTTGGGCGAGCGGGCGGTACTCGTCGACCTTGGAGCGCACGAGCGCGACGAGATCCTGACGGAGGAGCTTCGGCGCGAGCACCCCCTCCTCCATCCGCATGATGTCCAGGAGGGTGTTCAGGAGATCGCGCACGCGCTTGGCGGACTGGGCCGCACGGGTCACGTCCTCGCGGACCAGGGGATCCATCTCCTGCGAGTGCGCTCGGACGAGGTCGATGGAGCCGATCGCGGCCGCCAGCGGGTTGCGGAGGTCGTGGATGACCATCCCGCTCAGGAGGTCCTTCTGGCGCTGCAGCTCCAGGAGCGCGATGTTGTGTCGTCGGACGACGTTCAACCACACGAATCCGAGCCCGAGCATCCCTCCCAGGAACAGGAGCGAGAGGAGCAGGATCGAGTTCTGGAGGGCCTTGGCCGGCGCGTGGACGGCGGCGGCGGGCTGCTGAGCCAGGACGATCCAGCGGATCGATGGAGCGCGGGCGAAGCTGAGCAGGCTCCACACGTGGCTTCGCGGATCCTCGGCAATGAGAGACTCCTCACCCCCGTTGAGCATCTGCTGGATGAGGGGATGCTGGCTGAGGTCCTGCGGTTCAGCATCCTGGTTCTTCGGCTCGAGGGCGAGGTGCCCGTTTTGGTCGATGAGGGTGATCGTTCCTGCTTCGGCCGGCTTGATCTCCGCCAGGCGCTGGCTGAGAGCCTGGATCGTGTACTGGGCCACCAGGTAGCCGAGGATCGCATCTCCGCTTCCGACGATGGGCACGGCGATCGCGACGACATAACGTTTTGGGGTGGCAGCGCGGAGGTAGACCTCCGAGACGTAGGTGTCACGTCCCCGGGAGACGCCCTTGTACCAGTCGCGGAAGGCAAAGCTCTTCCCGATGACCGTCGGGTCGACCGGCCAGTCGTAGCGCTCCACCCCGTCGGGATCGGCGATGAACACCCGGTCCAGGTTCCGGCGGTTGCCCTGGATCAAGTCTTTGAGGTGCGCACGAACGGCCTGGGCATCCTGCGCTTCGATCGCTGCGGCGAGGTCGGGACTCCGCGCGTAGGCCTCCATGTAACGAGACAGACCCTCGAAGTGAGCCTCGACCGCTTCGGCGCCGAGACGAGCCGCGGCCGTATTCTGCCGGCTGGCCTGTTCCTCGAGACTCTTGCGCGCGTTCAGGGCCACGTCCGCGCTGAAGACGGCGAACGGCAGGGCCAGGACGACGAGGAGCGTCGCGAAGAGCCGCGCCCTGGAGCGCAGGAACCAGGGCACGTCCGGCGGCCGTGTGGCGACTTCGAGTCCTGCGGGGCTCCTGGCCATGTCCCTACCTTCGATCCGGGAGAGGCGGAGCGCAACCGCAAGGGCACCGCGGCTGGAAGAGCCAAGTGAACTGACTGGGTTCCGTGTGGAGGTCCGCGCCGGAAATCCCTGCGGAACTCGTGCAGTCCGTGGTCGCGCCGCCTGGAGGGGTTGCGGTTCCGCAAGTCCTCGCGGCAGCTGGTGTTGCGGCCTCCCCCCAACAGGGAACCCAGTCCGTTCAGAAGTCGAACTGCTCGATGTTCTCGCGGTCGAACGTGAACGGCTCGCCGAGCAGGACTTCGTCGCCGCGCACCTCGATCGTCCCCAGGCGCCCGGCCGCGAGTGCCTTTGCACCGGGCCGGAGCCCCCCTCGTGTCAGCGCGTTCGCGACATGCACCGTCAGGTAGCCGAGGTCGATCGTGTTCCAGAGCACGATCGCGTCGACGACTCCGGTGCGCACGTAGGGCTTGCACAGGTTCGGCAGCGAAAGGCCGATGACGTGCACGTCGCTCCGCCCCGACTGCTTGACCGCCTCGGCCGCGCCGGGCACCGCGGGCGCCGCGATGGCCACGATCACGCGCACGTCGGGGAACGCCTTGAGGATCGTCTGCGTTTCGGCGAAGGCGCGATCGCGGTCCCCGTCGCTCGGGCGCACGACCGCGATGTCCACGCCGGGGTGCCGCTCGGCCAGGCGCGCGCGGATGTGCTTCATCCACTCGTTCTGGTTCGCCGCGGTCAGCGACGCAGTGACGATCGCGAGTCGGCCGCGCTCGCCGAGCAGGCGTGCGGCGCGATCCGCAAGAACGTGGCCGATGCCCTCGGGTGTCGCTTGATTGATGAACAGGTCGCGTGCGTCCTTCTCTGCGTCGGCATCCCACGTGATCACGCGGATGCCGGCCGCGCGCGCCTTGCGTAGCACCGTCGAAATCCCCGCGACGTTCTCGACGCTCACCGCGATGACGTCCACGCGGCGCGTGATCCAGGCCTCGACGACCTCGTTCTGCTTGGCCGGGTCGAGATCGGTCGGGCCGTCCCAGAGCAGATCGACGCCGAGCTCACGCGCGGCCTCCTCCGCGCCAGTGCGCGCGCTCACGAAGTACGGATCGCCGACGGCCTTGGGCATCATGGCGACGGTCGGACGCGCCGGGCCTCCCTCCGGGACCGGGCTCATCCGGCCACGTCCGAGCGCGCCGAGCACTCCCAGCGTCATCAGGACCACTCCCCCCGCGACCGCAAACGCGAGCCTGCGACGCGCGTGTGTGCGCGCCTCTCGCGCGTCGCCTTCGCGCGCCGGAGCGCGCAGGGCCAGGGTGGTGACGAGCACGACGCCCACGAGGATCCCGGCCAGGGGCGCGGGCAAGGCGGCCATTCGCAGGCCGTTCTGCAGCACCGCGATGCACAGCAGGCCGAGCGCGGTGCCGGCGATCGTGCCGCGTCCGCCGGCGATCGAGGCGCCCCCGAGCACGACCGCGGTGACCGCGTAGAGCTCGAAGCCCGTCCCCGCGTCGGCTTTCGCCTGCCCGAGGTGAGCGACGTAGACGACCGCCGCCAGGCTGGCGACCAGGCCCGAAAGCACGTAGAGGACCCCGAGCCGTCGCGCAACCGGGATGCCGGCGTGACGCGCGCCTTCGAGCGAGAGGCCAATGGCGTAGAGCGAGCGCCCGAAGGGAGTGCGGTGCAGCACCACCGCCCACGCGGCGCAGACCAGGATGAGGACGGGCAGCTGGACAGGCACGACGCCCCCCAGGTACCCCTGGCCGAGCCACAGGAAGCTCGGCGGCAGGCCGGTGACGTTGTCGATGCCGCCCGTGAGACCCTCTGCGAGACCGCGGTAGAGCGAAAGCGTCCCGAGCGTGACGACGAGCGGCGGCAGGCCGAAGCGCGCCACGAGCAGCGCGGTCAGGCCGCCGCCCGCCGCGCCGACCGCCAACGTCAGCGCGGCTGCCACGCCCATGGGCATGCCCGCGTCGCGCCACAGCAGACCGAGCACGACGGCCGAAAGGCCCATCATCGACCCGACTCCCAGATCGATGCCGCCGCTCACGACGATCGGCGTGAGCGCGATCGCGAGAAGGCCGAGCTCGACCGACAGCCGCAGCACCTCGAAGGCATTGGCGACCGAGAGGAAGCGCCGACCCGTTGCGCCGAAGACGATGATCTCCGCCGCGAGGAGACCCACGAGCGCGAGCTCGCTCCTAGGCCGCACGCGCCCTCCTCCTCCCGGCTTTCCCGGCCGCCTCGACCGCCACGGCCGCGATGACGAGCGCGCCCTGCAGCGCGCGCTCCCAATACGCGCTGACGCCCAGGAAGGTAAGCGCCGTGCCCACCGTGCCGAGCAGCACCACGCCCGCGAGCGTTCCGGCCAGCGTGCCGCGGCCCCCGCGGATCGAAGCGCCTCCCACGACCACCGCGGCGATGACGGCCATCTCGAGGCCGATCCCGGCGTTGGTCTGCACGTCCGAGAAGCGCACCGCGTCGAGGATCGCGGCCAGGCCCGAAAGCCCGCCCATCCCGACGAAGACCCAGAAAGTGACGCGCCGCGGCCGCAGTCCCAGCAGCTCGGCCGATTCTGCATCGGCTCCCGTCGCGTAGACGGCGCGGCCCGCCGCCAGGGCGTGCGCGCCCCACGCGACTGCCCCGAAGACGGCGAGCGAGGCCGCGGTGATCGCGATTTCGCCTCCGCGCTGGGACAATCCGAACCACTGGAAGCCCTGGGGCAGCCCTTGCACCCACGCTCCGCCCGTCGCCCAGCGCAGCCCGTCGCGCAGCGCGAGCATCGTGGCCAAGGTCGCGACGATGCTCGGGATGCGCAAGCCCGCGACCAGCGCACCGTTGACCGCACCCAGGAGCGCGCCTGCCGCCGCGGCCGCGAGCGCGACGAGCGGCATCGGCATGCCGCCCTTGGCGAGGAGGCCCGCGACCACGCCGCACACCGCGAGCTGCGACCCGATCGAGACGTCGATCTCCCCGGCCACGATCACGAGCGTCATCCCCGTCGCCGTCACGAGCATCGCGGC
>JBGPOP010000024.1:0-66947 GCA_041488095.1 Planctomycetota bacterium
TCGATGAGCATCTACGTGAACCGGGAGACGCGCCTCGTCTGCCAGGGCTTCACCGGCAAGACCGGCACGTTCCACAGCGAGCAGGCGATCGCCTACGGCACGAAGATGGTCGGCGGCGTGAACCCGGCCAAGGCCGGCACGACGCACCTCGGCCTACCCGTGTTCGCGAGCTGCCAGGAGGCCCGCGCCAAGACCGGCTGCAACGCGACCGTGCTCTACGTCCCGCCCGCGACGGCAGCCGCCGCGATCCTCGAGGCGATCGAGGCCGGGATCGAGCTCGTCGTCGCGATCACCGAGGGCATTCCCGTGCTCGACATGGCGCGCGTCGCCGAGCGGCTCTCGGCGAAGGGCACGAAATCGCGCCTGATCGGGCCCAACTGCCCGGGAGTCATCACGCCGGGACAGTGCAAGATCGGGATCATGCCGGGCTACATCCACAAGCCCGGGCGCGTGGGCGTCGTCTCGCGCTCGGGGACGCTGACCTACGAGGCGGTGTGGCAGCTGACCGTTCGAGGCATCGGCCAGTCCACCTGCGTCGGCATCGGAGGCGACCCGATCGCGGGCACGAACTTCGTCGACGTGCTGGAGGCCTTCCACGCCGACGAGGGCACCGACGCCATCGTGCTGATCGGCGAGATAGGCGGCGCCGCCGAGGAACGCGCAGCCGACTTCATCAAGGCCCACGTCAGGAAGCCGGTAGTCGGCTTCATCGCGGGCATGACCGCGCCTCCCGGCCGCAGGATGGGACACGCGGGCGCGATCATCTCGGGGGGGAAGGGCACGGCGCACGAGAAGATCACCGCGCTCGAGGCCGCCGGCGTCAGCGTGTGCAGGAATCCGGCCACGATCGGGGAGACGATGGAGCGGTGCCTGCGCGACGCGGGGCTCCTCTCGGCGGCATCCGCTTGATCTGGCGACCGTTGCGCACCGGCGACGGCTCGTACACGCTGGTGCACCCCGTCCACGGCGAGGCCTGCCACTCGCGCGCGGGAGCCTGGCAGGAGGCGCGCGAGCGCTTCGCCAGGGCGTGCCGTCTCTCGGAGTTCCGCGGCGAGATCCTCCGCCTGCTCGACATCGGCACGGGCCTCGGCCTGAACCTCGCCGCGGCGCTCGAGGCTCTCGACGGGACACCCGCGCGGCTCCTGGCCGTCTCGCTCGAGAAGGACGAGAGCGTCCTGCGCGCCGCGCTCGAGCTGCCGCGCGAGACAGAGCTCCCCTCGGAGGTCGAGCGCTGGCACGCCCCGGTTCGCTCGGCGATCCAGGGCGGGCTCGAGACCGGACGCGAGGCCCCGCTCGGCCGGGGAACGCTCCGCCTCCTCCTCGGCGACGCGCGCGAGACGCTGCCGGCGCTCCCCGACACCGAGAAATTCGACGCGGTGTTCCTCGATCCCTTCTCGCCGAAAGTCGAGCCGGACCTCTGGCATCTCCTGTTCCTGCGCGAGATCGCCCGGCGCATGGCGCCGGGGAGCGTGCTCTCGACCTACTCCGCCTCGCTGTCCGTGCGCGCGGCGCTGGCTGCGGCAGGCCTGGGCGTCGCTCCGGGTGCACGCGTCGGGACAAAGACCGAAGGGACGCTCGCGGGTCCCGATCTGGATGTGGAGGGATTCGACGAGCGCACCCGCCGGCGCATCGAGCGCAGGTCCCGGGCTCTCGGGCAGGCCCGGTAGACTGGGACGCGGACTCCCTTGCCGACCCTCGCCGTGATCGGAACGACCGAGACGATCCTCATCGTCGCGATCGTGGTGCTCTTGGTCTTCTGGCGGAGGATCTTCCCGCCTCGCCGGGGCTGAGGATGGGCCCGACCGACCGCAGAACGGCGGCGGCGGAGCAGAACGGTCCGGCTTCCCCTCTCGAGGTGAGACTTCGCCCCGACCCTTGACCTAGAATGGGCCGATCCGGAGATCCGACGACGGGGCGGCGAGCCCGTCGGACGCGGTCCCGGCGGAGGCAAGCGGCATGGTGAATCTCGCGGTGATCGGCACGACGGAGTGGATCCTGATCATTTGCGCCGCGGCGATCCTCATCGTCGCGATCGTGGTGCTCTTGGTCTTCTGGCGGAAGATCTTCTCGCCTTGACGGGGCTGAGGAAGGGCCCGACCGACCGGAGGACGGAGGCGGCGGAGCTGCACGATCCGGATTCTTCTCCTGAGGTGAGACTTCGCCCCAAGTCTTGACCTAGAATGGGTCGATCCGGCGATCCGAAGGCGAGGCGCGAAGCCCCGCGAACGCGGTCCCGGAAGGAGGCAAGCGGCATGGTGGTTCTCGCGGTAATCGGCACGACGGAGTGGATCCTGATCATCTGCGCCGCGGCGATCCTGTTCGGAGCCAAGAAGATCCCGGAGCTGGCGCGGTCGATGGGCGCCAGCGTCAACGAGTTCAAGAAGGGCATGAAGGAGGGCGCCGAGCCGTCCGACAGCTCAGGCACCGAGAAGGAGAAGTAGCCGATGGCAGAGCGGGCCGCGGCGCAGCCGATCCTCGCAGGGCGGCGCTCCGACCTGACCGGGGTCGTCCTGTGCGGGGGGAGGAGCGTCCGGATGGGAGCGGACAAGGCCTCCCTGCGCCTCTCGGACACGACCCTGCTCGAGCGGGCGGCGGCGGCGCTCTCGTCCCTCGCTCGCGAGACCCTGCTCGCCTGCGGATCCAGCGAACGCTACGCCGATCTGGGATTTCCTCTCGCGCTGGACGCCTGCGAGGACGGGGGGCCGCTCGCCGGGCTCGAGGCCGGGCTCGCGCGCGCGCGGACCGAGTGGCTCGCGGCGTTAGCCTGCGACATGCCGCGTGCGGAGGCGCGGGTCTTCGAGGCCCTGCTCGCGCGCGCCCGGGAACGCGGCCTCGACGCCTGCCTGCTCGAGACGGAGAAGGGGGTCGAGCCCCTGTGCGCGGTGTACCGGAGCACCTGCCTCGAGCCCGTTCGCGCGGCGATCGCCGCGGGGGAGCGCAAGGTCACTTCGTTCCGGCGCTTCCCGACCGCCTCGGGCGCGCTCCCGAGGGTCGGCGTGCTCCTGGAGCGCGAGCTGCCGGGCGGCCTCTCCGAGCTCGGCGTCGCCGTCAACCTGAACACGCTCGAGGAGCTGGGCGCCGAGATCGCCGGCCGGATGCGGATCCCGGGCGAGAGGAGGGCCGCACCGTGAGCGAGATCGACTCGCGCCTGCAGCGCGTGCTCGCGCCCGTCGCCGACGGCATGGCGCGGATGAGGTCGGTGCTCGAGCGCCAGATCCAGGAGAGCAGCCGTGCCGTCGGCGACATGACCGACCACGTCGGGCGCTTCCGCGGCAAGCAGCTGCGCGGAGCGCTCGTGCTGCTCGCGGGCGACGCGACCGGCAACGCCACCGACGAGCACCCTGCGATCGGGGCGATCGTGGAGATGATCCACCTGGCCACGCTCGTCCACGACGATGTGCTCGACGGCGCCAAGGTCCGCCGGCGCGTGGCCTGCGTCAACCAGCGCTGGGACAACCAGACCGCGGTGCTCCTCGGCGATTTTCTGTACGCGCGCGCCTTCGCGCTGTCGACCGATCTCTCCTCCCGCCTCGCGAGCCGCGTGCTGGCCGAGACGACGCGTAGGATCTGCGTCAGCGAGATCGAGCAGGCCGCGCGGCGCTACGACTTCGACCTCCCGCAGTCGGTCTACGAGGAGATCAGCGGCGGCAAGACGGCGAGCTTGTACTCCGCCGCGTGCGAGCTCGGCGCGCGCTACCCGGGCGGGCGTGAGGAGGCCGGGTCGCTGATGCGGCGGTTCGGCTGGGAGGTCGGGCTCGCGTTCCAGATCGTCGACGACTGCCTGGACGTCGTGGGCGATGAGGCGGTCGTCGGCAAGTCGGTCGGCAACGACGTCGAGGACGGCAAGGTCACGCTGCCCGTGCTGCGCGCCTACGTGCTCGCGGACGATCGGGCGCGCGCACGGATCCGCGACGTGTACACCGCTCCCGGCCTCGCGAGCCCGGGCCATGAGCGACGGCTCGCGCACCTGCGCGAGGCCTGCGACCTCTCCGCCGGGGTCGAATTCGCCATGGAGCGCGCTGGCGCGCTCGTGGCGCGCGCGCAGGAGCGTCTCTCGGCCTTCGAGCCCTCGCCCGCTCGCGAAGCGCTCTCGAGCGTGGCGGACTTCGTCCTCGAGCGGCAGTGGTAGGGGACGTGGCCCAGTCCGCACAGAGCCGGCCCCTCCGCTGGGGATTCGCCCTGGCCCCCCTGGCGATCCTCCTCTTGATGTGCGTCGGGCAGGCCGCCGGCGTCGCGCGGGCGGACTTCGGCTCGGGGGGCGCGGGACTGCGCGCGAAGGACTGGCTGTTCCTCGCCTTCCTGGCCTCGACCGCCGCGTTCCTCTGGCTCCAGCGCGCGGCCGTCGCGCGCTTCTTCCGCTCGATGCACGTGGGGGTGTCGCTGATCACCCTGACGGCGCTCTCCATCATCACCGGCGTGCTCGTGCCGCAGATCGAGAACTTCGAGGACCCGACCGAGCGCGTGTCGAGCCTGTCCGACGTGCCCGAGGACGTCGTCGCGCGCTACCTCGCCTCGCCGAAGCTCGCCGCGGACGAGGACTCCCGGCTGCGCCCCGACGACAACCCGGTCCTCACCGGACTCCCGACCGAGCAGGCGCTGCGCCTCAAGGGCTACCGGCGCGAGTACGAAGCCTTCCGCTGGGCCGAGGGCTACTTCCTCTACCACCTGACCCACCCCTATGGGATCGGGATGCCGAAGGGGATCCTCCCGCCGCAGGTCGTCCAGAGCCTCGATCGCTTCGGCGAGCGCTACGGGAAGGAAGAGCGCGACAACCGCGAGATCGAGATGCACGCCGCCTTCTCCGGGCGGGAGAAGACCGCCGAGATCGGCAAGCTGATCGCGCGCCACGAGAATGCCCTGAGGCGCGCCTTCGACCTGTGCACGGCGCTGCAGCTGAACCGGACCTACAAGTCGAGCTGGTTCGCGACCCTGCTCGGGTTGCTCGGCGTCGGCGTCTTCTTCAACACGTTCCGCGCGGGCGCGGAGCGGCTGCTCTCGCTGCGAAAGGTCGGATTCTTCACCGTCCACGCCGGCGTGATGACGATCCTCGTCGGCGGCCTGGTCAGCAAGCTCAACACCGACCGCGGCATCCTGCACCTCGACCTCACGGAAGGGCCGACGGACACCTACTGGGCCTACGGCAGCTCGGACAAGAAGACGCGCATGCCCTTCGCGCTCAAGCTCGAGCGCTTCGGGCGCAAGGACTGGCCGACGCTCGAGGTCGGCTTCCCGGGCGACAACTTCAAGTCGAGGCTGCCCGAGTACACGCTCTGGCCGGGGTTCAAAAAGGACCTCGACATCGCACCCGGCGAGGACGGCGTGCTCCGGCCGCGGATCCATCTCGAGGTGCTCTCGCTCGCCGCGCGGGCGCGCGTCGGCACCCCGCGCTTCTGGGACGCCCCGGTCCGCGGGGATCCGGGCGGGATCGGACCGCTTGCGGAGCTGTCGCTCGGTCCGCTCCCCTCGGGGGCCGCGGAGGACGGGGCGGCAGGCGACGGAGGAGCCGAGCCGGCTCTGCAGGAGCAGACGGCGTTGCTCAAGCCCGACTACCCCGAGCGCGACACGCTCTACGACCCGGCCTGGAAGTTCCGAATGCGGACGGACTACGGCGAGGGCGTCGAGGGAGCGCGGCGATCGCTCGCTCCAGCCGACCCGGGTGTCCTCGGCTACCTCGCCGTCCGCGTCGCCGGCGCGGGCGAGGTCGAGGCCAGGCGCGTGCCGTTCCACCTGGGGGAGAAGCTCGAGGTCGCGGGCGGCTACACGGTCGAGGTCCAGGAGGCGACCGCGAACTTCCGGCTCGATCCCGGCGGCAAGGGAGAGATCCGCGACAGCCGGCCGCTCGCCGAGCAGTACCCCCGCAGCCCCGGCGTGTACGTGAACATCACACCCAAGGAAGGCGGCCAGCCCGAGCGGCGGCTGCTGATCGAGGCGCTCGACTGGGAAGCGCACGGGCGGCAGAAGACCTTCCCCTACAAGGACCTCGTGCTGTCGCTCGAGTGGGAGCGCTGGGCCAGCCCGGGTCCGCCTCGCTTCGTGCTGCACTGGGGGCCGAACGGGAGCGCCGAGCTCCTCGCCGAGGACGGGACGAAGACGCCGGTCGAACCGGGAAAGCCGCTCTCCCTTCCGGGCCCGGCGCGCATCGTCGCGACGCACCTCCTGCACAACGCGCTCTACGAAAAGCAGATCGACCTCCTGGCTCCGCCGATCGAGGGACCGCGCTTCGACCCGGACTTCTATTCGCAGGACCCGATGGGGCTCGAGATCGCGGTGACGAGCTTCCCGGGGACGCCGCGCGCGCACCGGGACGTCGTGCGCATGGCCGCGACGGACGAGAGCCTGGCCAACCTGTGGTCGGACCCCGGCCAGAGGTTCGATCTGCGCTTCTACGGCAACGACAAGGCGCTGCCCTTCGAATGGAGGAGCGTCCTCGCGGTGTGGAAGAAGGACGCCGACGGCAAGCTCTACAAGGTCGACCTCGGCCCCGAGCGCGACCGCGAGATCCGCGTCAACGATTACTTCTATTACGGCGGCTACCGCTTCTTCCAGACCAACGCGATCCCCGAGCTGCCGACCTACTCCGGGATCGGGGTCGTGTATGATCCGGGGATCCCGGTCGTGTTGATGGGCATGTACCTGACCATCGTGGGAGCGGCGATCGCGTTCGTCATCCGGCCGATCGTCGAGTCGCGGCGCTCCCGGAAGCTCACTCAGGCGGAGGCGGCGCCATGAGCCTCGAGGCTTTTTCGCGTTGGAGCACGCTGGCTGGCTCCGGGCGCTGGTCGGCGATCACCGACCTCCTGTGCCTCCTCGGCCTCCTCGTCGTAGCCGCGGCGGGTATCGCCCATGGCCGCGCGTCGCTGCGCGGGGAGCGCCTGCGGGGCCTCCCGGCCCGGCTCGGCAACGGGCCCCTCGTCGTGCTGGTCGCGACGCTCGTCGCGATGTTCGCCTCGATCTGGAACCGCGGCCTCGAGGTCCACCACTTCCCGAGCCAGACGATGAGCGAGGTCCTGAACATGTTCACGACCGCGCTGCTGGTCTCGATGACCGTGCTGCACTTCGCGCTGGCTCTGACTCGGCGCGGCCCGGGGTGGGCCATCGTCGACGACGTCCTCGTGGGGCTCGTCCTCGGCGGCGTGTACTTCACGCACGCCTACATCCGCACGCTCTCGACCGCGCAGCGCGACCTCCCGCCGGCGCTGCAGTCGTACTGGTTCCCGCCGCACCTCTCCTGCCTGATCTTCAGCTACGCGACCATGGGGATCGCGGCGCTCGTCGCGCTGGTCTTCTTCGTCACGCGCTTCTGGACCGGCCTGTTCGCCGGAGGCGTGCCGCGCAAGACCCAGCTCGTCTCCTTCGCGGGTCTGGCGCTCGTCCCCTTCGCGCAGGTCGTGACCCTGCCCGTGCTGATCGTCTCCGGCGCCGTGTTCCTGGTCCTGTGGCGTCTGAAGCGGTTGCCGGGGCCGAGCCGGATGGCGGCGCTCGAGAGGGAGCTCGACGAGGTCAGCTTCCGTGCCTTCGCCGTCGGCATCCCGTTCCTCACGGCCGGAGTGTGGATGGGCGCCTTCTGGGCGCAGGAGGCGTGGGCCAATTACTGGGGCTGGGACAGCAAGGAGAACACCGCGCTGATCACCTGGCTCGTCTACATCGTCTACATCCACCTGCGCATGCTCGGCGGCTACCGCGGCTCGAAGGCCATGGCGGTTCTCGTGGGGGGCGCGCTCTCCGTGTTCATGACCTTCCAGGTCTTCGGCTACCTCCCCGACAGCCAGAAGAGCCTGCACCGCTACACCGACGACGCCGTCGTGCCCTCCGAGGGCCAGCAGGGAAAGGCGCCGACCGAGCAGGCGCGCGCCGACGTCTCCCAACCCGCGGGCGGTGGGATGGGCGCGCCATCGGCCGGTCGAGTGGGTGGGTGAGCGCGCGCATCCTCGACGGCAAGGCCGCCGCGACCGCGGTGCGAGCGCGGGTGCGCGGGTCGGTCGACGAGCTGCGCTCGCGAGGCGTCGTCCCCGCGCTGGCGGTCGTGCTCGTCGGGGACGACCCGGGGAGCCAGGTCTACGTGCGCAACAAGGACAAGGCCGCGCAGGAGGCGGGCTTCGCCGTGCGGACGATCCGGTTGCCGCCGACGACCTCTCAGTCCGACCTGGCCGCGCTCGTCCGCGGGCTGTCCGAGGACCCTGCGGTGCACGGGATCCTGGTGCAGCTCCCCCTGCCCGCCGGCCTCGACCCCGGGCCGATCGTCGAGGCGATCGATCCGCGGAAGGACGTCGACGGCCTGCACCCCGCGAACGTCGCCGCGCTGGTGATGGGGCGCGAGGGGCTTCGGCCGTGCACACCGCTCGGCTGCCTGGAGCTGCTCGACCAGAACGGCATCGGGCTCGCGGGTGCGCGCGCGGTCGTCCTCGGGCGCTCGATGCTGGTCGGCAAGCCGCTCGCGATGCTCCTGCTCGAGCGGCACGCGACCGTGACCGTCTGCCACAGCCGGAGCCGCGACCTGGGAGAGATCGCGCGCTCGGCGGACGTGCTGTTCGCCGCGGTAGGGCGGCCGAGGCTCGTGAAGGGCGATTGGATCCGTCCCGGGGCGACCGTCGTCGACGTCGGCATCAACCGACTCGCCGACGGGAAGCTCGTCGGCGACGTCGATTTCGAGGCGGCCAGGGAGCGCGCGGGCGCGATCACGCCGGTCCCGGGAGGGATCGGGCCGATGACGATCGCGATGCTGCTCTCGAACACGGCGATCGCGGCGGCGCGCCAGAGCGGACTCCGCGCGCCCGTCCCCGCTGCACAGGGCGCACCGCGCGGGGCTCGATAGACACCTGGCGATGACACAGTCCTGGGAGGACCCGCCCGAATACCGGGGGATGCCGCAGATCGCGCTGCCGCGGCCGGGCAAGGCCACGCGGCGCCTCCTGATCGTGCTGGCCGCGATCTACGGGATCTCGTTGCTGCTGTTCCTCTTCTCGGCCGGCTCCTTCGGCTGGGTGAACCGTACGCTAGGTCTCTCGCCGGCCGCGTGGCGCGCATTGTTCCCGTTCGTGCCGGTGTGGCAGCTCCTGACCTACGGTTTCCTGCACAGCGTTGGACCGTCCCACCTGCTGCTCAATGCGCTGGTGCTGTACTTCTTCGGCACGATGCTGGAGGAGATCCTGGGCACACGGCGATTCGTCGTCGCCTACTTCTCAGCCCAGTTCGTAGGGGCTGTCTTCTTCCTCGTTTCGGGGATCCTGCGCCAGGAGCAGAGCTTGGCGGTCGGCGCGTCGGGCGCCGTGTACGGCGTGATGATCGCCGTCGCGACGCTGCGGCCCCGCCAGATGGTGCTCGTCCTTTTCATTCCCATCTCGCTCGGAGTGCTCGCGCTCGGGATCGTCGCGATCACCGCCGTCAGCGCGGCGCTCCAGCTGAAGATGGGTGGCGGCGACGACGTGGCCCACCTCGTGCACCTCGGAGGCATCGCCTACGGATTCCTGGCCGTGAGGAGCCGCCTGATCTTTGCCGACCCGCTCGCCGCGCTCGCGCGCGTCCGGGCGACCCGCCACGTCGAGCGCCAGAGCCAGGACGAGGCGCGCGTCGACCAGATCCTCGCGAAGATCAACCGCGAGGGCATGGCCTCGCTGACGAGGAGCGAGCGCGAGTTCCTGAAGCGCGTCTCCTCGCGCCGCTAGCCCGGCCCGGCGCTCGCCGGTGCGGATTGTCCGCCTCGGCCGCTCGGGCTAGACTCCAGGTCCGATGAAGCCTGCCGCGATCCTCTTGGCCGCGCTCTCCGCGCTCCCCGTCGCCCCGCGGGCCGATGCCCCCCTCCAGGGAGGCCCCGACCCGACCTTCAAGCAGCAGCTCCAGAAGCTCTCCGCCCAGAACGACAAGGACGGCATGGCGAAGCTCGCCAAGAGCCGCCCCGACGACGCCATCGCGTGGATCGTCGTCACCTCGGAGGAGATCGCCAACCGGTCGAGCGACGAGCTGGAGGCCTTCTCCCAGATCCTGCGCGATGCCTGGAAGGCGGGGATCGGCAGCGAGTTCGCCGAGCGCGAGTACCAGGCCCTGAAGACGCTCGGCGCCAACCGCCGCGACCGCAACGATCTGAAGCAGCGCTTCGACGCAGCCGAGGCCGAGTTCCGCAGCAACCTCGAGCGCAAGGAGGGCATGGCTTTCCAGAACGTGATCGACGAGCTGGATGTCGTCGCGCCGGGCCTCGAGCAGGTGGGGGACTGGTACCGGGCCGCGCAGGCCTGGATCCTGCAGGGCCGGGCTTGCGACGAGCCCCTTCGCGCCGAGGCAGCCGACCTGCACAAGGCCTGCCTCGCCTACATCCGTGCGATCGATGCGTGCGACAAGCTCGACCTCAAGGACGCCACCTACCCGGAGATCGGCAAGCGCAAGGCGGCCCTCGTCGCCAAGGGCTACGACAAGAAGAAGGAGCAGCCTGCGGCGCCCGGGGCGCCGGGGGGGGCCGAGCCGGCTCCCGCGGCCGAGGCCGGCGCGCCGATCACGGTCGCGACGAGCTTCGATCCCGTGCCCGGGCTCGATACCTACCTGCGCCCGAACTACTTCGACGACGAGGTGAGCGTCCTGTGGGGCACGCTCACGGTGAAGGCCAAGGGATCCTCGGCGACCTTCCCGCGCATCGACGGCTCGCCGGCGGTGTTCCGTGTCGGCGCGAGCGACCTGCGCATCGATACCGACGGCGACGGGCAGGGCGACGAGAAGCTCGCGCTGGCCGGCAATCCCGTGCTGGTCAAGGTCAAGCTCGGCAAGGGCGACGCCGCGCGGCCCTGGGCGTTCCTGGCGCAGATCGGCAGCCGGCAGGATCAGTACCAGCGCATCGAGGTCAACATCGAGCCCAACGACAAGGAATACACCGTGTACGCGCTCGCCGCCGCGAGCGTGGTCGGGAGCGTCGCCGGCGTGCCCGTGCGCATCATCGACGACAGCATGGACGGGCTCTACGGCAGCAAGCCGCAGACCTGGGGCGAGCCCGGGCTCAGCAAGGACGTCTTCCAGCCCGAGATGGACTCGATCGTGATCGGCGCGTCGAAGCGCGCGCGCCCGTGGAGCGAGGTCCAGGAGATCGGCGACAAGTGGTACAAGCTCGCTCCGGACCAGGCCGGCAAGGAGATCAAGGCCACGCCGCTCGCCGTCGAGACGGGCCTCGTCAAGCTCGAATTCAAGGGCCCCGCACCGACGTGGGTCGTCGTCAAGGGCTCGGGCGGCCTGCTCCAGAACAGCTACTTCGACCTGGTCGAGGGGGGATCGAAGGGCGTCGCCCTTCCAGTCGGGAAGTACTCGCTGTTCTACGGCGAGGTCCGCAAGGGGAAGAAGAAGCTCGTCCAGAAGACGCTGATCCTGCCCGGCAAGTCCACACCGAGCTTCGAGGTCAAGAAGGGCCAGACCGCGACGCTGACGCTCGGCGCGCCCTTCGGTTTCGATTTCAAGACGACGAACCCGGGCGGCAAGATCAAGGTCGAGGGCAAGAGCGTCGTCGTCATCGGCAGCCAGGGCGAGCGCTACGAGCGCCCCTGGAACTGCGTGGCGCGCCCCGAGGTCGCCTGGCGCAAGAAGGGCAGCCGGACCGCGACGAAGGCCGAGAAAATGCCCGCGCTCCAGGACACCGAGGGTCTCGGGAAGCACGGCTGGGATGCGGCCTGGACGCCGCTC
Source organism: Planctomycetota bacterium (assembly GCA_041488095.1). Taxonomy (GTDB): domain Bacteria; phylum Planctomycetota; class UBA1135; order UBA1135; genus DASYPQ01. The sequence continues at coordinate 11,653 of JBGPOP010000024.1, forward strand.
GACCTGGAGATCGATCTCAAGGGGGAGAAAGGGCCGGTCGAGATCCAGCTCAGCGAGAAGAAGCACGACCTCTTCGGGAAGGTCGAGTCGGACTGGAAGGAATAGCGGGTGCTCGACCTCAAGTTCATCCGCGCCAACCCCGACGCGGTCCGGGCCGGGGCGGCGAAGAAGCGCATTGCCGTCGACCTCGCGAAGCTCCTCGACCTCGACCGCCAGGCGCGCGAGCTGTCGGTCCGGGTCGACGCGCTGCGCGCGCAGCAGAACGAGTCCAGCCAGGCGATCGGCAAGGCACCGCCTGCGGAGCGCGCCAGGCTCGCGGCGGAGCAGAAGCAGAAGAAGGCCGAGCTCAAGGAGGAGGAGGACCGAAAGGCCGCTATCACGGCCGAGCTGAAGGAGCTCCTCCTGCGGGTGCCGAACGTCCCCGCCGAGGACGTGCCCGAAGGCAAGGACGACAGCGACAACCTCGAGGTGAAGCGCTGGGGTGAGCCGCGGCGCTTCGACTTCGAGCCGCTCGACCACGTCGCCTTGGCCGAGGCGCAGGGCTGGCTCGACATCGACCGCGCGGCGCGGCTCTCGGGATCGCGCAACTACGTGCTCCGGGGCGATCTGTCGCTCCTCGAGGGCGCGGTGATGCGCTTCGCGCTCGACCGGATGGTGGCGAAGGGCTTCGTGCCCTTGACCGTGCCGACGCTCGTGCGCAGCGAGGCCATGGTGGGCACGGGCTACTTCCCGGGCGGCGAGGAGCAGGCCTACCGCTGCGATGCGCGCGACGACCTCGTGCTGGTGGGAACGGCCGAGGTGCCGGTGACCTCGCTGCACGCGGGCGAGATCCTGGCCGAGAAGGATCTCCCGCTGCGCTACGTCGCGCTATCGGCCTGCTACCGCCGCGAGGCGGGCACCTACGGAAAGGACACGCGCGGCCTCTTCCGCGTGCACCAGTTCCAGAAGGTCGAGCAGGTGGTGATCGACGTCTCCGACCCCGGGAAGAGCCTCGCGCACCACGGCGAAATCGTGGCCAACGCGGAGGAGGTTCTCGCCGCGCTCGAGTTGCCCTACCGGGTCGTCAACGTGTGCGGAGGGGACCTCGGAGCCCCGCAGGTGCAGAAGTTCGACATCGAGACCTGGATGCCCTCGCGCGGAGGCTACGGCGAGACGCACAGCGCCTCGCGCTTCCACGACTACCAGGCTCGGCGCTTGAACCTGCGCTACCGCGGTACGGACGGCGTCGTGCGCTTCTGTCACACGCTGAACAACACGGTCGCGGCGAGCGCACGCATGTTGATCGCGCTGCTCGAGAACCATCAGCGCGGAGACGGGACGCTGTGGGTGCCGCCGCCGCTGCGGGTGTACCTGTGCGGCCGCGAGACCCTGGGGCGGCCCGTGCGTTGACCCGCGGGGGCCCGTGGAAGCCCGTGGGAGATCGTGCCCTCGGCGACAGATCGATCAGTGCGGTGGATTGCCTCCGCCCTGACCCGAGCCCTGTCCGCCGCCGCCCTGCCCGGATCCGCCGCGTCCGCTGCCGCCGCGCCCCGCACCCCCGCCCCGACCTGATCCCGCGCTGCCGCCCCGGCCTCCGACGTCCGCGACCGGAGTGGCGGCTCCGCCGGTCTGATTCGCCGGAGAGGCCGCGGGCACCTGCGGGATCGCCGGCACAGGGATCTTGCTCTCATCCATGCGCAGGACCTGGGGCAGGCGGATCACGCGCTTGTAGACCACCGTGCGGCGGTCGATCGGAGCGACTCGCAACTGCTCGTTGACGAGACGCGGCGCGAGCTCGAGCGTGAGCGTGATCTCGATCCTCTCCGGCAGGCCGATCTTCTCGTCGCCCTCCTGCGCGGCCCACTCGTCGACCGGCTCCTCGTTGGGGCCGTCCTTCTGGAAGCACTGGAGGTCGAAACCCTTGACGCGGTCGTGGAGGAGGATGAAGTTCCCGCCGTCGAAGGGCTCCGCGTCGATGCCGTAGGACTCGCGGCGATACAGCTCGAGGAACTGGTCGTTGTCCGGGCTCGGGCGGAGCCGGTAGCCAATCTCGTTCGCGTCGGCGCGCACGAAGCGCTCGTCCTCCTGGTGGAGCACCAGGCTGTCCGTGGTCGAGACGAAGTCCAGGCTGTCGGCGTCGAAGCCGAGGATCACCCGGTTCTTGACGCGAAAATGATTCTTCCGTGTGCGGTCGTAGACGAACAGGCCGCGCAGGTCGCGCTCGACCATGTCGAGGATCGCAGGGCCGGCGTTCTGCGTCTCCTGGATGTTGTGGATCGTGTCGCGGGAGGTGCGCGCCGCGGTCAGGATCTGGGTCATCGAGAGCATGATCCCGCCCATGATCAGGAGCACGAGCAGCACTTCGACCAGGGTGAAGCCGGCGCGCAGGCGCCCCGAGCACGGACGGCAGGAAGCGGCGCTCATTGGCTCGTCCCTCCCGGGGGCGGGGTCGTGTCGCCGGACCCCGTCGAGCTGCTGGCTGGCGACTTCGCTCCGGTCTTGGAGTCCGTTTCCTTCTCTCCGTAGACCTGCTTCCACGGCATCCACTCCTCGAAGACCAGCTCGTTCTTGAGCTGCTTCTGCGCGATGTGGATCTGGGGGAACGTGACCCGGATCTTCACCTTCTCGAAGGGTTCCTCCTTGTCCTTGGGATCCGCGTCCTTCTGGTCCTTCTTCTTGGCGGCCTTCGTGTCGTCGCGCTTCACCCAGGAGTCGAAGCGCCCGCTCTCCTGGTTGTTGTCCTTGAAGGTCTCGTCTCCTACGACGACCTCGTAGCTGAAATCGGGATAGCCCTCCTCGGCGTAGCTGCCCTGGAGCCCGTTCTCGATGTCGTCCTGGAACTGGCCCGAAGCGATCTGACCCAGGGTCAAGAGCGCGAGCTCGCGCGAGAGCTTGAGATTGCGCGTGTGCGCGGCGGTCATCTTGGCCGTGTTCAGGCCCTCGAGGACGAGCAGCATGCCGATCCCCACGATCAGGATCGTCACCATGACTTCGGCCAGCGTGAAGCCGCGGGAAGAGGAATACGGTACCGGGACAGTTCTTCCTCGATCCGCGCGGAGTCGAGGCGTTCCGCAGGACGTTGCCTCGGATCGAGGAAGAACTGTCCCGGTACCGTATTCCGTCATCGGAAGTCCTCCTCCTTGGCCGGCTGGCGCTCGAACGTCCCCTCGTGGTAGTCGATCATCCCGGTCAGCGCCTGCACCTCGATCGTGTAGAAGCTGTCGTAGGGGTTCTGCACCAGCGTGATGATGTGGCCCGAGGCCGCGCCGAGAGGATCGAAGCGCACGAACACCATGCCCTTGATGTAGTCGACCCCGTCGATCTGGACGCGGCTGAAGCGCACCGACAGGGGCAGGTCGACCCAGTTCTGGGCCATGCGCTCCTCCTCGTTGGCGGCGAGCCCTCCGCCCAGGCGGAAGGGCGTGTTCACCCGGTAGCGGTGCTTGTCGAGGTCGTACTCGATCTTGAAGACGGCGTTCCTCGCGATCGCCTCGGAGTGCGCTCCCTGGATCGTGCTGGCGAGCATGCGCACGGACGAGTGCAGTTCGGCGCGCGGCAGGATCGCGCGCCAGTTGATGGTGACGAGCGTGGCGATCAGGCCGAGGATCACGATGACTGCCATCATCTCGATCATCGAGAACCCGGAGCGTCCGCCGCCGCGAAGTGCCCTCGTGCCGCGGGTCACAGGATCCCCCTACCTCTTCTCCTCGCGGATCGAGGTGTTGTCCAGGTCCGAGTTGTCGCCCTCGCCGCCGACCTGGCCGTCCTTGCCGTACGAATAGATCTTGGGCAGAGGCTGGCCCGGACCGGGCGCGTCGTACATGTACTCGTTGCCCCACGGATCGCGCGGGATCTTGGTGCCCTCGAGATAGGTGTGTCCGTTGACGTCGGGCGTCACCAGGGCCTCGAGGCTGTCGGGGTACTTGCCGCCGTTGGTGATGGCGTACTCATTGAGCGCGCTCTCGATCGAGGTGATGTCCACCTTGGCCTTGCTCACCGTGGCGAAGGCGAATTTCTGCAATATGTTGGGCACGACCAGCGTGGCCAGGAGGCCGATGATGACGATCACGACCATCATCTCGGCCAGGGTGAAGCCGCGGCGGCCCGCGTGCGTCGCGTGGGATCTCGTCTTCATGGTGGATGCTTCTTGCGCGGCGGCCGCGCTCACTTGAATTGTCCGATCTGCAGGATGGGAAGGACGATCGAGACCACGATGTACCCCACGACGGCGGCCAGAAACACGATCATGATCGGTTCCAGGACCGAGGTCAGGCGCTCGGTGGCGATGTCGATCTCCTCGTCGTAGGCGGTGGCGACGCGGTCGAGCATCTGCTCCAGCTCGCCGGACTGCTCGCCCACGTTGACCATGTAGCCCACCAGCGCCGGAAATGCGCCCGATTGCTTGAGCGGCGTGGCGATGTCCGTTCCCTCCAGGATGCGCTTGCGGATGACCTCGGTCGCGTCGGCGATGACCCGGTTGCCGACGACGGTGCGGGTGATCTCCAGGCTGTTCACCGCAGGCACGCCGCTCTGGAGCAGCGTCGACAGCGTGCGCGTGAAGCGCGCGACCGCCTGCTTCCTCAGGAGGTCGCCCACGATCGGCAGGCGCAGCAGGTTCCGGTCGATGAGCAGCCGGCCCGCATCCGACTTCTTGTACACGCGCTCGAAGGCGTACGACACCACCGCGATCACGGCGCATCCGACCAGCCAGTAGTCCTTGAAGAGCTGGCTGATCTTGATGAGCACCTTGGTCGGCGTGGGCAGGGTCTGCCCCGTGTCGGTGAGCATGCCGGTGATCTTGGGCACGACCACGGTCATCAGGATGCTGACCACGATCAGGCCGATGCCGATCATCATGACCGGATAGGTCAGGGCCGAGACCACCTTGCGTCGCAGCGCGCGCTGGGACTGGAGGTAATCGGCGAGCCGCTTCAGCACGACGTCGACGTTGCCCGTCGCCTCGCCCGCGCGCACCATGTTGACGTACAGCTCGCCGAACATCTGCGGATGCTCCGAGAGCGCGTCGGCGAGCGAGGCTCCCTGGTTGATGCGCTCGCGGATCTCGCGGAACATGGTCTCGGTCGACCGCTTCTCGGCCTGCTCGATCATGGCCTTCAGCGTCTCCGCGAGCGGGATCCCCGAGCCGAGCAGCGTGCCCATCTGGCGCGTGGCCGCGGTCAGGATCTCGAGGTTGCGCATGCTCGAGGTCGTCTGGGCCGAGCGCTGGCGACGGATCTTGTCCACCAGGGCTCGCAGCCGGCCCTTGCCCTCGCGCACGCGGTGCCCGCCCCGGGTCTCGTGGATCTCGCTGACGAGCAGGTTGTCGCGCCGCAGGCGGTTGCGCGCCTCGCGCGTCGTGTCGGCGTCGATCACGCCGCTCCTCACCACGCCGCCCTGGGCGAAGGCCCTGTATTCGAAGATAGGCATTACTCGAAGATCGGCACGGCGCCGAACCTCAGTCGATGTCGAGCTGCGTGACGCGCAGGACCTCGTCGGGGGTCGTGAGGCCGGAAAGGACCTTCTGCCGGCCGTCCTCGCGCAGCGTGATCATCCCGCGCTCGGCCGCGCTGCGCTTCATGGCGGCCGCGGTCGCCTGCTCCATGATCTGCGTGCGAAGGGTCTCGTCGACCGTCATGAACTCGTAGATCGCCGTCCGCCCGGCGTAGCCGGTCTGGAAGCACTCGTCGCAGCCGCGTCCCAGTGCAATCCGGCCTCCCAGCAGGGCCGGATCGATGCCGACCCTCCTGAGCTTGGCGGCCCACTCGTCGTTGATCGGCACGTCCGTCCGGCAGTGCTTGCAGATCGTGCGCACCAGGCGCTGTGCGATCACGAGCACGACCGAGCTCGCCACGAGGTAGGGCTCGACGCCCTGGTCGACCATGCGCGTGATCGTCGATGGCGCATCGTTCGTGTGCACCGTCGAGAACACGAGGTGTCCCGTCAACGCGGCCCGGATCGCCACCTCGGCCGTCTCCAGGTCGCGGATCTCGCCCACCATCATCACGTCGGGATCCTGGCGCAGGAACGAGCGCAGGCCGTGCGCGAAGGTCAGCCCCTTCTTGACGTTGACCTGGACCTGGCTGATGCCCGGCAGGGAGTACTCGACCGGATCCTCGATCGTCAGCACGTTCTTCTGGGTCGTGTCGACCTCGTTCAGCGCGGCGTAGAGCGTCGTCGTCTTCCCCGAGCCGGTCGGCCCGGTGACGAGGATGATCCCGTGGCTGAAGACCAGATACTCCTTGATGGTGGCGAGGTTCTTCGGCGAGAGACCGATCTCGTCCAGCGTGAAGATCTTGGACGTCTTGTCGAGCAAGCGCATGACGATGCGCTCGCCCTGCGTCGTCGGGATCGAGCTGATGCGCACGTCGACCTCGCCGTCGCCGATCTTGATCGTCGCACGGCCGTCCTGGGGCAGGCGTCGCTCGGCGATGTCCATCTTGCCCATGACCTTGATGCGGCTGACGATCGCTTCCTGCGCCTTGCGCGGGATCGGATCCATGTCGTAGAGGATCCCGTCGATCCGGAAACGGGCCTGCAGGCGGTCGGGGTAGGAGTGGAAGTGCACGTCGCTGGCGCGCATCTTGAGCGCCTGGAACAGGATCGTGTTGACGAGCTTGATGATCGGCGCCTTGTTGGCGACGTCGAGCACGTCCTCGTTCTCGTCGATCGAGTCCGCAAGCCCCGCGATGTCGCCGTCCAGGGCCACGTCGGCGAGGGCCTCGTCGACCCCGTCGGCCTTGTGCCGGTAGGCGCGCGCGATCAGGGACGTGATCTCGTTGCGCGGAGCGAGCACCGCGTCGATCTCGCACCCGACGAGCGCGGCCAGGTCGTCCATGGGGTGGGGGTGCAGGGGCGTGCAGGTAGCGACCTTGAGCACGTTCCCCTCGGTCTCCTCGAGCGCGACCAGGTTGTAGTTGCGCGCGAAGTGCACGGGCACCTTGTTGATGAAGGCCCCCGGCACGCGGACGCCGTCGAGCGACTTCCTGTACTCGAAGCCCAGGTGCTTGGCGTAGATCTGGAGCAGCGTCCCTTCGTCGAGGTAGTCCTTCTGGAGGATCACGCGGTCCAGCGACTCGCCCGTCGTCGCGGCCAGGCGCCGGCACTCCTCCAGGCGCTCGCGCGGGAGGCCCGCGTCGACCAGCATGTCCGCGATGCTCGTCATGGGCTCCGGGGCCGGGCTAGGGCTTCTCCGGCGGAGGCTGCGGAGGCGGTGTCGGGTTCGGCTGCGGCGGTGTCTCCGTGGTCGCGGGCTTCGTCTCCTGAGCGCGGCTCGCGTCCTTCAGCAGGCCATGGACCTGGCCCGGCTCGATCCCGACCGCGGCGCCCTGGACCTCGCCGCGCGCGGGCGAGCGGTAGAGCGGCAGCTCGAATCCGCGCATGTCGACCCCTTTGCGGGTCTGACCGAAGGTCGGGTCGATGACCCGGACCCTGTCGGCGCCGATGATGTCGGCGGCATCGAGCTTCTTCTTGTAGGAGATCTCGGCCAGGTCGGCGAAATCGCGGTCGCGCATGATGTGCGGCGTCACGAAGAAGTACAGGGTCGTGCGCGAGCTGGAGTCTCCCGTGCGGCGGAAGAGGTAGCCGAGGATCGGGATGTCCCCGAGGACGGGCACGCCCGAGTGGCTCTTGCCCTTGTTGTCGGTGACGATCCCGCCGATCACCATCGTGTCGCCGTCGGGCACGTTGACCGTCGTGTCGATCGTGCGCGTGATCCTGGGCGGAGGGATCGCGCCCGAGACGGCGCCCAGGAAGGTCGAGACCTCCAGGGTGATCTTGAGGCGCAGGTAGCGGCTGGCGCTGATCGTGGGCGAGATCTGGAGGGTGATCCCGGCTTTGACGTACTCCTTGAAGTTCTCCTGGGTCTGCCCGTTCAGGCCGCCACTCGCGGTGATCGTCGTCGTCGGCTGCTCGTCGGTCGAGACGACCTTGGCACTGCCGGTGTTGTTGACCAGCACGGAGGGGACGTTGAGCACGTTCGTGTCGCGCCGGGTCTGGAGCGCCGCGAGCAGCACCGGGAGCGAGAAGTTGCTTCCGCTGAGGATGCCGGCGGTCACTCCCTGGCTGACGTTCGGCACGCGCACGTCGGGGATGCCGTCGCCGTTCGTGTCCTGGAAGCTGCTCATCCCGAAGCTCGTCACGCCGAAGTTGCCCGTGCCCGAGGCGGGCAGGTCGGCTCCGCCGAGCTCGACGCCGAGGTCGAACGAGTCCTGGCCCGAGAGCTCGACCAGCGCGGTCTCGATCAGCACCTGGTCCTGGCGTTTGTCGAGCTGGCGGATCAGGTCGTAGACCTCCTCGTAGCGCGTGCGGTTCGCGGCGATCAGGAGCGAGTTCGTGGTCTTGTCGGGGACGACCACGATCTCGTTGCGCGCCGCGCTCGATCCTCCGGTGGGGGACTGCGCCTGGCCGGGCTGTCCAGCGCGGCCACCTTGTCCCGTGCGCCCGGCGGTGGGGATGCGCCCGGCGTCGCGGATGAAGTCGTCGAGCGTCTTGGAGAGATCCCCGGCCTCCACGTTCTCCAGGCTGTAGATGTGGTAGGTGCGCTCCTTCTCGACCACCTCGACGTCCAGGCGCGCGACGAGCTCCTTGATGCGCGGCATGTCGTCGGGCATCGCCATGACGAGCAGCGAGTTCGTGCGCGGATCGGTGAGGATCTTGGTCTCGCCCTGCCCGACCTGGATCGCACCGGTGACGCCCTGGGCCTGCTGCCCCTGGGCGCGGACCTGGGTCGCGCGCTTGCTCGCCTCGAGCAGGTCCCCGAGCGTTTCGGAGATCTCCTCGGCCGAGGCGAACTCCAGCGGGATCACCTCGAACTCCGGCACCAGGCTGCTGTTGGCGGCGGCGGCCTGGTCGACGAAGCGCAGCATCTTGACGATCGAGGCCACGTTGCTGCCGAAGCCCGTGATGATCAGGCTGTTGCTGGTTCCGACCGGGATGATCTGCTGCGTGTTCGCGTCGGTGAACATCGTGCGCATCGAGTTGGACAACGTGCGCACGTCCGTGTTGGGCAGGTCGATCACCGTCGTGACCAGCGTCGCGGGCTGGTCGGCGTAGCGGTCGATGTCGTCCGCGAAGACGTAGACGGCCTCGTTGCGCAGGGTTCCCCGACTCGCCCCCGTCGTCAGGCTCGAGATCACGATGACCGAGAGATGCTCCGGCCCGATCTTGCTGCACACCAGATCATTGATGATCATCATGATCTGGAAGAAGCTGTAGAAGTCGGTCTTCGGGATCCGCTTCTGACCGAACATCCGCAGCTTGGTCTGGAGGGGGCCCTCGGTGTCCTTGCTGTAGGTGAAGTTCAGCCCGGTGGTCTCCTGGCAGATCTTCACGAAAGCCTCGAGCGTGAGCGCGTCCTCGCCCTTGCCGGTCTCGTCGAAGGTCAGGATGTACTCGTTGCCCACCACCTGGATCGGCGGGATCTTCGGCTTGCCCTGGCCCGACTGGCCCGGCGCGGGGCCCGCAGCCGGTGCGCCAGAAGGCGACGCTTGGGAATCGGCCGGCGCTGCTCCTGCGGGGCCAGGCTTCGACGGGGCCGACGGAGCCTGGGCGCCGGGCCTCTTCTGCCCGGCGGTCGGCGCCTGGATCGCCACCGTGCGCTTCAGGGGAGCGGGGGAGGTGGCGAGCAGCAGGGCCGCGGCGAGGTGGTCGATCATGGGGCCGTAGCGTGGTTCGGGGAAGGAGTTCTATCCCTTTGGAATGTCGTGGCTTAGATCCCGTTCTAGAGAGGCTTCCGCAGGCACTCTAGGGAGCCTCTCCGGGGCTGTCAAACCGCGCGTCCACGGTCCTCGCGCGCCCGGCAGCGTGAGGGACGCCGGCCGACGGCTCTTCTTCCCGCTCGATGGATGAGCGTGCCCGCCCGCGCGTCGTCGCCGTGAGCGAAGACCTTTCCCGGTCGTCTCCCATCGAATGCGCGGTCCCGCTATGCTGCCGGGCCCCATGCGCCTGTCCGATCTCTTCCCGGTCGAGGACCTGCTCGTGCACTTCGAGCCGGCCGACAAGTGGGATGCGATCCGAAAACTCGTCGCGCACCTCGTCGAACGCGGGCGGATCCCGCGCGCCGACGCCCCGGCGATCGTCGACGCGGTCCTGTCCCGCGAGCGATCCATGTCGACCGGGATGGAACACGGTATCGCGATCCCGCACGCGGCGGTCGACGGGGTCGAGACCGTGGTCGCCTGCATGGGAATCGTGTCGAACGGGCCGGGCCTGGCTTTCGAGAGCATCGACGGCAAGCCGGCGCGCGTGGTCGTCCTGCTCGTGATCCCACGCGCACAGAAGCTCCTCCACATCCGCACGCTGGCCGACATCGCACGCGTGCTCGGCCGCGACGCCGTGCGCGAGGCGCTCGTCGGCGCCTCCGATGCGCAGGGCGCGTGGGCTGCGCTCGCCGAGGGCGAAGCGGCCCGGCGCTAGCCCGCCCTGAAGAGCCTCGGTGAGGCGTTGAGGAGGATTGCACTCGCGCTCGCGGCGGCGCTCGCGGGAGCGTCCGGCCTCGCGCTCGAGACCCTGCTCGTCGATTGCGCGGGGCTCGCGCTCGGCCACGGGCGCTCGGGCGCTCTGGGGCTCGCCACGTTCCTCTCCGCCTGGGCCCTGGGCGCGTTCCGCGCGGGCAAGAGCCGCCGCGATCCCCGGCGCGACCTGCACCGCACCGGCGCGCTCGCGGCTCTGTTCGCCTGGCCCGCGGTGCGCCTCGTGCTGTGGGCCGGCGGCTCGGCCCCACCTGGACTGCCGGCCGCGCTCCTGACCCTTCTCTCGATCGGCGCGATCGGCTTCCTCCAAGGTGCCTTCCTGGCTCCCCTTGCGCGGGCCCTCGCCGGCGAAGTCGTCTGGCTCCTGGCCGCGAACCTGGCAGGCTCCGCGGCCGGGGCCTTCTGGATCTCCGATCTCGCCGTCGGCGCGCTCGGGCGCCTGCCCGCGGCGCTCCTCGCCGGTGCGGCGGCGGGTGCTGCCGGCCTCGTCGGCGGGTTCGGCGCAAGCTTGCCGACAGCCGTGTCGCGACCCACCCAGTCGAGCCCTGGCGCGGGCCTCCCGGCGAACCAGGGCGATCTCGGCTGGACGGCCGCGGGCTGGATCGTCGCGCTCGCGACCGCCTGGGTCGCATCGCTCGAGTGGATCTCATTGCGCCTGGGCGTCCTCTGGCTCGGCGGCATGCAGCCGGGGCTGCGCGCCGTGCTGCTGGCCGCCTTGATCGCGCTCGCTCTCGGGGCGGCGATCGTGCCGAGGATCGTCCCGCGCGGCGGCGCCGGAGTTCTCTGGACCCTGCTCCTCGGCTGTCTCGGCGCCGTATGGCCCCTGCTCGCGGCGCGCGCGATCCGCGTCCTCGGGCTCGAGAGTGCGCCCGGTCTCGCCGTGGCGCTGGTCCTCGTCGGACCTGCGCTCCTTCCCTTCGGTGGCCTTGTCGCCGTGCTCCACCGGACTCTGCCGCTGGAGAGCGGCGAGCGCCTCGGGCGGCTGTTCCTCCCCGAGGTCTGGGGAGCGCTGCTCGGGCTGCCGATCGTCCACCTCGTGCTCGTGCCGCGCATCGGCCTCTCCGGATCGATCGCCTGCCTCGAGGGTTGCGGCCTGCTCGCGATCCTCGCGCTCTTCCGCGTGTGCCCGCGCGCCGTCCTGCCCTGCGCCGCTCTCCCCGTCCTGCTCTTCGCCTGGGCCTCCCGGCAGCCGCCGCCCGCGCTCGAGTCCCCGCCGCTCTCGAACCCGGCCTTCAGCGTGCGGAGCTTCGTCGAGGACCGCGACTTCGCCGTCACCGTCGTCGACGACGGAATCGGGGGCGAGCGCACCCTCATGACCGACGGCTTTCGCGCCGCGGGCACCGGCGCGCAGTACCGCTACATGCGCGTTCTCGGACATCTGCCCGTCCTGCTCGCGCCCCATCCGCGGCGCGTGGCCGTGCTCGCGCTCGGAACGGGCACGACCGTCGGCGCCGTGGCGATGCACCCCGAGGTCGAGCGGATCGACGTGCTCGAGATCTCGCGCGCCGTGGTCGAGGCCGCGCCCTGGTTCGTGGAGAAGAATCGTGGCGCGCTCGACGAGGGCCTGCCCGGACTGCTCGACGCGGACGACCGCCGGGCGCGCGTCGTCGTTCGTCTCGGCGACGGGCGCGCGACCCTGGCGAGCGCGAGCGGGACGTACGACGTGATCACGATGGAGCCCCTCCTGCCCGACTCGCCGTTCGGCGTGTATCTCTACACGCGAGAGTTCTACGGCCGGGCGCGAAGCGCGCTCGCGCCGGGCGGATTGCTGTGCCAGTGGGTGCCTCCCCACGCGCTCGAGCCGGAGTGCTTCGCCGCCGTGCTCGACGCCTTCGCGAGCGCCTTCCCGTGGAGCTCCGTCTGGCTCTCGGGCACCCAGGCCATCTTGATCGGAGGAGAGCGCGCGCCGGCCCTCGATCCCTCACGCTTCCCCAGCCAGGGCGGGCTGCGCGTGGCGCTCGCGGAGCTGGGGCTCGATACGCCCGCGGGGCTGCTCGCGCGCTTCGTCGGGGACGGCGCGCGCGCCCGGGGCGCCGTGCGCCGGCTCTCCGACGCCGATCCCTGGATCGTGTACCGCCGACGGCGCAGCGGCCCGGTCCTGCTGGCGGACCTCCCCAGGAATCTGGCGTTCCTGCGCTCGATCGGCGGCGCGCCGCCGGCAGACTGGGTCGCGTCGGCGGGGGTGGGGGCGGAGCGCGCGATCGAGGGCTTGGCGGCGCTCCGCGCCGCTCGCGAGGCCCACGCGCGCAGCGAGGCGCTCCTTCACGGGTGGACCGGGGAGGCCGGAAACGGCCCAGGAATCGAGGATTCCCTGGCTCGGGCGCGCGCTCTCTGCCCACGCGATCCCGAGGTCGCCGACCTGGAGGAGGAGATCGCCTTCCTGCGCGACCTGCGCGCGGGGGTCTCCCTCCTCGCCTCCGACCGCACGCGGGAGGGCGCCGAGGCGGCACTTCCGCTCCTCCTCTCCGCGGCGAAGTCGCGGCGGGAGCGCGGGGACGTGCATCTCTACGCGGCGGTCGCGCTCGAGAGACTTCGGAACCCGGCCGCCGATCGAGCGGTCCAGGCCGCGCTCGATCGTTGTCCCGCGATCGCTCGGACGCCCGAGGGAAAAAGGGCGCGCGAGCTCGGGCTCTCCGACGGCGCCTGGTCGCTAGCGGAGGCGTCCGCCGCCAGGAACGAACGGGAGTTTTTCACAAACAGACCGTCTGGGAAGACGTCCGGCGTGGTTACGTCGGATCCACCATGACACACCGGAGAGTAGGCCTCGCCTTGTGCGCCTCTCTCGCGCTGGCCGGGATCTCCTGGGGGGTCGGGGGTATCCAGCACGAGAAGGTGGCGCACGACTTCCTCACCCAGCACGGCTTGGCGGACAAGAAGCCCGGAGAGATCGATTTCGAGACCGTCCTCGCGCAGCACTACGTGCACGGCCGCTTCGGCATGTTCGAAGTTCAGTTCCCCGTCGCGGGACTGGAGAAACGGGGGGGCGATTTCAGGGACTGCGCGGCCGCGCTGCTCGCGGTCCAGGAGAAGCTCCTCGACTGGGACAAGCCCTCGGGCCGCGACCAGAAGGCGCTGCGCGCCGACCTCAAGGCGGTCGCCGACTGGGTCAAGGGCTGGCGGCCGGGCGCGCTCGCCAAGGTCCACGAAGTGGGCGGAAAGGACGTGACCGCCGCGCTGAACGCCCCCGACACCGTGGTCGCCGCCTCCCAGCGGCTCTCGCAGAGCATGGGCAAGGGCGAGGCGCTCGGCCTGTCGCGTGAGTCGCCCTTGTGCCTGCGCATGCTGCTCGCGCCGACGCGCAAGGAGTTCGTGGAGCTGGCCGCCTTCATCGGCTGGTCGAACCCCGAGTTCCAGGCGACGTACTGGGTCGACAGCGTCGCCGACTGGAGCACGTGCTGGATCCAGGACCTTCAGGTGATCGCGCTCGAATACTCGACGGCCGGTCACCAGCCCGATGACTACGCCTCGGGCGAGAGCATGAACGAGCGCGACCCGACCGTGATGCAGCAGCAGGTCGTGCAGTTCTCCGTCCAGCGCATGTTCGAGCAGCTCTTCGGCGAGCAGGTGCCCTCGGCCTTCATCGGCGGGCTGGCGATGAACCTCGTCATCGATCAGTTCGGGGAGATCAACACCCGGGTCGACGGCGACATGCGCGCGCGCTTGGCGCCACGGCGCGAGGTGTTCATTCCGGGAGGCCAGAGCAACGGCGGCTTCCTGCCCAAGAACTCGGCCGAGACGCGCTGGCGCGAGGACCACGGCCGCGACCACTTCGCGCGCATGCTGCACCTGGCGCAGAAGGAGGGCGAGGGCCTCGACAAGACCCTGAAGAACAGGGTGGCTGGGTTCGGCGTGCGCTCGGACAAGGGGGGGAGCCTTGCGCCCGTGAGGGCGCCGTTCCTGGGCGCGGCAGCGGCCGCGAGCCAGGGGCCTCCGGACGAGTTCCAGGGCGACTTCGCGGAAATGCTGCGCGGGTACAAGTGCGGGTTCATCTGGTGGCTGCAGACGAAGTCGATGGGGGCGGAGAAGGGATCGAAGGAGAAGTTCGCGCAGCTCCTGGAGAAGCTCGCGGATCCGAAGCTGGAATTCGAAGCGGCGTTCACGGGGGTGTACGAGAACGCGCCGTTGTCGGACGTGGAGGCGGGGAAGGAGAGTCTGGAGGGGAAGTTCCTGGTGTGGCTGTCGCACCAGAAGTAGAGGCGGACATGCGACTCGGAGATGGGGGTTTCGCTCAGACCCACTCCGGCAGCCGGGTCTCGATCGCGGAGCGAATCATGCGGAGGGCTTCCAGGTAGTCCTCGCGCGTTCCGCCGATCGGGTCAGGCACGTCCCGACCGGAGGGGTCCAGAAGCTCGAGGTTCTGGTCCTTTCCCGGTGGCAGCGCGCGCGAGAGAGCCTCGCGGTGGGTCTTCGTCATGCAGTAGATCCTGTCGAAGGACGAGAGGTCCCGCGCCATCGCGGCGCGGGAGCTGTGGGTGGACAGGTCGACTCCTTCTTCCTTCATCACCTGGATCGCCAGGCGCGAGGCCGGGGCGCCATGGCCGGCGAAGACGCCCATCGACTCGAGGACGAACCCGAACTCGGAGAGGCGCGCGACGGGTATCGCCAGCCGGTCGGCGATCCTCTTCCTCGCGAGTCCCTCCGCCATGGGGCTGCGGCAGGTGTTGCCCGTGCAGACGAAACCCAGGCGGAGACCGGCTGCGGCGCGCAGCTGCTCCAACCCGATCAGACCCTCCCGCAAGACCTCGAAGCGGCCTCCTCCGATGCGCAGCACGCACGAGGATTCCGAAAGCCGTGCCGGGCCGCCGTCTAGGACCAGCTCGAGCCGCCTCTCGCCGGCGAAGGCGCGCTCGACCTCGTCCGCGCTCGCGAGCGGTGCCTGTCCGTGGCGATTCGCGCTCGACATGACCACGGGGAACGGAAGGCTCGCGAGGATGCCCGCTGTCGCGCGATGGGCAGGCATTCGAATCCCGGTCCAGCCCTCGCGCGCGGCGGCTTCAAGGCCCTGCGGCACGCCGGGCAGGACCAGCGTCAGGGGGCCGGGCCAATAGCGTGTGACGAGCCGCCGGACGAGCGCGGATACCGGCCCGAAGCGCTCGAGTGCCGAGAGGCTGCCGACGTGCCAGGTCAGCGCCAGCTCGCCCGGCCGTGCCTTGAGTGCACGCAGGGCTTCGATCGCCGGCGGCAGATCCGCTCGCGCAGCCAGGCCGTAGACGGTCTCGGTCGGCAGGGCCGCGATCCCCCCCCGCGCGAGAACCGCTTCCACGCGTTCGACGATCTCCCTCGCAGGCGGAGCGTCCGGGGCCTTCTCGCGTTCGGGGAAGGGGCTCATCCTCGTTTGGCCGCCGGGCGTGGGCGCTGCTAGCCTATCCGCCCTCGAACGCGCGCCCAAGCGTCGGCGCCGAGCCGCGCGCGACCCGGAGTCGTGACGGCGAGCCCCTCCATGGACGATCAACGAGCGGATCGCGTGCCCCCCATCGGCGAGGGTGTTGCGCGCTCGGCGGCCCCGGACCGGCGCGACGACGGGAGCGCCGGCGAGCGCGACGAGCTCTTCGCTCGCGTCGCCGCGGGCCTGGCGCACGAGATCAAGAACCCCCTTTCCACGATGGCGATCAACCTGGCCCTGCTCGAGGAGGAATGGGGTGGTGGCTCGCGCGCGCGCGGCGCGGACGCTCCCGAGCCGACCGCGCGCGACAAGCGCTGCATCAAGCGCGTGCAGACGCTCCAGCGCGAAGTCCAGCGCCTGGAGACGATCGTCGACGACTTCCTGCGCTACGCGCGCGGCGGGGTGATCGACCGCGCTCCACATGACCTCGTCCAGCTCGTGCGCGAGGTGCTCGACTTCGTCGAGCCCGAGGACGCGCGCGCCGGGATCCGCCACCACGCCGATCTGCCTGCCGGCCTGCCGCTCGTCATGCTCGACACGCTCGCGTTCCGGCAGGCGATCCTGAACCTGTTCGTCAACGCGCGGCAGGCGATGCCCATGGGCGGTGAGCTGATCGTGCGCGTGCGACGTCAGGGGAACTTCGTGGAGCTGTCGGTGACCGACACGGGCGTCGGGATGCAGCCCGAGGACCTGGAGCGCTGCTTCGAGGTGTACTTCTCCACGAAGAGGGAGGGCACCGGCCTGGGCCTGTCGACGACCAAGCGCATCGTCGAGGAGCACGGTGGGACGATCCATGTGATCTCCGAGCCGGGCCGCGGGACGAACTTTTCGGTCCTGCTCCCGCTGCTGGTCGAGATCCACCACACGCGAAGCGCTCCGGGAGGACCCGGACAGCCCGCGCCAGAGCCATCCGGCCGAGAGGGCGGGGGATGAGCACCGATGCCAAGCCCGTGCGCGTGCTCATCGCGGACGACAACACCTCGCACGCCGAGGCGCTCGCCGACGGCCTCGAGATGGACGGCTACCGTTGCCGGACGGTCCACTCCGGAGGCGAGGCGATCCAGCTCCTCTCCGAGGAAAGCTTCGACGCCGTGGTGACTGATCTCGTCATGCCGGACCTCTCGGGCATCGAAGTGCTCAAGGAGGCGCGACGGCTGCAGCCCGACGCCGCGGTGCTGCTCGTGACCGGACACGAGTCGGTCAAGACGGCGGTCGACGCGCTTCGGCACGGCGCTGCGGACTATCTGACGAAACCCGTCGACATCGCCGAGATGCGCGCACGGATGGCTCGCGCGGTCGAGGCGGTCCGGCTGAGGCGCGACCACGTCGAGCTCTTGCGCCAGATCGACAAGCGCTTCGGGTTCGAGGGCATCGTCGGCAGCTCGCCGCAGATGCAGCGCGTGTTCGAGGTCCTCGGGCAGGTCAGCGCTTCGAGCGCCACGATCCTGATCACGGGCGAGAGCGGCACGGGCAAGGAGCTGGTCGCCCGCGCCATCCATCAGAACAGCCCGCGGTCGGCCGAGCACTTCGTGGCCGTCAATTGCGCCGCGTTGTCCGAGGGGCTGATCGAGTCCGAGCTGTTCGGCCACGTCAAAGGTGCCTTCACCGGCGCGGTGGCGGCCAAGGAAGGGCGGATCGTCTACGCCGACGGGGGGACGCTGTTCCTCGACGAGGTGGGCGACATGCCGCTGGCGACGCAGGCCAAGCTCTTGCGCGTGCTCGAGAGCCGCGAGGTCCAGCCCGTCGGCGGAAACCAGGTGCAGAAGGTCGACATCCGGCTCGTCGCGGCGACGAACCGCGAGTTGAAGGGCATGGTGAAGGAGGGGCTCTTCCGCGAGGACCTGCTGTACCGGCTGCAGGTCGTCACGGTCAACCTTCCGCCGTTGCGCGATCGCAAGGGCGACATCCCGTTGCTCATCGACCACTTCGTGTCGGAGCTTGCGGAGCAGCATCGACGCGCCGTGCGCGGCATCGCCCCCGAGGCGCGCACGGCGCTCTTGCGCTACGATTGGCCGGGCAACGTGCGCGAGCTGCGCAACACGATCGAGAGCATGGTGCTGCTCTCGCGCGGGGGGGTGCTCACGCTCGATGACGTGCCCGACCCGGTTCGCCAGGGTGCGATGGGGGGAACGTCGCGCAGTGGGGGCTTCGATCTCGCAGGCCGGTCGCTCGCCGAGGTCGAGCGCGACCTGATCCGCGAGAACCTGAAGGCCTTCGGCGGGAACCGCGAGAAGACCGCCAAGGTGCTCGGGATCGGGGAGCGGACGCTGTACCGCAAGATCAAGGAGTACGGCCTGTAGTCGCTGCGCCGAGGACCCCTCGACCGCCGGTCGCCCCGAGCGAGAGGCCCTTCGCTCGGCGAGGGCCTGCTTGTGCGCGGGCACGCCGCGAATACACTTCGGACGGGACGTCCACGGAACGACGCGGAACGCACCCTTCGAGCCGGCTTCTCGTGAAGAACGCCCTCTCCGTCGACCTCGAGTCCTGGGTCCACTGTTTCCGGGACACCCTCAAGCTCGAAGCGTTCGCCGCGGATCCCGCGGAGCGCAAGGCTCTCGACCGGGGATACCTTCCGGAGGCGACGCGCAGGATCCTCGACCTGCTCGGCGACCACGGCCAGACCGCCACCTTCTTCGTTGCCGGCGAGATCTACGACTGGTACCCTGACCTCGTCGAGGAGATCGCGCGGCGCGGCCACGAGATCGGCTACCACACGCACCACCACACGCCGCTCAGCCGGCCCGGGATCCTGGAGCAGGAGCTCATCCGATCGAGACGGTTCCTCGAGGACTTCAGGCCCATCGGCTTCCGCGCGCCGATGATCTACATCCGCGAGGACGACATGGCCGTCCTCGAGCGCTGGTCGTTCCGCTACTCGTCCTCGACCTACGACCGGCGCGATGTGTTCCGGTCCCGGGGCATCGACGAGATCCCCGTCTCCACCTTCGGCATCCTGGGACCCGCGCGGGATCCCGACCGGCTGCCCAAGCACCTGACCCCTCGCATGCTGCTGCGCGAGTTCCCGTTCGGCGGCGCGATCGTCTTCCCGGTCCTCGGCGCGTGGACTTCCCGCTTCATCGACGCCAGGAACCGGCAGGGGAGGTCGAGCAGCCTCTACGTCCATCCCTGGCAGCTCTTCCGCACCCCCGAGATCGCGTCGCTGCGCTTCAAGGCGCGGCTCCTCCTGCGCAATCCCCTGTGCCTGCCCTACGCCAAGTCGGCCCTGGGCGCGTTCCGGCATCTACTCGTACATCACGAGTTCACCTCCTTCGAGAAGCTCTACGGGAGCCGCTGGCGATGAGCGCGGCACCCCAGCCGGACCGGGCCGTCTCCTCGTGCGCACATCGAGGCACGCCTTGCTGATCCGGACGCTCAGAGAAACCATGCGCGAGCGCGGCCAGCGGGGTCTCGCCGGGTGGGCGCGCGTCCTGTACCTCTACCTGTTCCAGGCCTGGTTCTGGAACCTGTGCGCGGAGCTTGGCCCCGACAACCTGACGACCTTCTTCCACCGCTTGCGGGGCGTGAAGATCGGCAAGAACGTATACATCCATCGGACGGCGATCCTCGACGGCATCTACCCCGAGCTCATCCGGATCGGGGACGACGCCCGGCTCGCCCCGGGGTGCATCGTGTACTGCCACATCAAGGCCGGCGAACACCTGCGGAGGACCTCGGTGCCGCTCGCCGTCGCAGGCGTGGAGATCGGCGAGTCGGCATTCATCGGGCTCGGATCGATCCTCCTGCCCGGGGTCACGGTCGGGCGCGGAGCGGTCGTCGTCAGCGGGTCGGTCGTGCACAGGAGCGTCCCGAGCGGCTGCGTCGTGAGCGGGAACCCCGCCCGCGTGATCCGGCGCCTGCCCGAAGGCGCGGGAGAGGCTCGCGCCCTTCCATGAGAGCCGAGATCATCATCCCCCAGATGGGAGCCAACATCGACCGGGCGAAGATCCTGCGCTGGACGAAGGCGGTCGGGGACCGCGTGGAGGACCTCGAGCCCCTGGTCGAGGTCGAGACGTCGAAGGCCGTCCTCGAGATCGAGGCCGAGTGCTCCGGCACGATCGCGGAGATCGTGCACGCGACCGGCACCTTCCCGATCCAGACCGTCATCGGGTACATCGAAAGGGATGGGTGATCGCGTGGGAGCGGAACGGACGGCGGAGATCTCGGCCTCGGCGGGGCTCGCGCTCTACCGGGCGATGGTCCTGATCCGGGAGTTCGAGCGGAAGCTCGACTTCCTGTTCAAGCGCGGGCAGGTCAAGGGCACCTGTCACCTGAGCATCGGCCAGGAAGCGATCCCCGTCGCCGTCTGCGCGGCCCTCCGGCCCGACGATCTCGCGGCCGGTACGCACCGCGGTCACGGCTTGGCGCTCGCCAAGGGCGTCGATCCGGTGAGGCTCCTGGCGGAGATCATGGGGCGCTCGAGCGGCGTCTGCGGCGGTCGCGGCGGGTCGCAGCACGTCGCGTGCGCCGAGCGGAACTTCATCGGCACGAACGGGATCACGGGAGGTGGCCTCGCGCTCGCAGCCGGCGCCGCGCTCGCCTGCAGGTACCGGGGCGACGGGCGGATCGTGGCGGTCTCGCTCGGCGACGGGGCCACGAACCAGGGGGCCTTCCACGAGACCCTGAACGTCGCCGCGCTGTGGGGCCTGCCCGTGCTTTTCGTGTGCGAGAACAACCTGTTCGGGATGTCGACGCACATCGAGAAGGCGTCCTCGGAGCCGCAGCTCTGGAAGCGGGCTGCTGCCTACCACGTGGAGTCTTCGCGAGTGGAGGGGAACGATCTCGATGGACTTCTCGCCACCTTCCGTTCGGCGGTCGACGTCGTCCGGAACGAACAGCGTCCGGTCTTCGTCGAGTGCATGACCTACCGGTGGATGGGGCACTCGAAGAGCGACCCGCGGGTCTACCGGACCCGCGACGAGGAGGCGCAGTGGCGGAAGAAGTGTCCGATCCTGCGCTTCGCGGAGACGCTCCTCGCGCGCGGGATCCGGAAGGAAGACCTGGACGCGGTCGACGCGGACGTCGCCCGGGAGATCGAAAACACGGCCGAGCGGGCCGCGGAGGCCCCGCCCTCGCCGCCCGGGGAGCTTCACGAGCGTGTCCACGCCGGCTGATCCGGAGGCGACGTTCCTGGACGCTCTGCGCGCCGCCCTCCGGGACGCGCTGGCGGCCGACCGCGATGTCCTCCTGCTCGGCCAGGACATCGGCGTCTACGGGGGCGCTTTCGGCGTGACGCGCGGCCTGCTCGAGGAATTCGGTCCGGAGCGCGTGCGCGACTTCCCGATCTCGGAGGCCGCCCTGGCGGGCATGGGCGTGGGCGCCGCGATGCTCGGCCTGCGCCCGGTGATCGAGGTCATGTTCATGGACTTCGTCACGCTGATGATGGACGCGCTGTGCAACCACGGCGCGAAGATCCACTACATGTTCGACGGGCAGTATCGCGTGCCCCTCGTCGTGCGTGCGCCGATGGGCGCGGGCCGCGGCTACGGCCCCAGCCACTCGCAGTCGCTCGGCGCATGGTTCGCCCACGTGCCGGGGATCAAGGTCGTCGCCCCGGCGGACGTGGCCGACGCCTACGGGCTGCTGCGCGCTTCGATCGACGATCCCAATCCGGTCCTGTTCCTGGAGCACAAGCTGCTCTACGGTCTCTCGAGCCCGGACGATCCGAGACGGCAGGAGCCCGCGGTCCTCGGCCGCGCGCGTGTCGCGAGGGAAGGCCGCGATCTCACGATCGTGTCGTTCGCGTACGGCGTGCGCACGGCCCTCGACGTGGCCGGCGAGCTCGCGCGCCGCGGCGTCGAGGCCGAGGTCGTCGATCTGCGGACGGTGCGGCCCCTGGACGCGGAGACGATCGTCGCTTCCTGCCAGAAAACCGGGCGCGTCGTCGTGCTGACCGAGGAGTATCCCTTCTGCAGCATCGCGTCGGAGATCGCCGCGCTCGTGCAGGAGCGGTGCTTCTCGGCGCTCAAGCGGCCCGTCCTTCGCGTCAGCGGAGAGGACACGCCGATCCCGTGCGCGCCCTCGATGGAAGCTGCGTGGCTTCCGTCGCCGCAGAAGCTGACGCGCGCGGTCGAGAAGTTGCTCTCCTGACGCGGGCCGAGCGCGCGCGGGAACAGGGGGCGCTGCCGCGGTCTCAGGTCTTCTTCTTGACCCGCTGCGTCGACATGCGGAAGCCCAGAAAGATCAGGATCGCACCTCCCATCACGAGCGCCGTGGCCCAGGCCCACAGGGCGCTGACGTGGCGCTGCGACACCGCGCCGACGCTGATCGGCAGCGCGATCGCCGCGGGGAGCACCAGCGAGTTGCGGTGCAGCGCCAGGCCGAGGACGAGGAAGCCGATGCAGACGGCTACGAGGAGGATCTCGTGGAGGACGGCGTGGTTTCCTTGCAGATCGCCCACGCTGAGAACCGTCATCAGGAACCCGAAGAAGAGCGGCGCCGCGGCACAGCTGCGCAGGAGCGCGGTCCCGCGGTGGTGCGCGGCGAGGCCCGCCGCGAGCAGGAGGAGGCCGTGGAACGAGAAGGACCCCGTCGCGGGGTTCTCCCCGGACGACAGGCCGAGGAGCGCCACGGGCGCGCCCTGATCCGAGGAGATCGTCATCGCGATCAGGAGCGCGACGAAGCCTAGCCCGTAGAAGGGCTGCGCCCGGTCGCGGTGGAAGCTCCGGTCGAAAACCAGCCCGGTGGCGAGCGTCGCGGCCGGCAGCGCGAGCGAGAGCAGCCAGCGACCGAGGAGCGGCATCTCGCGGAAGCCGGCGAGAAGCGCAGCCAGGGCGACCGCCCCCATGCCGGCCAGGCAGGCGATCCAGAGGAAGGCCGCCGAGTGCACGCGGGAGTAGAGCCAGGCGGCCGCCGCGAGCATCGCGGTTGCGGTCGCGAGGAGCTTCCATTCGAGGAGCCGGGCGCCTGCGTGCATCCAGGCCGGCGCTTCGTCCGCGGGAAGCCACAGGTTTCCAGGGAAGATCGGATGGAGCGCGCCGTTGGCGTCGGCGACGGCGCGGAGCGGGGGCGCGAGGTCGGAGAGCGCGAAGGCCAGCGGGGCCGACAGGAGCACGGCTCCGAACAGGCACGCGATGGCGCGGCGCCGGTCGCCGGCGCGCCAGCGGAGCGCGCCCACGACCGCGAGAAGGGAGAGCGGGGCGGCCGGCAATCCGAGTCTCAGGAGCGGCCCCTGCTCCGTCCAGGTCATCAGCTGCAGGATGAGCGGGCCGAAGACGATCACAACGATCCCGACGAGCAGCAGGAGGTTCGGGATCGAGCCGAACACGCCGCGCAGGAGGCCGCGCTCGCGCTCCTCGATGCTCTCGTAGGCGTGCCGGAGCGCGGCGCCCTGGTGGTCGTCGATCAGCCCCTGATCGGCCCAGTCGGCGAGTTCGGAGAGATGCAGCTCGATCTTGCGCCGCAGGAGGCTGCGCGAGCGGACGGGAAGGACCTGGACGAGGTCGCCGCGGACGAAGCGGTCGAGGTCGCGCGCCATCTCCTTCGCGCTCTCGTAGCGGTCCTGCGGAGAACGCTCGATGGCTTTGAGGCAGATCGCCTGGAGCGGCTTCGGCAGGTCCTGCCGGAGCACGCGCGGGAGGGGTGGGTCCTCCTCGCGGATCTTCCGCAGCTTGTCGGCGAGATCCGGCGTGGGGAACGGGACGCGGCCCGTCAAGGCGACGTACAGCGTCGCGCCGAGCGCGTAGATGTCGGAGGCGGGTGAATAGCCTTTTCCTTCCAGGACCTCGGGTGCGAGGTAGTCGAGCGTCCCGACGAGGCCCTCGCCCTCCGCAACCGACTCGCCCGGGCGAACGCGCAGCGAGAGGCCGAAGTCGACGAGCACGGGCCGGCCGCTCGGCTCGACGAGCACGTTGGCCGGCTTGACATCCCGGTGCAGGACGCCCTCCGCGTGGGCGAGCGCTAGGGCCTCGGCGACCGCGCGAAAGACCTTCGCGACGGCGAACGCGTCGGCTCCCGAGAGCCAACGGTCGACGCTCGCGCCGAGGACGAGCCGCATGACGTAGTAGGGCCCGCACGCCGCCTCGCCCGCGGAGTGCACGGGTACGATGCCGGGGTGGTCGAGGCGCGCCAGGATGTGCGCCTCGCGGGTGAACTGCTCGCGCAGCTTCTTGTCCGCGCTCAGATCCGAGCGCAGGACCTTGACCGCGACCGGCCGGTCGAGATCGTCCTGCCAGGCGCGAAACACCGTGCCCATCCCGCCGCTGCCGAGCGGCTCGACGCGGCTGAGGCCCGGCAGCGCGGGGATCGGGGGCGCGGCGACGCGCTCCGCGCCGGAGTCTTCTCGATGCTGGACGGGCAACCGGGCTCCTGACCGGCCGCGCCAAGGAAACCGCGCGAACGAATCGCGGCAGCCGACGGCGCGACAACGACCGGGATGGTGCCGCGGGCGGGCCTTGGAGGCAAGACGCGCAGGATCGAGGGTTTTCTCCCCGTACGCTGTTGTGCGCAATCGGAGCGGTTACCCGGGCGAGGGTACGGTCGCGTTGAGCGCGAGCTTCCGCGGAGTCAGGCTCTCCACGACCTTGTCGTCGGCATCCGCGGCCAAGGTCCCGATCTCCTGGATCGTTCCGTCGGGCCCCACTGGATCTTCGCCGAGCCGATCCAGACCGCGCTTGCGATCCCGAAGTGCACCCGCGGGTCGCGCGAGGACTCGTAGCACTCGACGGCGATGCCCTGCGCAACACGAAACCCAGTCAGTCTCCGAGGACTTCGGCCGCGCCAGCTCTGCTGCCAATACGACAGGATCGCGGTCACCCCGATTCGTCGCCTGCCGCTCTGACAGATCCGGGGGGGCGAGCAAACGCCGGAAACTGTTCGCAGCCATGGGCTTGGCTCGCGGAAGCCGTGTGGCATGAAGTTTGGTCTGGCGAGGCGCCTCCGACCGACGACCCGGTTCGGATCGCAACCTCCCATGAGCAAGAGCAAGATCATCGGCATCGACCTCGGCACCACGAACTCCGTTGTCTCCGTGATGGAGGGAGGCACTCCGGTGGTGATCACCAACGCCGAGGGAGCGCGCACCACCCCCTCGGTCGTCGCTTTCGTCTCCGACGGATCCAAGCTCGTCGGAGCTCCCGCCAAGCGACAGGCGGTCACGAACCCGATGCGCACCATCGCCTCGATCAAGCGCTTCATGGGCCGGCGACACCACGAGGTTGCGGCGGAGGAGAAGAACGTCGCCTACAAGCTGGTCGGCGGTGCCGACGAGCTGGTCAAGGTCGACATCGACGGCAAGCGCTTCACGCCTCCGGAGATCAGCGCCTCGGTCCTCGGCTACCTCAAGGAGGCGGCCGAGGCCTACCTGGGCGAGAAGATCACGCGCGCGGTCATCACCGTCCCGGCGTACTTCAACGATAGCCAGCGCCAGGCGACCAAGGATGCGGGCACGATCGCGGGCCTCAGCGTCGAGCGCATCATCAACGAGCCCACCGCCTCGGCGCTGGCGTTCGGCCTGGACAAGAAGAAGAGCGGCCGTGTGGCCGTCTTCGACTTCGGCGGCGGCACGTTCGACATCTCGATCCTCGAGATCGGGGACGGCGTATTCGAAGTCCTGGCCACGAACGGCGACACGCACCTCGGCGGGGACGACTTCGACAAGGCGCTGATCGACCACGTGGCCGAGGAGTTCCGCCGCACGAGCGGGATCGACGTGCGCAAGGACCCGATGGCGATGCAGCGGCTCAAGGAGGCCTGCGAGAAGGCCAAGATCGAGCTGTCGTCGACGGGGCAGACCGATGTGAACCTGCCCTTCATCACGGCGGACGCATCGGGGCCCAAGCACCTCCTGATGAGCCTCACGCGCGCCAAGTTCGAGGGCCTGATCGAGTCGCTCGTCGATCGCGCCAAGGGCCCCTGCCTGCAGGCGCTCAAGGACGCCGGCCTCGAGCCCGGAAAAATCGACGACGTGATCCTCGTGGGAGGCAGCACACGCGTGCCATGCGTGCAGGATCTGGCCAAGAAGATCTTCGGCCGCGAGCCCAACAAGAGCGTGAACCCCGACGAGGCCGTCGGCGTCGGCGCGGCGATCCAGGGCGGGATCCTGGCGGGCGAGGTCAGCGACGTGGTCCTGCTCGACGTCACCCCGCTCTCGCTCGGGATCGAGACCCTGGGCGGCGTCTTCACCAAGCTCATCGAGCGCAACACGACGATTCCCACCTCGAAGAGCCAGGTGTTCTCCACCGCGAGCGACAGCCAGCCCAGCGTCGAGATCCACGTGCTCCAGGGCGAACGCGAGTTCGCACGCGACAACCGCACCCTGGGCAAGTTCCACCTCGACGGGATTGCGCCCGCCCCGCGCGGGATGCCGCAGATCGAGGTCACCTTCGAGATCGACGCCAACGGGATCCTGAACGTCAAGGCGGTGGACAAGGGCACCCAGAAGCAGCAGGCGATCCGCATCGAGTCCTCCTCGGGCCTCTCCAAGGACGAGATCGAGCGAATGCGCCGTGAGGCCGAGGCCCACTCTGCCGAGGACAAGACGCGGCGCGAGCTCATCGATCTCAAGAACCAGGCCGACCACCTGATCTACCAGACCGAGAAGCAGCTCGCCGAGCACCGCGGCAAGCTCGCCGAACCGGACGCGAAGGCGATCGAGGAGGCTCGCGACTCGTTGAAGAAGGCCAAGGAGGGCGACGACCAAGCCGCAATCCAACGCTCCCTCACCGATCTCCAGGTCAAGGCCCAGAAGCTCGGCGAGGCGATCTACAGGCAGACCGCCTCCGCGAGCGGCCCAACCGGCGAGGCGGGAAGCGAGGGCGGCGGGGGAACCAAGGCGAGTGACGAACCGGTCGACGCCGATTTCGAGGTCAAGACCTGAGCGTGCACCCGGCCGGGGCAGTCCGAGCCCGCGCGATTTTCAGCGCGTCTCGTGCGAGTGCGCAGGCCACTCTGGGCCGCGCATGATGCGCCACCACGCGACGCCGAGCACGGCATCGCGTGCCGTCCGAGCCTCCGGAAGATCGGGCGGGGCCTCGAGGGGACCGCGACCAGGAAGTGGCTCCCACACCGGAGCACCGCGCAGGTCGGCGATCCAGTGCGGGGCAATCACGCGACCCACAGGGCCGATGCCAAGCTGTCTCGCGCGGGGAGCGAGGAGGTCCGATCCGATCGCGTCGTATTCGAAGCCTGCGGGCGCGGCGAGATCGATCAACGTGGGCGCGATGTCGAGGTGCGAGCCGACGCAATCCGGCGGCGCGACGACCCCCTCCAGCGCCGCCCTGCCGTACAGCAGAAGGGGAACGGCCGTGCGCTCGTACAGCGTGGGGCGGGCACCCGGGAACTTGCGCGAGTAGTGGTCGCCCGTCACGGCGAACAGCGCGCTCGGCAACCGCGCCGACACGCGCCTCAGAAAGCCGCCCATGGCGCGATCGGCGTACGCGTGATGGCCGATCTCGCGCAGGGTGACGGTTCCCTCGGCGAAGCCCGCGGCGAGCCCGGGCGGGGTCTCGCGGACCGGCCATCCCTTCGCCCACACGTCGATGTCGTAGGGCGGGTGGTTCGAGGTCGTGAGGACGAGGTCGAAGCTCGGCACGTCGTCCACGAGCGTGCGGTCCACGAAGGAGAACAGCGCCTCGTCGTCGACGCCCCACTCGTTCGTGTGGGCCCAGGCGCCCATGTGCGGCGCCCCGTACACCTCCTCGAAGCCCTGGTCCCGGCAGAAGTCGCCGATCCGCTGCCACGAGAGGTAGCCGCCGTAGAACACACGCGTGCGAAAGCCCAGGCGACGGAAGATGGGCGCGATCGAGGAGGGGTAGGGCTGCCCGGCCGAGGGCTGGTAGTTCGTGTACACGCCCGCGTCGGCGAGTCCGGTGATGATCGACGCCAGCGAGCCCATCGTCCCGCTCGAGGCCGAGACGAACCGGTCGAGCAGGATGCCCTCGCGGCCGAGGGACTTCATCTCGTCGGCCAGGTGGAGCTCGGCCCAGGGATCGGTGAGTGTCCAGGCGTCGTAGCTCTCCATGATCACGAGGACGACATGACGCGGCGCACGTCTCGGCAGGCGGCCGGGTCCGGGGGCGCGGCGCAGGAGGGCCTCGTCGAGGTCTCGCAGGCCGGCGCCCGGTCCGGCGATCCGGACCGCGGCCGCGCGGACATCCCCGTCCTTCAGGTGCACCTCCAAGCCGGCCGCGCTGCGGAGCGTGCTCCACTCACCCAGCGCGTAGTCGAGCGCCAGGTAGGGATTGGGGACCAGCTCGTTCAGGAACGGATCCTGGGTCACGGCAGCGTCGTGCTCCTGCACCGGGCGCGAGGTGGCCGAACCGCGCAGGGTCAGGGCGAACAGCACGATCGCGGAGGAGACCGAAACCGTCCGGAACCCGACCGTCGCGGTCTGACGCTCGAAGATTCCGATCGGGATCCAGCTGCGGGAGAGCATCCGTCGCAAGAGGAAGGACCCGGCGGCGGTGAGGATGAGGAGCGAGAGCAGGCTCGGGATGACCGGACTGGACTTCCACACCGTACGGACCACCGCACCGAGATCGTCGTAGACGGCCCCCAGCACGAAGCGGTCGAATTGCGCGTGGAACTCGCGGAAGTAGCCGAAGTCGATCGCGCACAGCGGCACCGTCACGGCGACGAAGAGCGTCCCGAGAAGGCGGCGCACGCGCTCCGCCGTGATGCGGAAGTCTCCCGCCAGGCAGGCCAGACTCCCCAGGAACGAGGGCAGCGCGACGATGGCGCCGATCTTGCCGTCGAAACGTAGAGCGTTGAGGAAGACGGCTGAGACGTCGCTCCAGCCGCTCTCGGGGGACATCGCTCGGCGTTGGGCGAACAGAAGGACAGCGCGGAAGAGGGTCAAGGTCGCGACGCAGAAAACCACGAGCTTGGCGTCCTGCTCGCCCTGGAAGAGGAAGCGCTGCCAGCCCGGGGCTCGTGCCGGCTGGAATCGCTCGACCCTCGTATCGAGCTGCGTCACGGTTCTGGACTGGCTGCCATGCTCGACGCTCGATTGTAGAGAGGGCGCACCGTGCATTCGAGCGGTTGCGCACCCCGCGTTCGAGCGAGTGCTCGCGAGGCCGGGTTGCACCCTGCAGGAGAAGGGGCTCCGGACGCAACGGTCCGAGGCACGCGCCTTGCATCCAACCAGCCGATTCGGGTCCGCCGGGGGGCCGTGTCTGCCAGGTCGCGCCTCCCGGCGGCATCCGTTCCAGCGGCCTGCCGCCGGCGAGCCGGCGTTGTGACGCCGCCGGGGTCGGGCTAACCTCCGCCGCGTGATCCGCGTTTCGCACCTCTCGCGCCGCTTCGGCGGGCTCCTGGCGCTGGACGACGTCTCCTTCGAGGTCGGCCGCGGAGAAGTGGTCGGCTTCCTCGGCCCGAATGGCGCGGGCAAGACCACGGCCATGCGCATCCTGGCGGGCTTTCTGCCCGCGACCTCCGGAGCGGCGAGCCTGGCGGGCTTCGACGTGCTCTCCCAGTCGCTGGAGGTGCGCAAGAGGATCGGCTACCTGCCCGAGAGCGTGCCGCTCTACCGCGAGCATCGCGTGACCGAGATGCTCGAGTTCCACGCGCGCCTGCACCGCCTGCCACGGGAGCGGCGGCGCCATCGGATCGTCGAGGTCCTCGAGCAGGTCGGCGTGCGCGATCGGGAGCGAGACCTGATCGGCAGCCTCTCACGCGGGCTGCGCCAGCGCGTGGCCTTGGCGGTGGCGCTGCTCTCCGATCCCGAGATCCTGATCCTCGACGAGCCGACGAGCGGCCTCGACCCGCTGCAGAGGATCGAGGTGCGCGCGCTCTTGAGCGGCCTGGGAGAGCGGCGCACGGTCCTGCTCTCTTCGCACATCCTGCCCGAGGTCGAGGCAGCCTGCCCTCGCGTGATCGTGCTCCACCGCGGACGAATCGTCGCCGATGGAGCGCCCGCCGACCTCGTGTCGAAGCTCAGCGGGGCGAGCTTCGTGCGCGTCGAGGCGGCCGTCGGCTCGGACCGCGAGAAGGCCTTGCGGCTTCTGCGGGCCGTGCCCGGTGCGCGCGAGGTCCTCGAGCGCGGTCGGCTCGGCGTGCACGAGGTCTTCGACATCCGCAGCGACGAGGACCTGCGCGAGGACGTCGGAGCGCTGGCAGCCCACCAAGGCTGGGCCCTGCGCGAACTGTCCTGGCGCAGGCCCAGCCTGGAGCAGATCTTCGCGCGCCTGACCCTCGGGCTCGAGCTTGAAGAGCGCCCTGCCTCGGTGCCGGCAGCGCCCCCGACCGCGCCGGCCGCGAAGGGGCTCTACAACCTGAACCCCTTCGAGCGCCGCCGGGGCACGGACTCGCCGTGAGAGGCCTGTTCGCGATCTGGCGCCGGGAGCTCGCGGCCCTGTTCCTCGGCCCGCTCGCCTGGACCCTGCTCTTCCTGGCGCTGCTCTTCGACGGCCTCCTGTTCGTCGAGAAGCTCAAGAGCGCGGGCGGGGACGTCGACATCGCGGCACGCTTCGCGCTGGTCGTGTCGTTCTACGTCGCGGTCCTCGCCGCGCCGCTCGTCACGATGCGCATGATCAGCGAGGAGGCCCGCGCGGGTCTTCTCGAGTACCTGCTCACCGCACCGATCACCGACGCGGCGGTCGTCACCGGCAAGTTCCTGGCCGCGACTTCCTTCTTCGCCATCCTCTCCAGCGCCGTCTTCGTCTACGCGCTGGCGCTCTCGGCCCAGGGCGTCACGCCCGACCCAGGAGCGGTGTTCGCCGGGTGGCTCGGCCTCGTGCTCGCCTCGGGTCTGTTCTGCGCGATCGGGATGCTGGCGAGCTGCCTGACCTCGACTCCGATTGTCGCGGCGTTCGCGGCCGTGATCCTCGACCTCGCCGTCGTGCTCGCCGCGCAGCTCGCCGGGCTCTCGGATGCGCCCTGGGTCGGGCGAGCCGTCGCGCGTGTCGACGTGACCGATCATCTCTCGAGCTCCTTCCTCCTGGGCGCGGTCGACAGCGCGCACGCGGTGTTCTTCCTCTCTTGGACGGCATGGCTCCTGTTCCTGTCCGTGCGCGCGGTGGAGGCGCGGCGCTGGCGATGAAAGAACCCGGCCAGGGGGAGCCCCCGAGAGAATTGCGGTCCGCCGGCACGGCCGCGCGCCTGAGGATGGGTCTTCAGGTCGGGGCGGCGGCGACCCTCGCCGCGGCGGCGGCGCTGCTCCTGACTTGGCTTGCGGAGCGACCGGGGCTGCGCCTGCGCTGGGACCTCACCGCGGCGGGCGACAACACGCTCGAGCCGGCGTCGATGGCGGTGCTCGAGAAGGTGCACGGCGAGGCGGAGATCGACGTGTTCTTCAAGCCCATGGCCGGCTTCCTCGGGCCGGTGGCCTACGACGTCCAGGAGCGCACGCTGCGACTCCTGCTGCTCCTGCGGGACGCCTCCGGAGGCCGCGTGCGATTCCGCCAGCATGATCTCGTCAGCCTCACCGGGAAGGCTGCGGCGCAGGCGCGCATGCAGGAGCTCTCGCTGCGCGAGGTCGAGCCCGGCGGCCTGGTCGTGGTCTCCCTGGGGCCGCGGCGCTCCGTGCTGCATCTGCGCGGCGACCTGGCCGACATCGATCCGGGAGATCCGCGCGGGGAGGGCGGGCCCCCGCGCCCGGCCCGCCTGGTCCTCTTTCGGGCCGAGGAGGCTCTTGTCAGCGCTCTGCTCAAGGTCGGCCAGGGCGACACGCTCCGGGCACTCTTCTCCGTCGGCCACGGCGAGCGCGACCTCGAGAGCACCGACCTCGGCGGGCTCTCCGAGCTGCGCCGAGGCCTCGAAAGCGATGGCTTCGCGGTCGACCGCTGGGAGGGCAAGCGCGGGGGGAAGGTCCCCGACGATTGCTCCGTGCTCGCGATCATCGGCCCCGAGCAGCCCTTCACGACCGCCGAAGCCGATGCGGTGCGCGAGTTCGTCGAAGGCGGCGGTCGGCTCGTCGCGGCGCCGGGCCGGGGGTCCGGCCAGGGGTCCGCCGAGAGCGAAAGCGGCCTGCCGGCGCTCCTCTCGCGCTGGGGGATCCGCGTCGTGACCGAGGGGATCGTGTCCGCTCCGCGGGCGACGACGATCCCCGGCCAGCGCCTCTACGAGACGCCGCAGTGCGCCGAGGTGAGCGTGTGGAGCGAGGGCATGGCCGCGATGAGTCCGGTCACCGAGGCCTTGCGTCGCGCGGACCGTTACGTCGACCTGCCCTTCTCGAGGAGCCTCGAGCGCGGCGCCGCGCCGAGGGGCGGGTCGGTGATCACCTTGCTCACGACGGACGACTCGACCTGGCGCGACCTCGAGAACACGACCACGCGCACCGGCCACGATTGGAAACGCACCCCCGAGGAGGCCCGCGGGCCGTTCGCGCTGGGCATGGCGGCGCTGTTCCCTCCCCTGCGCGCGCAGGCCGTGCGGCACCCCGGGCCGGAGCTTTCCCAGCCCGAGTGCCGGGTCGTGTGTCTCGGATCCACCGACGCCTTCGCGAATCAGTCCTGGGAGGTGAACAGCGACCTCTTGCTCAATGCCTTCGACTGGGCGGTGGCGCGGGAGTTCCGCGTGCACGTCGCGCCGCACAGCCGGGCCGCACGGCGCCTGGACGTCGCCTCGGGAAACGCGCTCGCGGGCGTGCACCTCGTCACGGTCGTGCTGCTGCCCGGGCTGTGCCTCGTGCTGGGGTTCCTGACGGCGTGGCGGAGGCGGCGCCGATGAGCCGCACCACCCTGCTGGTCCTGGCCGCGCTGGTCGTTCTGCTGGGTCTCGCCGCGTGGAGGCAGCTGCGGCTGGAAGAGCGCGAGAAGAAGGCGGCCGATGTCCCGCTCTTCGAGGGCGTCGACCCCGCGCGCGTGACACGGATCCTGGTCGAGAACCTCGTGCGCGACCAGCACATGGTCTTCGAGCGCGACGGGCGCGGCCGCTGGCGGATGAGCGAACCGACCTCCGTGCCTGCCGACCAGGGGATGGTCCAGCACCTGTTCGAGAGCGCGCTCGATCGCCACGGAACCCCGGTGCCGGAGGCGGAGGCGCGGCCGCGGGACCTGGGGCTCGACCCGCCGCGCGCGATCGTCGAGATCGAGGAGGATCTGGGCGGCTCCGTGCGCCGCTCGCGGGTCGATCTCGGAGCGGTCGACCTGGACGGGGCGCACCTCAACGTGCGCGCGCATGGGCTGCTCCTGCGCACCTGGCGCGATCTCGACACGACGCTCGACCGCGTGGTCGAGGACTTCATGAGCCACGACGCCGTGGACATCGCTCCTCACGAGGTGGTCGAGGTGCACCGGCGCGGCAGCCTCGCGCGAGAGCGGGACGCGCCTCCGGCCGACCTCACCCTCGACGCGCTGCTCGAGGACGGGATCTGGCGCGCGACCGCTCCCGTATCGGCTCCGCTGGATCCCCAGGCGGCGAGCCTCTACGTCCAGGGCGTGGCCGCGCTGCGGGTCAAGAGCTACGCGGATTTCGGGCGCCGGCTGCTGGCCGACTACGGTCTGGATCCGGCCGAGATGACCCTCAGCCTGTCCACCCTGTCGAACGAGGTCCGCACGCTGCGCTTCGGGCGACCCGGCCACGCCGTGGGAAGAGCGTGGCACTGTACGCTCGAGGGCCAACCGTTCGTGTGGATCGTCGAGGACCACGCCGCAGAGCTCTTCGCCGCGCCGATCGAGGAGTTCCTGGATCAAAGCCTCACGCGACTTCCCATGCAGGCGATCGACGGAGTGTCGCTCGTGCTGGAGGGACGGGAGCTGCGCCTATGGCGCGAGAAAGACGCGGGGCGCGCAGGCTCGGCCTGGAAGGTCGCCGAGCGGTCGACGCCGGAGGCCGCCTTCACACCCGGTGTGCCGGCGGACCGGGGCAAGGTCGAAGACCTGCTCGGGAAGATCGCGCGAGCGGAGATCGCGAAGTTCCTCGCCGGGGAAGCGCTGTCCCCCGGAGAGGTGCGCGGGTCGCTCGCCGTGCAGGCGGGCGAGGAGCGACAGGGCGGCAGCTTGGGCGCGGAGGTCGGGAGCCCGAAGAGCGGGCGCGCGGTGCGCTACCAGCGGACCGGCGACTCGGTCGCGGGCCTCGTCGACCCGGCGCTGCTCGAGCTCTTCCGGACGCCGGTAGGGGAGCTTTCGAGCCTCTTGCTGCTCGATCTGCCCGAGCTCGAGCAGAGCGAGCTCACGCTCTCCAGGGGTGAAGTGCACAAACGCTACCTGCACGGATCGAAGGGGCTGTGGACGCCGCCGGGGGTCGAGATCGAGGCGCGCGAGCTGCGCGACGTGCTCGACGCGCTGACCATCGTGCGGGTGGCGCGGCACTTGGGCGCCGGGGAGCACGCGGCGCTGTCGGATCCGGTGGCGGTCGAGTTCAAGAGCCTGGTTGGAGTGAAGGTGAGCTACACGGTCGGCGTTGCGGCCGAAGCTGCGGAGGGAGAGCGTGTGCAGATCGATACCGGCGGGCGGCGGGCAGTGCTGAAGGATCAGGGCCTCCACAAGAGGCTGCTTCTGGTCCTCGAGAAGCGCTGAGGCAACGAGCCTCCAAGTTGGCCTCGGGCTTCGGCTTTTCGCGTCCGCGCGAAAAGGCGAAGCCCGAGGAGCCGCCGGCGGGTACTCGCCGGCGGTGCGATGGCGAGTTGCGTCTCGTCTGCCTTTGCGTCCGCGAGGGTGGCTCGGAGGCACGTGCGCAGACGCAGAGGCAGACGACACGCAACTCGCCACCGCACCGCCGGCGAGTACCCGCCGGCGGTTCCGCTGCTCTCGAGGCCCGCCGCAGACGGCGGGCCTCGAGAGCAGCGGCCAAGGGAGGACTCAGCCCTGAACGGCCTTGCATCGGCCCGTGAGCTTCCCTAACGTCACCCTAACCGATCGAAAGGAGGGCTCCGGAGTGGGTGAAAGCATCCGTCAGAGGAATCGAACCGGCTCCAGCGGCGTCGCGGCGATCGCGCGGGCCTTGCGCGAGGACCCGCGCTTCGGACCGCGCTTCGAGCGTTGGCACTCGATCCCGGCGCGAGCGGCGCGCACCCAGGACTTTCCCGCCCGCGTCAACCCTCGCCTCGTCGATCTCCATCGCTCGCGCGGCATCGCGGAGGTCTACGAGCACCAGGCGCGCGCGATCGCAGCGGCGCTCGAGGGCCAGGACGTCCTCGTCGCGACGCCGACCGCTTCGGGCAAGACGCTGTGCTACTCGATCCCCGTGCTCCAGGCGCTGCTCGATTCGAAGGGCAGCGCACGCTCGCTGTTCCTGTTCCCGACCAAAGCCCTTTCGCAGGACCAGTCCGCCGGCCTGACCACCCTCGTCGAAGCCCTGGGCGAGCCCTGGCACGCGTTCACCTACGACGGCGACACGCCTCCGCCAGTGCGGCGGACGCTGCGCGATCGCGGACACCTCGTGCTGACCAACCCCTGGATGCTGCACGCCGGGATCCTGCCGAACCACGCCAAGTGGTCGGAGCTCTTCCGCGACCTCGCCTACGTCGTCGTCGACGAGGTGCACACCCTTGGGGGCGTGTTTGGCTCGAGCGTGGCCAACGTCCTCCGCCGCCTCGTGCGCATCGCGCGGCACTACGGCAGCGACCCGCGCTTCCTGCTGTGCTCGGCGACGCTCGCCGAACCCGCGGCGCACGCTCGGCGGCTCCTCGGACGCGACGTCACCGTGATCACCGAGGATGCCTCGCCCTGCGGCGAGCGCATCCTCGGGGTTTACAACCCGCCCATGCTGAACCCGGTCGCGGGTCTTCGCGCGAACGCGCTCGAGGAGGCGCGTGAGCTCGCCTCCGTCCTGTGCGGCAAGGACCACCAGACGATCTTCTTCTGTCGTCGGCGCACGGCGGTCGAGGTGCTGACGCGCTACCTCAAGGAGGGCGCCGACCGGATGGGGCTCTCGCCCGGCGAGATCCGCGGCTATCGCGGCGGCTATCTGCCGAACCTGCGGCGCGAGATCGAGGTCGGCCTGCGCTCGGGCGAGGTCAAGGTCGTCGTCTCCACGAACGCCTTGGAGCTCGGCATCGACATCGGCGCGCTCGACGTCGCCGTGCTCGTCGGCTACCCCGGCTCGCAGGCGTCGTTCTGGCAGCGCGCCGGTCGCGTCGGGCGCCGCGGCAAACCGAGCCTGGTCGTGCAGATCGCGCGCTCCGAGCCGGTCGACCAGTACCTGGCGCGGCACCCCGAGGTCCTGTTCGGCGCGCCCAAGGAACGGATCGGCCTCGACCCCGACAACCTCGTGATCCTCTCCGAGCAGGTGAAGTGCGCGGCCTTCGAGCTGCCCTTCCGTGCCCTGAACCGGAAACCGGGGCAGGTGGGCGCGGAGCTCGACGACCCGGCCTTCGGCGCGGTCCCCGAGGCCGCCGTGGTCCTCGACTACCTGGCCGAGGACGCGCACATGCTCCAGCGTCGCGGGGACACGTGGTACTGGATGGCCGATGCCTACCCGGCGCAGGACGTGTCGCTCGACGGAGAGGAACCCGACAACGTGCTGATCCTCGACGTCGACACGAAGAAGGCCATCGGGGAGATCGACCGTCCCGGCTCGCTGACGACCGTGCACGAGGGTGCGATCTACCAGGTCGAGGGTGAGACCTGGATCGTCGAGCGCTTCGACCACGCGAACCGCCGCGCCTACGTGAGAAGGGTCGAGACGGACTACTTCACGGAAGCCGAGGTCGATACGGAGGTGCGGGTGCTGCGCCTGGAGGAGCGGCGCACGCGCGCGAGACCCGACGGCGAGGAGGATTCTGCGGTCTGGCGCGGGGAGGTGCACGTGACCACGCTCGCGACCCAGTACAAGAAGATCCGCTATTACACGCGCGAAAACGTCGGCGCCGAGGCCATCCATCTGCCTCCGGAGGAGATCGACACGGAGGCGTTCGTGCTCTCGATCTCCGACGCGACCGCGGCCGACCTCCTGCTCTCGGCGGGCGACCGCGGAGCCTCCTGGCACGGCCTGGGCCAGCTCTTGCGCCGCGTCGCTCCGCTTTTCCTGCGCTGCCAACCGCGTGACCTCGGCGTGTCGACGCAGGTGCGCTCTCCCCACTTCCGACGCCCGGCGATCTTCCTGTACGACTCCGTGCGGGGCGGGGTCGGGCTCTCCGAGCTGCTCTTCTCGGGTCACCGCGCGCTGCTCGCCGCGGCGCTCGACGTGGTCGCTCACTGCGCCTGCGAGCGGGGTTGTCCGGCCTGCGTGGGTCCGCCGGAGGCCGTCGGTGCGCTCGGGAAGGAGACGGCGCAAGCCGTGCTGGAGCACCTCGCCTCGGGCCCCGACCTCGCGCCTGCGCCCATCGAGGAGGAGGTCGCGACTCCTTGAGCGAGGACGAAGTCCGGATCCGGCTCGCGCGTCTCCTGCGGGTTCCGCGTGGCGCGCGGTCGCAGGCCGCCGATGTCCCGGAGGCGGTCGCCGTCGTGCGCGAGCGCCTGCGCGCGCGCGAGCGGCGTGCGGGACCGCCGGATACGCTGGCTCCGGTCGGCCTGGAACCCGAGTCGGGAGGAGCCGTCCTCGCCCGGCGCGTGGCTTTCGACGCGGACCACCGGCACGGGGAGTGGCGCCTGGGCGAAGGTGCGGGCGCCGATCCGCGCGTGTTCGCGCAGCTGTGCCGGGATCCCGCTCTTGCGTCGTTGGAGCTCTCGCGCGCTCTGTACCTCGACACCGAGACGAGCGGGCTCTCGGGGGGAGCCGGGACGTGGGTGTTCCTCGTGGGACTGGGTCGCTTCGACGCAGGGCGCTTCGAGATCTGGCAGGGTTTCCTCGCCGATCCCGGGGCCGAGCGCGCGCTGCTCCTCGAAGCCGCGGCGAGGATCCGCGCCGCGAGCGCGGTCGTTTCGTTCTTCGGCAAGTCGTTCGACCGCCACCGGCTCGAGGACAAGATGCGCCTGCACGGGATCGAGCCGCCTTTCGCGGGGAAGGCTCATCTCGACCTGTATCACCCTCTCCGGCGGCTCTACCGGGCCGCGCTCGAGGACGCGCGCCTGAAGACCCTCGAGCGCGAGCTCTGCGGCGTCGCGCGCCAGGACGACCTGCCCGGCTCGCGGGCTCCGGCGGCGTGGTTCGACTTCCTTCACGGCCGGCCGCACGAATTGGAGGGGGTGTTCCGCCACAACCGCGACGACGTGCTCTCGCTCGTGACGCTCGCCGCGCACCTGTCGCGGACGCTCTTCGAGACGCGCGCGGACGGCTCGCCCCTCTCCGGGCCGGCCGCGGCGCGCGCGCGGGCCGTGGCGAAGGTTCTCGTCGAGGCCCGCGAACACCGCCAGGCACTGGCCTGGTTCGACCGCGCGGTGGAGCGTGGAGGAGGATCGATCCCGGCCGATCACGCGCGGCTCTGGGAGCGGGCTCGGCGGCGCGCCGGGGCGGGAGCAGCTCCCTAGGTCGCGCTCGATCGCTTCGGGCGACTCGAGCTCTCGGCGCGCGAGAGGTGCAGCCTGAGCGCCTCCGGCAGCGCGATCCTCTCCTCCTCGAACACCCGCGCCGCGAGCGTCTCGGCCGTATCGTCCTCGCGCACATCGACACGCCGCTGGAGCAGGATCGGCCCGTGGTCGTACTCGTTGTCGACGTAGTGCACCGTGCAGCCGGTCTCCCTCGCGCCGCTCTCGATCACCGCCTTGTGGACCCTCTCCCCGAAGAAGCCCTTGCCGCCGAAGGCCGGCAGCAGCGCGGGATGGATGTTGAGCACGCGCCCGAGCCACCGCTCGGGGATCGGCACGAGGCGCATGAATCCGGCCATCACCGCGACCTCGCAGCCGGAGCTCTCGATCGCGGCGAAGGCATCGCGCGAGAACTCCTCCGGCGAGAGCTTGCGCTCCGGGTCGATCACGACCGCCGGGATGGAGAGGCGCCGCGCCCGCTCGAGCGCGTGGGCCTTGGGCGTGCTCGAGAGCACGAGCGCGATCCTGCACGGGACCTCGCCGCGCTCGATCGCTCCGGCCAGGCTCTCGAGCGAGCGTCCA
Organism: Planctomycetota bacterium; assembly: GCA_041488095.1. Lineage (GTDB taxonomy): Bacteria > Planctomycetota > UBA1135 > UBA1135 > DASYPQ01. The sequence goes on from JBGPOP010000024.1 coordinate 50,286, forward strand.
CCGCCCGACACGAGCACGGCGATCGGCGTCTTGCCGCTCACGCCTCGACCTCGAGGTCGTCCGCCGCGCGCGCGATCCCCGGGGCCAGGCGCGCGAGCAGATCCTCGAGCGCGGGTGCGAGGCGCTCCGCGGCCGCGAGGATCGTGGAGAGATCCGCCTGGCCGTCCCCCCGGTCGGTGACGCACACGATCGCCAGCGCCGCGAGCCCCGCGTGTGCGGCGGCGAGCAGGGGGCCCTCGAGGTTCTGCACGGCGACCTCGCCCCCCGCGAGCGCGAAGAAGCGCCGCTCGGCGGGCGTGTCCAGCGCCGGCCCGCTCGTGCAGGCCGCGACGGCCGCCCGGGCCGGCACACCGAGCTCCGCGCAGATCGCGAGCGCTCGCGCGCGGAGCTCGGCGTGGTGCAGGAGCGAGAGATCGGGAAAGAGCGGCCCGAGCTGCGACCCGGAGAGCCCGAGGAGAGGCGTGCGCCCGGAGAGGTTCAGGTGGTCGGAAAGGATCGCGAGCGACCCCGGCCCGATCTCGTCGATGAGCGACGCCCCCGCGCTCGTGTGCACCAGCACGGCCGCGCCCGCCGCGGCGGCGAGCCAGCAGGGGAAGCTCCGGACCCAGGCTGGCTCGCCCGCAGCGGGGAGCGCCCCTCGCTCGGGGGGGCCCGGCGCGTCCTCGAGGATCCACACGGGCAGGCCGGAGAGCTCGCCCGCGTGGATCGGGGCTCCCTGCCACGCTTGCGGCAGGTCCGCGATGCGCGGCAGGTTCCCCCGCGCAGCGGGCTTCAGGCGCAGCGGCAAGAGTCCTCCGCCCGTGCCCATGAGGAACAGCGCGCGCGGCGCGGCGAGGCCCTCGCGCTCGAGGCCCTCGAGCGCGGCGACGACCGCGACGTCGAGCGCGCACAGCGAACTCTCCCGAGTCCCAGCCCGCGTCTCGTCGGTGGCGTCGCTCATCCCAGGATCTCCGCGAGCCGCGCGCTCACCGAGGAGAAGCTCGCCTCGATCCGGAAGCGCTTCTCGCGCGAGCGCGCACCCGACACGAGCCGCACCGCCGAAGCGCGCAGGCCGAAGATCTGGGCCAATGCGCGCGCGAGGTCCGCGTTGGCGCGCCCGTCCTCCGGCGGCGCCGTCACGGCGACCTTGAGCATGCCGTTCCACGCGCCGGACGCCCCGCTGCGGCGCGCACCCGGCTGAGCGCGGACGGGGACGATGCAGGCGCGGCCATCCGGGGTCGGCTCGAGTCGGACGCGTGTGGTCATGGCGCGGGTCTTCCTCTTCTACCGTGGGGCGCTAGGCTTGCGCCATGCGCGAGGTCCAGGGAAACCGGCGCGGGCTGTTCGTGGTCCTCGACGGCATCGACGGCTGCGGGAAGACCACCCAGGCGGAGCGCCTGGCCCGCGCGCTGAAGAAGGAGACCGGCCGCGAGACCCTCCACCTGCGCGAGCCCGGCAGCACGCCGCTCGGCGAGGCGCTGCGGGGGATCCTGCTCGAGCGCGGGCGCGACCTCTCGGCCGCGGTCGAGGCATTGCTCTTCGCCGCCGCGCGCCGGCAGATGCTCGACGAGGTCGTCGGACCGGCGCTCGCGCGGGGCGCTCACGTCGTCGTCGAGCGCTTCCACCCCTCGACCTTCGCCTACCAGGGCTTCGCCGGTGGACTCGGCGAGGACGTCGTGCTCGACCTCGTCGAACGCTTCGCCGGCTCGCCACGGCCCGACCTCGTGATCCTGCTCGACCTGCCGGCGGAAGTGGCGGCCGCGCGCCGGGCCAAGGCCGGCGACCGGATCGAGGACAAGGGTCTCCCGTTCCAGCGCCGCGTCGCCGAGGGCTTCCGGCGCTACGCGCAGCGGGTGGAAGGCGTCGCCCTCCTCGACGGCGGTCGGTCGGCCGATTCGGTCGCAGAAGGCGTGCTCGCGGAGGTGCGGCGTGCGCTTTGAGGAGCCTCGAGGCCACGCAGAGACCCTCGACGGGCTCATTCGCGCGGCCCGCGAGCGGCGCCTCGCTCATGCGTTGCTCTTCACCGGCCCCGAGGGCGTCGGCAAGTTCCTCGCCGCGGAGTGGCTCGCCTTCGGCCTCCTGTGCGCGAGCGGGCCCGGGCGCCCGTGCGGCGAGTGCGGCCCGTGCAGGCGCCTGGCGGCCGGCACCCACGCAGACCTCATGGCGATCGATCCCGAGGAGGAGGGGGAGGAGGAGATCCGGATCGGACGCATCACCTACCGAGAGAAGGATCCCCTTCCGAGCGTCGGCGAGTTCCTCTCCCTGCGGCCCATGGAGGGAGGGTGGCGCGTGGTCGTCGTCCGCGACGCCGAGCGCATGAACGAAGAGGCGCAGAACGCGCTGCTCAAGACGCTCGAGGAGCCCGGCGAGAACACCTTGCTCGCGCTGATCGCGGCGCGGCCCGAGATCCTCCTGCCGACGACGCGGAGCCGTTGCGTGCCGGTCGCGTTCCGTCCGATCGACCTGGCTGCAACGCAGGAGATCCTGCGCCGGCGCGGCCTCGAGGCGGAAGAGGCCGCGCTCCTCGCGCGCTGGAGCGGCGGAGCTCCGGGCGCCGCGCTCGCGATGCACGCACGGGGCGCCATCGAGATGCGCACGCGGATCGAGGCGGTCCTCGCGGGCCAGGCCGATGCCCTGGTCGCTGCCGGGGAGATCGGGGGTCTCGCGTGCGATTTCCCCGGCCGGACGCCCGCCGCGCGCGCCCGCGCTCGGGCGCGCACGTTCCTGGATCTTGCCCTGGCCGTCCTCGCCGATCTCCAGCGGGCGCGCTCGGGCGTCGATCCCTCACGCCTCGCGCACGGCGACCTGGCCACCCGAGCGCTCCCGGCGGGGGAGGCGGAGAGCGCGCGGCGGCTGGAAGTCTGCCTCGACGCGCGTCAGGATGTCGACGCCAACCTCGCCCCCGACGCGATCCTCGAGCGTGCGCTGCTGGCGCTCGAGCCGCCGCGAAGGGCGGCGGGGCGCGCGCGTCCGCGGACCTCTGCCCTGCCCGTCCCCCCCGTCGATTGAGCGACCCTCTGCGCAAGCTGGCCCTGAAGGACGGACGCTACGCTCCGGAGGCCTTCACGTTCCTCTACGAGTCGCTCGACCACGCGGTCAAGCTGGCCGGCCGCGAGAACGCCGAGGGCTCCGAGCGCCACGTGAGCGGCCAGGAGCTGCTGGCCGGGATGCGCGTCTACGCCGCGGAGCTCTTCGGTCCCTTGGCGGGGGAGGTGTGGCGGCGCTGGGGGGTGCGGGAGACGCTCGACTGGGGACGGATCGTGTTCCTGCTCGTCGACGCGGGCCTGTTGAATCGCCAGGAGGAGGACCGGATCGAGGACTTCAAGGACGGATTCGACTTCGACGAGGCCTTCGTCAAGAAGTACAAGCCCAAGCTCCCGCCCGAGATCCTCTCGCGCCCCGCGGGAGAAGGCGGCGGAGGCTGATCCATGCTCGACCGCTTCTCCCCGGTGGCGCGCAACGCGGCCCTCGTCCTGCTGTTCGCGCTGCTGGCGTGGTTCTGCTGGATCGTGCGATCGGTGTTGAACCCGCTGATCCTCGGGTACCTGCTCGCGTTCATCCTGCACCCGATGGTGCTCACCCTCGAGCGGCGCGGGTGGAAACGGCGGTCGGCGGTCAACCTGATCTTCGGGGTTTTCCTGACCGGGATCACGCTGCTCGGCGTGGTGATCATCCTGCAGGGACGCGGCATGTACCGCGAGCTGACGGCCGACAAGGGGCTCTCCGAACAGGTCAAGGCACGGGTCGATGAGGCGCTGCACCGCTACCAGGGGGAGATCGACTGGACGCTGAAGCTGTTCCAAAAGGAGGGGTCGCAGGCCGCGCCGGCCGAGGGCGAGACGGTGGCGGGGGCGAGACAGCTGCGGAGTTTCGAGGACCTCCAGAGGATCCTCCAGCAGGCCTTCGACGACTGGATCCAGGGCGGCCACGCCGCGGAGGCGGGCAAAGAGGCTGCGAACCTCGCGATTCCGTTCCTGAAGGGGCTGTTCGGGGGCGTGATGCAGTTCCTCGGGCTCCTGATCCTCCTGCCGATCTACACGTGGTTCCTCCTGTTCGAGCTGGAGCGCATCCACGGGTTCGTGCAGCGGTACTTGCCGCAGCGGGAGCGCGGGAGGCTCGTCAAGATCGGGACGCAGATCGGGGAGGTGTTGTCGAGCTTCTTCCGCGGAAGGCTGCTCGTGTGCCTGTGCAAGGGTGTGGTGCTCGCGGGCGGGCTGTGGATCGCCGGTATCCCTTACGCCGTGCTCATCGGCCTCGGCACCGGGTTCTTGACGCTGATCCCGTTCGTGGGGGCGTTCGTCGGGTTCATCGTGGCGCTCTTGTTCGGGTTGGTGAAGTACGAGGTGCTCGATGCCCTGTGGAGGGCGGGGGTCGTGTTCCTGGTCGCCGAGTTCCTCGAGAACTACTTCCTGATCCCGAAGATCCTGGGCAACAGCCTGGGTCTCCACCCGGTCGTGGTCATCTTCTCGTTGCTCGCCGGAGCGGCGTCGCTGGGCATGTTCGGCCTCTTGATCGCCCTGCCTCTGGCTGCTTCTCTCGTGATCCTGGGGCGGGAGTTCGTCCTGCCCGTGCTGGCCGACCTGGCTGACCGCGAGGAGAAGGTCAGCCGCTGACGCCGAGGGTCGAGTCCGCCACTTGAACTCGTCGTCCGCGTCTGCCGTCTGCGGCGGACGCGGACGACGAGTCCGGCGGCGCCGGTCACTGGCGCCGCCGTGCGGTGGCGGTGATCGTTCCATCTGCATGGGCGTCCGCGAAGGTGGGTGCTGGATGCGAGCTTCGTGCGCGGCTGCGCAGGTGCGCACGCAACGGCAGACGATACGCAACGCGCAACCGAACGGCGGCGCCAGTGACCGGCGCCGCCGGACTCCGCTTTCGCGGCCGCCGCAGACGGCGGCCGCGAAAGCGGAGTTCAAGGGGGGGACTCAGCCCTGGTACCGGCGAAGAGGGCTCTCTCCCGCCCCTACTTGTCCAGCGCAGCCTGCAGCGCCTTTTGCAGCTCGTCCAGTCTCTCGGCGGAGAGTCTTCCGCCGTTCTTCGCCTCCGCGATCAGCGCCAGCGCCTGCCTCAAGCTGCTGCGGGCCGTGTCGGAGATCCCCGCCGCGAGCAGGCGGCTCGCCTGACTATCCTGCTTCGTGTCCGGCTCGAAGGTCGCGGCGTACTCGGGGATCTCCGTCCACGATCCCTTGAGCTTCGCGAGCACGACCCGGACCGCCTTCTGCAGCTGCAGGTCCTCCTCGAAATCCCCGTCCGGGAACTTCGCGCCGCGCGCGTCCTGGACCTTCCCGCGGATCTCTGCGCGCACGAGCATGCGCACGTCCTGCGGCGTGAGCGTCGTGCCGAGCGAGTTGTAGAACTCGCCGAAGGCCGGATAGCGTGAGAGGTCGTCCTCGTCGCTCTCGGCGAGCTTCTGGAACAGCTCCTGGTTGGCCGCGTACTTCGCGTCGACGTACTCGCGCACCTTGTGCTCCTTCTGGAGCCGCCGCATCTCCTCGACCTTCCAGAATTCGTAGCGCCGCGACCGGACGATCTCGTCGGGCTCGACGCCGCCCTCGCTCGTGACCACCCCGTTCTCGTCGATCTCGCGGTGGATCGAGCGGCCCGAGGGCAGAAGGTAGCGCGCGATCGTCATCCGCACGCGCGGGCCGAAGTCGAACTCGCCGTTGCCGTTGTAGTCCTTGGTCAGCTTCTCCCAGGGGTCGTAACGCTTGTTGTGGTTCTCGTCCACGTACTCGTCGTCCTGCTCGCCCTGCACCGCCAGGAGCTGCTGCACCGATCCCTTTCCGAAGCTCCTCTGGCCGACGAGCGTCGCGCGCTGGTGGTCCTGGAGCGCGCCCGAGACGATCTCCGAGGCCGAGGCCGAGGAGCCGTTGATCAGCACCGCGACCGGCATGTCGGAGGGCAGCAGCGCATCGTTCTGCGTGTAGAGGCGTTCGGGGTCCTCCGCGCGACTCTCGGTCGACACCACCAGGACCTTCTTGGGCAGGAACAGGTTGGCCACGTTGCGCGCCTCGGTCAGGAGCCCGCCCGTGTTGTTGCGCAGGTCGAGGATCACCCCGCGCGTGCCCTGCTTGATCATCCCGGAGAGCCGGTCCTTGAGCTCGTCGCTCGCCACGCGGCTGAAGGTGGTCAATTGGACCAGCGCGATCCCGCCCGGGAGCATCTGCGCGTTGACCGGCGGGATCGTGATCTCCTCGCGCGTGACCTCGACCGCCATCTCCTCCGTCGGGCGGTCGATCAACGCGGGGTCCATGCCGTGGCGCCAGACGTAGAGCTTGACCTTGGTCCCGGGCTTGCCCTTCAGGCGCTTGATGATCTCTTCGGTCGGCTGCGAGCCGCTCGGTCCGATCGTCGGCCAGTTGTCGACGCGGACGATCTTGTCGTCGGTGTGCAAGCCCGCGCGGTACGCGGGCCCCGAGTAGATCGGCTGGCGGATCGTGAACAGGTGATCCTCCTGGTCCTCGCCGACGTAGGCGCCGATGCCGCCGTACTCGGCCTGGAGCAGCTCCTGGTCGAAGGTCTTGTACAGCTTCGGAGTCAGGTAGCTCGAGTGCTCGTCGAGGCTCCGGAGCATCCCGTCGAGCGCCGCGTCGATCAGCTGCGCGCGCGTGTGCTTGTCGCCCTCGAGCGAGGACGTCTCGATCATGCGCATCACCTTCTCGACGAGCACGAGCTCGTGGTCGCCTTTGACGTCGGCCTTCTCGATCTGCTCCTTGGTGTAGTTCAGCAGATTTTTCTGCCGCCGCTCGGCCAGGGAGCGGATGTCTTCCTGCTTCAGGTAGGCCTCGGCGAGGCGTCCTTCCTGCCCAGGCAACGCCGCCATGCGCTCGAGATCGACGCGGCCGGCCTGGACGTCGCCGATGCGGGCGAGCGAGAGCGCGCCCAGGTTCCGGAGGCGCAGGTCGGAGGACGAGAGGAACTCCATCATCTCCTTGCGCGCCGTCCGTTGCGCCTCCCCGCGGCCTTGGACGTGGAGCGCGACCGAGCACTCCAGGCGATACTCGGGGGAGCGCGATCCGTCCTTGGCGCCTGCGCTGAGGCGCAGGACGAGCTTGGCGGAGTCCTCGTCGCGCAGCTCATGGAAACCGCGGTTTCCGGCGAGGGAGGCGGCCGCGCGCCCGACGTCGTCGTCCTTGGAGCCCAGCAGGTCGATCAGCAGCGGCGCGATCGCGCTGCGGTCCGGGTCCGGTAGGGAGAGTCGCGTCCCGATGAGGAGGAGCCGGGCGCGCTCGGAGAGGCCTGGGCGCGAGAGGCGCGCTTCGAACAACGGGCCGATGGCCGAGGTCTCCGCGCCCTGAACAGCCGCGATGAGCCCCTCGGATTCGCGCCAGACTTCGCTCGCGGGAATGGATTCGACGGACTGGATGCGCTCGTCGATCAGCCGGGCGAGATCCTTGGCATCCTGGATCTGCGAATCCTGGACGTGCTCATCCGGGACCTGGGCAGGCAGGCAGAAGAGGAGCAGTCCGAACAGCAGGGAATGGGTCGAAGGCATGGAGTCTCGCTTGAAGTCAGCCGGGGATCGGCGGAACGGGCTCGATCCCCTACGAAGGGAGAGGTGCGCCCACTCTACGGTTCGGAGATCACCGGGCTCGGGCATGAACGGAAATCATACTGTTGCAACGTTGCGGGTCATGCCGGCCTTCTAGCCCTCGTTTCCCGCCGATGGCAGAGCCTTCCCGCTCGCCGTGGTCGCGGGCGGCCGGAACGCGGAGAACTTCATGCTCACGCGGAAATCGCGTGGGACGACATGGTTGAAGGCCAGGGTGTCCAGGGCGCGGGTGATCCAGCGCACGCCGGAGACCGCCGACGTCACGCCCGGCCATCCGGAGAGCCGCTCGCGCAGCGTCGTCAGGAACGCGATGTCGAGCAGCGGCTCGAGGAATCCCTCGGGCACGATCCGCACCCGCTCGAAGGCCTTCGTCAGAGGTTCGATGTCGCCGGACGAGAAGGTGTGGACGTCGATGTGGTCATGCTGCCACTCCGTCCGCGGCGGTCCTCCCGCGATCGCCCGGTACACCCGATGGACCGCGAGGAGCGGAAACTTGAGCACGTTGCTCAAGCGGCTGCCCCAGGTCGAAGGGTCCCCGATGAAGATGCACGGGGCGCCGGGGCGGAGGACGCGCAGCACCTCGGGCATGAACGCGACCGGGTCGGGCAGGTGGTGCAGGATGGCGCAGCCGACCACGAGGTCCACCGACGCGTCTTCGAACGGCAGCCGTACCATGTCGGTCTCCACCGTCTCGACCGTGCAGCCCTCCGCCGCGGCGTTCCTCCGGGCGCACTCCAGCATGCGCGCGCTGATGTCGGTCGCCACCACGCGCCGGAAACGGCCGCTCTTCGCCAGCTTGACGGCCACGTGGCCGGTGCCGGATCCGACGTCGAGCACCGTTCCGCCCCCCGGCAAGGGCTCCCCGAGGACGGTCTCGAGCTCCGCCAGCATCCGCTCGGTCGCCTCGGAGCCGTAGCTGATGCCCATGCGCTGGTCGTAGACGCCGGCCTCGACCTCGTCGTGGAACCGGCGGTTCTGCTCGTGAACCCGCGCGATGTCGACGGCTGTCTTCAGGGCTGTCCTCCGCGCTGCTCCGCGCCGATTCTAGGTCGAGAGCTCGGGGCTCGTCAGCACTTCCTCGCCCGCGGCCCGGGTTCCGGCTCGCCTGCCGATCCTGCGCGCGCGGTTCCGGACGCGATCGACCTCGGATAGAGTGTCCGAGTTCGATGAGCATCAGGAACCGCCGCAAGAAGCCGCGCCGTGCGCGCCTATCCCACGTCGAAACGGTCGCGGACGGAGCCCAGTCGCGGATGGTCGACGTCGGCAGGAAGCCCGTCACCGCGCGCTCGGCGCTCGCCCGCGCCCGAGTGCGCTTCCCGCCCGGCCTGCTCGGACGGGTTTTCGAGCGGGGCGGACCCAAGGGCCCCGTGACCGAGGTCGCGCGTGCGGCCGGGGTCCTCGCGGCGAAAAAGACCGGCGAGCTCATCCCGATGTGCCACCCCCTCGGCCTCGACCACGTCGAGATACGCTTCGAACCCGGACGCGGCCGAGCCGCGAACTTCCTCGAGGTCCGCTGCCGGGCCTCGACCCGCGGCCGCACGGGGGTCGAGATGGAGGCTCTCGTCGGTGCGGCGGTCGCGGCGCTCGCCGTCTACGACATGGTCAAGGGGCTCGACCACGGGATCTCGATCGAGAGGGTCGAGCTGCTCGAGAAGCGCGGTGGGCGGTCGGGTGTGTGGAAGAGGCGACCGGATGGCGGCTGAGACGGGGCCGCCCTGGGGCTGGGACCGTGCGCACCGCGCGCTCTCGATCGCCGTCGTCGGAGCGACGGGGGCCGTCGGGCGCGAGCTCCTCTCCCTGCTCATCCGTGCCGGGCACCCTTTCGAAAAGATCGCCTGCCACGCCCGGGCGGATCAGGAGCTGGAGCTCGGGTCCGCGTTGCGCTTCCACGTGAGACCGCTCGATCGCCTCGCGCCAGCCGACCTGGCCTTCCTGTGCACCCCGGCCGAGGTCTCGCTGGACCTCGCGCCGCGACTCGCCGAGTCGGGCGTCCGGGTGGTCGATCTCTCCAGCGCGTTCCGCATGGAGCCCGGGGTCCCGCTCGCCATCCCCGAGATCAATGGGGACCTGCTCGACGCCGGGCCGCGCATCGTGGCGAACCCCAATTGCACGACCGCGATCGTGGCGCTGCCCCTCGCCGCGCTCGACCGAGCGGCCCGCCTCGTGGAGGTGATCGTCGTCAGCTACCAGGCCGCCTCGGGGGCAGGCCGGGCGGGACTCGCGGCGTTGGCGGAAGAGACACGCGAGGCGGCCGGGCTTGCGGGCCTCGGACGCGGCCAGGAGACTCCCTTTCCCGCCGTCCTCGTCCTCAACGTCCTGCCCGGCGTGGCCGAGCCGGATGCCGCGGGTGTCTCCGGCGAGGAGCGCAAGATCGAGCTCGAGCTGAAGAAGATCCTCGGCCGCGAGGACCTCACCGTCGAAGCGTCCACCGCGCGCGTCCCGGTCGAGCGCTGCCACAGCGTCGCCGTCCACGCGCGCTGCGCCCGTGCGCTGTCGCCTGCCGAGGCCCGGCGCGTCCTCTCCGAGGCGCCCGGCGTGGTCCTGTGCGAAGACCCCCACGGCCCCCGGCCGCGGGAGTGCGCGGGCAGCGATTCCGTGCACGTCGGGAGGGTTCGCGCGGGCGCGCGGGGCGCCGGATCGCTATGCTTCTTCGCCGTCGGCGACCAGCTCCGCAAGGGAGCCGCGCTCAACGCGCTGCAGGTGGCCGCGCGGCTTCCTGCGCGTGGCTAGCCACTCCCGGCCACCCTTCAGGGGGAGGCCGCGGGCCTCACGACCCCATCCAAGCATCGCCAAGGACCCTCGCCGGACCATCGCATGGACCTCAAGCTGCTCCAGAGGCTGATCCGGATCATGAAGCGAGCCGAGCTCTCCGAGCTCGAGCTGGAAGAGAAGGAGACCGGCCTGCGCGTGCGCCTCAAGCGCGGTGGCGAGGCTCCCGCTCAGGCGCCGCTCGTCCACGTCATGCAAGCCCCTGCCGCTGCACACGCCCCCGCGGCCGCGCCGGCCCAGGCTCCGACCCAGGCCGCAGGCGCGGCCGAGGGCCCCACGGGTCATACGATCGCGAGCCCGATGGTCGGCACCTTCTACCGTGCGGCCGCGCCCGACGCCGAGCCTTTCGTCCAGGTCGGCTCGCGGCTCAAGCCCGACTCCCCGCTGTGCATCATCGAGGCCATGAAGGTGATGAACGAGATCAAGTCCGAGGTCGCCGGCGAGATCCTGGAGATCCGGGTCGAGAACGGCGAGCCGGTCGAATTCGGGCAGCCGCTGTTCCTGGTCAAGCTGGACTGATGTTCCGCCGCGTCCTGATCGCCAACCGCGGCGAGATCGCGCAGCGGGTGATCCGTGCCTGCCGGGAGCTCGGCATCGAGACGGTCGCCGTGTACAGCTCGGCCGACGCGGATGCCCTGTACCTGCGCCAGGCCGACGACACGATCTGCATCGGGCCCGGGCCGGCGGCGAAGTCCTACCTCGACATCCCGACGATCATCGCCGCGGCCGAGGTCGCCGACGTCGAGGCGATCCACCCCGGGTACGGGTTCCTGGCCGAGAACGCCCACTTCGCCGAGGTGTGTCGCTCGTGCAAGATCCACTTCATCGGCCCCGAGCCCGAGACGATCGCGATGCTCGGCAACAAGATCCAGGCGCGCGAGATCGCGCGCCAGGCCGGCGTCCCGGTCGTGCCCGGTTCCGACGGGCCGGTGGAGGACGAGAAACGCGCGCTCGCGGTCGCCCAGACGATCGGCTACCCGGTGATGATCAAGGCCTCGGCCGGCGGCGGCGGACGCGGCATGCGCATCGCGCGCAACGAACCGAGCCTCGTCGCCGGCTTCCACGCCGCGAGCGCCGAGGCCGAGGCAGCTTTCGGCGACGGGACGGTCTACCTCGAGAGGCTGATCGAGAACCCGCGTCATGTCGAGGTCCAGATCCTGGGCGACCGCCACGGAAACCTGGTGCACCTCTTCGAGCGAGACTGCTCGATCCAGCGCCGTCACCAGAAGCTGGTGGAGGAGTCGCCTTCGCCCGCCCTGAACCCCGAGATGCGCCAGCGGATGTGCGAGGCGGCCGTCCGCCTCGCCCGGGCCGCCTCCTACACCAACGCGGGCACGGTCGAGTTCCTGCTGGCGCGCGACGGGAGCTTCTACTTCATCGAAGTCAATGCGCGCATCCAGGTCGAGCACACCGTCACCGAGATGGTCACGGGCATCGACCTGATCCAGCAGCAGATCCTGATCGCCTCGGGCGAGCCCCTCGCCTTCACCCAGGCGGAGGTGCGGATCTCCGGCGCGGCGATCGAGTGCCGGATCAACGCCGAGGATCCCGAGCGCGACTTCCTGCCCTCGCCGGGCCGGATCGACCTGTTCGTCCCGCCCGGCGGACCCGGAGTGCGCCTGGACAGCCACTGCTACAGTGGGTACCGGATCCCTCCGAACTACGACTCCATGATCGGCAAGCTCCTCGCCCACCGCTCGCGCCGCGACCTCGCCATCCGCACCATGTTGCGGGCGCTCGACGAGTTCGTCATCGAGGGCGTCAAGACCACCGTGCCGATCCTGCGCAGCATCCTGTCGCACTCCGATTTCCGCTCCGGCGACCACGACACGGGCTTCGTCGAGCGCTACTACGGCAGCCACCCGGGGATCCCGGTACGCGAGGCCCCGACCTCTCCCGCCGTCCGATGAGGAGTGCGGCCAACCGATGAGGAGCAAGGCGACGCGAAGATCCTCGTTCGTGGCTTCCGCGGCCCTGCTCGCGCTCGCCAGCGGCTGCTCGGGCTACCAGCACTTCCCCTGGCTCAACACCCAGCGCTGGCCCGCCCCGATGGAAGCCCGGAACGACCCGCTCCCCGCCGGGGAGGCCGCGCGGTTCCCGCCCGGGCCCGAGCAGGTGCGCGTGATCCGTCACGCCGATCCCGTGCAAGTCCGGACCGCCGGGAGCGCGGCGAGCTTCCCGCTCTCGCATCAACGCAAGGAGGTGCGCATGTCCTCGGGCAGCGGCGTCTCGTGCGCCGCGGGAGGCCGGGCCGAGGTGCTGTGGGAGGACGGCGGGTCCGTGATCCTCTACGGCCTCACCTCGGGGATCATCGGCAGTCCGAGCCGCGGCGAGCCGAGCTTCCTCCTGCGCGACCTTGAGCGGGCGCGCTTCGATCCGCAGAACGAGGATCTCTACGAGCTGCTCGGAGGCGTGCAGCTGCGCGCGCGTTCCGGGCCCGTGCGGGTCGCCCGGGTGCGAGGCGACATCCTGCGCATCGCGAACCAGTCCAAGCGCGCGGCCCAGGTGGGCTTCCGCGACGAAGCGATCGTGCTCGACCCCGGCCAGGCGGTCGACCTGCCTCTGCTCTCCTCGGGCGGGCAGCCGTGGAAGGAGGAGACCGTTCTCGGCCCCACGCAGGGACCCGGGTTCGCGGCGTTCCACACCGCCGGAACGGAGGTGTCCGACCAGGCCGGCGCGCTCCTGGCGGCAGGGCCGGGAGTCGTGCGTGCCCTGGGCGTGCGCGTCAAGCTCGCCGCCGGCGATGAGGCGCGCTTCTCCGGCCTTTCCAGGACGAAACCCGAGAGTCCTCCGCACCCGGCCGAACCTCCCGCGCAGCCGCGATGAGCCGACCGCATGTGCTGATCACCGGCGGCGCCGGGTTCCTGGGCAGCCACCTGTGCGAGCGCTTCCTGGTCGAGGGCTACGAGGTGATCTGCATGGACAACCTGATCACCGGCGACCTCGGGAACATCGAGCACCTGTTCCACGACAAGAGCTTCCACTTCGAGCAGCGCGACGTGACCGAGTACATCCACGTGCCGGGGAGCCTCGACGTGCTGTTGCATTTCGCGTCGCCGGCCTCGCCGATCGACTACCTGGAGCTCCCGATCCAAACGCTCAAGGTGGGGTCCCTCGGGACGCACAAGGCACTGGGCCTCGCGCGCGAGAAGCGCTGCCGCTTCCTGCTCGCCTCGACGTCGGAATGCTACGGGGACCCGCTGGTTCACCCCCAGCCCGAGACCTACTGGGGCAACGTGAACCCGGTCGGCCCGCGCGGCGTGTACGACGAGGCCAAGCGTTTCGCCGAGGCGATGACCATGGCCTACCACCGCTTCCACGGCGTCGACACGCGGATCGCGCGCATCTTCAACACCTACGGGCCCCGGATGAGGCTGAAGGACGGGCGCGCGCTGCCGGCCTTCATGAGCCAGGCGCTCGCGGGAGAGCCGCTGACCGTGTTCGGCGACGGCTCGCAGACGCGGTCCTTCTGCTACGTGGACGACCTCGTCGAGGGGATTTGGCGCCTGCTCGGGAGCGAGGAGCACCTGCCGGTCAACCTCGGCAATCCGGACGAGATGACGATCCTCGAGTTTGCCCGGGCCGTGCTCGAGGCCACCGGTTCGAAGAGCCGGATCGAGTTCCAGCCGCTGCCGGTCGACGACCCCAAGGTGCGCCAGCCCGACATCTCGAAGGCCCGGAAGCTCCTGGGCTGGGAGCCGAAGGTGTCGCTCAAGGAGGGCCTCGTGCGCACCGCCGCGTACTTCCGGTCGCGCCTTCCCGCCGCGGCCGCTCAGAAGAAGGTCTGACCGGAGGACCTCGCATGTGCGGGATCGTCGGTGCGCTGCTCGAGAAGGGCTCGGTGGTCGAGAGCCTGCTCGAGGGGCTGCGTCTCTTGGAGTACCGCGGCTACGATTCGGCCGGCGTGGCCGTGATCGGCGCGAACGGGATCGCGATCCGGCGCAAGGAGGGGCGCATCGAGCGCCTGGCGGCGGAGCTCGCCGACGGCGCGCTCTCCGGCGCCCGTGCGGGAATCGGCCACACGCGCTGGGCCACACACGGGCCGCCCTCCGACACCAATGCGCACCCGCACACCGACGAGAAGGGGCGCGTCGCGATCGTGCACAACGGCGTCTTCGAGAACTACCTCGAGCTGCGCCGCGAGCTCGGCCAGGCCGGCGTACGGTTCACCTCCGACACCGACACCGAGGCGCTCGCGCACCTCGTCGGTCGCGAGATGGAAAAGGGGACGGAGTTCGCCGAGGCGGTCAGGCAGAGCCTCGCCCGCGTCACGGGCTACTACGCGATCGCGGCGATCGCGCTCCAGGACGGGGAGCCGAGGCTGGTTTGCGCGCGCCAGGGACCGCCGCTGATGGTCGCCGTGACGGAGCGGAGCGCATGGCTCGCCTCGGACGTGCTGGCGCTGATCCCGCACGTGCGCGACATCGTGGTGCTCGAGGATGGGGACGTGGCCGAGCTGTCGATCGGCAAGCTGGTGGTCCGGCGCCTGGATGGGAGCGTCGTCCAGAGACCGGCGCGACACATCCAGTGGGACCCCGAGACGGCGGCGAAGGGCACGTTCCCGCACTTCATGCTCAAGGAGATCCACGAGCAGCCCGACGTGCTCGCGCGGACGGCCTTCGACCGCGTGCGAGAGGAGAAGGGCGATGTCGCCTTCGAGACGCCCGGCTGGACCGACGAGCGCCTGAGGAAGGTCGAGAGGATCAGCGTCGTCGCCTGCGGCACCGCGCTGCACGCGGGACTGATCGCGCGCTATTTGATCGAGGGACTGGCTGGCGTGAGCGTCGATGTCGAGTTCGCGAGCGAGTTCCGCTACCGCGAGCCGAGGCTCACCCGGGACACCCTCGCGCTCGCGATCTCGCAGTCGGGCGAGACCGCCGACACGCTGGCTGCGCTGCGGCGGGCGCGGGAGCTCGGCGCGAGGACCGCCGCGATCTGCAACGTCGAGGGGAGCACGCTCGTGCGCGAGAGCGAAGCCGTGATCCTGACGCGCGCCGGGCCGGAGATCGGCGTGGCGAGCACGAAGGCCTTCGTGGCGCAGATCGTGGCCGCCTATCTCCTGGCGCTGAGGCTCGGCCGCGCGCGGGGCGCGATCGGGATCGACCTCGGACGCGTGATGATCGAGGAGCTGCGGCTGCTGCGGCCCCGGATGGAGCAGCTCCTCGGCCAGCGCGCGGTCACGGCCGTGCGCGGGATCGCCGAGCGCCACCAGGGAGCCAAGGGCTTCCTGTTCCTGGGGCGCGGGATCAACTACCCGGTGGCGCTCGAGGGTGCGCTCAAGCTGAAGGAGATCTCCTACGTGCACGCCGAAGGGTATGCGGCGGGAGAGATGAAGCACGGGCCGATCGCGCTGATCGAGCCGGCGATGTCGATCGTGGCGGTGACGTGCCGGGGGCGGCTCGCGGAGAAGATGCGCAGCAACATCGAGCAGGTGCGCGCGCGCGGCGGGCAGGTGATCTGCGTGGGGTCGGACCTCGAGAGCCTGGCTCTCGCGCAGGAGCGGGTCGAGGTGCCGGAGTCCTCCGAGTGGCTGTCGCCGGTGCTGAACGTGATCCCGCTGCAGCTCCTGGCCTACCACGTGGCGAGCCTGAAGGGCTGCGACATCGACAAGCCGCGGAATCTGGCCAAGAGCGTGACGGTGGAGTGATGGACCGCGTCCTGGTCACCGGCGGCGCGGGCTTCATCGGCTCGCACATCGCGGAGAAGCTGCTCGCGCGCGGGGACGAGGTCGTCGTCCTCGACAACTTCAGCGACTTCTACGATCCGGCGATCAAACGTCAGAATGTCGCCGCGCTGAAGGGCGCTCAGGTCGTCACGGGCGACATTCGGGACGAGAGCCTGGTCGCGAAGCTCCTAGCCGAACGTCACCTCGACGCGGTCATCCACCTGGCAGCCATGGCCGGCGTCCGACCGTCCCTGAAGGACCCGCTCCACTACGCCGACGTCAACATTCGCGGGACGCTGATCCTCCTCGAGGAGCTCAGGAAACGACCCGGGACCCGCTTCGTCTTTGCCTCCTCCTCGAGCGTCTACGGCGACCGCTCGAAGGTCCCGTTCCGCGAGGACGAGGACATCCACCGCCCCGTCTCGCCCTACGCGGCGACGAAGCGCGCAGGCGAGCTCCTGGCCTACACCCACCACCACCTTTACGGCATCCCGGTGACGTGCTTGCGCTTCTTCACGGTCTACGGCCCGCGCCAGCGGCCCGAGATGGCGATCCACAGGTTCGTCGACGCGGTCCACCGCAGGCAGCCGATCCCGTTCTACGGCGACGGCTCGACGCGTCGCGATTACACCTACGTCGACGACATCGTCGACGGCGTCCTGCGCGCCCTGGATCGCTGCCAGGGCTACGAGATCTACAA
>JBGPOP010000025.1:0-65102 GCA_041488095.1 Planctomycetota bacterium
GCAATCGTGGTAGATACCTCCAATGGCAATCGCGAGCCTTTTCGTCGGGTCCGGGTTCCGGCTGATTTCAACATCCCACATCTCGAACGCATTCGGACTATTGCTGTCGCAGATCCCGAACTCACAGTCCAACGGGTTGGGGGGAGATATCGACGCGTTCGGGAACCCGAGGCAGCCATCAATCGGCTGGAGGTGGGTTGGATCACAGTCGTAGCAGGTGGAGCACGGCTGAGGATTGCAGGTCGCTTGCGCGCACAAGCACCGAATGTCGAGGACAACCTGCCAGTCGATTCCGCCAGTGCTGCTGAAGACCAGCCCCGGCTCGGATGACGCCATGCCGAAGGGTACCAGCTCCGGCTCCGCGGGAAACACAGGAGTGGTCAAGCGCTCGACAACGTCGATCGAGTAGATTTCGACCTTCGTGAGCAGTGTGGGATCGACATCCCCCGGGTTGGGACCGAAGATGGTGTGGCCGTCCTGCATCTTCAGGGTGCACCTGACCCAATCCGTCCCGCCGTTGGCCGTTTTCCAGATCCCGTGTAATCCGGCGAGCCAGCCCCGATTCACATCTAGGAAGAAGACGTCCCAGAGCTGCTCGTAGGGAGGAGCGTATTGCGGAAGCGTCGTCAAGACGGCCGGCACCTGTGGAGTGCTGGGTGCGAAGTTGATCTGGGCCCAGTTTGTTCCGCCGTCCGTCGTCTTGATGATCCAACCTTTGTCACCCACCGCCCAACCGGTCGGACCATCCAACGGCGTGCTGTCGGGGACGAAGTGGATCCGCCGCAGTGTGTCCTTCACGACGAACGGCACGGACTGGGAGGTCCAGGGCTGGCCCGCAGCGGTCCGGTGACGGATGCGGCCACCGTCCTGGACGCTCCAGGCCTCCTGGCCGTCGAATGTGAACGAGTCATGCACGAGGCCGGCCGAGCGATAGTCGAAGGGCGTCGTCTGAGCGTGAGCTCGACTCGATCCAGCCCAAGTCAGCACGAGGAGCATTGATAGAAGCGCGCGCGGCGCTGAGAGAAAGAGGGAGCAACGGAAAACGGAGACCTTGGTCATGGCATACCTCGCGGGAAAAGCGGGTCGCTCAGACCGTCAAGTCGCGGGGCCTCCGAATGAGCCGATGCCGAGGTGGCGGAGGGAGACGGCGGGGGGAGAAGGAGCGGCAACCCGGAATGTCCGGGCTGTGTCGCCTCGATCCTAGACCTTTCCAGCCCGACCAAGCCGAAAGTCTGGGATTCCTCGGAGGCAGTCAGTGCATGTGCCCTCCTGGTGGCTGGGAGGGCGATCGGGCGTCCAGGAATTTGAACTCATCGCTCGGGCCGCCGGCGCGGACGCCGGCGGCCCGAGCGATGAGTTCAAATAGGAAGCTGGCTCTCAGTACCCCTTCTTCTTCGCTCCGGCCACGTCGTCCGCGTTCAAGTCCACCGTGATCATGAACCCGTTGGTGCCCTTGAACTCGTACTGCTTCTCTCCCGAGCGATAGGCCTCGACCTCGTTCGCCATGAGCACGAACCCTTCGTTCCGTTGCGCGCCCCAGTACTTGAGGTTCTTGATGACGATCGGGTCGTCGCTCATCCCCGGGTTCTTCTTGAGCTGCACCTCGCCCATCTTCCCTCCGTCGAGCTTCGCCTCCGCGTGATCCCGCGTCGCGTGCCAGTCGATCGACGCGTCCTTGCCCACCGTGAGGGAGTCCCACTTCACCGGATAGAGGTGCCCTACGATCGCGCTGATCGCGTCGCGCTGCGACGGGGTCACGGCCGGGTCGAAGTGCATGACCGCCCAGCCCATCTTCCCTTCCGAGAAATCCGAGCCGAGGTCTCCCGCGACCCAGAACTTGGCGCCGTCGAGCTTGACCCCGGCGGACGCTCCGTGGTTGACGTGGAAGGCGTTGTTGAACCGGCAGAAGCGCTTCTTCAGCTCGGGGTCGTCGGGCTTGCTGCAGCAGCCGGGGCCGGCGGGCTTCGAGTTGAAGTAGCACTGGCAGAACATCGGGCACGAGCAGGCCTCGATGATCGTCGCGTTGAAGTCCCAGGCGGGCGCGCTCCTCGGCGCGTAGGCGTTCATTACCATGGCGGCCGAACCGGAGCCCGAGAACGTGGCGCGGTGGGCCCGGCCGTCCTTCCCGGTGTGCACGAACGAGCCCTCGACCCTCTCGCCGCTGACGGTCCCCATCCACACGGTGTCGCCGTCCTGGTCGCTGTGCTGCGAGGACTCGAAGGTCCAGGCCTTGCCGTTCTCCTTGGCCGTGTACGGGGTGGCGCGGTAGCCGACCGGCTCGCACTCCGTGCTCCGGAACCGGCCCGATTCGAAGATCAGCGTGTCCTTGAAGTCCTTCTCGCCGGCCTTCCGGGCCGCCTCGTCGGCCTGGACCTGGATCGTGAAGGTGCTGCCGTCGAGGGCCAGCACCCGGGGAGCGTTGGGGTCGGCCCGCTGCGAGTTGCAGGCGGCGGCCACCGCGGCGAGCGTGATCAGCATGAGGGTCTTGTTCATGGCGTCTTTCTCTCCAGCGGGCTCCGGTTGGGGAGCGCGCGCTCGAGGTGGTGGGTGTGGACGGTCGTGTGCACAGTACGCGCGGGGAGCCGATCGCGCCCCCGCATGTCCGTGCGGGAGTCTGGCGGACAGGCGCGGCCTGCCTCGCTAGGATGCTCTCTCCACCCGCCCGTGCCGATGAAAAAGCGAGCCTTCGCCCTGTTGTTCCTCGCCGAGCTCCTGCTCTCCGCCTGCGGCCGGCAGGAGGCCGCGCACCCGCGCGGGATCACGGTCGGGTTCTCGCAGATCGGCGCCGAGAGCTCCTGGCGCGTCGCCGAGACCGAATCGATCCGCTCCGAGGCCGGCAAGCGCGGCGTGAAGCTCCAGCTCGCCGACGCGCAGGGACGCCTCGAGAGCCAGATCGCGGCGCTCCACTCCTTCCTGGCGCAGGGTGTCGACGCCGTGATCCTCGCGCCGCAGAAGAAGGACGGCTTCGAGCCGGCTCTCAAGGAGCTCGCGGAGGCCGGCATCCCGGTCGTCCTCGTCGACCGCGGGCTCGACTGCGACCCCTCGCTCTACGCGACGTTGATCGCCTCGGATTTCACCTCCGAAGGGCGGATGGCGGCGGAGTGGCTGATCGCGCACACGCAGGGCGAGGTGAGGATCGCCGAGATCGAGGGCACGGCCGGCTCGGATCCGGCGATCGAGCGCAAGCGCGGGTTCGACGGGCGGATCGCGGGCGAGCCGCGGATGAAGATCGTCAAGAGCCTGAACGGCCAGTTCGAGCTGCCGAAGGGCAAGGAGGTCATGGAGGCGATCCTGAAGGCCGAGGCGGGGAAGATCGACGCGGTGTATGCGCACAACGACGACATGGCGCTCGGAGCGATCCAGGCGATCGAGGCGGGCGGGCTCGCGCCGGGCGTGCACGTCATCGTGATCTCGGTCGATGCGACCAAGGGCGCGTTCGACGCCATCCTGGCGGGCCGGCTCTCTTGCGCGGTCGAGTGCAGCCCGCTCCTCGGTCCGCAGGCTTTCGACGCGGTCGAGATGGCGCTGCGCCACGAGAGGCTCGAGAAGCGCACGGTCGTGCCGGACCGCGTGTTCGACGCGGGGAACGCGGCCGCCGAGCGGCCGAACCGGAGGTACTGAGGTGCCCGGCGCGGGGGTGCTGCTGGTCCTGCTCGTCGCGCAGGAGACGCCGCCGGCGCTCCAGCCGGTCCCCTTCGATCGCGTGCGGCTCTCCGACTCCTTCTTCGCTCCGCGGATCGAGACGAACCGCAAGGTGACGATCGAGGCGTGCCTCGATCAGTGCGAGAAGACCGGGCGGATCAGGAACTTCGCGGTCGCGGGCGGGCTCGTCGAGGGCCAGCACGAGGGCCTGCTCTACAACGACTCGGACCTGTACAAGGTGCTCGAGGGGATCGCCTACAGCCTGAAGGCACAGCCGGACGCGAAGCTCCAGGCCCGCGCGGACGCGATCATCGACCAGATCGCGGCGGCGCAGCGCAAGGACGGGTACCTCGACACGTACATCCAGCTCGTCGAGCCGGGCAAGCGCTGGAAGAACGAGCGCGACGACCACGAGCTGTACTGCGCCGGTCACCTGATCGAGGCTGCGGTCGCGTACGAGCAGGCGACCGGCGAGAGGAAGCTCCTCGACGTCGCGATCCGGTTCGCCGACTGCATCGACAAGGAGTACGGGTGGGGGAAGCACCAGGAGGCGACCGGGCACGAGGAGCTCGAGCTGGCGCTGATGAAGCTCCACCGGCGCACGGGCGAGGGGAGATACCTGAAGCTCGCGCAGTTCTTCCTCGACGTGCGCGGGAAGAAGGACCGCGGGACGGCGCTGTTCGGCGAGTACGCGCAGGACCACCTGCCCGTCCGGGAGCAGAGCGAGGTCGTGGGCCACGCGGTGCGCGCGATGTACCTCTACA
The DNA here is from genome assembly GCA_041488095.1 of Planctomycetota bacterium. Lineage (GTDB taxonomy): Bacteria > Planctomycetota > UBA1135 > UBA1135 > DASYPQ01. The sequence goes on from JBGPOP010000025.1 coordinate 4,407, forward strand.
GCGGGATGGCCGACGTCGCCGCCGCGACGGGGGACAGGACGCTGCTCGCGCCGCTCGAGAAGATCTGGAAGGACCTCGTCGAGCGCAAGATGTACGTGACCGGCGGGATCGGCAGCTCGGGCGCGAACGAGGGGTTCACGAAGCCCTACGACCTGCCGAACGACACGGCCTACTGCGAGACCTGCGCGGCGATCGGGATGGCGCTCTGGAACCACCGCATGTTCCTGCTGACCCGCGACATGCGCTACGCGGACATCCTCGAACGCGAGGTCTACAACAACGTACCGGCGGGCGTGTCGCTCTCGGGCGATCGCTTCTTCTACGACAATCCTCTTGCGAGCCGTGGCGACAACGAGCGCGTGCCGTGGTTCGACTGCTCGTGCTGCCCGACGAACATCGTGCGCTTCCTGCCGGCGATGGGGGAAAGGATCTACGCCGTCTCGAAGAGCGATCTATACGTCATCCTGTATGCGGCAAGCACGGCGGAGGTCGAGGTCGCCGGGACGAAGGTGAGGATCGCGCAGGAGACCGACTACCCACACTCGGGACAGATCCGGATCACGGTCGACCCGGAGAAGCCCGCGCGTTTCGCGCTGCATCTCCGCATCCCGGGCTGGTGCGTGAACTGGGGGGCCGGCGTGCCGAGGGAACCGCCTCAGGCGCCCCACCCCGCGGAGAGCCGCGACTACGTGACCGATCGGACGTGGACGAGCGGCGACTTCGTGGTGCTGAACCTCGACATGCCGCCGCGTCGCATTCACGCCGACTGGGCGGTCGAGGCCGACCGGGGTTGCGTCGCCCTCGCGCGTGGCCCGATCGTGTACGTCCTCGAGGCAGCCGATAACGGAGGGCACGCGCAAAATCTCGTCCTGCCTTCCAAGAGCGAGCTGGAACCGGGGTTCGAACCTTCGCTGATATCCACTGCGACGGCGATCCGCGCTCAGGGCGAGGCTCTCCTGGCGGGCTATCCACGCAGGACGGTCACCGAGCCGCGCGAACTCATCGCGATCCCGTACTGTCTGTGGGCGAATCGCGGGAAGAGCGAGATGATCGTGTGGATCCCCGAGACGGCCAAGGTCGCAGAGTTCGCCGGCGTGGGATCGACCGCCGAGCAGAACGGCGTGCACCTCTTGGCCTCGCACTGCTGGCCCGGTGACACGCTGCGCGCATTGAACGACGGGAAGCTCCCGAAGTCATCCGCGGACGAGTCCATCCCTCGCATGACGTTCTGGTCCCACCGCGGGACCGAGGAATGGGTCGAGATGGTCTTCGAGAAGCCGCGCCTCCTGTCTTCTTGCCGCGTCATCTGGTTCGACGACACCGGGCGCGGGAGCTGCCGCGTGCCCGAGTCCGCTCAGCTCCTCGTCCTCACAGAGGGGAAATGGAGCAAGCCCATTGCCATCGGAGTCGCGAAGGACGTCGACAATCGCGCGGTCTTCGCCCCGATCGAAGCCGAGGCCGTGCTGCTTCAAGTGCATCTCGCCAAGGACTTCTCGGCCGGCATCCTCGAGTGGCAGGTCGAGTGAGCTCCGGACCGACGCTCGCGCTCGCGGGGATCACGAAGCGCTTCCCCGGCGTCGTCGCGCTCGACGGGATCGACCTCGACTTGTTCCCAGGCGAGGTCCACGCCCTCGTCGGCGAGAACGGCGCCGGCAAGAGCACGCTGATCAAGATCCTGACCGGCGTCCACGCGCCGGACGGCGGGGAGATCCGGCTCGATGGCCGCCCGGTCCGCTTCGCCGATCCGCGCGAAGCCCAGCGCGCCGGGATCGCCGCGATCCACCAGGAGCCGACCCGCATCCCCGAGATGTCGGTCGCCGACAACCTGTTCCTCGCTCGCGAGCCGGGCGGCACCTTCGGCGTCGATCGGTCGGCGATGCGCGCCCGGTCGCGCGCGGCGCTCGCGCGGGTTGGGCTCGACCTCGACGTCGACCGCGCGCTGGGGTCGTTTCCGCCCGCCGTCCAGCAGATGGTCGCGATCGCGCGCGCTCTCGACCTCGACGCGCGCGCTCTCGTGCTCGACGAGCCGACGGCGAGCCTCGACCGGCGCGAGGCAGAATCCCTGCTCGCGGCCGTCTCGGACCTGCGCGCGCGCGGCCTCGCGATCGTCTTCATCGGACACCGGCTCGAGGAGATCTTCGCGATCGCCGACCGGATCACCGTCCTGCGCAACGGGCGCAAGGTCGGCACCTTCCAGCGCGAGCGGACGACGCGGCTCGCGGTCGTCGAGGCGATGCTCGGCCGCGGGCTGCGCGAGGGACGTGTGCGATCCGGGGTGGCCTCGGGTCCCGCGACGAGGGTCCTCGAGGCGCGATCGGTGCAGGGACCGGGCCTCGATGCCCCGTTCGACCTCGATCTCGCCGCCGGAGAGGTCCTCGGGCTCGCCGGACTGCTCGGCTCGGGCCGCAGCGAGCTCTTGCGCCTGGTCTCCGGCGCCGAGCGCCGCCGTGCGGGGAGCGTCCGCGTCGGTGGCTGCAACCTTCCGCCCGGCGACGTGCGCGCGTCGGTCGACGCGGGCCTCGTCCTGACCCCGGAGGAGCGCAAGAGCGAAGGGATCTTCCCCAATCTCTCCGTCCGCGAGAACATCGCGGTCGCCCGCGACCGCGCATTCGCGCCGGCGTCGAAGGTGCGCCAGCGCGCGCTGGCGGGTGAGATGGCGCAGCGCCTCTCGATCGCCTGCGCCGACCTCGAGCAGGACGCCGGCGCGCTTTCGGGCGGCAATCAGCAGAAGGTCCTGCTCGCGCGCTGGCTCGCGACGCGGCCCAAGGTCCTCCTGCTCGACGAGCCGACGCGCGGCATCGACGTCGGGGCCAAGGTCGAGGTCCAGGACCTCGTCCGCGACCTCGCGGCACAGGGGATGGCCGCCGTGTTCGTGTCCTCGGCGCTCGAGGAGATCCTGGCGGTCTGCGACCGCGCCGCGGCCCTCCATGCACGCAAGGTGGTCGCCGAGCTCTCCGGCGCAGCCCTCGACCTGGATGCGCTCGTGCGCGCGATCGCGGAAGGAGAGGCGGGAGCAGGCCCTTGAGCCCGCTCGGGAGGCTCCTGCGCTCGCGCGCCCTGCCCGCCGCGGCCGCGCTCGGACTCCTGCTCCTCGCCGACGCGCTCTTCGTCCCGCGTTTCCTCGAGCTCCAGGCTCGCGACGGCCGGCTCCACGGCGCGCTCGTCGACATCCTCCAGCGCGGAGCGCCGCTCCTCCTGCTCGCGCTCGGCATGACGCCCGTGATCGGCCTGGGAGGCGTCGATCTCTCGGTCGGCGCGGCGATGGCGTTCGCCTCGTCGCTCGCGGCCGTGCTCCTGACGCAGACCGCGCTGCCGGAAGGCGCCGTCGCCGCCCTCGCGCTCGCCTCCGGTCTCGCGGTCGGACTCTCCAGCGGAGGGCTGGTCGCGTTCCTGCGGGTCCAGCCGATCGTCGCGACGCTCGTCCTGATGACCGCCGGTCGCGGGATCGCGCAGCTCCTGTCCGGAGGCGGGATCCTGGCGTTCGAGAGCCCGGGCCTCTCCTCGCTCGCCCGCGGATCGTTCGTCGGTCTCCCGATCGCCGGCCTCCTCGTGCTGTCGCTCTACGCGGCGACCGCGCTGCTCCTGCGCCGGACCACGCTCGGCCTGCACGTCGAGGCGGTCGGCGACAACGAGCGCGCGGCGCGCCTGTGCGGCATCCGCGTCGGGCGGGTCCAGCTCTTCGCCTACGGCCTGTGCGGCGCGCTCGCCGCGCTGGCGGGCCTGCTCGTCGCGGCCGACGTCGGCGCAGCGGACGCGAGCCACGTCGGCTTGTACCTCGAGCTCGATGCGATCCTGGCCGTCGTCGTCGGCGGGACGCCGCTCTCGGGCGGGCGCACGAGCTTCGCCGGCTCGCTGTGCGGCGCGCTCGCGATCCAGGCGCTCTCCACGACCTTCCTCTTCTGCGGCCTCGCGTCCGAGACGGCGCTGTGCGTCAAGGCCGCCGCCGTGCTCCTCGCGGTCGCGCTCCGCTCGGCCGCCGTCCGCGCTGCGGAGGTGCGCGCGTGAGGACCTGGCGCGGCATCTCCCCGCTCGCCCGGGGTGCCGGGGCTCTCGCGCTCCTCGCCGTCGTCGGGGCGACCCTCCACCCCGGATTCCTCTCCGCGCGCGTCGCGCTCGATCTCCTCTCCGACAACGCGGTGCTCGGGCTCGCGACCCTGGGAGCGAGCTGCGTGATGATCGCGGGCGGCCTCGACCTCTCGGTCGGATCGCTCGCCGCCCTCGCGAGCGTCGTCCTGGCGCTCCTCCTGGAGCGCGCGGGCGCGCCGCCGTGGGCCGCGGTCGCGACCGTCCTCGCGATGGGCGCGCTTCTGGGCCTCTCCCAGGGGGCGCTCGTCGACGCGCTCGCGCTGCCGCCGTTCCTGGTCACGCTGTCGGGCATGTTCCTGTTCCGCGGCCTGGCGCTTTCGCTCGCCGCGGAGTCGATCGGCATCGCCGGCGGAAAATGGAGCGCGCTCGCCTCTTCGAGCCTCCCGCTCGTCGGCGGTCTGCGTCTTCGCGTGGGAGGCGCGGTCTTCGCCGCCGCGGCGCTCGCGCTCGGAGCGTTCGCCGTGCGCTCGCGCCTCTTCTCCCGCCTCCACGCGCTGGGCGGCGACGAGCGCGCAGCGCGACTGCTCGGCATCCCCGTGCGCCGGACGAAGCTCGCGGTCTACGCGCTGTCGGGCGCGTTCTCGGCCCTCGCCGGCGTCGTCTTCGCGCTGACGAGCGCATCGGGCAGCTCGGTCGCGGGCTCCGGACTGGAGCTCGACGCGATCGCCGCTGCGGTGGTCGGCGGCGTCGCGCTCGGGCCGGGCGGGGGCGTCTTCCGCGGCCGAGGTCGCGGCGGGATCAGCGGCGCATGCCTGGGCGTGCTGGTCTTCGGCGTGATCGCCGATCTGATCCTGTTCCAGGGCACGCTCTCGGCCGGATGGACGCGCGTCGCGATGGGAGGGATGCTGCTCCTGTTCCTGTCGCTCGAGCGCGTCCTCGTGCGGAGGGAGAGGACCGCGTGAGCGCGGATGCGAAGGGACGGTTCCTGTACGGGACCTCCAGCTGGTCGGAGAAGAGCTGGATCGGGTCGTTCTATCCCGCCGGAACCCGGCCGCAGGACATGCTCGCGTTCTACGCGAGCGAATTCGCGACCGTCGAGGCCGACACGACCTACTACCGCGTTCCCTCGCGCGAGATGGTCCGCGGCTGGAGGACGAGGACCCCCGAAGGGTTTCTTCTCTCGGCCAAGTTCCCGCGCTCGGTCGTCCACGCAGGCGAGGACGCGCAGCCGGATGGAAAGAAGGTCCTCGCATGGAGCCAGGTGGGCGGGGAGGTCGAGCGCTTCCTCGGCGTCATGGACGAGATGGGGGAGAAGTGCGGGCCGCTCGTGGTGCAGCTTCCCTACTTCAACCGCAGCGCCTTCGCCGGCCTGGGCGCATTCCTGGAGCGCCTGGAGCCCTTCCTCGACGCCCTGCCGGAGGGCTTTCGCTACGGCGTCGAGGTGCGCAACAAGGCCTGGATCGGCGAGGAGCTGCTCGGCGCACTGCGACGGCGGAAGGTGGCGCTGGTCCTGGTCGACATCGCCACCATGCCGCACCCGGCCGACTTCGCCGAGCGTCTCGACCTCGTCACCGCCGACTTCGCGTACGCGCGCCTGATCGGCGACCGGAAGGCGGTCGAGGCCAGGACGGAGACCTTCGACCGGATCGTGATCGACCAGGGCGCGCGCCTGGAGCGCTGGGCGGAGCTCCTCCGCGGCCTCCAGTCGCGGGTCCGGGAAACCTTTGCCTACGCGAACAACCACTACGCCGGTTTCGGACCCGCGACGATCCGGGATCTCGCCCGGCGGGTCGGCAAGGCGTAGAACCCTCACGGATCGGCCGATAGACAGGAGAGAGCGCGGTCCAGCCGCGCCAACAGGATCCCGGGCGGCGCCGTTCTCGGCGCAACGCAACCCAAGGAGACGAGGGACATGAGAAGTCTTTTCCTATTGGCCGCTCTCGCGGCGCTCGCACCGAGAACACCACCGTCCGACTGGAAGGGGATCCGCGAGCGCGCGGAGAAGCTGTACGCGCAAGGCAGCTACGAGCTCGCCCACCGCGCCTACGACGAGGCCTCCACGCTGGAGCTGGAAGCCACCGACTGGAACTGGCTCGTTTTCCGCCTGGCGGACACCGACTGGCGCTCCGCCTCGGCCAGCGAGAATCCGGACAGCACGCGCATCGAGCGCGCCAAGAACGCGCTCGACGCGCTCCAGAAGAAGTTCGAACGTCCCGAGGAGAAGGACGAGGTCTGGGCGCAGGTCGAGGAGTCGCTCGCCGACCTGGAGTGGCTGCGGCGCGAGACCCAGAACTTCGGGGCCGCGCTGCCGCACTACCGGGCTGCGCTGGACTGGTGGGCGGGTGCGCGCGACATCGAGCGGGCGCGCGCGCGCTGGCTCGCGATCGCCTTCCGCATGGCCTGGCCGGGCCGCGGCGAGTGGGGTCAGAACTGGTGGGCGGGCCAGATCCCCGTCGAGGTCGCCGAGGGCGCGATGAAGATCGCCCTCTCCGACAAGGACAAGGCGCAGGCGGCGTTCCTCTTCGCGTCGGTCGTGCGCCAGCGCGGCGCCGACTTCGGAGAGCTCCAGCGCGGCCTCGACGCCCTGGACGTCGCGATCTCCCTCGGGCGCGAAACGCCCTGGTACGACGATGCGCTGTGGATGTCGGCGCAGTGGTACGAGAGCCAGGGCGTGCCCCTCGTCCAGGAGGACGGCTCCTGGGCGCAGAAGCCCGACTACGTCAAGGCGCTCGTGCTCTACAAGCGACTCCTGGCCGAGTTCCCCAAGGGAGCGAGCCGCTGGCACGACCAGGCCAAGGAGGCGGTCGCGCGGATCCTGCGGCCCGAGGTCGGTCTCGGCGTGGGGCAGGCGTTCCTGCCGGGCTCGGAAATCGGCTACCAGCTGTCCTGGCGCAACGTCGAACGCGTCGACCTCGCGCTCTACCCCGTCGATCTAGCGCGCGCGGTCGAGTTCAGGAACAAGGGACAGGACGCCCAGAACGACGAGTCCAGCTCCCAGTGGCTGCAGGCGATCGACCTCTCGGATGTCGAGAAGCGCGCTGCGTGGTCGCACGCCACGAAGGACACCGGCGAGCACCGTCCCGGAAGCGCCGAGCTGCGCATGGCCGAGAAGCTCGCGCCGGGCGCCTACGTCCTGGAGGCGCGCGCGGGAGGTGCGAGCGCGCGCGACATCGTCCTCGTGTCGAGCACGGCGATCGTCCTCAAGGCCGCCGGCGACCAGGCGCTCGTCTGGCTCGTCGACGCGCTGACCAGCGAGCCGGTCCCCGGGGCGGACGTCGCGCTGTGGGAGCGCTATTACGACGGGAGCCAGTGGCGCTGGCGCGCGCAGCACTTCTCCACGGGAGAGGACGGGACCGTGCTCGCGAGCCTCACGCGGGGTCAGAGCACCACGGAGCTGTTCCTGGCGGCCACGAAGGGCTCCCGCTCGGCCTTCACCCTCGGCGGGACGTCCGGGAGTCGCTCGGGGGAGCCGCCGTGGAGGATCTACGCCTTCACCGACCGTTCGACCTACCGCCCCGGCGATCGCGTCGAGTGGAAGGTGATCGCGCGCACGAGGAAGGATGGCGCGTACGCGACGCCGGCGGGAAGGAAGCTCGAGTACGAGATCTCCGATCCCAAGGGCGCGGTCGCCGGCAAGGGCGATCTCGCGCTGAACGCATTCGGGTCGGCGTGGGCGAGCCTCGAGACGAACGGATCCCTGCCGCTCGGGGAGTTCAAGATTACGTTCTTCGAGCGACGAGGCCGTGGCCGGGACAACGTCGGCAGCGCGACGCTGTTCCGTCTCGAGGAGTACAAGCTGCCCGAGTTCGAGGTCCGGGTCTCGACCGCGGAGGCCGGCGGACGAAAGAACCTCTATCGCCTGGGCGACCGGGTCGAGGCGGCGATCCAGGCCGAGACCTACTACGGGGCTCCGGTCGCGAGCGCCGACGTCGAGGTCCTCGTGCGCCAACGCCCGTACTGGCGGACGTGGATCCCCGAGCGCGACTATCCCTGGCTCTACTCGGACGCCCAGAGCCGGTACGGGATGGGATGGGGCGGCGAGGGACAGATCGTCTCGCGACAGCAGCTCAAGACCGATGCGGAGGGTCGCGCGAAGGTCGCCTTCGACACTCCCAAGGGGAACGGTCAGGACCTCGAGTACACGATCGAGGCGCGCGTCACGGACGCTTCGCGGCGCGAGATCGCCGGCCTCGGCCGCGTGCGCGTCGCGCGACTCGCCTACGGCGTCCAGGCCCGGGCCGAGCACAACCTGTACCGGCCCGGCGACAAGGTCGAGTTCGCCTTCGAAGCGCAGGACGCCAACGGCGAGCCGGTCGAGGTCGAGGGCCACGTCGCGGTCGTCCGGAACCGCTGGGTCGAGGTGTGGATCGATCCGTCGGGCCAGGAGGTGCGCGGCACGCGCGCCGAGGCATCCGGCGATGGCTGGAAGCCGAAGTTCCGCGGCTACGAGACCGAGGAGGTCGCGGCGTCGACCTTGAAGACGGACCCGCACGGGAAGGCGCGCTTCTCCTTCGCCGCGACTTCCGCGGGCTACTACACGGCCACGTGGAAGAGCCGCGACGACCGCGCCGGGGCGATCGAGGCCTCGGCCGTCGCGTGGGTCGCGGCGGGGAGCACGAGCGATCTCGGCTACCACGCCGGCGGCCTCGACATCGTCGTCGACCGGGACACGTTCCGTGCCGGCGAGACCGCGCCGGTGCTCCTGTGCACGCCCGAGAGCAACCGCTGGGTGCTCTTCAGCGTCGAGAGCGAGGTGCTGCACTCGTACCAGGTCGTGCACGTCGAGGGCACGGCGAAGCTCGTCGCCCTCCCGATCCGGGCCGAGCACGTGCCGAACGTGGTCCTCACGGCGATCACCACGAGCGGGGGTGACGCCCTGATGGATGCCGAGGAGGTCGTCGTGCCGCCCGTCGAGCAGTTCCTCTCCGTCGAGGTGACCCCCGACCGGGGCGAGATCCTGCCCGGGGGCGACGGGACGCTCACGGTCGTCACGCGCGACCACCGCGGCGAACCCGTGTCCGCCGAGGTCGCGCTCTCGCTCGTCGACGAATCCGTGTCGGCGATCCAGGGCGAATACGCCGGCGATCCGCGCCAGTTCTTCTTCGGCGAGCGGCGCCAGGTGTGGGTGCGCACGCAGTCGTCGTTCAACTGGAGGCGCTTCGGCAAGCTCGTCGTCGGGGAGGACGGCAAGCTGCGCGACGAGCGGCAGGCGCGGCTCGAGGCCCAGGTGGGCGGCTTCGCGGGCGAGGGAAAGCTCGGGTACGGACTCAGGAACATGGCCAAGGGCTCGATGGATGCCCTGCGGGGCAGGGCGGACAGCCTGAGCGAGATGGCCGCGCCCGCCGCTCGGAAGGCGGGCCAGGCCCTCGAGAAGGACGAGGCGATCTCGAACGCGGAGGAGAAGGCTCCCGTCCAGGTCCGCACCGACTTCCGCTCGACCGCCCTGTGGCGGCCCGACCTCGTCACGGACGCGCAGGGCCGCGCGTCGATCCAGGTCAAGTACCCCGAGTCGCTGACCCGCTGGAAGGCGACCGCGCGCGTCGGCGCAGCGGATGCGCGCTTCGGCCTCGCGACGGCGACGACGCGCACGCAGAAGCCGCTCATCGCGCGCCTCGAGGCGCCGCGCTTTTTCGTCGTCGGCGACGAGGTGACGATCTCGGGTCTCTTCGACAACCGCACCAGCGAACCCCTGCGGGTCGAGCCGGAGCTCGCCGCCGAGGGCCTGGATCTCCTGACCCCGGCCCCGGCGCTGGTGGAGATCCCGGCCGGAGGAGAGGCGCGCGTCGACTGGAAGGCGCGGGTGACCGTCGCGGGCACGGCGAAGCTCACGCTCGTCGGGCGCGCGGGCGACCTCTCCGACGGGATGGAGAAGAGCTTCGCGATGTGGCCGCACGGCATCGACTCGCTCGTGGCCCGAGCGCTGAAGATGAAGGGCGCCGAGCTCTCGTGCACCCTGGACGTGCCCGCCGCGCGGCGCAAGGAGACGACGGATCTGGTCGTGCAGGTCAGCCCGAGCCTCGCGGTGACGATGCTCGACGCGCTGCCCTACCTGGTCGACTATCCCTACGGCTGCACGGAGCAGACGCTCTCGCGCTTCCTCCCCGCGGCGATCGTGTCCAAGACCCTGAAGGATCAGGGCCTGTCCCCCGAGGAGGCGATGAGGCGCGCGTTCGGCGGGATCGAGGTCGAGACGGCCGGCGCGACGCATCCCAAGGGCCGGCGCTCGCTGGAGCTCCTGGACGAGATCGAGAAGAAGGGTCTCGAGCGCCTCTACGACTTCCAGCACGGCGACGGCGGCTGGGCGTGGTGGAAGGAAGGCGACAGCGACCACTTCATGAGCGCCTACGTCGTGTGGGGCCTCTCCCTCGCGCGCGAAGCCGGGATCGACGTGCGCAGCGGCGTGATCGAGCGCGGCGCCCAGTACCTCTCCCTCGAGATCGTCGAGGAGGAGGCCGCGCCCGACGTCGCGGCCTGGATGCTCCACGCGCTCGCGATCTCGGGCCGCGGCACCGGCGACGCGCACGCTGTCGCAGCCTTCGACAAGCTCTGGAAGGACCGCGACGGGCTCAATGCCTACTCGCGCGCGCTGTTCGCGCTGGCGGCGAAGAAGCTCGGGCGCGAGACCGAGGCGCGACAGCTCGCGCAGAACCTCGCGAACGGCGTGCAGATCGACGAGAGCCCGGACGGCTCGCGGGTCGAGCCGGGCGCGGGCAGCGCGCACGCGGCGTCGATGAAGACCGCGCACTGGGGGACCGACCGGATCTCGTGGCGCTGGTCGGACGGCCCGGTCGAGACGACCGCGTTCGCGCTGCGGGCCCTGCTCGCGATCGATCCGAAGAGCGAGCTCGCCGAGCAGGCCTCGAACTGGCTGGTCCAGAACCGCCGCGGCGCCCAGTGGAGCAACACGCGCGACACCGCGATCGCGGTCCTGGCGCTCGACGAGTGGCTCAAGAGGAGCGGCGAGGTCGCGCGAGACGTCGAGTACGAGGTCGCCGTCAACGGGGCCGTGATCGGTCGCCGCAAGGTCCTCGCCTCGCAGATGCTCTCCGCACCGGGCGAGTTCCGCATCCCGGCCGGGCAGGTGAAGGACGGCCCGAACGAGATCCGCTTGAAGCGCCTCTCGGGCGAGGGTCCGCTCTACCTGGCCGCGCGCGCGAGCTTCTTCAGCCAGGAGGAGCCCGTGCCGCCGCGGGGCAACGAGATCTTCGCCAAGCGCCAGTACTACAAGCTCGTCGGCCGCCCGACGCTCCTGAAGGGGCAGGTGTACGACCGCGCGCCGCTCGAGGACGGCGGGAGCGTCATGAGCGGCGAACGCGTCGAGGTCGTGCTGACGCTCGAGGCCAAGAACGACTTCGAGTACCTGATCTTCGAGGACGAGAAGCCCGCCGGTCTGGAGGCGGTCCAGGTGAAGAGCGGCGACGCGTTCTTCGCGCGCGAGCTGAAGTCCTCCGAGGTCGAGCATCGCTTCGGCCCGCGCAATGCGGGCGCTCCGCGACGGATCGCCGACCCGATCGACTCCGCGCGCTACACCGACCGCCAGCGCTGGGTGCACCAGGAGCTGCGCGACCGGAAGGTGGCGCTCTTCATCGACAAGCTGCCGCAGGGCGTGTGGGAGGTGCGCTACGACCTGCGCGCCGAGGTTCCCGGCCGCTTCCACGCGCTGCCGGTGCTCGGGAGCGCGATGTACGTGCCCGAAATCCGCTGCAACGGGGCCGAAACCCGCTTGACGGTGACCGAGAGGGGAGTGCAGGGTGAGTGAGCGTTGATCGCGCTCACCCTCACCCTCCTCCTCTCGACGCTCCCGACTCCCGGCCCGGGCGACGCCTCGGGCTTCGGCCGGAGTCTGGCGCTCTGTGGCGACCTCGACGGCGACCGCTGCTGCGAGGTGGCCGTCGGCTCGCCCTCGGACGGCGACGGACACCGCGGGAAGGTGTTCATCTTCTCGGGAAAGGACGGGGCGCTGCTCCGCGAGCTGTCCGGTGAGGCCCACGACAGCGGCTTCGGCACGGACGTCGCGACGGCCGGCGACCAGGACGGCGACGGGATCCCCGACCTCGCCGTCGGCGCGCCGCTCGTGCGAGGCGAGAAGGGACAGGGTCGGGTCGGGGTCTTCTCCGGCAAGGACGGCCATCCGATCCGGATGCTCCTCCCCGAGGCGGGCGAGCGCTACTTCGGGACGGACGTCGTCTCGATCGGCGACGTCGACGGCGACAAGAAGGAGGACCTGGTCGTGCGCATGCACGTCGGAGCGGGCTCCGAGGAGCACGAGCGCTTCGCCGTGATCTCGGGCGGGTCCGGAAAGAGGCTGTTCGCGGTCGACAGCCCGAGCGGCGTCACGAGCCACGATCTCGGCCGTCCGCTCGCGCACCTCTTCGACGTCGACGGCGACCGGATCCCCGACTTCGCGGTCGAGTACGGCAGCGACGTCCACATCCACTCGGGCGCGGGCGGGAAGAGCCTGAAGACGCTGAGCTCGCCGCTGCCGGCCGATGCCAAGAGCGCCTTCGGCTTCTCGATCTGCGGCATCCCGGGCAAGGCCCCGGTCGTCGTGGTCGGGGACACGCGCGAGGAAGGCCACGGCTCCGTGCGCGTCTTCCCGATGTACGAGACGCCGGCGGGCAGCGGCAGCCCGTACATCGTCGGCGACGAGAGCCTCTCCGGAGTGGGCTACTCCCTCGCGCTGGCCGGCGATCTCAACGGAGACGGGATTCCCGACCTGGCCGCGGGGTGGTGCGACGGCCGGCGCTGCGGCGTCCTGCTGCTCTCGAGCAAGGACCTCGCGGAGGCGCGCCCGGTCGAGGAGGAGTCGGGCGAAGGCCACCTGCCTCTAGGTTGGCGCGTCGCGGCGGGCCTGGACATCGACGGGGACAAGATCCCGGACGTGGCGGTTTCGCGATACTGGCCGACGGCTCCCGCGACCGCAGCGCGCGGCGTCGTGATCGTGTCCGGGAGCAGTGGCAAGCGGATCCGGGAGCTGATCACGCCTGTCCCGGAGAAGAGCGCGAAGTGACCGGATCGGACCGCCTGGACGACCGCGCGAAGCGGCTCTCCAGCGTCCGCGCCTACCATCGCGCGACGCGCCACGACTTCGCCCGCTACGCGCACGGTCCGGATGGGCTCGACTGGGACACGCAGCCCGACCCGTTCCGGCGCTACCGCGGAGCGCCCCTCCTCCCGCTCGATCACGCTCCGCTCGACGAGGGACCCCGCTACGCGGACGTATTCGGCTGCGGGTCCGTGCGCCCGGCGCGGGTGGACCGACGTTCACTCTCGCGTCTCTTCGAGGACTCGCTGGCGCTGTCGGCGTGGAAGCAGTACGGCGATGCGCGCTGGGCGCTCCGCGTCGATCCTTCGAGCGGCAACCTCCATCCGACCGAGGGTTACCTCCTGTGCGGCCCGATCGCGGAGCTCTCCACCGTCCCGATGCTCGCGCACTACGCGCCGCGCGAGCACGCGCTCGAGGTCCGGGCGGAAGTTCCGCGAGCCGCGTGGGAGGAGCTCGCGCGAACTCTGCCGCCGGGGAGCCTCTTCGTCGGGCTCACCTCGATCCACTGGCGCGAGGCGTGGAAGTACGGCGAGCGCGCCTTCCGCTACTGCCAGCACGACTGCGGACACGCGATCGCCTGCTTCGCGATCGCCGCGGCGGGGCTCGGATGGCGCGTCGCACTGTGCGACGACCTCGGCCACGGCGACCTCATGGGGTTGCTGGGAGTCGGCGGCAGGCGAGAAGCCGAGCCCGAGGAGCCGGAGTGCCTGCTCGCGGTGATCCCGGATCGGGAAGAGCGCCCCGGCCTGCTCCTGCCCTCGTCGGCGCCGGTCGGGTTCGCACGGCTGGATCTGCGCGGTGAGCCCAACGATCTCTCGACCGATCACGTGGACTGGAACGCGGTCGACCTCGCTGCGGAGGCCACGCAGAAGCGGCGGACGGAAGGCGCCTACGCGACCGAGAGACGGGTCGACGAGCCGCCGGCCCTCCTCCTGGCGGACGACCTCCCGCTGCGGAAGATCGTCCACCAACGCCGCAGCGCCGTCGCGTTCGACGGGAAGACGGAGATTTCCCGTGCCGAGTTCTACCGTGTCCTCGCGTCGACCCTGCGCGGCCCGGCGCGCGTCCTCCCCTGGGCTCCGCGCGTGCACTTCGGGCTCTTCGTCCACCGCGTGCGCGGTCTCGAGCCGGGCCTCTACGCGCTCGCGCGCGATCCGCAGGAGAGACCTCTGCTCCAGGCGGCGATGCAGAAGCCCTTCCTGTGGCAGAAGCCCGAGGCTTGCCCGGACGGCCTCGAGCTCCACCTCCTCGCCCGCGGCGACGCGCGGACGATCTCGCGAGCGGTCTCCTGCCACCAGGATATCGCCTCGGACGGCTGCTTCAGCCTGGGCATGCTGGCCGAGTTCGACCCGGCGCTCGAGCGACACGGAGCGTGGTTCTACCGGCGCCTCTTCTGGGAGTGCGGCGCGGTCGGCCAGGTCCTGTACGTCGAGGCCGAGGCGATCGGGGTCCGCGCGACCGGGATCGGCTGCTTCTTCGACGAGCCCGTGCACGAGGTCTTCGGGATCGCAACGCAGCGCTACCGCAGCCTCTACCATTTCACGGTGGGCGGCCCGGTCGACGACCCGCGCCTCCAGAGCTGGCCCGCCTATCCGCCTCGCGACGAGGAGCCCGCACCCGGACACCACACGGACCCTTGAACGAACGAGCGCCGGGGTTCAACCTAGACGCCCCGGTCCAGAAGCGGACGACAACCCAGGAGACGACCCCCCATGCCCGAGCTCAAGAGCACGCAGACCCACAAGAACCTGAAGGACGCCTTCGCCGGCGAGTCGATGGCCAACCGCCGTTACCTCTACTTCGCCAAGCAGGCCGACATCGAGGGGTACCCCGAGATCGCGGGCAACTTCCGCGACACCGCCGACGGCGAGACCGGCCACGCGCACGGCCACCTCGACTACCTCAAGAAGGTCGGCGACCCCGCGACGGGCGAGCCCTTCGGCGATACACCCTCGAACCTGCGCTCGGCGGTGGCGGGTGAGACCCATGAGTACACGGACATGTACCCGGGCATGGCCAAGACCGCTCGCAAAGAAGGCTTCGGCGACATCGCCGACTGGTTCGAGACCCTGGCCAAGGCGGAAAAGTCGCACGCCGGACGCTTCTCGGCCCTCCTGAAGACCGTCAACTGAACCAGCCGCGGCATTTCATGGCCGCCGCGGAGAGGTCGATCACCTACGCTCCGACCGACGGGCTCACCTACGACCCGTCGGAGCCGCGCTACTGGGACGAGACGGCGCTCTCGAAGGAGGTCTCGCGCGTCTTCGAGATCTGTCACGGCTGCCGCATGTGCTTCAAGTACTGCGACAGCTTCCCGACGCTGTTCGACCTGATCGACCACTCGCACGAGGGCGACGTGCGGGCTCTCTCGGCCGCCGAGACCGGTCGCGTCATGGACGCCTGCTTCCAGTGCAAGCTGTGCGAGGTCCAGTGCCCCTACACTCCGCGCGACCACCACGCCTTCCAGCTCGACTTCCCGCGGCTCGTCCACCGGTTCAAGGCGGTGCGCGCGCGGAAGATCGGGTTCTCCTGGCGCGACCGGGTGCTCGCCGACCCCGACCGCGCCGGTCGCATGGCGCGCGCGAGCGGAGGCCTCGCCAACGCGCTGTCGCGGGTCCGCATCCACCGCTGGTTCCTCGAGAAGGCGCTTGGGATCCACCGCGACAAGGATCTCCCGGCGTTCGCCTCGACCACGTTCGAGCGCTGGACCGAGCGCGAGGGGAGGATCGCGGCGGAGCCCGGCGGCGAGGCCGTGCTCTTCCCGACCTGCTACGTCCAGAACAACGAGCCCCAGCTCGGCCGCGACACCCTGGAGGTCCTCGAGAAGAACGGCGTCGACGTGCGCTGCGCGCGCGGACTCCAGTGCTGCGGCATGCCGGCCTGGGAGCGCGGCGACCTCGCCTCCCTGCGCGCCCGCGCCCGAGCGAACCTGGACGTGCTCACGCCCTTCGTAGAGCGCGGCACGAAGGTCGTCGCGATCAACCCGACCTGCTCGATGATGATGCGGCGCGAGTGGCCCTCGCTGCTCGAAGGGAGGGACCGCGAGCGCGCGGCGCGCCTCGCGAAGGGGCTCGTCGATCCGAGCGAGCTCTTGTGGTCGATCCGGGCCGAGCCCCGTTTCTGCACCGAGGTGAAGTCGAGACCCTCGGGCAAGATCGCGTGCCACGCCCCCTGCCATCTGCGCGCTCAGTCGATCGGGTTCCGGGCCCGCGATCTCTTCAAGAAGCTCTTCGGGGCCGAGGTCTCGCTCGTGTCGGAGTGCTGCGGGCACGACGGGACGTTCGCGATGACCGTCGAGGGCTTCGAGGCCAGCCGCCGGATCGGCGCGAAGGCGTTCGGCGAGATGAAGTCGACCGGCGCGGAGCTGTGGTCGACGGATTGCCCGCTCGCCGCCCTGCAGTTCCGCCAGCACGCGGGCGTCCTCCCTCTGCACCCGATGACGATCCTCGCGCGCGCCTACCGCGGCGACCCGTTCCCCGGACCCGCTGGAGCCCTGTCGTGAGGCGCGTGCACCGCGAGGACCTGCTCGACTGGGCGACGTACTCCGAACGCCGCTTGGATCTGCGCGCCGCCGCGATGGCCGCCAAGGACCTGCGCCGCGTCCACGTCGGCGAACACCTGACCCTCCTCTTCGAGAACTTCGCGACCGTGCGCTACCAGATCCAGGAGATGATGCGCGCGGAGAAGATCGTCCGCGAGGCGGACATCCAGCGCGAGATCGAGACCTACAACGAGCTGCTCGGCGGGGACGGGGAGCTCGGCTGCGCGCTCCTGATCGAGATCGAGGACCCCGTGGCTCGCGCGGCGAAGCTGCGGGAGTGGCTCGCCCTTCCCGAGCGCGTCTACGTGCGGCTGGCCCGTGGCCGCAGGGTCTACGCCAGCTTCGACCCGCGTCAGCGCGGCGAGGATCGGCTCTCGAGCGTCCAGTACCTCAAGTTCGCGACCGGCGGCGAGGTACCCCTCGCGATCGGGGCGGACCTGCCCGCGCTCGCGGTCGAGACCGAGCTGTCGGCCGGGGTGCGCGCAGCGCTGCGCGAGGATCTCGCGGGCTAGGATGGGTGTCCTCCCCATGCGCGCGCCGGCTCTCAGCCTGTTCCTCGCCTTCGGCTGCGGCCGATCCAGCGAACCCTCGGCTCCTGCCGCCCCGTCGGGCGCCGCGGGGGTTGCGAAACCGGCCCAGGATCCCGGCCAGGCGATCCCCGCGGCGCCGCGTGCACCCGATCCCGACATGCCGCCTCGTTCTCGGCCGAGCTCGCCCGCCGACGAGCGGGGCCTCGACGTCTCGATGACCGAGTTCGAGGGCACGAAGGTCGAGAAGGTCGAAACCTCCTGGCCGGGCGGCAACAAGAAGCGCATCGCCTGGGTCGAGCGGGACAAGAAGGGCCGCACGATCGACCACGGGCCCGATTGGCGCTGGTACGAGAACGGTCAGCTCGCGCTGAAGCGAACCTGGCGGCACGGAAAGCAGGACGGTCCCTTCGAGGAGTGGCACGACGGCGGCCTGAAGGTGGCGAGCGGGGCCTTCGCGGAGGACGAGAAGGACGGCCCCTGGATCACCTGGCACGAGGACGGCACTCCGGAGAGCGAGCAGACCTGGAAGCGCGGCAAGCTCGACGGCCGCGACCGCCATTGGTTCCCGATCGCCGCGATCAAGTCCGTGGCGTGGTGGAAGGACGGCCGGAGGGACGGGCCGATCCAGAACTGGTTCCCGGACGGCACGAAGAGCCTCGAAGGCGCCTTCGCGGACGGCCAGAAGCACGGCGAATGGCGCGAGTGGTACTCCGACCACCGCGAGATGTACCACGGATTCTTCGCGGGCGGCCTCGAGACCGGAACGTGGACGCGCACCGACGAGCAGAACAAGAAGGTCGAGGAGAGCTACCGCGAGGGCCTGCTCGAGGGCCCGCGCCGGGTGTGGAACCCCGCGGGGGTGAAGATCGAGGAAGAGAGCTACCTCGCCGGCAAGGCCGACGGCCTCCAGCGGACGTGGTGGCCGAGCGGCAAGCTGCTCTCGGAGATCGAGTACAAGGCCGGCAGACAGCACGGGAAGGTGCGCTATTCCTTCGAGTCCGGAGTGGTCCAGATCGAAGGCGAGATGGTCGACGGCAAGAAGCAGGGGATCTGGACCTACCGCACGGAGGACGGATCGGTCGATCCGCAGTGGAGCGGGCGGTACGAGGACGACAAGAGGGTCGGGCCATGAGGACGCTTTTCTCGGCGGCGATCTTGAGCTAGAACCTGGGATCCGACGCCGGGAGCCCGATGCTGGTCCTGCCCCCCGAAGTCCGCCGCGACCTCGAGAGCTGGATCGGGGCCGGGTACCCGGAGGAGACGTGCGGCCTCTTGGTCGGCAAGGCGCGACTCGGACGGACCGAGACCGCGCGCGCGACCCGGGCCGGGAACCTGAACCAGGAGCGCGCGCGGGACCGTTATGACCTCGACCCAGCCGATTTCATGGCCGCCGATCTCGCGGCGCGGGCAGCCGGGCTCGAGATCGTCGGCGTCTGGCACTCGCATCCCGATCATCCTGCCGAGCCGTCCGAGACCGACCGCGCGGCGGCGTGGGAGGGCTGGTCGTATCTGATCGTCGAGGTCACGGCGCGCGGCGTCGCCGCTGCGCGCTCGTGGCGACTGCAAGGGCAAGGCTTCGTCGAGGAACCCATCACCAGCTCATGAACACCGCCACGATCCGCATCCCCACGCCGCTGCGCGGATACACGCAGGGCTCCGACGAGGTGCACGTCCGGGGAACGACCGTCGCCGAGGCCCTGGCGAACCTCGGGGAGCAATGCCCGGGCGTCCTCGAACGCGTGCTCGACAAGGACGGCAAGCTGCGGCCCTTCGTCAACGTGTTCGTCGGTTCGAAGGACGTGCGCACGCTCCAGGGCCTTTCGACCCGGCTCGAGGGCGGCGCGGTGCTCTCGATCGTGCCCGCGGTGGCGGGCGGGTGAGGGCGGAGACGTGAGGAATCCATGAAAGCCAAGGACCAGAGGCTGGCCGACCTGAAGGCCTCGATTCCCGAGGTCACGCCGACCCAAGCGGCCGCCCTCCAGGCCCAGGGCGCCGTGCTGATCGACGTGCGCGAGCCCGACGAGGTCGCGCAGGGCAGCCCCGCCGGCGCGCACTGCATCGTCCGCGGGTTCCTCGAGCTGCGCGTCGAGGACGCCGCGCCCGATCCGGCGAAAACCGTGCTCGTAATCTGCGCGGGCGGAGTGCGCTCGCTCTTCGCCGCCGAGGGTCTGAAGCTGATGGGGTACCGGGACGTGCGCTCGGTCGCCGGCGGATACAATCGCTGGAAGCAGGACGGCCTCCCGGTCGAGGTCCCGCGCAGCCTCTCGCCGCACGACCGCGAGCGCTACGCACGCCACATCCTGATGCCCGAGGTGGGCGAGAAGGGACAGCTGCGCCTCCTCGATTCGAGGATCCTGATGATCGGAGCGGGGGGACTCGGCTCTCCCGCAGCCCTCTACCTCGCCGCGGCCGGGGTCGGGACGATCGGCATCGTCGACATGGACGTCGTCGACCGCAGCAACCTCCAGCGCCAGATCCTCCACACCGACGCGCGCACCGGGACCTCCAAGGTCGCCTCGGCGCGCGCGACCCTCCTGTCGCTCAACCCGCGGGTCGAAGTCGTCGGCTACGAGACGCGACTCGATTCCGGGAACGTCGACGAGATCCTCCCCGGTTGGGACGTCGTCGTCGACGGCTCGGACAACTTCGCGACTCGCTATCTCGTCAACGACGCGTGCGTCAAGCACGAGATCCCGAACGTCCACGGATCGATCTACCGCTTCGAGGGACAGGTCTCGGTCTTCTGGCCCGCGTACCCCCAACGCCGCGGCCCGTGCTACCGCTGCCTCTACCCCGAGCCGCCGCCTCCCGACCTTGCGCCGTCCTGCGCCGAGGCGGGCGTGCTCGGCGTCCTGCCCGGGGTCGTCGGCACGATGGAAGCGGTGGAGGCGATCAAGATCCTGCTCGGGATCGGCGACCCGCTCGTCGGCAGGCTCGTGCACTACGACGCTTTGCGGCAGCGCTTCACCGAACTCACCCTCGCTCCCGATCCGAAGTGCCGCTACTGCGCGCCCGGCACGAAGTTCCCGGGCTACGTCGACTACGAACGCTTCTGCTCCGCGACGGGTCCGTGAGCGCCCCGACTGCACGCCGCCCGGATGCCGCCGGCCTGCTCGCCGGCATCGGTCACACGCCGCTCGTCGAGCTCTCGGCTTTCGCTCCCCGGCCGGGTGTGCGCCTGTTTGCCAAGCTGGAGAGCGTGAACCCGGGTGGCTCGATCAAGGATCGGCCCGTGGCGCGGATGCTCACTCGAGCGATCGAGGCGGGTCGCTTCGCCGGCGGACGGCGCCTGCTCGACAGCTCCTCGGGCAATGCCGGGATCGCCTACGCGATGCTGGGCGCGGCGCTCGGCGTGCCGGTGACGCTGGTGGTACCCGGCAACGCCAGCCGCGAGCGCCTGGACCGCATCCGTGCGCACGGCGCCGAGCTCGTTCTCACCGATCCGATCGAGGGCTACGACTTCGCGCTGCGCGAGGCCAAGCGGCTCGCGCGCGAGCACCCCGATCGCTACTGGCACTGCGACCAGTACGGGAACCCCGACAACTGGCGCGCGCACTACGAGACGACGGGAGCGGAGATCCTCGAGGAGATGCGGGCGAGGACCGGCAGCGCGCCGGACGCCTTCGTCGCCGGAGTGGGGACCGGCGGAACGATTACCGGCGTCGGCCGGCGATTGCGCGAAGAGAACCCGCGGCTGCGGATCGCCGCGATCGTGCCCGAGACATTTCCCGGCATCGAGGGTCTGAAGCCCCTCGGTCATCCGGGCGACATCGTTCCCGAGATCCTGGACGAGTCGTTGATCGACGATCGCATCCCGGTGACGCTCGAGCAGGCGGCCGATCTCTGCCGCGCGCTGTCGCGCCAGGGTCTGTTCGTGGGCCCCTCCTCGGGAGGCTACCTCCACGGTGCTCGCGTCATCGCGCAACGCGGAGACATCGCGACGGTCGTGACGCTGCTCAACGACACGGGCGAGCGCTACGGGTCGACCGGCTTGTGGGCCAACGAAGCAGAGGCTTCCGCGTAGCCGCTCTGCTATGCTGACCCGGATGAGTTCCCGGACCGCGATGCTGGTTGCCGGAGTCGTGTGGGCGGCGTGCGTCCTGCAGGAACCGGTCTCCCCGCCCCGGCCCGCGACGCCACCGAGCCCGGCTCCAGTCGGGAAGCCGGACGAGAAGCCGGCCCAGGGGGAGGTCGTGTCCTTCTTCCACGACAACGGCGTCAAGGCTCGCGAGGGACGGCTCTTCCGCGGCCGCCGCGAGGGCGTGTGGAAGGGCTGGTACGACAGCGGCGCGCAGCAGTACGAGGGCGTCTTCCACGACTACCAGCGCGTCGGCTACTGGATCTACTGGGAGCAGAACGGCCGCAAGAAGATGGAAGGGGAGTGGAAAAGCGGCGAGCGTGTCGGCAAGTGGACCTTCTACCACGAGAACGGGGAGAAGCAGCTCGAAGGTCTCTACGCGGGCGGCTTCAAGTCGGGGCGCTGGATCTCCTGGACTCCCGAGGGCGTGAAGGTCAAGGAGGGGGACTACCGCTTCGGCGTCAAGGACGGCATGTGGATCAACTACTTCGCCGACACGGGCGCCAAGTGGTCGGAGGGTCCCAACGTGCGCGGTGTGCAGGAGGGACTGTGGCGACGCTGGCACAAGAACGGAAAGCTCGAGTTCGAGGGCCGATTCAAGGGGAACAAGGAGGACGGCTTCTGGAAGCGCTGGTACGAGAGCGGCGAGCTGGAGGCCGAAGGCTACTACGTCCAGGGCAAGATGGACGGCGAGTGGACCGGCTACCACGAGAATGGCCAGAAGAGCTACCACGGGGCGCTGGAGCACGGGCAGAGCGTCGGCGTCTGGACGCACTGGTACCCCAACGGGCAGAAGAAGGCCGAGGGCGAGCTGAAGAACGGCCAGCGCGTCGGGCCCTGGCGCCTGTGGAACGAGGACGGGTCGCCGGACGAGGAGCAGTCGGGCGAGTACGTCGACGGAAAGAGAAAGGGATGACGACAGCCTTGCTCTCGGTCGCCTTCCTCGCACAGGTCGCCTCGGCCGGGTCGGCCGCGTCGGCGCGGGCGGAGACGATCGCGTTTGCCCCTGTCGCGGGCTCGCGCGTCGACAAGACCTTCACCCTCGAGCACGAGCTCGTGGTCCAGAAGATGCGCTTCGAGGGCGAGGAGGGCGCGCAGCTCTCGCAGCAGAGGCTCGAGGTGTCCTCCAAGATCAGCCTGCACGCGATCGACACGTACCGAGCCGTCGAAGGCGGGCGCCCGCTCGTGCTGCAACGCCTCTACCCGGACGCGGGGCTGCACGTCGATCTCGTGCTCATCGACGCACGGGGAGAGAAGCACCCCGACGCATGGGACGCCGAATCGCCGCTCAAGGGCACGAGCGTGGTGTTCACCTGGGTCCCCGAGGATCAGGGCTATGGACGCTACTTCGATCAGAGGGAGACCCTCGAGGAGTACCTGGGCGGTCTCGCCGAGGACATCGACCTGCGCGGCCTGCTGCCCGGGCGACAGGTCCGCGAGGGCGACGCCTGGCCGATCGAGCCCGCCCGGCTCGCCGACGTGTTCGCCGCCGGCGGCAACGTGCCGATGGCCTTCGTCAAGGGCGGCGGCGGCTTCTTCGCGCGATCGGTGGCCTCGGGCGTAGGCGGGCCGCTGTCGGAGGTCTTCGGCGGCGAGGTGAAGGGCAAGGCGCAGGCGAAATGGAAGGAGACCCGCGAGCAGGAGGGGGTTCGTCTGGCCGTGGTCGAGATCAGCGTGGAGATCGAGACCAGCCGCGACCAGACCGCATCGGCTCGCGCGGCCATGCGCCTGGGCGAGCTCCTCGAGGAGCGCACGATCCAGCACGCCGGCGTGACCTGGAAGTTCAAGGGCGAGGGCGCGCTGGTGTGGAATCTCTCGGCCGGGCGCTTCGAGTCCTTCGATCTCGGCGGGCGCGAGGACGTGGCCAGCGACCTGTCGCTCGGTTTCGGGGGCGAGACATCGAGCCACCAGGAGCTTTCGTTCGCCGGCTCTCTCAAGCTCAGCGCGAAGGTCGCGGCGAAGAAGAACTGACGCCGAGGTCGGCTGCTCCGGGAACGCCTGGCCGGCTCCTCAGGGGCAGTAGGTGACGCGCAGGCCGTCGGAAAGGCCGGCGCCGAAGGGGTCGCCGGGGTCATGGAACCAGAGCTGGTAGAAGCGCGTCATCCCGACCTGCTCGGGGGTCACCGGCAGGGACAGGGTCACTCCCCCGGTGAAGTCGAGCTGGAAGCGCTGTTCACGGCGGAGGGGTCGGGCGAGCCACAGGGTGCCGCCCAGGAACGGCGTCGCGCCCTGTGCCGCGCTCGAGAGCAGGAAGCCTCTCTGGTCCGGGACTCCTCCCGCGGTCGCGACCACGAAATCGTCCGTCATCAGGCTCGGGCGGCCCTGGAAGTAGAGCGCAGGCAACGTGCCCTGCGACGTGCGCTTCGCCGTTCCGTAGAGCTCGGGCGCGGGGCAGGGCGGGATGCTCGGATCGAAGGGGAAAGCGTTCGAGAGCGAGGCACCCCCGCTGCCCGCGCTGTGCACGAGGAGGTCGCCCGGGCCGGCCTCGTCCGGGATCGCGAGCTGGATGGTCGTGCCGTGGTCGAAGGATGCCAGCCCCGCGACCTTGAGTGGCGTTCCATCCGAGTGCGGCGCGCGGCGGGTGAACCACACCTCGTTCCCCTGCGTCGAGAAGCCGCTGCCGGTCACCGTGACCGATCCACCCGAGAGTGCGTAGCCCTGGACGTGAGGCTTGTCGGATGCGCGCGCTCCGTAGAGCGCCTGGATGCCGGCGATGTCGTCGGCCTCGATGGAACGGAAGTCGATGCCGGTCCCGACCAGGAAGGAGAGCATCGTCGCCGAGAGATCGCCCGAGTGCCCGAGGCCGAGCGCGTGGCCGAGCTCGTGGGTCGCGACGCCCTGGATGTCGTGCCGGTTGTTGGTGCCGGGGTAGGAGCCCGGCCCGTCCTCCCAGATTGCCGAGTCGGCGTAGAAGCGGATGCGCCAGCCGTCGCTGATCGGCAGCTCGGTGTAGGCGAACACGCCGCCACCCTGGCCGCTGATCTCCGATACCGTGTTGCCGTTCGTATCGCCGACCGACGTCGCGTTGCCCTGCCAGGAGTAGTCGAAGTTCGCGCCGCCCGATCCCAGCGCGGGCTGCGAGGGATCACCCAGGCCGTCCCCGTGCGCCTGGCTGCCCCATTCGACCGCGGCCTTCCAGATCGCGAGCGTCGCGCCGGTCGCGCCCGGGAAGCTCGGGTCCGGCTGGCTGTTGTTGTTCGACTCGGGGTCGCTGAAGTTGTCGAAGACGCGCACGTCGCGCTGAGACAGGCGCAGTGCGCCGCCGAGGAAGGAGTAGCCTTCGGCTGGCGCGGGCCAGAGGAGGGTGATGGCGAGGGTCGCCGCGCCGGCCGCCGCCAGGCACCTCGCGATCGTCTTCGTCCCCATCCGTCGAATCCCCATCCGGAAGTTTACTCCAACCTGAGCGGGACGGAATGCCCCTGGGAAGGACGCCGGCGGCGGCCGTAGGATCTGAGCCCCCCCCATACGGAAGGTCCCATGATCGCACTCCTGTTGTTCTCCGCGCTCCCCATCCAGGACGCCGCCTTCGCCGGTGCGGTCGCCCACGAGCTGCCGCGCGCGATCGAGATACGGCGCAGACTGCACGAGCATCCCGAGCTCGGCGAGCGCGAGGTCGAGACGGCCAAGCTGATCGCGGCTCGGCTGAAGGAGCTCGGCCTCTCGGTCCGCGAAGGCGTCGCGAAGACGGGTGTCGTCGGCGTCCTGAGAGGCGATCTTCCGGGAGGATGCGTCGCCTGGCGCGCTGACATGGATGCGCTGCCGGTGACCGAGGCGACCGGGCTGCCCTTCAAGAGCACGCGGAAGGACATGTGGGAGGGCAAGGAGGTCGGAGTCATGCACGCGTGCGGGCACGACGTGCACGTCGCGGTGGCGCTCGGCGCAGCGGCGATGCTGGCTTCTCCCGAGATGAAGAAGACCCTGCACGGCAGCGTCGTGTTCCTCTTCCAGCCCGCGGAGGAGGGCGTGCCCGGGCCGGGGACGCACGGCGCGGTGCGGATGATCGAGGAGGGCGCGATCGACGATCCACGGCCGGGAGCCGTGTTCGGCCTGCACTGCGGCCCGATGCTCGAGGTGGGCACGGTCGGAGTGCACGCGGGCGGGGCGCTCGCGGCCTCGGACGAGATCACGATCACGATCCACGGCAAGCAGACGCACGGAGCGTGGCCGGAGCTCGGGATCGACCCGATCGTGGTCGCGAGCCACGTCGTGCTGGCGCTCGAGAACATCCCCGCTCGGGAGGTCGATGCGCGCGAGACGATCGTATTGACGTTCGGGAGGATCGAGGCGGGGAACCGCTACAACATCATCCCCGAGAAGGCCGTGCTCGAAGGGACGCTGCGAACGAACGACGAGAAGATCCAGGACCACGCGCACCAGCGGATCCGCGAGATCACGGAGAAAACGGCCGAGGCCTTCGGCGCGAGCGCGGAGGTCGAGATCAAGAAATACACGCCGGTGACGTGGAACGACCCGGCGCTCCTCGCGCGGATGCGGCCGTCGCTCGAGGCGGCCCTCGGGAAGGACCAGGTGATCGACGACAAGCCGGTGATGGGGGCCGAGGATTTCGCCTTCTACGCCAAGAAGGTGCCGGGGTTGTTCTTCTTCCTGGGCGTGGCGCCCAAGGGGAAGCCCGCTCCCGGCATGCTGCACACGCCGACCTTCGACCCTGACGAAGGGTGCATCGAGGTGGGGATGAGGGCGGCGGTGAAGTTGATCGGCGACTACCTGGCGATGCAGACCCGTTGAGGGGCTACTGCAGCCCCAGGCTCTGCAGCTTCCCCAGGAACCCGACCCAATTCGCCGAGTTGTCGTAGGTGGGATCCGACGCCTGCTCGCCGAAGTCCTGGATCAGGTCCTTCCATCCCATGTGCGGCCTCCCGCAGTCGATCGCGCGGCGCAGGTACTTGTTCTTGAGTCCCGATCCTGCCGTCCCTTCGGTGATCTCCTGTGCGTACGACAGCGCCGCCCAGGGGTGGAACCACTCGACGCCGAGGCCGAGACCGTCGGGCGGCAGGTAGTTCGGTCCCCACCGGCTCGTGTCGCAGAAGGGCGGCGTCTGGTAGTTGTCGTTGATCGAGACCGCGATGCCCTGCCGCGGTCCCTGGAGGAACAACGTCGGGCGTGCGGGATAGGGCTGCCAGCTGTTCGCCATCCGCGCCCAGGGCGGCCCGAAGAACAGGAAGTCGACTCCATTCACTGCGATCTTCTCGAGCTCCGCACGCCGCGCATCGTCGACGCCCCGGAACACGGACTCATTCAAGCACCGCGTCGCGTGGATCAGGAACAGGCTCTCGAACGTCTGCGTCACCGTGTAGTGCTCGTGCCCGAGCAGCTGGACGTTGATGAACCGCTGGACGATCCCGTTGGGCATCGCCCCGTCGATCAGCGCCTGCGACATCCGATCGAACCAGGCCCGGTTCCTCGCGCGCCACTCCTCGCTGGCGACGGAGTACGCCGCGCACATCGCGTCGATGCCCCAGGCGTCCTCCCGTCCGATCGGCAATCCCTGGTGGGGATGCGCCTTGGCGAGACCCTCGAGGATCAGGAGCGTCGCCCCCGGCGACCACGACGCGCGGACGTGCGGGCTCTCGTGGCGGGCGAGGTGGTACATCTCGGCGGCCAGGATCAAGTCGTCCCTGGCCATGGAGTCGTTCGCGAGCCAGACCAGCGCCTTGGGCTGCTTCGTCCAGCGGACGTAGTGCTGGTCGTCGTGCGGCCACCACGCCAGCAGGCAATCGGCGCGGTCGGGCCACGTCCCGTTCGGCTCGTAGGGATTGCCGAGGTCGTAGGGCGGGCGCAGGCCGCGCTTCACCACCTCGCGCACCTGCTCCGATGCTTCGGGCCCGCGCATGCACGGCAGGAGGAACGGCGGCATGAGGACCCCGCCGTTCAAGCGAAAGTCGAACGGGATCCTCCCGTCCTGGTCGAGCCAGGCGTGGTATCCGACCGGATCCCCGAACCGGTCGTAGGCCGCCTGGGGCTGGCGGCACACGTTCATGCGATGGAGGAGCGAGAGGTATTCGATGTCCTCGCGAGCCGCCGCGGCGGCGGCGTAGTAACCCTCGAACGTCGCGATGCCCTCGCCGCCCTGGCTGCCCTGCTCCTTGACCCACCACGGGTGAGCCCAGCCCATCGCCTGAGCGGTGACGTAGTAACCCTTGGGCGACCCGCTCTCCAGGCCGGCGCGCAGTGCCGAGAGGTTCGCGATCAACCGTGCCCGGATGGCGGCCTTGCCGCCCAGGCCCTTGCTCCGGACCAGGTCGAAGCTGGCCAGCAGATCGCGCTGGGGGAAGTATCGCGCCGTCTCGGGCTCGAACCACGACCACAGCTCCTTGCCGCGCCGGCAGAAAGCCAGGCCCGGGTCGAATAGGCTCGCGTCGACGCGCGTGCTCTTGTCCTCGGTGCGAACGGCATTCTCGTCGGTCTTCGCGCCCGCGCGAGCTGCGGGCGTGGCGGGGACGAGGATCAGCCGTCGCTCGAGCTGCCCCTGCGGACCCATCATGTGCAGCCGGCCTTCGGGGTAGGGCTTCACGAGCGGGAGCACCCACGCGTCCCCTTCCAGATGGGGATCGCCCAGGAACGGATCACCCACCTGCGAGACCGCCGTCCAGCCCTTCGGCAACACCAGCTGGAGGCTCTTCCAGTAGACGATGCCGAGCGTGGCCTCGATCGGAGTCGCCGGTCGGCTGCCCGAGATCGCGCCGTTGTTCACGCGCAGGTCGAGGCCGACGTCGTCCTCGCCAGCGCGCTCGGTGATGTAGGCGTGGACGCCGAACAGATGCGGCAGCGGAGGTCCCTGCGCCCCGGCCGACTCGACCGGGGTCATGGTCATGTAGACGCGGCGCTCGCGCAGCCAGGGGCCGCTCTTCAGGATGCGGAGGCTGCCGAACCCCGGGTCGTCCTGGTTCCCCGACAGCTCGGCCCAATACGTGTTGCCGTAGACGTCGCGTGCGCGCAGGCCGAAGCGCCCACGACTCTTGAGCCTGAGCAGATCGGCGACGCGCGCAGAGTCCTTCGGCGCGCGCGCGAGCGTGTTCTCGGAGGGAACCACCGAGAAGGTGACGCGGGAGCCGGGGATCTCGGTGGGGTCGAGTTGGACCCGCGCGAAGATCTCCACGACGTCGGCATCCCCCGTGGGGTATCGCGAGACGACGTGGACCTGCGCGGGGACGAGCCTGCGCCCGGGGCTGTGGTCGACGACTGCCAGGGGGCTCTTCCCGTCCGCCCGCGGGAAGATGCCGCTCGGGACCGGGATCGTGGCGTGGAGCAGGAACGGCGAGCGCGCCGGGGCTGCGAGCTCGAGGCGCGCGACCTCGTTGGGGGCGGCGGGATCCTGAGCCCGAACCCGGATCGCGAGCATCAGAACGCCAGCGAGAGCGAGAAGCCGACCGTCACGCCCGAGGGCCCGGGAACGGGGAAGGGGTCGTCGGGAGCAGCCGGTCATGGTCGTGTCCAAGGAAACGCTACCCCAGGCGCACAGCTCCGCCCAGTTCCGGGCTCGCGATCTCCGGGTGGATCAGCGCAGCACGACGCAGTCCAGCCCGAACTCGAAGTGCGGCGGATCGGAGCGCTCGTGCGTCCCGACGACCTCGATCCGCAGCCTCATCTCCTTGGCGAGGTCGAAGGTCCCTAGCGAATACGGTCTGGGGGCGCCGGCGCCGGGCCCCTCGGTGTCGAAGGTCACGAGCGGAAGGCCGGCATGGACCCCGTCGACGTGGAACTGGACCGTGCCGTAGTCCGAGCTCCGCGTGGGGTACACGATCACCTCGCGCCGGCCGGGCTTCTCGACCGGGACGGAGAGCTCGACGAACCCGCCCTTGGCCCGCGCTCGCACCCACAGATGCCGTCCCCCCGACCAGGCCTCGTCGTCGAGCTCCTGCACTACCCACTGCGTCCCGGGGCTCGAGGCGAAGACCTTCAAGTCCTCGGCCTCGACCGCGCCCTCGATGCGGAAGGGCTTCCACTCGAGATGCGGCACGGCGAGGTCGCCGTCGCGGATCGGCGGCGCGTCGTCCTTGGCTCCGGGCCGCGCGTAGTAGAAGGTCGTCGCCGCCATCTCGACCTGGCAGTCCCTCCGGTGCCGGAGTTGCACGTCGAAGCGCAGGCTCTTCTCGAACGGGATCGCGTCGAGCCCGCGGAAGCGCGTGACCGAGGTCGAGCCGAACATCCCCGGGCCGTCGCAGCGCGTCCGGGCGTGGAGCGGCGCCTGGAAGAGCTCCGGCGAGGACTGCGCGGAACCGGAGTCGTGCTCGGTCCCCGTGCCGAAGTGGGAGGGGAAGGTCTCTCCGTCGACGTAGAACGTCTCGCCGCCCTCGCCCCACCAGGCCTTGACCGGGTTGGCGATCGAGAGCATGTCGCCGACGAAGACGCCGTGTCCCTCGACGGCGAGTTGCGTCCAGTCCCTCACGGGGCGCGTTCGCACGACCCCCGAAGCCTTCCAGCGACCGTGGAAGTGCAACGAGCGGTCATCCCAGCTCCACGGCTCGGTGAGGACCAGGCCCGCGACATGGACGTCGCTCGAGCCGCGGACGTCGACGCGCAGGTCGAATCGCTCGCGGTACGGCATGACCCAGCGGCAGACGAGATCGCCCTGAGTTCCCGGTCTTCCGGTCGGCTCGTCCGCTCCCTTGGCGATGGTGATCGGCCAGCTTCGGTAGGGATTGAGGCCCGGGGAGCTCGCGAAGAAGTCGCCGAGAGGGCAGGCGATGGTCTCTTCGCCGTCGAAGGACATCCGCAAGACAGCGCGCCGCAACGCGAGCGGAAGGTCGGTGGCCTCGACGCGGAAGCTCAACCCGGTGATCGCGCGCGGCCCGGCCGCGGCCTTGGGGTCGACGCACGAGAGCGTGCCGTCGGTGTTCTCGCGTGAGAGGGTGAAGTCGAACGTCGCCGTTCCCGCCCCATCCTCGCCTTCGCCGGGGTGCTCCCACAGCTTGATCACCCGAACCAGAGCGGGCGCGCTCCGCCCGAGGTCTCCGGGTGCGAAGCTCGCCACCGCCGTGCCCGCCGGGTAGGTGCGGTAGTCGATCTGGTAGTCGACGTCCTTCGGATGGTCGCACGTGACCTTGCAGTGCCGCGTGTAGGGGATCGGCAGGTACAGGTTCCAGCCCTTGGACGTCTCGGCCGAGAGCGGGGAGGCGACGGGACCCTGCCCGCCCAGGAGCCTCGCCATCTCCTCGGCGATCACGGGCGTCGCCGCCCCGTCGAGGTAGAAGCGGAGAGTCCCGGCCGGATGGGCCGACCCGACGCGCACGATCGCGCCGGGCCCATCGGTGTCGAGCATCACCCCTTCGGTGCGCCCCTCCCGCTCCTTCTCGGGTGAGGCCGAGGCGCGGTCGTGGCTCGAGGCTTGGCGGCAGACGTAGGGCGGCGACGGCAGGCGTGCGAGCGCACTCCGATCGACGAGCTCGGCGAGCAGCGAGTCCAGGTTGATCGGGGCGGGGTGGGACTGGAGCGCGAGAAAGGGGAGCAGTGCGATCATGGCCGAGCTTCCGTGCGAGGCGCTAGGCTAGCCGGCCCGAGCCGCCGCAGCACGATGCCTCCTCCGACCTCCCGCCGTCTCCAGGGCCTCGTCCAGTCCGACATCCGCCGCATGACGCGCGAGTGTGAGCGCGTCGGCGGGATCAACCTGGGACAGGGGATCTGCGACTTGCCGACCCCGCCGCTCGTGCGCGAAGGCGCGATCGCGGCGATCCGGGAGAACCGGAGCACCTACTCCTTCCCCGAGGGTGATCTCGGGCTGCGCCAAGCCATCGCCAGGAAGCTCGAGCGCCAGAATGGCCTGCCAGCCGACCCCGGGACGGAGATCGTGGTCACCGTGGGGGCGACCGGCGCGTTCGCGGCGGCGGTGCACGCGCTGCTCGATCCCGGCGACGGGATCCTGCTGTTCGAGCCCTACTACGGCTACCACCTCAACGCGGCGATCCTCGCGGGTCTCGAGCCCCAGTTCCTGGCTCTCGAGGCGCCGGCTTTCGCGCTGCGCGAGGCCGATCTCTCCGCGGCCGTGCGTCCGAACACGCGCGCGGTCGTCGTGTGCACGCCGTCGAACCCGAGCGGGAGGATGTTCGACCGTGCGGAGCTGTCCGCCCTCGCGCGCATCGCGAAGGAGAAGGACCTTCTCGTGATCACCGACGAGATCTACGAGCACATCCGCTACGACGGCCGCGAGCATGTGCCCCCGGCGACGGTCGACGGCCTCCGCGAGCGCACGGTCACGATCATGGGCCTATCGAAGACCTTCAGCATCACCGGCTGGAGACTCGGATACGCGGTCGCGCCGGAGACCATGGCGCGGGCGATCACCCTGGTGAACGACCTCTTCTACGTGTGCGCGCCCACCCCCCTCCAGCACGGGGTCGCGGA
The DNA here is from genome assembly GCA_041488095.1 of Planctomycetota bacterium. Lineage (GTDB taxonomy): Bacteria > Planctomycetota > UBA1135 > UBA1135 > DASYPQ01. Next base: position 35,987 of record JBGPOP010000025.1, read on the forward strand.
AGGATTCCGGGCGCCCGACAGCTTTTTCGAGCAGCTGGCCTCGGATTACGCCAGGAAGCGCGCGATGACCTGCGAGGCCCTCGACGCGGCCGGGATGAAGCCGATCGTGCCGCAGGGCGCCTACTACGTGATGGCGGACGTCGGCCACCTCGGCTTCGAGACGGCGCGCGATGCGGCGATGGCGCTGCTCGAACAGACCCGGGTCGCGACGGTGCCGGGGACGGCCTTCTACACGGGCGCGCGCGGCGAGCGATTTGTGCGCGTGTGCTACGCCAAGGAGGACGACGTCCTGGCCGAGGCGTGCAGGCGGATCCGCGCCTTCCGTCCGTGAAAACCCGCGACTTCGCGCGCCTCCGAGCCGCGATCCCGCGCTGTCGGCGCTGTCCGGAGCTGCGCGCGTATTGCGCGGAGATCGCGCGCGGGAAGCGGCGCGCGTATGCCGAGTGGGAGTACTGGGGCCGGCCCGTCCCCGGCTTTGGCGATCCGGCCGCGCGGATCTGGATCCTGGGGCTCGCGCCCGCCGCGCATGGTGCGAACCGCACGGGGCGCATGTTCACGGGCGATCGCTCGGGAGAGTTCCTCACCGCGGGCCTGCACCGGGCCGGGCTCGCGAGCCAATCGACTTCCGTCTCGCGCGACGACGCGCTCCGTCTACTCGACGTGTACGTCAGCGCGGCGATCCGCTGCGCTCCTCCGGGAAACCGTCCGACGCCGCAGCAGCTCGATGCGTGCTCGCCGTGGCTCGACGTGGAGCACGATGCGCTCGTGCGCTGGCGGGTTCTTCTTTGCCTCGGCGCGATCGCCTGGGACTCGGCGCTCGACCTGCTGGCGCGCCAGGGCGGGATCCTGCCGCCTCGGAGGCCGCGCTTCGCGCATGGCAGGCATCTGGACCTCGGAGATCGCCATCTGCTCGCGTGCTACCACGTCAGCCAGCAGAACACGTTCACCGGCCGGCTGACTCCGGCGATGCTCGACGCGGTGATTCGTGAGGCGCGGGAGCTCGCAGGCCTTCCGGCGTCCGGATCACGAGCAGCCGGATCTCGGTCATCTCCTCGATCGCGAAGCGCAGTCCCTCGCGGCCGAAGCCGGAGTCCTTGACACCGCCGTAGGGCATGTGGTCGACGCGCCAGGAGGGGACTTCGCCGATCAGCACGGCGCCGACCTCGAGACGCTCCCAGGCGCGCTGCGCCTTGTAGAGGTCGCGCGTGAAGACGCCGGCCTGCAGTCCGAATGGCGAGTCGTTCACCTCGTCGAGCGCCGCCTCGAAGTCGTGGAAGGTCGAGAGCACCGCCACGGGCCCGAAGGCTTCCCGACAGACCAGCGGCTCGTCCCTGGGCACCCCCTCGAGCAGCGTCGCCTCGAGCATCGCCCCCTGGCGCCGGCCGCCGCACAAGAGGCGCGCCCCGCGCGCGACCGCGGAGCGGATCCAGCCCTCGAGCCGCTCCGCGTCGCCCTCGGAGATGAGAGGCCCGAGGAACGTGTCCTCCTCGCGCGGGTCGCCCATCTTCAACGCACGCGCTGCGGCGACGAGGCGCTCGCGCAGGTCGGCGTGGATCGATTCGTGCACGAGGATCCGTTGCGCCTTGATGCAGCTCTGACCGGACTGGTAGAAGGCGCCCACGACGATGCGTGCGGCCGCATCCTCGAGGTCGGCATCCGCATCGACGATCACGCCCGCGTTGCCGCCGAGCTCCAGCACGACCTTCTTCTTGCCGGCGCGCGCCTTGAGGCCCCAACCGACCTCGGGAGACCCGGTGAAGGAGAGCAGCTTGAAGCGCTCGTCGGTGACCAGCGCATCCGCTTCGCCGCGCGGGCAGGGCAGGATCGAGAACGCCCCATCCGGGAGGTTGGTCTCCGCCAGCGTCTCGCCGATCAGGAGGGCTCCGACCGGCGTGGCGCTCGCAGGTTTGAGGACGAAGGGGCACCCGGCCGCGATCGCGGGCGCGATCTTGTGCGCGGCCAGGTTGAGGGGAAAATTGAAGGGAGAGATGAGCGAGCACGCTCCGACGGGCACGCGCTTCCACATGCCCGTGTAGCCCCGCGCACGCGGCGTGACGTCCATCGGCAGGACCTCGCCGCCGATGCGCGTCGCCTCCTCGGAGGCGATGCGGAAGGTGTCGATCAGCCGAGAGACCTCGCCGCGGCTGTCGCGGATCGGCTTGCCGGCCTCGACGCACAGGGTCTGCGCCAGCTCCTCCGCACGCTCCCCGAAGCGCCGCGCGCAGTGCGAGAGGACCGCCGCCCGTTCGCAGGCCGCCATGCGCCGCATGGGCTCGACGGCCGCGGCGGCGCGCGCGATCGCCTCCTCGATCGCCGCGGGTTCGGCGAGCGCGACGCGGGTCGCTACCTGGCCGCTGAACTTGTCCGTCACCGGCAACTCGCGGCTCCCGCGGCGAGCGTGATTGGCGATCCAGTAGGGGTAGCTCGGCTGAAGCATGAGCGCCTCAAGACGATGCCCGATGGGCGAGTGGCTGTGCAAGCGTCCTTGACCGGCCGCGCGTGCCTGCCGAGAATCCCTCGCCCGTGCTCCGGCCCTGGACGCCACAAGACGGGGGCGGCAAGGTACAGGGCAGCACGGACGGGAGCCATCCGACCGGCATGCGGTTCTTCATCGCGACCCCTGCAGCAGCCGGATCGCTCTCCGGCAACCGCCGGACGGCCTTGCGCTACGCGGCGATCTTGCGCGAGCTCGGCCATCGAGCCCGAGTTGGGATGCGCTGGAGAGGCGAGCCCTGTGACGCGCTGATCGCGCTGCACGCCCGAAAGAGCGCTCCCTCCGTCCGCGCTTTCCGCGCCGCGCGGCCGCGGGCGCCCGTGGTGCTGGTCCTGACCGGCACGGACCTCTACGGCCACCTGCGCCGCCGGGGCGCGCGGCTGCCCGCGCTCGATCTGGCCGACCGGATCGTCGTGCTCCAGCCGGCGGGCCTCGAGGCGCTGCCGGCGCGCGTGCGAGGCCGGGCCCGAGCGATCCTTCAATCCGCGCGTCCGCCGGGCCGACCTGCACGCAAGGTTCGCGGCGCCTTCCAGGCCTGCGTGCTGGGGCATCTGCGCCCGGTCAAGGACCCGTTCCGCGCCGCGTTGGCCGCGCGTCGTCTGCCGGCGCCGTCCCGGATCCGCGTCGTCCACGCCGGCGCCGCGCTTTCCCCCGGGATGGCCGCGCGCGCACGCGCGGAAGAAGCGCGCAACCCGCGCTACCGGTGGCTGGGCCCGCTGTCGCACGCACGGGCCCTCGCGCTGCTCGCGCGTTCGCAGGTGCTGATCCAGAGCTCCCTCTCGGAAGGGGGGGCGATCGCGATGTCCGAAGCGCTCGTGTGCGGTGTGCCGATCCTCTCCTCGAACATCCCTGGCGCGACCGGGATGCTCGGCATCGGTCACCCCGGGCTCTTTCCCGTACGCGACACCCGCAGGCTCGCCGGGCTCATGTTGCGCGCAGAGCACGATGCGCGCTTCCACGCTCGCCTCCGCCGAGCGGGAGAGCGAATCGTCGGACGCTTCGCGCCCTCGCGCGAGCGCGAGGCTTGGCGCGACCTCGTCGCCGGCCTCCCGCCCCCCGGAGGGTCGCATGGAGCCTGAACGCGACGATGGACGCTTCGCGCTCGTTGCGCCCGAGCCCGTGTCGGTTGCCGACGAGCTCGGTCGGGAGATCGAGCGCGGGATGCGCTCGACGCCCAAGCGCATCCACTGCCGCTTCTTCTACGACCAGGCGGGCTCGGTGCTCTTCGAGGAGATCTGCAGGCTGCCCGAGTATTACCTGACGCGGGCAGAGGACTAGATCCTCGCCGGGTGTGCGAACGAGATTGTGGCCGCTGTTCCGGAGGGCTGCGACCTGGTCGAGCTCGGCAGCGGCAGCGCCCGCAAGACCCGGCGTTTGATCGAGGCGCTGCTCGCGCGCCGCCGGTCCCTGCGCTACGTCCCGATCGACATCTCGCGGAGCGCGCTCGTGGCCGGCTCGCGGGCGCTGCTCGAGAGCCACCCCCAGCTCTCCGTTCGTGCGATCGCTGCGGAGTACGAGGAGGGCCTCGCGCTCCTTTGCGGCGGATCGCCTGGGGGGAAGCTCGTCCTGTGGCTGGGGTCGAACGTGGGCAACTTCGACCGAGCCGGGGCCGCGGCGTTCCTGGCGCGGCTCGCGCAGCGGTTCTCCGCGCGCGACCGGCTGCTGATCGGCATCGACCTGCGCAAGGAGAAGCACATCCTCGAGCACGCCTACGACGACGCGCAGGGCGTGACGGCGCAGTTCAACCTGAACCTGCTCGCACGGCTCAACGCGGAACTGGACGCCGACTTCGTTGTCGGGCGATTTCGCCACGTGGCCCTCTACGACGAGGTCGCCGGGAGGATCGAGATGCACCTGGAGAGCGCGGCCGGACAGGTCATCCGGATCGGGAGGATCGACCTGACCGTGCATCTCGCGCGCGGGGAGCGGATCCACACCGAGGATTCCTACAAGTACTCCGTCCTCGAGATCGATGACCTCGCGCGCGCAGCCGGGATGCGGGTCGAGCGGACGTGGCTCGACGGGCAGGAGCGCTTCAGCCTGAACCTCTTCGCGCCCGAGGCGTGAAAAGGAGGAGGCCCCTGCCGCGGGCTGCGCAACAGGGGCCTCGCCGAGACCGATCCCCATCCTGGCTCGGGCTCGGGTGCGTCAGGACTGCCATCTGCCCTCGATCCACACCTGGAACCTGCGCGTCTCGAAGTGCCCGGACTGGCGCACGATGGCATAGTGGCCGCTCGCGATGCACACGTTGCAGGGTCGGCCGCATCCGTCGCTGCGCCACGCGTAGATCGGCTCGACCCACGCGGTCCGTGCGCAGCCTTCGACCCACACCTGTCGGCACACCGTCTCGTAATGGCCTGGAACCCAGTACTCCGGCGCGCAGCGTCGAGCGAAGCCGGGAGTCCAGCCGTCCGAGAAGACCGGCCCGCTGGAGTAGACGAAGCTCAGCGCGCTGTGCTTGATTCTGTGGGTCCAGGCGAATCCGAAACCGTCTGCGAAGGAGGCTGGCGCAAGGATCGCGGCCAGCGCGAGCGAGAGAATCGGGAACCTGAGCTTGGCGAACATGGGTGCCTCCTTGGATCTGGGATCGCCCGCCGTGGGGCGCGGTAGGGCCGCCGCCAAGGCGAATCCCGTGCCACGGCCGGCCATTCCGGCGCGACGCGACTTGTCCTGTCGCGCAGCCAGGGGTGCAGCCGCCGGGGGACGCGGCTAGGCTGCTGCGGCGCATGAAGAGGCAGCTCTGCGTCCTCCTCCTGTTCGCCTCGTGGCCTGGCTCGGCCTGCGAGGCGCCCGACCCACGCAGTCCGATGCACGGCCCGGCGTCTCCTCCCGCTCCGGTTCCGCCGCTCGAGGCGCAGGTGCGAGAGCTCGCGGCCTCGAGCCGTCCCGGGGAGAGGCACGCGGCCCTCGCACCCCTGGCCGGAGAGTGCGAAGTGACGCTCTCGAGTCTCTCGCCCGAGGGCCGCGAGATCGAGCCCTTCCGCGGCCGCGCGACCATCGAGTGGGTGCTCGGCGGACGGTTCTTGCGCTGGGACGCGAGGATCGACTTCGCCGGGGCGAGCGGCACGACCACGGGCTACCTCGGCTACGACCTTCGCAGCGGCCAGTACCAGCTGATGATGATCTCCGACCTCGCCACGGGCATGGAGGTGGCGCGCGGCAGCGGGGACCTCGCCGGGGCGGGCGTCGTCTTCGCGCTGGAGCAGGTGGATCCCCGCAGCGGGGCACGCGTGCGCGCGAAGAGCCGCCTGCGCCTGATCGCGCACGACCAGTTCGTGCTCGAGCAGCTCGTGACCGAGCCGGACGGGCTGGATCGAGTGGCGCGCGTATCGCACTATCGGCGCGCGGCCGCGGCTACGCACTGAGCACGAACTCGCGCCGCGAGATCCGCCAACAGGCCAGGGAGAGGACCAGGAGGAGCGCGACCGCGAGGGTCAGGATCGACGAATGGGCGCTCTCGAATCGCGCGCTCGAGAAGCCTTCGACCGTGCGCCACGGTGCCGAGCCCGTGTCGGCGATGAGGCTGCGCAGGTAGTACTGGACGGTCAGGGCCTGATTCCGTCCGGGAAGGTTGGCGAGGAATCCCTCGATCGCGAAGGCGTAGCCCAAGCCGACGATCATCGGATGGCGGAAGAACACGCCGGCTGCTGCGAAGAGGCCCGAGTAGACCGCGCCGCCGAGCAGGGCGGCCTCGACGAGGGGGACGGTGATGCCGCGGTCGACGGCGGGTCCCGGAGCGGCCGAACGCGACGCGAGCGCGGCGGTCAGCGCCGCGGAGAGACCGAGCAGGACCGACACGAGGACCAGCGCGGCGAGCCAGCGCCCGAGCAGAACCGCCGCGCGCGGTATCGGCCGGGAGAAGAGGTAGGTGATCGTGCGGTCCTCGATCTCCTCGGTGATCACCGCGGAGCCGCAGACAAGCGCGAGAAGCGGCACGATCACCTGGAGCAGCAGGAGCCAGCCCACGTGGGCGGCGATCGCGCCCGCGGGCACGCGGGTCGTCGAGCTCGCGACGATCCAGGCCATCGCCGGGGCTGCACCGGCGAGGGCGAGGCAGAAAAGCGTGCGACGGCTCCACCACACGCGCGACATCTGCGTGCTGAAGAGAAGCAGCGTGGATCTCGCCAGGCCGGCCATCGTCAGTTCACGAGGTAGTCGAAGACGGCCTCGAGGCCCGCATCGGGGGTCTCGAGGCTCCGGATCCCCGCGCGGGCTCGAGCGGCGACCGCGGGGAGTGCGGCCAGGAACCCCTCCAGGTCGGACGTCTCGATGCCGAGCGAGGTCTCGTCCTGGGAGAGGTGCAGCGCCCTGACGCCGGGCAGGTCGACCAGGGCGCGCGCCAGCGCGCGCGCGTCGCGCAGGTGGATGTCGACCTTGCGCGGGTGTCGCGAAAGCAGCGTGCGGATCTCGGGGACCTCGCCCTGGGCCAGGACGCGCCCGCGGTGCAGGAGGAGCACGTTGCGGGTCAGGCCCTCGACTTCGTGCAAGACGTGGCTCGAGACCAGGATGTGCACGCCGTCCCGGGCCAGATCGAGGAGCAGGTCGACGACGCTCCGTCGGGCGATCGGGTCGAGGCCCGAGAGCGGTTCGTCGGCCACGAGCAGGCGCGGGCCGTGGGCGATCGCCTGCGCGATCTTCGCGCGTTGGCGCATCCCGCGCGAGTATTCGCGCGTACGACGGTGCATCGCATCGGCGAGCCCGACGCGCTCGAGGGCGCGCGCAGCCTGTGCCCGGGCCTCGCGCTTGGACCATCCCGAGAGGCGCAGCAGGAAGGTCACGAACGCGAGTCCGGTCATCTCCCCGTAGAGCGCATCTTGCTGCGGGCAGAACCCGGTCTCGGCGAAGTGGGCGCGGTTGGCGAAGGGATCGCGGCCGAGCACCAGGATCGTCCCGCGCGAGGGGCGGATCTCGCCCGCCACGAGCTTGAGGAAGGTCGACTTGCCGGCTCCGTTCGGCCCGAGCAGGCCGATGATGCCGCCCTCGAGGGTGAGGGAGATGTCGACGAGCCCCACGACCGGGCCATACCAGCGCGCGAGTTCGCGCGCGACGAGGAGCGCGCTCATGTGGCGGCCTCCAGGTGCCGGACACGATCGACCAGGATCGCCCACGCGATCGCCGTCGCGGCGGCGATCCAGGCGAAGGACCAGCGCACATCCCACTCGAGCCCCATGCGGGGCATGCCGAAGATCCAGCCCGCGATGCGCTGGAAGTTGCCTTGGAGGCTGAGCATCAGGAAACGCTCGTCCTTTTCAAGGTGCATGACGAGGACCGAGATCGCCCCGGTGATCATGAAGACCGCGAAGCTCGCGACGAGCGCGAAAGTCTTGCGCGAGGAGAGGCTCGAGATCGCGAGCATCACGCTCGACCATACCCCGGCCCACAAGATCGCGAACAGGATCGTGGCCGGGACGACCCTGCCCTCCTCCTTGAGGAACGACCACTCCGGCGAGGCCAAGGTCGCCACCGTGCAGATCACGAGCCCCGGTGCGAGGACCGCGAGCAACGCGAAGAAGAAGAGCGTCAGGAATTTGGCGAACAGATAGGAGAAACGCGTCAAGGGACGCGAGAAGTACAGGAGCTGGGCTCCCGCGCGGCGGTCCTCGGCGATCAGACCTGCGCCGAACCAGGCGATCACGAGCAGGGTGAAGGCGCTCATCGCCAGGTGGAACAGGACGATCTGTTCACGAACCTGGATCAGGGTCCGGGCGAAGCTCGCCGCGATCACCGCCGCGGGCGAGGGCCCACCCAGCGCGGCCGGCGTCACGCCGGCCTGGAGCGAGAAGCGCAGGTACACGACGAAGGAGAAGATCACGGTCGCGATCGCGGGAGGGGCGTAGAGGATCAGGAGCGGCAGCTTCTTCTTGGCCTCCGTGGCGATCCCTGCCCGCGAGAGAGCCAGGAATCCCGGCGCTCCCGGGTGCAGGGTCCCGCGGAAGCGGCGATAGATTTCGGTGTCCGTGCGTGCCACTAGCGCCCCTCCTCGCCGCCAGGCTCCGCGGCCAGGCCCGCCACGAAGACCTCTTCGAGCGAGCAGCGCACTTCCTCGATCGAGCGCAGGCTCACTCCGGCGGCCGCGGCGAGCGCGAACAGCTCGTCGACGTCCTGCGCCCGGCCGTCGAGAGGCACACCGATCCGGCCGCCCGGTTCCTCGGTCCAGGCGTAGCCGGACCCCGAGAGGGCCCGCGCGAATCCCTCGCGGTCGCCGCCCACCTCGACGCGCACACGCCGCTCCTCGACGCGCGTCAGCTCCTCGATCGAGCCGGCGAGCGCGACGGTGCCACGGCGCAGGACGATCACGTTTCGGCAAGTGCGCTCGACGTCCGGCAGGAGGTGCGAGCACACGAGCAGGCTCTTTCCCTGGCGATGACCGAGGTCATGGACCAGGTCGAGCATGTGGCGCCGTCCCTTCGGGTCGAGGCCGCTCGTCGGCTCGTCGAGAAGGAGCAGGCCAGGATCGTGGACCAGGGCCTGGGCGAGCTTGAGGCGCTGCTTCGTTCCGGCCGAGTACTCGTCGGCGAGCCGATAGCGGACCTCGTAGATCCCGACGTAGTCGAGCACCTCGTGCGACCGCGACAGCGCGTCGTCGCGCGCGAGCCCGGTCAGGCAGCCCAGCGTCGAGACGATCTCGACCCCGGTCATCCCGGGGATCAGGCAGTCGCCCTCGGGCATGTATCCGACCGCGCGTCGCAGCGCGAGGCGTCCTCGCGCAGAGGCCGGATCGCAGCCGGCGATCTCCGCGCGTCCCGCATCGGGCCGGAGGAGGCCGAGGAGGAGCTTGAGCAGCGTGGTCTTCCCCGAGCCGTTCGGGCCGAGGAGGCCGGTGGGACCGGGCGCCAGAGCGAGCGACAGGCTGGTGAGCGCGCGCACCCGGCCGTAGCTCTTCTCGAGCCCCTGGATCCGGACGATCGGGTTCTCGACGATCGCATACTCGACGCGGGGATCGGACACGGGCACTACTTTACGTGACAAAGTGCTCGTCCGTCCAGACGTCACGCTGCGCGGCGCAGGCAGGACCGCGCCGCGGCCGAGAGCAGGTCGCCGAGAAGCACGATCCCGGCACCGAGCGCGACGAAGAACAGCATCTCGTCGTAGAAGTGTCGCGCGCGCGCGTCCTGGATCCAGTAGCCGAGCGAGACCACACCGAGCAGTCCGAGGACCGTGGCCTCGCGCACGCACGTCTCGAAGCGGTAGAAGAAGTACAGCAGGAAGCGGGCCAGGGCGAGGGGCGCGATGGCGACGAGGGCGATCTGCGCCCGTCCGCCTCCCAGCCAGCGCAGGGATCGCAGCGGAGCGGACTCGAGGTTCTCGATCGTCTCGGCGCCGAGCTTGCCCAGGATCCCGGCGTTGTGGATCGCCAGCGCGAGCACCGCCGGCCACGCGCTCGGGCCGAGCATCGCGAGGAAGAGGAACGCCCACACGTACTCCGGGATCGCTCGCAAGAGGACCAGGAGCGCCCGCACCGCCGCCGTCATCCCGCGCCAGGCGCGACCGCGCGCGCGGTCCGCGGAGGCCGATGCGGAGTCGAGGTCGAGCTCGTCGCGCTCCGCCCCGGTGAGGGGAGCGAATGGATCGCGGGAGGCCAGGTTGCGCGCAGCGAAGGGCGCGAGGATCGTCGCGCCGAGCGCTGCCAGGCTGATCGCCAGGATGGAGATCGACAAGGTCTGCAGCGATCCGGAGAGCCCGCGGCTCGCGAGCAGTCCGCCTGCCCAGGACGACCAGGCCGACAGCTCGAAGGGCTTGCCTCGCAGCGGGAAGGGCTCGACCTCTTCGCTCAGGAAACGCCGCAGATTCTCGAGCCGGCGCGGGTCGAGGAGATCGGAGAACGCGATGTCACCCGAGGTCCAGGACCAGACGGCGAGTGCCAGCAGCGCGAGGAGGCTCCAGCGCACGAGGCGGCTCCTCGGGCGATCGCGCTGGAGGGCCTCGATCGGAGGGGTCAAGCGACGAACCTCCGGCGCAGGGCGCTGCTCCAGATCTCGATGACCACCACGAGCGAGGCCAGCGCATACAGGTAGGTCCAGACCTCGGTGAAGTGCAGGTTCTCGAAGGCCGCGGAGATCGAGTAGCCGAGCGTCGGGAAGCCGAAGAACCCGAGCACGGCCGAGGAGCGCACGGCGCACTCGAAGCGGTAGAAGGCGTAGGCGCACATGTCGGGCAGGGCGCGCGGCAGGAGTCCGAAGCAGAACACCTGGGCCGGGCCCGCTCCGGCGGCGCGCAGCGCGAGGGCCGAGTCGCGCGGAGCCTCGTCGATCATCTCGGAGAACACTTTGGCCAGGGTGCCCGCGTAGGGGATTGCGATCGCGACCACGGCCGCGGCGGTGTTCAGGCCGAAGGCGGCCAGGAACAGAACGGCCCAGAGCAGCTCGTGGACCGAGCGCATGCCGACGATCAGGACCCGGGTCGCGCCCCAGATCGCCGGGGCGACGGACTTCCGGAAGCGACGGGCCGCGCGCGACCCGCCCCCGACCAGGTCCCCGCTCCACCACGCGGTCGAGGCGAAGAACCCGAGGACGAAGCCGGAAAGGAGCGCGAGGCTCATCGCCGCGGCAGCGAACACCAGCGTGCGGCGCGCGGCAGCCAAGGCCTCGAGGAGCAGCGGCGGGGTGCCCTGGGGGACACCCGACTCGTAGGTGAGGGCCGGGTGGAGCATGGCCGCGAAGAACGCGCGCACGATCCCGAGTCCGCCCCGCTGGGGGAGCAGGCCGCGCACCGGGGCGTTGAGGAAGATGAACGCGACGAGCGCCGCGAGGACGATCGAGAGGACGACGATGGCGCGCCGGCCGAGGGCGAACGGCGCTCGGCGGAGCGGCGCGACGGAGGCGCGATCAGACGCCATCGATCCCGCGGCCGTCGAGCCGGTAGAGGGCTCGGAACTCGCCCTCCTCGATCCCTGCGGTCGGCCGGTCGAACACGATCCGACCCTCGCGCAGTCCGAGGAGGCGCGGGAAGAACTCGCGGGCCAGCTCGAGGTCATGGAGGCTGACGAGCAGAGTCAGCCCTCGCTCGGCGCACACGTCACGGAGCAGCGCGACCGTGTCCCGCGCCCGGGCCGGATCGACCGAGGAGACCGGCTCGTCCGCCAGGATCGCCCACGGCTCCTGGAAGAGTGCCCGCGCGATCGCCACCCGCTGCCGCTGTCCTCCCGAGAGCGAGTCCGTGCGCTGGAAGAGCTTCTCTCCGATGCCGACCCGCTGGAGGATCGCCGCGGCGCGCTCGAGGTCCGTCCGCGAGGGGAGGAGCATCGCACGGGCGGAACGCAGGAACGTCAGCGCTCCGAGCCGGCCGGCGATCACGTTCTGGGAGACGCGCAGGTTCGGCACCAGGGCCAGGTCCTGGTGCACGAAGCCGATCCGGGAACGAATCGAGCGCAGCTCGGCCGGTGGCACCCGGTCGAGGTCGCGGTAGTTCACGCACACGCTGCCGAGCGTCGGACGGACGGACCCGTTCAACAGCCGCAGGAGCGTCGTCTTGCCTGCGCCGCTCGGACCGACCAGGGCCGCGGCCTCACCCGGCTCGACGACGAGGCTCGCCTCCGCGAGCGCCGCGCGCCCGCCGTAGACGACGCTCACCTCGTGCAGCTCGAACGCGGCCGAGCCGGCTCGCGCCCGGCTCGCCGCGCCGGCATCATCGCACGAGACCGGCTTCGAGCGCTGCGGTGCGGAGGGTGTCGAAGTCCTCATTCTTGGCCGGGATGAGACCCTCGGGCCGATTCATTCCCGCCAGGAGCGCCGGGTCCTGGATGGCGACGAGGACCTCCTGGAGCTTGTCGGTGAAGCCCGCGCCGAAGAGCTGGTCGACGAGCGGGTGAGCGCAGAAGTGGTAATCGGGGTATTCGGGCGAGACCCACACGATGCGGCACAGGTCCGGGTCGAGCTTCTGCTCCTTGACCATCCGATCGTAGGTGGCGTAGTCCATCGCGCCGGCCTCGTAGGTCCCGGCCTCGACGAGCTTGGCGGTCTTGTCGTGCGAGGTTTGGTTGCTCATCTCGGCCCCGAAGAACTCCTTGGGGCTCATGCCGGCGAGCTTGCGGATGAAGTACTCCGGCATCAGGCGCCCCGAGGTCGAGCTGGCTGATCCGAAGGTGAACTTGCGGCCCTTCAGCGCCATCGGGAACTCCGCGCTCTTCTCGATCCCGAGGCTCTTGTTGGCGACGAAGTAGCTGTGGAAGGTCTTGTCGTTCTTCCCGCACGCGATCACGCGCGCTCCCGGGACGGCGTTCCGCGCCTGGAGGCCGGTATACCCGCCGAACCAGCACAGCAGGATGTCGCCGTTCTTGAAGGCGTCGACCGAGGCGTTGTAGTCGGCCGAGGGCACGTACTCGACCTTGATCCCCAGCTGCTTGGAGAGGTGGTCGGCGAGCGGCGTGTACTTGGCCTTCAGCTCGGTCGTGTTGTCGTTGGGGATGCCGGTGAAGCGCAGGACCTTGGGCTTCGCGGCGACCGGCGGCGCGGCCTTCGAGGGGGTGGGGGCTGCGGCTTCCGTGCCTCCGCTGCAGGCGGCGACGGTGCCGAGGAGGGCGAGGGCAAGGAGGTAGCGGCGGAGAGAGTCGATCTTCACGGCATTCCTTTTCTCCGGCGGGCGTGAACAGCCGCCCGGCCGGATGTGGTCGACGGTGGAGGTTACGAATGCCCCCGTAGGATAGCGGCTGGGGTGTCGCCATCCAACGGCATCGATCCGTGATGTCGAAAGGGTTGGCGCCGCCCCGAGGCACCGCCTAGACTCCCTCGCAGCAGCCAGCGTCCGTCCAGGCCAGGAGGAGCGATGTCACGACCGTCGGAGGCCGATGGGAAGAATCCCTCGCCGCTCTCGCGCCGCAACTTCCTGAGGGGAGCCGGTGGGGTTGCGACCGGCGGCGTGCTCGCGCACGGCCTGCTCGCCGCGTCGCGGGCGAATGCGCTGCGCGGTGCGGGAGAGGTCGAGGAGCTGTCGGGCGAGGTCGCGCTTGCGCTCGACGTCAACGGCCAGGTCCTCACCGTGCGCGTCGAGCCGCGCACGACGCTGCTCGACGCCCTGCGCGTGCGCTGCTCGCCGCCGTTGACGGGAACGAAGCTCGTCTGCGACCGCGGCCAGTGCGGGAGCTGCACCGTGATCGTCGATGGGCGCCCGGCCTACGCGTGCATGCTGCTCGCGGTCGACCTGCGCGGGAAGAAGATCCGCACGATCGAAGGACTGGGGGAGCCGGGCGCGCTCTCGCCGCTGCAAGAGGCCTTCTGGAAGCACGACGCCTCGATGTGCGGCTTCTGCACACCCGGGTTCGTCATGGCGATCCAGGCCTGCCTCGAACGGAATCCGCGCGCCGGACTCGACGAGATCAAGGAGGGCTGCGCGGGCAACACCTGCCGCTGCGGCACGCAACCCCAGATCTTCGCCGCCGCGCTCGAGGCCGCCCAGGCCTCCGTCAAGGGAGGCAAGTGATGGCTGCGCGCAAGTCCCGGCGGAAAGAGGCCGGGGACGTGGAGGCGGTCTCCGAGCTCGCCTGGCCTCCCCGGGGAGACCTCGCCGTCCTGAACCACGATCTCCGGCGGGTCGACGGCCCGGCCAAGATCAGCGGCCGCGCGCGCTACACCCACGACGTGCGGCTTCCGGGGATGGTCTACGCACGCGTGCTCACCTGCCCGATCCCGCGTGCCGAGGTGACGCTCGACCTCGAGCCGGCCCGCAAGATCCCGGGCGTCGAGGCCGTGATCGCGCTGGCCGAGGGCGGGACGAAGTGGCTCGGCCAGCCCTTGGCGGCCGTCGCGGCGAGCACGCCCGAGATCGCCGAGGACGGGATCCGCGCGATCCGCGTGAAGCTCGAGCCCAAGCCCTGGGCGGTCGACCGAGCGCAGGCGACGGCCGAGGACGCGCCCAAGGTGCTCAAGGACGGCAACCTCTCCAAGGAGAACACGTCGGGCGACGAGACGGAGGCCCGGGCCGCCCTGACCAGCGCCGATCAGTCGGTGGAGGCGACCTACACCCTGCCGGTCCAGCACCACGTCTGCCTCGAGACCCATGGAGTGGTCGTCGACTACCGCGGCGGGGACGAGGCGACCGTGTACTGCTCGACCCAGGGCACGTTCACCGTCCCGGAGAGCGCTGCGCGCGAGCTCGGGCTCAAGGCGAGCCAGGTGACGACGATCGTGGAGCACATGGGCGGAGGCTTCGGGAGCAAGTTCGACCTCGGGACCGAGGGCGCCGCGGCTTGCCGGCTCGCCAAGGCGCTCGGCAAGCCCGTCCACCTCATGTTCTCGCGCGCCGACGAGTTTGGCGCGGCCGGCAACCGCAGTGGATCGCGCCAGGTGCTGCACGGCGGAGCGAGCCAGGACGGGCGCCTGGTCGCCCTGGTCGGCGACATCGAGAAGCTCGGCGGCCTGCAAGGTGGCTCGTTCCCCGGCCGCGGGCCGTACATCTACTCGGTCGAAAAGAGCTTCCTGCGCGTCCGCAGCGTGTACACGAACACCGACGTCGCGCGCGCGATGCGCGCCCCGGGTCATCCGCAGGCTTCCTTCGGGATGGAGTCGCTGGTCGACGAGCTCGCCTACGCGATCGGGATGGATCCGCTCGAGTTCCGGAAGAAGAACCTCAAGGGCCCGGTCTACGCGCGCCAGCTCGACGCGGTCGCGCGCGAGATCGGCTGGGCGCAGCACCCGAACAAGGTGGCCCCCGGCGCGCTGAAGGACGGAATGGGAGTCGGCATCGGCTTCGCCGTCTCGACCTGGGGCGGCGGCGGGGGAGAGGGGTGCGAGGTCGACGTACGCATCGACCGCGACGGCGGCGTGACCGCGAGCGTCGGCACGCAGGATCTCGGCACGGGGACACGCACGTACGTGGCCGCGATCGTCGCCGAGGAGCTCGGCCTGCCGATCGAGTCGGTGACCGCGCGGATCGGCGATAGCCGCCTCGGGCGCGCCACGCCCTCGGGTGGCAGCACGACGACCGCGTCGCTCGCCCCGGCGGTGAAGGACGCCGCCTACAAGGCCCGCACGCTCTTCGCCGAGCGCCTCTCGCGGGCGATGGACGTGCCCGCCGAGCGGCTGCGCTTCTCGAGCGGTCGGATCGCCGACGAGCGCGACCCCAAGCGGGCGCTTTCGTGGAAGCAGGCCTGCGGCGAACTCGGCGGCGACGGCTTGTCGGCGCGCGGCACGTTCCAGCCCGGCCTGTCCTCGAACGGCGTGCACGGCGCCCAGGCGGCCAAGGTGCGCGTCGACACGCTGACCGGCCGAGTCCAGGTGCTCAAGATGGCCGCCATGCAGGACTGCGGTTTGCCGCTGAACCGCATGGCGATCCGGAGCCAGATCCAGGGTGGCATGGTCCAGGCGCTTTCCTACGGCCTGCTCGAGGAGCGCGTGATCGACTCCGTGTCGGGATGGGCGCTCAACGCCAACCTCGAGGACTACAAGGTCGCGCACGCGTCCGAGATCCCCGAGATGGTCGCCCTGATCGACGATGAGGACACCCGACCGGTGATCGGATTCTCCGAGGCGGCCGTCATCCCCGGGCACGGAGCGATCGCGAACGCCGTCTACAACGCCTGCGGAGCGCGCGTCCGCGACCTCCCCCTGACTCCGGACAAGGTGCTCGCGGCGCTCGGAAGGGTCGGGTAGGTGCGCGCATGAAGGCTTTCACCCTCGCGAATCCCTCGACGCTCGACCAGGCGATCGGGATCCTCGCCGCGCGCCGGGAACGTGGCGCGCACGGACGCGTTCAGGTCCTGGCCGGCGGCCAGGACCTCTTGACCGAGATGAAGGAGCACCTCGCCGAGCCCGAGGTCCTGGTCAACCTGAAGGGGATCGGCGGCCTCGATCGGATCGAGATCGATGCGGCCGGCGCGCTCTCGATCGGCGCGCTCGCGACGCTCTCCGCGCTCGAGGAGAACGAGGGCGTCCGCGCCCGCTTCCCGATCCTCCACGAGGCGGCGCGCTCGATCGGGAGCCCGCAGATCCGGAGCGTCGGCACGGTCGGCGGCAACCTGTGCCAGCGGCCGCGCTGCTGGTACTACCGGAGCGAGCACGCGAAATGCCTGAAGAAGGGCGGCACGGAGTGCTTTTCCTACGGCGGCCTCAACAAGTACAACGCGATCCTCGGGGGCGGGCCGTCCTACATCGTCCATCCGAGCGACCTCGCGCCGGCGCTCGTCGCGCTGGATGCCCAGGTCGTCCTGCGCGGATCGGCCGGCGAGCGCACGCTGGCGCTCGAGCGTTTCTTCACCCTGCCGTCCGAGGGCAGCATCCTGCGCGAGAACGTCCTCGCGGACGACGAGCTCCTCGTCCGCGTGATCGTGCCGGCCCCCGCTCCAGGGATGAGGAGCACCTACCTCAAGTTCAAGGAGCGCGGCTCCTTCGACTTCGCCCTGGTCGCGGTGGCCTTGGCGCTGTGGCCGGATGGCGGGAAGATCGCCCGCGCGCGTCTCGTGCTCGGCGGCGTCGCCCCGGTTCCTTGGCGCTGTGCCGGGGCGGAGACGGCGCTGGCCGCGAAGACGATGGACGAATCCGTGTGGAAGGCGGCGGGTGAGGCCGCTCTCCAGGGCGCGGAGCCGCTCGGGCACAACGCCTACAAGGTCCCGCTCGCCAAGGGCCTGATCTTCCGCGCCCTGCAATCCCTCTCACGCGCCTGATCCAAGCTGCCATGGCCTCCGACCGCGCATCCGATCCCGCTGACGCCCCGGACGTGGAGGAGGGGGCGGTGCCCGCCGTCCGGTCGAGCCCCTTCTGTGTCCATCTCTGGAGCAAGAAGGCCTTCTTCCTCAAGGCGCCTCCGATGGCGGAGCGCGACCTGCTCGACGGGAGTGGCCACTGCTGGTGCCGCAGGACCATGCAAGCCGTCGGTCCGGACGGCGAGGTCGTCGACCCCGCTGAATGCAGGGCCGGCCGGGCTTGCTTCCAGTCGATCCTGTAAACTGGATCGCGTCCTCCTCGAACCATCTCCAGACCCCTCGAGCGACATCGAGGGCCGCGGAAGTCGCCATGATCTTCATCCCGATTCCTCTCCTGCTCGCATGGCTTGCTCTCCCCGGCGGCGGGCGGCCGGATGCCCTGGCGGCTGTGCGCGGTCGCTGTGTGGAGGCCCGGACCGCGAGCGTCTTCGCCGGAGCCTGCCACTACGGCGCCGAGGCAACGACCGCCGGGCGCGAAGCCGTCATCGCCTGGCACTTCGAGTCGGGCTCGCGCGCGGGCGTGGACCTCGCCGGCGTCGACGTCGCCGCGGCCATCGCGGGCGAAGCCAACCTGGCCGAGCCCGGGACCGCGCACCGCTCGATCCTGTACCTCTCCGATCGCTCGAACCCGGAGCAGCGCCGGGCTGCCGAGGACTTCGTGCGCGCGCGCTTCGGGAAGACGCTCGGGGCGGTCGCGGAGGTGCGCCAGGTCGCCCTGCGCGAGGAGTTCGACGGCGACCGCTACCTCGTCGACGCCGGCGGCCTCTTCCGCATCGAAGGCGCGCTGCTGCCCGATCGCGCCTGCTGCAAGATGCCCCTCTCCGTCTGGTACCGACCCTTCACGCCCCTGGCGAGGCCCGTGGTCGGCTGCAATGCCGTCTTCCGTTTCGCCGACAAGCGCCTCGGGCCGGTGTGGGCGCGCTTCGACGAGAACACGGCGTTCGCCGGATCGTTCGAGATCGCTGACGTGATCCGGCCCGAGTCGCTGCGCACGGGCCCGTGAGGATCAGGCGCGCCCCGCGCGGAGCGCGAGCCAGGCGGCTGCGATGGCGAGCGTCGCGATCGTCACGGGAACGCCCACCTTGGCGTGCCGGCGCCATCCGATCCGGATGCCGTGTGAGGCGGCCTGGTCGACGACGATCAGGTTGGCGATGCTGCCGACGAGGAGGAGATTCCCCGCGAGCGTGCTCGCGAGCGCGAGCACCGGGCCGGCGAGGGAATGACGTGCCGTCGGCAGGAGCAGCATGACCGCCGGGACGTTCGACACCAGGTTCGAGAGTGGCACGCACAGCGCGAAGAGCCACGCGGGATGCGCGACGTCGATGCCGGAAGCTCGGAGTCGCTCGACCAGGGGCGGGAGCGTCCCGGTCGCCTCCAGGGCGTGGTTGACCACGAACAGCCCGATGAACAGCAGGAGGAGCTGGCCGTCGACGACCGAGAGCAGCTCGCGCGAGGCCGTCTTGCGCGAGAGCAGCAGCATTCCCGCGGCGCCCAGCGCGAGCACCTCGCGCGGCCAGGAGGTGAACAGGAAGGCCAGCACGAGCGCGACCGTCGCGGCGAGCGCCTTCCCGGTCTGCCAGGGATCGTAGGACGGCGCCGCGACGTGCGGATCGCCGGCGGGCGCGCTCCACTTGCCGCGAGCGCTCCGGAGGACGACGAGGTACACGACGACGAGGCCCAGCGCGGACGGGACGAGCGCCTCGGCGAGGTAGCCGCGGAAGGACAACCCGAGCTTCTGCCCGATGAGCATGTTCTGGGGGTTTCCGATCAGGGTGGCGGCCGAGCCGACGTTGCTCGCACAAGCGAGGGCGAGCAGGAAGGGCACGGGATCGAGTCGCCGCCGCGCGCAGCCCTCGACGAGCAGAGGAGCCATCGCCAGGCACACGATGTCGTTCGTGAGCACGGAGGACAGCGCACCGGCGACGGCGATCAGGAGAGCCAGGAAGGTCGGCGGCGAGACGTCCATCTCGGCCAAGCGGTGCGTGATGCGCCCGTAGAAGCCCGACAGCCGCAGCTGGCCCGAGACGACCATCAGTCCGAACAATAGCGCGAGCGTCGGCACGTCGACTGCGTCCCAGGCCGCGGCGGGGCTGATCCTCCTGGCCGCGATCAGTGCGATCGCCCCGAGCAGCGCGACCCCGGTCCGGTCGAGGGCGAGGCCGGGGATGCGCCCGAGGATCATGCCCAGGTAGACCAGGGCGAAGATGACGAGGACGACGGGGTCCAAGGGTCGGAGTGCCGCGCGCCTTGCTAGCGGAAGGTGCGGGGGATCTCCAGAGCTTCCTCGTTGCGCCGCGGAACCTACCCCGGGGACTTCGTGAGCTCGCGCAGCGCGATCGTGGCGTAGGACCCCTTCGGCAAGCGGAACCCGAGATGCAGGCCCTCGGAACGGGCTTCCACCGACACGTCCTGAAGGAAGATCCGCGCCGGACGGCGACTGCCGGGCAAGCGCGCACGCATCAAGAGAGCCGGGTCGATCCCCGAGGCGGCGAGCACTTCGCGCTCGAGCTCGCCCGGCTCGCCGCCCGCCCAGCGCATGTGTGCGCCGTAGATCGGTCCCGTGGCAGAGATCTCGCGGCGAGAATGGCGCTCTCGTTCGGCACCTTCTTCGCCGACGTCGAACAGACCGCCCGTGTCGGTCTTGCGGGCGATGTCGCCGGCGAGCAGGCGGTCGAACCACCCGCGGCGGATGCGTTCGCAGAGCCAGGCGTTGAAGAGGGAGGACTGCCAGGCCGATAGCTCCATCCGCGCGATCCAGGACGCACGCGGGCTCTCGAGCCGGCGCACGCCGCGCCGGGCGTTGCGGCCACCCGGCCCCAGGCGCTGCTCGCCGAAGAAGTTGGGCAGGCCGCATTCCTCGAGGGCCGCGAGGATCGCGCAAGCTCTCTCGCGAGCTCCCGGGACGGTTCCCTCCAGGAGGATCTCGAAACGGTTGCCCGCGAGGTGCCCCCGTTTGAGCTTGTTGCCGTGCCGACGAACGCGAAGGATCTCCAGGCCGGGCACCGCCGCCGCGCGCGCAGCGACCTCCTCCGCGGGGACCCCGGAGATCGGGAGCGAGAAGGACTGGGTGGCCCGCGCGATCTTGTCCTTCTGGCCGGCGCAGCCTACGTCGCGCTCGGCCAGATCGAATTCGCGGGCGAGGGCCCGCTGGACCTCCCGGGTCGTGAGCGCCTCTCGGCGCACGAGGAGATGAACGTGGTCGCCCTCCCCGGTCGGCTCGTAGAGGGGGATCTCCTCGACGACGAAGTGTCCGGGCGAGAGCTTGATCGCGCCGCCGGTGCCCGGCAGCGCGGGAGTGACGAAGGGGAGATCCTGCGTGAGGTCCACGGCCGGTCCGCCATCCTGACGTGGCCCCCGGGAACCTGCTCACCTGACCCGGTCGAGCGCTCTTGCGAGGCTGCGCGCCGACGACGCGGATTCCGGGTCTGACTAGAGCCCGGCCAGGGTTTGGATGCAGATCCCGAGGCCCGGGCCGGCCCTCGACGGAGTACGCCTCCTACCAGCTCACGATGTCGACCGCGGTGACCGCCAGGGGCGTGTAGGGCGGCAGATTGGCCACGTTGTTGAAGTTCGTGTTGTAGCTCCAGATCCGCACGGGCGCCGTGTAGCGGTTGCCCCCGTAGACCCACGGCGCCGTGCCGTACCGGGAGAACCAGGGCTTGACGAAGGAGCCCTTGATCGTGGCGACCCGGCTGCTGGCGCTCCAGTCCTCGTGGAAGCGCGGAAGGTTCTCGAAGCCGCCGTTGTAGGCGCTGCCCACCGTCTCGGTGTTCCCCGTCACGACAGCCACGTTGTAGGTGGTGTTCGTGGCGGCGGGCAGACCCGAAGTGCTCGTCTTCGAATCGTTCCACGAGTTCGAGAGCAGGTTGAGTGCATCGCAGATGACCGACGCGGGCTTCTCGTTCACCGTGTTGTAGTCGCCCCAGATGTAGATCGGGTCCTCGGACGCCACGGTCAGCCGGCTCTGCAAGGTCGCACCGCTCTTGAGCCGGATCCCCTTGGCATTGGTCCCGCTCCCCTCCGCGTAGTTGGCTGCATAGAGCAGGCCGTTGGGGGGGAACTTCCCGCTGAGGGCGAGCTTCCCCATGTCGATCTGGGTGACGTAGACCTTGGTGCTCGCCCCGTTCGCCTGCCGAGCGTCGTACATCTGCAGGACGGAGACCGTGGCCGTGAGGGCAGCCGTGATGTCCACGCCGACGGAGTCGTAGGCCTTCCACGTGTGGTTCGCGAAGGTGATGATCGAGAGGTCGGCGTGCGCATGGTAGTAGCCCATGTTGAAGGCGCCGGTTCCCGCGGCCACCGGGACGTACTGCTGCAACGCCGCGCTCCAGTTGTAGTTTCCGCCCGTGCCGCCGGGAGCCGCCTCGTACATCGAGGTCGAGCCCGTTCCGGGAACCACGGCCTCGGTGACCCCGTGCTCGTGGGTCAGCAGGGTGTGTCCGATCGTGGCGTAGCCGGTCGGTTGCGACCAGTAGGCGAGAGCGCCTGGCGCGAACGGCAGCCAGTCGCTCGCATCCGTGTAGATGCCGTTGTTGTTGGCGTCGTAGCCCGCCGTGAAACGGCTGTCGTAGCCGCTCGTGGTGCTGACTCCGGCCGCGCTCATCTGCGACTGGCTGTTCATGTTGACGTACTGCACCGGCTCGGCCACGTTGAAGGGGTTCGTGACCCACCTGCGGATCCGGACCGTGCCCGGGGAGGTGCTCGGATCGTCCTTGCGGTTGCGGTAGGCGTTTCCGGCCGTGTGGAGGTAGTTCGTGTCGAAGGTCACCGTGGCGTTCGAGCCCAGGTACAGGTCGCGGTTGGTGTGCACGCGGCCGCGGATCGTCATGTCCGGACCCGGGAGGATCTCGAGGTCGCTGTCGTAGAACACGGCGTACTGGAACAGGGGAGTCGCCATCGCGTTCAGGATCCGGTGCGCGCTGGCCTTGATGCCGTTGATCGTGGCGGTCGAGTCGAGCTCGTATCCCGTGACGGACGTCTGGATTCCCGCGGCATCCACGCTCGTGGTCGCGAAGCCGGTCGGCCTGATCGTGTAGTTGACCTGGTGGGCTCCGACCTGGACCGATCCGTTCTGGGGCACGCCTCCCCAGTTCGCGACCGCGATCTGGATCTGCTTCTTGCCCGACTCCACCGCTCCCTCGGCGGTGTACTGGGCCTCGACGTCGAAACGCTTCACCTGCGCGTTCCGGTGGGCCACCGTCGCCGCGGCCATCGCCACGGCGATGAAGCTCGCCGCCAGAAAGGCCGCGAAGACGGCGTACAAGAGGGCGATGCCCGATTCGTTCGTTCCCCGCAGCCTGTCCGTAGTGCTCATGAGATCCTCATCCGTTCCTGAGTTTGATCACCGCTTCCGTGAAGAATCGGTGGATGGCTCCCCGCTCGTCCCGTCGGCGGAACCAGATCCGCACGCGGATTGCACGCATCGGCACCTGGAAGCCCGAAGTCGTGTTGTCGTCGAACGCCACGCGCTCGATGTGATGGGCGATCTTCCTGGGGCTCACGCCGTCCGTGCGGCGCTCGAGGACGTTGACGCCGTCGGCGCGCGTGACCACGACGAAGCTGAACTGGGTCGCGTTCCAGATCATCTGCCCGGCGGCGCTGATGTCGGGTCGATTGTCCGCGTTCGCGTCCGCGGGCTGGAGGAACACCATCTCGCGATTGGGCCCGAAGTCGGCCTCTCCCACCTTGGCGGTGTGGACCGCCGCCGGATGGGCGCTGGCGGCGTACGCACCCGTGGCATTGCCGTCGAGGAAGAGATAGGGGAACGCGTTCGCTCCGACCGAAGCGAACCCGGAGCGCTTGAGGTCCTCGATGATCGCCCCCATGGCCTGCTCGCCCTGGACCTGGAGATCGCTGTTGATGTCGGCTGTGACGGTCCCCCGGCTCAGGCTCGAGAGCGACTGCATCAGGCTCCCGATCAGGACCAGCAGGATCGTCACGCCGATCGTCAGCTCGAGCACGCTGAAACCTGCCCGGGGGTGGTTCGGTGAAGGTGTTCTCATCGCGTCTTCACGCACGGGAGGGTCATCGTGCGCCTCCGACCCTTGAAGTCGTTCCAGGTGAGCGTCAGGACGATCGACAGCGGGTCGGTGACCGTTGCCCCGCCCGCGTAGTTCGGGTAGGTCGCGACCATCCGCTCGTTGCGGAGATGGAGGTTCGTATACGCGGCGATCGGCTGGCCCGCCTGGTAGGGGCTGCCTGCGATCGGGATCTGGTCGGGAGGCCTCAGGAGGATCTGCTCCATCGCCGCCTGCAGGTCGGTCGTGGCCGCATCGGTCTCGTGCGTCGCCCGCAAGAGGTCGTGCGACGTGACCTGGCTGCTGAACGTGCCGAGGACCGCGATCAGGAGGATCCCGACCGCGACCATGAGCTCGTACAGCGTGAAACCCGCCGTCTGCGGCTGCCTGCCGCTTCGCACTTGACCTGCCATACCCGCCTTCCAGTTCCCCAGCCCTGCCAAGGGCTTCCTCGCGGCCCCCATGCCGCAAGGAATCGAGGTCTGGCCATCTTCGGAAGTGGGGCGAGCGGGACTGAAACCTATCGAGCGGGTTTGCGAGGCAAGTACGGATCTCCCGGCAGCGGGCCGAGCTTCTGTTCGAGCTGTGTCAGCACGCGCTCGAGCCATCCCGCGGATTCGTCCAGGCCACCGGGCCGGTTGCGCAGCGACCAGCATCGGCGGTGCTCGGAAACGAGTGGCGCCAGCTCTGCCGCGAGCTCGCGCCGCTCGCGATCGGGGATCGCGCCGATCGGCGCTCCAGGCGGCGTGTGCAGGCGCGCGATCCCGAAACGGCAGGCGAAGGCGAGCAGGTCGGCCGCCCAGCGCATCTCGCAGACCACGAGCTGCGCATCGCTGCGATCACTGCGTGCGCCATCGAGCAGCGATCGCCGCTCGTCGATGAAGTCGCGCGCTCTCGCGAGGCCCTCGATCGACAGCCCGGGCATGCGCTCGTGCGGCAAGGGCTTGTCGGCGAACGCGAGCAGGAAGAAGAGCGCCGAGCCGTTCGTGCTCGGGCACCATGTCTCCAGGTAGGCGTTGCCCAGATCGACCGCCGCGCGACCGAGCACGCCAGCCCGGTCGCGGAAGACGTGCGCGTCGAGGAGAGCCGGCAAGTCGAACGACATCCGGCCCACAGCCGAGGCATTCCAGGCGAAGCCCGCGCCCAGCAGAAGACCTGCGAAGCTCGCGAAGAGCGGCTGGAGGTGCCCTCGGTCGCCCCAGTCCGCAACGAGGTAGCCCGCAGCGCCGGCCTCGCGCCCGCAGACCGCGGCGGCGGCCAGGTTCTGGGTCGCGTTCCTGGTCCTGCCGGCCACGCTCTGCCAGCTCGACGTGCCGGGGCAGACGTAGAACTCGAGGCCGCTCTCGGCGAAGGCGCGCGCCTGCTCGGCGAAGGGGTGGTCGGCTTCGTAGCCCCACGCGAGCGCGATCGCGTCGCGAGGCAGATCGCCGAGCAGCTCGGGATGTTGGAGGACGACATCGCCCCAGAACTGGATCCGCCGGCCGTGCTCGCCGGCGAGTCGGTGCACCCCGAGGAGGAAGTCGAGGTACACACGTCCCTTGCCGCGCGTCTCGCAGGCCGCCCGGGAGCGCCCCATTCCGATGTCGAAGGTCTCGTCGAGGCCCACGTTGAAGAACGGACTCGCGAAGTTCGGCAGGAGCTGGCCGTAGAGATCGGCGAGCAGCGCCAGGCTCTTCGGATCGGTCGGGCACAGGCTGAAGGGCTCGCGTGTGAGGCTGAAGGCATGGTCGACACCCTCGGGCGCCTCGCTGAGGTGGCGGTAGCGTTCGTGCGCGAGCCAGCGGTGCATGTGGCCCAGGCTCTGCTGGTTCGGCACGAGATCGATGCCGCGGTCACGGCAGAAGGCGTCCAGCATCCTGGCTTCGTCGGGCGTGATCGGGCTCGCATCGCTCCACACCTCCTCGTGTCCGCGGTAGGCGAACGTGTGCTCGGTGTAGAGCTGGAGCTCGTCGATCTTCATCGCGGCGAGCCAGTCGATCCGACCGAAGAGCGTCTCCATCGTCGGCACCCGGCTTCGGCTGATGTCGAGCAGGACGCCGCGGCGGGAGAAGTCGGGCCAGTCCTCGATCTCGAACGCCGGGATCGCGAGCGCCTCGGCGGGGATCCCGCGCGCAGCGTGGAGGTACACGATCTGGTCGAGAGTCCGTTGGGCATGCCGGCGTCCCGCGGCGTCCCGGGCCTCGATCTCGACCCCTCCCGCGCCGGCGCGGAGTCGGTAGCCCCCGGCGCGAAGCGCCGCGTGAGGGTCGACGCGCACCCGCGGCTCTGCGCCGGGCGCCCACGTCCCCGCGTGCCGAAGGAGGCCCTGCGGCGGCGGCCACAGGAGCGCAAACGGATCCGCGCTCACCGCAGTGAACCGAGTCCCGCGGGAACGGAGCTCAGTGCTTCCCGCCCTCGTCCGTCTCGGCGAGGAGCTTCACGACGGCGTCCTCGAGCTCCTGGTCGCGCAAGTCGCGGAAGCGGATCACGCCCTTGCCATCGAGGACGTAGATCGTCGGCCACCCCGAAATGTTCCAGCGCGTCGCCAGGGCCCCTCCGGTCGAGCCCTCGACCGCCTGTCGCCAGGTGATCTTGTTCTTGTCGAGGATCTTCCGCAGGGTGGCCCGGTCGGCGTCGCGGATCTTGCCTTCGAGCGCCGGGGCGGATGCGTGCAGCTTGTCCAGGATCCTGGCGTCGCCGCGGCGGATCGCCTCGATCACCTCGCTCTCGGGCTTTCCGAGGTCCTTGATCGCCGTCTTCTCCTTCTCGTCGAGCTGCTTGGAGACGTCACGGTCTCCGTCGCTGTTGATCCCGATCAGTGCGAAGGGCTTCTTCTCGAGCTTCTCGACCATCGCCTTCTCGTGCGGGACCATCGCGCGGCAAGGGGGTCACCAGAAACCCCAGAAGTCGAGGACCACGACCTTGCCGCGGTAGTCGGAGAGCTTGAAGGCCTTTCCGGATTCGTCGACCACCTGGAAGTCGGGAGCGACCATGCCGATCTGGAGGTGCTCGGCTTCGAAGAGGTAGCTCTCGGCACGCTGCGCCCAGGGAGTCTCGGAGTACTCCTTCTTCACGCGCTGGAAGAACGCCTTGGCCTCCTCCTTCGAGCCGTTCTCGTCCTTCAGCGTCAGCACGCCCCGGGCGAACAGCGCCGAGGCGCGCACGTCCGCGTGGGGCGATTCCTTGCCGAGCCTGTCGAGGACCTCCTCGGCGCGCGGGATGCCGATCGTCCCCGCGCCATACTGGAAGTGCGTGCAGAGCTGGGAGAGCAGGTTCGAATCGCGGTAGCCGCCGACGAGCTCGTCGACCGCCGCGTTGGCGGACTTGGAGCTCATTTCCCGCGCGTTGCTCACGATCCACAGGAGCGAGCGCGCGCCGGAATCGGTGCCTTGGGCGCGTCGGGCGAGATCCTGGAACCGGGGAACGAAGAGCTGGGTGGGCTCCTGGCTCTCGTCGAGCTGGATCTTCTCTCGCTCCTCGTCGGTCTTGGCCTTCTGGTACGGCTCGTAGAAGGCGTTCTGGGCCTCCTGGAACTCCTTCTCGAGAGCCTTGTATTCGGCGGCGAAATCGGGCGGCTTGAGCTGCGCCGGGTCCTGCATGCGCGGGAGCGCGAGCGCGAGACCGAGCAACGTTCCGCACAGGATGCTCATCGTCATCTCCTCGGATGGGGGTCGCGGAGGGCGCGCGGATTGTCCTCCGCCAGGCGCGGCGAGCGCAAGGGCTTCGTCCGGAAGGCCCGATCGTCAACGGGCCATCTCGCGTGCGCCGCGCACCCACACCCGGACCTCGGCCGGCGTCGGCTCCGGCTGGGGACCGGATTGCGTCCGGACGATCTCGGCGTGCAGCGCTGTGGGATTGCGGGAAGCGAGCTCGGCTACGGTCTCGACGCCGGCGCCCGCGAGCCACGCTAGCCCGCGCCGGCCCAGTCCACGCACCCTCATCAGGCGCGCAGCCTCGACCCAGCGCTCGCGCTGGGCGGGGGAGGTCCCGGTGAGATCGACGCCCGGATACCCGCGGCCCGCGGCCTGGACGAGATCCTCCAGACTGCGGATGCCCGCGCTCGAGAGCCGGTCGCCGATCCGGGCCGACAGTCCGGGGATCTCCTCGACCCGGGGTCGTGTCGCCCGGATGGTCTGGAGGTTGACCGCGGCGATCGCAACGGCGCTGAAGGCCAGCGCCCCGGCGGCCGAACCGAAAAACCGTCGCACCCGCGGTCCGTGCGTCGGCGGCGCCTCGCCCTCCCACTCGGGGATCCACCCGGCGGCGACGAGGGCGCGCGCGAAGCTGTGGCAGCCGAGGGCGAATGGGACGAAGCCGAGGAAGCCGAGGTAGGGCATCTCGAACAGCTTGCCCTCCTCGAAGAGGGGCACCGTGTAGATCCACTTGGCGGGCGAGCTCCAGTTCCAGGTCTCCCACATCGCACCGCACACGAGGCCGGCGAGGATCATCCGTGCGAGCGGGCCGCGATCGCCCGACGAGAAGCGGGCGAGCAGGGAGCGCTCGTCGCGCGAGGCGAGCCAGGGCTCGAGGAGCAGGAACGCCGCGCCCCAGATCAGCGGGTAGGCCGTCTGCGGGAAGGCGAGGGGCAGGACCAGGCAGGCGGCCCCGGCGAGGTAGAGCGCGGTCCGCGTGGCGCGCCCGATCGGACGGCTCTCCCGGGTCGAGGACGGATCCCTGCGCAGGCTCGACAGCAGCGCGTGGATCTCGAGCACGCCCGGCAGGACGGTCGCGAAGGAGACGAACACGCCGACGGTCCGGGTCCAGGCGTCCCCCGGGATCCCGACGTAGTACCAGTTCTGGAGCCGCAGGTTGGCGCATTCGTAGAGGAGCCAATACGCTCCCGACCAGAGCACGAGAGACAGGAACGCGCGCGGGCGCGAAAGGGCGATCGACGAGCCGGTGCGAAGGAACACGGCGGCGTCGGCGAGCAGGATCGCGGACCACCAGGACAGGTCGTAGGACCAGGTCGCGACCGGCTCGATGCGCAGCCACAGCCCTGCCTGCGCGAGGGCGAGCATCGAGGCTGCAAGCCAGGCCAAGGCGCGCGCGAGGCGTGCCTTCCGGGGAGCGATCCCGTCGCTGGGCCTTCCGTCGGGCATGGGTGAAGAGGCTAACTCGCCGTGGAACGTCGCGCTCGGGACGTGGAGACGCAAGGGCCCTCGCGCTAGACTCGCCGCGCACCCCTGGCGCCCCGGAGGGAACCCATGGTCCGACCGTCGATCGCATTCCTGATCGCATCCTCGCTCACGCTCGCCGCCTGCGACGAGACCGACGCCGTCGCGGTGCGGATCCGATTGCGCGACGACCTCTCGGGGACGGTGCGGACGAGCGGACTCCAGCTGCCCTCTTCGGGCGGACCGGTCCAGCAGGCGAGCCAGGGCGTGACCTGGGAAAACCGCGTCGCGGTCCTGTGCGTCACCGGGAGCTTTCCCGAGTTCTCCAAGCTCAAGATCGCCGACATCAGCTTCAGTGCCGGGGAAGGGGGCGATGGCATCGGGTTCGCGCGGGTCGTGCTGCCGCGAGGCGAGGCCGCGCGCTGGCCCAAGGCATTCGTCCCGCTCTCGCCCGAGGAGCGCAAGAGCGTCGCGAGCGCGCTCGACCCGACCGAGAAGACCGAGTCCGTCGGCGACACGATCAAGATCGAGATCGAGCTGCCTTCCGCCGTCGTCGGGAACGGCGTGATCGGCAAGACGCGCGGCACGAAAGCGACGGCCGAGGGAACGGTGGCGACCCTCATCGTGCCGATCAACACGGCCACGACCCCGGGCGACCCGATCGTCTGGCACCTGACCTGGCAGAGGTAGCTCGGAATCTGGCCCACACCGCTGTCCAGGAATCAGGTCGAGGGCGACACCTTCCAAGCGCAGATCTCGGCGACCCTCCACCTCTCGTCCTCGATACCCAGGACCATCGCCGGCGAGATCCAAGGCGTTCGGTTCGTGATCCCGCGTACGTAGTTGCGCCACACAGTCCATATCCACGCGTGACGCTCGA
>JBGPOP010000026.1:0-61910 GCA_041488095.1 Planctomycetota bacterium
CGCCGTGCGGCGTTCCGCCTTCAATGGGGCCGCGGTCACGTGACCGCGGAGAGAGTACCCACCCTAACCCTTTCCATGCGGCGGAATTGGGCAGGCGATTGCGAGCGGGTAGGCAACCGGCCAACGGCACCTGCTCCCGCTCCGAAGGGGAAGGCCGCAACACGTTGTCAATGAACGGATTCCGGTTTCGAGCGCCCTCCGCAGATCGTTCACCACCGAGGCGCTCGAAGGCCATGGCCAAGAGAAGGATCATACCACCACCGCCGTCTGGGGAGGTTCGGGAGGAATGTCTCGACCCAGGAACACCAGGCAATCGCCCCCCCGGCCATCGGCCGGCCCGGTGTCGACGACCATCACCCGGTCCTCCCTCTGATTGATGAGACCCGTCAGGGCGTCCAGCATCAGGAACTTCTCCTTCTGCGAGAGGTCGCACCGGAACACGGAGTACTGCACGGGGTTCCCGAAGCCATGCATCTTGGTGAACACTTTCCGGAGGCGCTTCGCGTCGGCGATGTCGTAGCACACGATGTAGCGGTTGCGCACGGCACGCCCCTCGTCTACCGCGTGCAGAACGCAGGGTAACGCTGGATCTCTCCCGCGAGGAACCGCGCGAGCAGCCGGGCCTGGATGTAGAGGACCTTGCGGTAGCTGATCGGGTAGCCGAACACGGGGTGGGTGACGAGCGTGTCCATCCTCCGTTCGTAGGCTGCGATCACCTGCCGACGACATCGAGGGGTCATCGCGACCGCTCCAGCGCTGGAGACGAAGTCGGCCTCCCTCACCTCGCCGCCGTTCAGGGCGGTGAGAACGGTCGAGTCGCCGATCAACGGCCGGAACTCCTCCGCGAGGTCGAGCGCGAGCGACGGTCGACCGTACCGCGGCTTGTGGTAGAAGCCGAGGAGCGGATCGAAGCCCACGGCGAGGACGGCCACGGTGAGATCCTTCACGAGGAGGGCGTAGACGAAGGAGAGCATCGCGTTGACGGGATCCTTCGGCGGGCGCCGGTTGCGGCTCTTGAAGTCGAAGGATGCCGTCGGCCCCTCCTTCAGCATTCCCTGGAGGTGGGCGAAGTACATCCTCGCGGCCGCTCCCTCGACTCCGAGCAACGACTCCTCGCTTGCGCATCCGCGCGCCTGCTTGCCGAGACGGGCGAGCTCTCGCAGGGCCGGTACGGGTGGCGACGGATGGTTCCTGCGCAGGAGCGTCCGGGTGTTTCGGATCTTTCCCTCGACGAAGGACTTGGCGAGCTGGAGGCAGCGATCCGGATCCTCGGCCACGGCGAACTGCCGGCGGCGAAGCTCGACGTTCTTGTGCACCATGCCCGAGGTGATCGCGCTGAACCAGCCTCCGTACGAGAAGTGGCAGATCGGCACGTTCCGGCCGGCGAGATCGCGGATCGCCTGCGCGCTCACCTGCACGTTGCCGACGACGTTCACCTGGCTCACCTCCATGCGGCGCATGCTGGCGACGGGCTTGCCCTGGACCCTGATCTCGAGCGTGTCGCCGCGGAGCCCGACATGTGCTCCCTGCTCGCCCACGTAGAGCGGGAGCCCTTCGTCCTTGGCCGCGGCCATGCTGCGGACGACGTCGGAGTGCGCATCCGGCCGACCCGACAGAAGGTTCACCTCGTCGGGAAGGCAGATCCCGACCAGGGAGCAGCGCGGACACTTCGGGCTGTCGACGAGCGGAGGCGGGATCGTCCCCCCTGCGGCGACTCGGCGCAGATCCTGGATTGCGTCTCGAGTCCTCTCGACGAGCTCTTCGTCGAAAGCCACCTCGACACGCGTCTTCGACGCGGTGAAGTAGATGACGCCGCCGTTGCAGGCAAAGCCGTTGTCGCGCAGGATCAGCCCCTGGGCGCAGACCTGCACGCGCTCCGGCTCCCAAGCACCCGCGGGGATGTCGGGCGCCGAGCCGCGCTTGTAGTCGACCGGTGTCGCCCGCTGGCCGTCCGTCTCGACGAGGTCCATCTTGGCGATGAGGCCGAGCGAGGCCGAGGAGAGCGTGACGGAGCGCGCGTGCAGGGTGCGGGATTCGGTGGTGCCTTCCTCCGTGCCCGAGGCAGTTGCGTCGCTGCCGTCTTCGCCCGGCGAGGGCAGCTTGCCGCTCGGCGCGTCGACCCGCCGGTGGCGGAAGCGACCTTCAACCGTGTCGGCGTTGTCCTCGAACTCGCCTTGGACCCACTCGAGGTAGGCGAGCCTGGGGCAGTAGACGTACTCATTCAGCATCCGGACCGGGATCAGATCCGGTTCGCGGGCGGCGTCGGTTTCCTCTCCCATGGTGAGCCTCCTCTGCAGGGGGAGCGCCCAGGGCGCCCCGACGAGCTGTGGTTCTCCGCTTCGGTGGGCCAGCACGTTTCTCGGCTGGCCAGCCCTCGAACTAGAGATCCAGGACGGAACGGACGTGCAGACGGGTTCCAACTTCGGGGGTTGCTTCACCTGTTGGGTGCCTCTGGGCGAGCGATGTGACCCAGGTGCTGCGAATCCATCCTGATCTTGCTTCGGACGCACGCCCCCCCGGCAGGTGCAGATGGCGGCACTTCCTTGGCGCCTTGACCTGCGCTACGCGTCGGAGATGCGCGGCCCCTTCCAGTTCGTTCGCCGCAGCCCTACATCCGATGGGGAGGATTCTCTCTCGGAGACAGGCGCTGCCCGCGTGACGTTCATGAACTTGCCATTGGCGATGCGACGCGCACGGAAGATCTCGACGACGCCGAAGGGACGCAGCTTCCCGACGCGTAGCGCGATGAGGTCCGGGTGGGTGAGTAGCTTCTCGATCGCATGCCGGCTGAGCGGCACGGTCCACACGGGCCACATGAACTGGACTCCGTCCGCGTCACGTGCGACCCCCGGTGTGGTCATCGAACGAGCGCCCGGCATGCACGGGAACGACAAGAAGCCGATGGCAGCGAGTCGGTTCGCACCGTGCACGGTAGGCGCGGCGCCCGCGTCGCTGGGGTCACCGAAGCGTAGCGCGTAGCGCTGGTCTTCCTCTGGATCCCAGCGGAAGGCGTCGGCGTCGTCGGCCCGCTTCCAGGGCGCGAAGAGGGCCTCGGCGATCTTGCCCGGGTCGCGCATGTTGGGTGGGGGCTTTTCCTTCTTCCTTCGTGCGGGCAAGTCTCCACGCGGCACTGCAACCAGCCGGTCGAGGAAGTTCTGGTGTCCCTGGCCGAATAACATCACCAGGGGGGCAGGCCGGACTCCGCCAGCCTTTTTCTCCGGCAACTCGGCGGTGAGCGCCGATGCGAGGGCTGCACCCACCGGTTCGCCGCGTACCCGCCCGGCGTAGGCACGAAACTCATTGACCTTGAAGGCTACATTGGCGCGCCCGTCCGCGTCGAAGTGCGATGCAATCGCCTCGAGGCCCTCTGCGGCAGCAGCCGCGACGTCCCGCTCGGTCGTAGTGGCCGCGAGATGAAGTCGTGCTTGCCACGGCGGCCCTGCCCACGACGAGCGCGGCATCCATCCGGGCCGTGCCGCCTCCAGTGCCCGCAACAGCCCGAGGTGCGCGAGGAACGCGAGCAGATTGTCGACCTCGAGCCCTAGGAGCCGATGATTGTCACTGGGCGGCGAGTCCTGGCTCTTCATGGCGCCTCCTCTTGCTCGGTTTCGGAGCGCCGGTGGTCCGCCAGCCTGAGGATGGCTTCCAGCCGCGCGAGGCCCCACGGTCCGTACCTGCAAGACAGCCTGGCCTGCCGATCCAGCCACGCCGCCGTAAACTCGGGGAACGACTTCATGTCGCGGCTTCGGACCGTTCCATCACCGAGGGACACTTCGAACACCGTCCCCTGCTCGGGCCACGGTACAGGTGGGAAGAAGGGACGGCCCCATCCGTGGTGCGTGCCGATGAGCCAGAGCACGAGATCGGCGTCGTGCGCCCGGGCGAAGGCGGGGTGCGCCTCGGCGAACGCAAGCGAGGCGACTTCGTGCCGGGCACCGCTGGGCAGCCTCGCTCGTGCCCGTGCCGCGCGGCCGAGCACCGCACGGCCGCTCTTGGCGAGGGTTTCACCGCCGGCGGCGGCCAGCTCGTCACCTCCGTACATCCAGAGCTTGAACGCCGGGTGTGCCTTCCCCGCGTCGTGGAGGAACGCCGCGAGCGCTACATCCTGCGCTATCGGCTCGGGGAGCCCGGCCTGCGCGGCGAATCGAGCCGCGAAGTCCCTCACGCCCCGTGAGTGCTCCGGCAGCGCGACAGCACGAAGGCCAGCCGAACTCTGGTCGTCTTCCGTGACCGACGCGCCGACGGCCTCGCTAGGCTGCGCGCGGCGTTCCAGCGCGAGCGGGGTCCCGCTCCCTCCGCGGATCACACGAGGAGGGCCGTCGGTCGAGTGCCATTCGTTCCACTCAGCCGGATTCCCCGGTGAAGTCCGGAGCGCCGCAAGCACTTCCGCTGTGCTTGCATCGGCCAGCGCGTCAAGGGCCGCCTCGAACCGCTGCGCACGTGCTGCCGCTCTCGCGGGCTCCACGCGGTCGCATTCGATGAGGGTGGCCTCGAAGAGTCGGGGCGAGAGGCGCAAGATGTCGCGTCCGCGATGTGCACGGTTTGCATCTCTCGCGCGGTCGCGTACGGGAGCTGACGAGGTTGGAGCCCAGCCCCACTCGTCGCAGCCCCCCCAGACGGCCGGAACGACGATGAGATCGCCTGGCCGCAGCGATTCACCAGTAACGGCGCCCGTTTCGTCGTGCTCCGCTCCGCGCCACCGTAGAGCTCGACAGCCAAGAACGTCCTCGTCCTCGCCCTCCTCGTCTGTGCCAGCTTCCACATCCGTGATGTCGCTGCGTGCCTTACCGCGAAGCCATCGCTTCGCCTCGCCGATGGGCACGGCGATTGCCTCGAGTGTTGAGGGCGGGCAGACCGCCACCCGCTCGATCCACTCGTCGGGCTTGGAACCCTGGTCCAGATCCGCACGCCACACGATCTGTACATCGCCGGGGCCCGATGTCGGACCGTGCAGGAACAAAGCGACTTCAGGGTCGGCGTCGGGAACGGGCGATGTGCACATCCACTGCTCGACGAAAGCGGGCAACATCACGGGAGCGCTTGCGCGCGGAGTGATGCACACGACGAGATCGTTGCCCTCCGGTAACCACCGCCCGGCGGCTTCAACACCGAAGTCGATGACGAGTGTCGCGCTCTTGCCCCTTCCCTCCTTCCCAGCCTTCTCGTTGAGCAGCCCCCAGGTGGCGCTCAACGCTGTGCCATACACGGCGTCCGGCTCGTCCTTGCCCTGGATCTGATCTAGTGCCGCCACGATGCAAGCCCTCGTCTCGATCGCTCGACCCATTCTGTTGAGCCGTCCGAAGCGCTGGCGGAGCGAGTCGAGCGGTGCCACCTCGGTGACGAGAGCGTCGAAGTCGAGGTCGGCACCCGCCTCGATGCACTGCGTCGCGACGACGAACAGCGGCTTGGCTGTTTTCGACTCGGAGCGCTGGGCCGCCATGCGGGGCAACAGATTCCTGAGACTCTCGTCACGATCGATCGGCCGCGATCGGCCCATGAGGAGTGCCGCGTCACCGGCTGGCTCGGCCTGCGCCACCAGGCGTTTCGTCAGCGAGTCGAACACCGCCCGAGCGCGTTGCACTCGGTTGACGACGATGCCCACGACCTGCGCCGGGCCTCCGCCGAGTCGCGAGAATCCCCACGCGCGCTCGGCGAACTCGGCTGTGAACGCGTCGTCCTTGGCTGGAGCCTTGACGAGGAGGAGCTCGGCGGGCTTCCCTCGAGCAAGCCGCGGGCCCAGCACGGGATGCGTGCGATCCTCGGAGCGTAGGAGATCTTGTGCCTGTTCGGTCTGCGTCGCGGAGAGCGTTACGATCGCGAACGGAGCAGGGCAGGCGTCCTCGCTCCACGGTCGCTCGCGCTGAAACGTCCGGGCGTCCTGCACTGACTTCACGAACGGCTGGGAGAGGTGCGCCTCGTCGAGGAGAAGGAGCGCGTCAGAGCCGATGAGACCCGCGTGCACTGGTTTCATCGAGTCGGACACGCCGTAGCCGCGAAAGAACATGCGCGATCCCACCTGATCGACAGTTGACACGACAACCACGGGCTGCGCGGGCGTGCGGACCCAATCCGGGTCCTTGGGCGCGCCGCCCCTCAGGCGAGCGACCACGAGAGGACGCTCGGGCCGCTCGCACAGATGCCGTAGCCGGTCGGCCACGCGCCGCACGATGTCGCTCTCGGGCGAGGCGAGCGCCGCGGCGAGCTTCTTGGCGCGCTCGTACGCCTCGTCCACGACGAGCCGACGGTCGACCACGAACAGGATCCGGACGGGCGCGGTGCGCGCGCTTCGGCGGTCGGCCTCCAGTGCGAGGTGGAACACAGCCACGTCGATCGCCGCAGTTTTCCCTGCGCCGGTCGGTACGTCGAGGGCCGCGGGCCAGCCCTGGCCGCAGACCACCTTCGCCAGCCGCGCCTGCCACGGGAAGGCGTCGACGTAATGGACGGCACGGAAGAACTCGCTGAATTCGTCCGCGCGCAGCGCAGGCGCGTTCATCCGCTGCGCTCCGCGTCGAGGGGCAGGCACAGACCGAATCCGTGGTACCTGCCTGCGCCCAGGACAACGGGGCCTTCGATGGGCTCCGCGAAGCGCAGCACCACGTGCCGACGGGGCCTGTCGCGGTAGCTCGCCTCTCGCGGCAGGTTCCAATCCAGGTGTGTGGGAGCACCGCGTGCCGGGTACGCGGGCGGCGCCGCTGCGACAGCCGAGTGCTTGTGGATCTCGATCTCGAACGGCTCGGGGAGACTCACGTTGCGGCATGCCGCCGCGATGAGCCGGGCCTCCTCGATCGGGTCACTGCGATCTGGGAACCGATCGAGGAAGACTGGTGTGACGCTCGCCCACGTCCGGCCAACCGCACACCACCGAGCTGGGGCAAGCGACGCGCGCGAGGGAGAAGCCGATCGCTCTACATACCACACCTCGCTCGCCGTGAGGTTGAGCTGTCCATGCGCGCGGTCGCCATCGAAGCGAACGAACCCTGCCATGGCCTGGATCGCTGCGTGCCGCTCTGTGGGTTGCAATGCGCGAGGCAGAACGGCGGCGAACCCGAGTAGGTCGCCGGTCGAGTGAGCCCAACCGACGTTCGCGAGCGGCACGATGGCAAGGTGGGGTCTCGTGCAGGGACCTCCGCCAGGACCGTGGCCCGACACGATCTCGGGCGCCGGCTGCGGGCCGACCTTCATCAATGCGTCGCGCATCCGGCGCGCAACCTGACCAAAGGCGAGTAGGTCGGGCCGGAATCCTCCCGCGTCCTCGAAGACGAACCAGTCGTCGATCCCGCCGAATACGCTCCGGGCGGCTGGCCCTGGCGCGACACCCTCGTCTGGCGAGCGGTACCTCTCGGGTCGAAGCGTGCGGGGGCGCTCCACGCGCTTGCGACCACCCTCATCGGAGAACCACCGTTCCAGGTCGGCGAGGCGCCCCGAATAGGGCGCGCGCAGCACGGCACGACCGCGGGGATCCGGCTGCCAGCCGCCTACCGGCGTCGAAACCTCATCGGTTTGGAATACGAAGCGCACGAGCGAGGCCGAATGGCCGAGGCTCGCCACGCGGTGCGTGAGCCGCTGCAGCGCCGCCCTGGCGGCTTCGGGTGGTTCGGCCGGCCAACGCAAGCGAACAATCGACTCGACGGGGACCGCGGCGCGGAACGCGCGCGCCTGACGGCGGCGGCGGTCGGGCAGCACCGTGACGTCTGTGCCGCTCGCGTCATTGGGAGGCACGAAGACCGTCGGAGCATCGCGCTCGCTGACGTCGGAGCTCGCTTCAATGACGGGCAGTTCCTGACTCTCCAGCCATTCGAGGGCCGAGCGCTCCATCGAATCACATCCGCCGTCGCCCCACGCCTGTGCGAGCGCAGAGAAGACGCGCTCCGGGTGCGGCGGCCACTCCGCGCCCGATCCGTCGGGAAGCGAGGCCCGATAGACGCCCGTGAGCAGCTCGATCTCCAGCGTCAGCACGACTACACCTCGCCCTCCGCTTCCTCCTCGCCCCGCAGCGCCTTCTCGCGGCTCTTCTTCACGAGTTCGACGAGCTTGCTCTGAGGCTGGAGCACGAGATCATCATCGCGCCACCGGAGGTCAAGCGAGGCCGTCCGCTCGACCGCCGACTTCAGAAGCTCGCATGCCTGGCGGAAGTCGAGGACGAACGCCTCGGTGCCGCCGCTCGAGCGGACGATCTCGAAGGCACTGGGCGCGCCGCCCTCCGGAA
Organism: Planctomycetota bacterium; assembly: GCA_041488095.1. Lineage (GTDB taxonomy): Bacteria > Planctomycetota > UBA1135 > UBA1135 > DASYPQ01. Next base: position 8,207 of record JBGPOP010000026.1, read on the forward strand.
CGAGGTCACAACGGGAACGCAGGAAGTAGCCGGCACGATCCTGGGACAACGCAGCCGTCAGACCAAGAGCCGCGAGCGCCGTCTGCGCCGCGACGTCGCCGTCGGACGGCATGCCGTTCCCGCTCGTGAAGCGGAGGCGGCGCAGCGCTGCGAACGACAGGACGAATGTGTGCAGCGCGTAGTCGATGCTGACGCCAAGCGGTGTGACGCTGGGAGCGATGTTGGAATGGTTGACTTCCGACGGGCGAACCTCGTGGGCAGTCGTGCCCTTCTTCGGAGCGTCCAGGGACCAGTCGCCGTCGGGGGTCTTGTACACGCGCACGCCGCTCCGGATCCCGAGCGGGTCAACGCGACTCCCTGTGCGCTGGCCCGAAGGCTTGTCCACTTCCCCCGTCTTCAGGTCGGCCTCCACAGCCACACCGACTCCGATGATCTCGGACACCACGCAGCGCGGGAACTTCGCGCCGAGGCCCCCGCCCTCGCCCGTGGAGTTCCAAGCTCCGAACACCAGCGCTGTCGGGGACAGATCGAACACGGCGCGCGCGTTCTGTGCCTTGGCTTCGATGAGGCGCCTGCCCTCCTCGGTCTCCTTGAAGCGCTTTCCCCCCAGCTCGGAGTCGCGGACGATCGCGTCGAAGACGCGGTGCGGCGCGTCGAGCGTCGTGATCCGTCCGATGTCCTTGACGTCGGTCTTCGAGAAGTCCACCGCGATGACGGGAAACGACAGCTCTCTCTCGTCCCGCGCGGCCTTCAAGGCCTCTTCCATCCGGTTCGCCTGGCTCTGCACGCTGTCGATCAGCACGCAGAGCACGTTCTGTCCACCGAACCGGCGCCGCTCGAACACGTGGCGCGGTGGATCGTTGTTGCGCGCTCCCGGATAGGTCGGCGGGAAGAGCTTGTCGCCCGGACCGCCCGCCGGCTGGAGCCGTCGTACGCGCCGGATGGCCGCGTCCTCTCGCACCGCATGAGTGAGCTGGTCGTATCGATCGTTCTTCATCTGGTTCCCTTTTCGCTCTCGTTCGTGCGTCGCCTTCTGGGACTCCGATCGTGCACGCGCGCGAGCTGCAGTTCCTGGAGCGATCGGACCGGCCGCATGGCGCACAGGATCCTGCGCCGACCGTCGTCGTCGGGCAAGCGGCGCGCCGGCGGGGTAGAGCGCCACCTAGCCGAGGTGGCACTCATGCCCCTCGGTGGTCGCCGCAACTCCGCCCGCGGCAGGACGATGCGAGGAGCCGCGGAAGTCGTGCGCGCGCGGAGTGCCCACATCTCGCCGCGAGAAGACGGCGCATTGTGGGCACAAACGCCGCGCGCCATTTTCGTGCGCCTCGGCCCCGCGCGCGCAAGCTCGCGTGCCAGCGCGAGTTGTGTTGGAGCGGCTGAAGGGACTTGAACCCTCGACATCCACCTTGGCAAGGTGGCGCTCTACCACTGAGCTACAGCCGCGTTTTCCCGAGCGGGCGCAAGAGGATAGCCGCCACTCGAGGGAAGGCAAGCGACGGCCCCGGACCGGCTTCCGGTTCACCTACGCGATCCGCCCGCCGCTCCCAGCGCTCGCGCGATCTCCGTCGCCACAAACTTCCCCGCCTCCTCCGCTGCCTCCTCGATCGGCCTGCCCAGCGCCAGCCCCGCTGCCAGGTGCGTCGCGAAGCGACACCCCGAGCCGCGGATCCCGCCTCCCCGGAGCCGCGGCCGCTCGAGCCACGCGCAAGCCCCGTCCGCGCGAGCGACGAGGTCGCGCACCGGGTCCTCGCGGCCGTGACCTCCCTTGATGACGACGGCCGCTGCGCCGAGCGCCAGCAGGATGCGAGCTGCCTCGATCCGCGCGGAGAATGAAGCTTCCAGCGCCTCGAGAGGCTCGCACGAGAGCTCCGCCGCCTCGGACAGATTCGGCGTCAACACCACGGCCTCGGCGGCGAGCTCGCCGCGCAACGCCTCGACGGCGTCCGCATCGAGGAATCGCCCTCCGCTCGAGGCCCGGATCACCGGATCGACGACCGCCGGGAGGTCCGCTCCCGCGAGCTTGCGCAGCTCGCGCAGCAGCTCCCTTGCGGCGCGCACGTGCTCCGCCCCCGGCAGCAGGCCGAACTTGACCGCGTCGACGCCATCACGCGCGCTCTCCAGCGCTTCGCTTCGCCACTCGCGTGGATCCCGTGCACCGATCGATCGCACGCTTCGCTCGTCCTGATCGGTTCGCGCCGTCACCACCGGGAGCGGCTCGACATCCAGCCCGCGCAGCGCCGAGAGGTCGGCATCGATCCCCGCGCCGCTCGGGTCGTGCCCGGCGACGATCAGAAGGCGTCGGCGATCGTGCTGCCCCATGATTTCACGGTCCGGAGCAGATGCTACTCCGCTCCCGGCCTGCGGCCGTAGAATCGCCGCGATGCCGTCGACGACCCTGCTCGCGCTCGCTGCCGCCGCCGCCGCTTCTGCAGGAGGCGATCGCATCCCCGACCGCGTCGACCTCACCGGCGGCGCCCGGCTCGAGGGGCGCGTGGTGTACGAGGACGCCGCGAAGCTCATCCTGCGCACCGGCATCGGCGACAAGAGCATCGACATGAAGGACGTGAAGAACGTCCGCTCGCGCGCGCGTCTCCAGCGCGAGGCCTTCGACCGCTGGCTCGCGCTCGACGCGAGCTCCCTCCCCGCCGTCCTCGATCTGGCCCGCTCCTGCCGCCAGACCGACCTCCTCGAGGACGCGCAAGCCTTCGCCTGGTACGCCGTCCTCCTCGATCCCAAGAGCGCGGACGCCCATGCGCTGCTCGAGCACAGGCTGCGCGGCTCGGTCTGGGAGATGCACGATGCGAAGGACCATTGGACCCCCTTCGAGAAGCTCCTCGTCTCCCGCAAGGACGGGGACGTGGCCGAGGAGCTCTCGACCTCGCACTACCTCGTGCGGACGAGCCTCGATCTCCGGCGCGCGGTGGAGACGGCTCTCGACCTCGAGTGCTTCTACCGCGCCTTCTACGGTCTCTTCGGGGCCGACCTCGAGCTCTTCGAGGTCGTCGACCCCCTGGCCGCCCACATCTACGCCGACGAGCGCTCCTTCCCCGAGATCGCGACCGGCCGCCGCGCGTACACCGATCCCCGACTGAACACCATCCTGATCGACGCCTCGCACGGCCTCGATGCCGGCGCGATCTTCCACGAGGCGACGCACCAGCTCCTCGAAGCGACGACGCGCCTCTCGCGCTCGGGCCTCGGCGACGTCCCGGGCTGGCTCCACGAGGGTCTCGCCGAGTACATGCGCGCCGGCATGGGCGGGCCGCCGGGCCGCAGGAAGTTCACTCCGGGAGCGCTGCTCCCGGCCCACTTCGCCACCTACGCCGCCGCCAAGGCCCCCTATGACCTCGCGCGCGTCCTGCACTTCGGGGCCGACGACTTCCTGGCCTCGAGCAAGTCCGACCTGAAGTACGCGCAGGCCTACACGCTGGTCCAATTCTGCCTGCACGGCGAGAACGGCCGGCATCGCGCGCCGTTCATCGCCTTCCTGCGCTCGGCCTGGCACGGGCAGTCCTCGAGCAGCGACTTCAAGAAGACCCTGCGGCTCGACGAGCCCGCGTTCGAGAAGTCCTGGCTCGCCTACGTCCGGGCGAACGCGCGCTGACCGCCGCTGCGCGAGCTCAGATTCCCAGGTCGACCAGGAACTGCACCGCGGCCAGGATCTCGGCCCGGCCGTGCCGCGGATTGACCTCGAGCACGCGCTCCGCTCCCCGCGGCAGGTAGCCGGCGACGAGCTTGAAGTCGACTTCGCCCGTTCCGGGCGGCATCTCGGCCTGGCCTTCGGCCTCATCCTGGAGATGAACCCCGAGCATCTTGCCCGCGTAGGAATCGAGCCATTGGCCGTGCGTGCCCAGACCCGCGCGCTCGCGCAGCTGGCTGCGGCCCGTGTCGTGCCAGTAGGCGATGCCCTTGCTCGCCAGGTCGTCGAGCACCCAGCCCACGGACTCGAAGCTCAGCAGGTCGTTCAAGCCCTGCCCGGTCTCGATCGCGATCCTCGTCTCCGGGAATTCCGAGAGCAGCGTGTGCAGCGAGCGACACAGGTGCTCGATCTGTCGCTGCCCCTTCTTGCGCACTCGCGCGGCGAGGTCGCGGGCGCTGGCGCGTGTCTCGTCGGTCGGTCCGTCGCGCAGCATCTTCGCCTGCAGGCGGTCGGCCTCATCCTGCAGCGCCCGATCCTCGATCTCGCAGCCGCGCACGACGACGACCGGGCACTCGTAACGGTGCGCGACGCGGATGTGGCGCCGCACGCAGTTGATCGCACGCTCGCGCGCGTCCTCGTCGAGGCTGCCGAGCTTGGTGCCGGAGGGATGCTCGCCGGCCGGATCGAGGCACCCGGCCACGAGCGAGCGCACTTCGATCCCGGTCTCGCGCCGCGACTGCTCGAAGCCGTTGAGCGTCACGGGGACCTCCGAGATCCCGATCTCGATGCGCCGGAAGCCCATGGCCACGGTCGCGAAGGCCTGGTCTTCAATCGACTTGAGACGGCCCCCGTAGCAGGTCGTCGACAGGGAGAACTCGTTCGGGATGCCCGGCTGCGTGAGCAATTCAACCTCGTGGATCGATCCGGGGGGGGCTCTCCGGCCACCGCCTGCCTATCGCCGGACCCTTAGGTTTTTCCTCAGCCGAAAAGTACCCCGAGAATCCCGGGCAGGCCGGGATGTCCCAGATCCGGTCTTCGATGGTCTTCAAGGTTCTGGACGCAGCCCCGGGGTCTGCCTCGAAGTCGCGGCGCGAGGCGGAATTGCATTCCCACCAGGCCCCGACTTCGCGCTCAGGACGGTCCAGATCTAGGGGGAGAATACAAACTCGCAATCGAGGGCGCAAAGATCCCGGGAGGGGGCCGTGGAGGCCAGGGATCGGTGGCGCGGCGCCTCTACGAGCGCACGGGAGTTTCCGGACGGGGGAGGGACGCCGGGCCGAACCGGGCGTGGCGAGCCCGGGCCTAGACCCGGACCTCGCTCTTCGACCGGGTGAGGTCGCGGTGGCGCTCGAGGAGGGGGTCCACCTCCTCGGCCAGGTACTCCAGGACCTGCTCCGGGGCGCGGCCGACGTGCCGGGAGCCGTCCCGAAGCAGCGCGTCGAGGCGCGGCGCGAGCGACCCGAGGAGCGGATCGCGCGCGAGAAGCTCCCGCAGGGGGTTCTCCCCTCCCTCCTCTTTCATCGCCCGCACGGCCGCCTGGCTGGCCCGGCGCAGCGCCTCGTGGACGTCCTGCCGGTCGAGGCCCTGCTTGACCGCGGCCATCATCAGCTCCTCGGTGGCCAGGAAGGGCAGCTCGGCCTGGAGGTTCGCGCCGATCACGCGCGGGTTCACGACCAGGCCGGAGGCGACATCGAGGACCAGGTTCAAGACCGCGTCGGTGGCCAGGAACATCTCGGCGATCGCGATCCGGCGGTTGGCCGAGTCGTCGAGAGTGCGCTCGAGCCACTGGTTGGCGGCCGTGTGCGCGGCGTTGTCGAGGGCGGCGATCACGAAGCGCGCCAGGCCGCACACGCGTTCGCAGCGCATGGGGTTGCGCTTCCAGGGCATCGCGGAGGACCCGACCTGGCTCGCCTCGAAGGGCTCTTCGACTTCGCGGCGGTGCGCGAGCAGCCGCACGTCGGTCGCGAACTTGTGCGCCGACTGCGCGATCGACGAGAGCACCTGCAATACGCGGAAGTCGAGCTGGCGCGGGTAGGTCTGGCCGGTGACGCCGAAGCTCCTCTCGAAGCCCATCGCCCGCGTCACGCGGCGATCGAGCTCGCGCACCTTGCCGTGATCCCCTTCGAAAAGGGCCAGGAACGAGGCCTGCGTGCCGGTGGTGCCCTTGACGCCGCGGAAGCGCATCGAGGCCTCGGCATGGTCGAGGTCCTCGAGGTCGTGCGCGAGGTCCTGGATCCACAGGCACGCGCGCTTGCCCACGGTGGTCGCCTGCGCGGGCTGGAAGTGCGTGAAGCCGAGGGTCGGCAGGCTGCGCCATTCCAGCGCGAAAGCGCGCAGCGCCGCGATCGTGCTCACGAGCTGCCGGCGCAGGAGGCGCAAGCCCTCGCGCATCGCGATCAGCTCGGCATTGTCGGTCACGAAGCAGGAGGTCGCGCCGAGGTGGAGGATCGGCCGAGCCTTCGGGCACTGGTCCCCGAAAGCGTGGATGTGCGCCATGACGTCGTGGCGCAGCCTGCGCTCGTGCTCCGCGGCGGCCTCGAGGTTCAGGTCCTCGGCGTGAGCGCGCATCTCGGCGATCTGCTCCTTCGTGATCGGCAGCCCCAGATCCATCTCCGCCTGCGCCAGCGCGATCCACAGCGTCCGCCAGGTCGTGAACTTCCTGCGGTCGGAGAAGTTCTCGCTCATCGCACGGCTGGCGTAGCGCTCGCCGAGCGGGCTCGTATAGGTGTCGGCGTCCATCCGTCCCGGGATTGTACGAAGGCCGGGCCTCGGCTTCCTCACAACCAGGCCTGGTCCGGGAAGAGCGGGGGCACGAAGTTCGCGAGCGCCGCCGCGACGGCGCATGCGAGCAGCCCGAGGGCGAACCGCCAGCCGAATGCGCGCGGCGAGGCGCGCGGCCCCCCGATCGTGGCGATGCAGGCGAGCGTGGCGCTCGCCCCGACGAGATCGGTGAGCACGTCGAAGGCCGAGGGATCGCGGTGGGGCGTGAACGACTGGTGGAACTCGTCGCCGGCAGCGTAGAGCAGGACCGCGAGCAGGATCGCGCCGACCGCGCACCGGTCCAGGACCGGCCAGCCTTCCTGGCGCGGCGCCGCGAGCGCGAGCCAGACCGCGAGGACGCCGTACTCGAACGCGTGCGCGCTGTTGGCGAGGACGCCGCCGAGGTCGCCCTCGACGCCGATCGAAGGCGGCGCCCGCGAGCTCAAGAACCAGATCAGCGCAGCCCACAGCAGCGCCGGCGCGAAAGCCCACACGCGGGGAATCCGCAGGAGGGCCTGCCCCAGGCCGCGCAGCGCGCGCACGGGCCACGGCGCGTTTCCCGTCGCCCCGTCCTCAGCACCGGCCATGCCTGCGCACCGCCCGGAACACGAGCCCTCGACCGTCCGCGCTCCTCGCGACCGTCAGGCTGTCGACCATGCCCGCGAGCAGGTAGAAGCCCCGGCCGCGCTCGTCCTCGAGGTCGGGAGCGGCATCCCGAGCGAGCAGCCCCTCGACGTCGCGCGGGTCGCCGCCGCCCTGGTCGCCGATCTCGAGCTCCCAGCCCGCGGGGGTGATCGCGAGCACGAGGCTCATGCGCACGTCGCCGGGCCGGTCGGATTCCTCCATCGCGGACTCGCCGCCGCCGTGGTCGACCGCGTTGGAGAGCAGCTCGCCGGCCACGAACTCGAGCGCCTGGATCTCGGCGTCCGCCACACCCTCGCCCCGCGCGAACCGCCGCAGGACGGAGCGGGCCATGCGTTCGGCGCTGTGCGCGGCCGGAAGGTCGAGGCGCAGCTCGTGGGGCCTCTCGCGGCTCTCCCGGATCGGACTCACGAGAGCGGCTCGAGCTCCAGCGACAGATCCAGGGCCGGCGCCGAGTGCGTCAGGGCGCCGATCGAGAGGCGGTCGACGCCGCTTCTCGCGACCGCCCCGATCGATCGCTCGTCGATGCCGCCCGAGGCTTCGAGCTCGACCGAGCGCCCGCGCTCCGCGGCGCGCGCGCGGAGCAGAGGGCAGAGCCTCGCGAGTCCCGGCGCGGTCATGTTGTCGAGGAGGACCACGTCCGCGCCGCCGTCGATGGCGGCCTGCGCCTCCTTCTCGTCGCGCGCCTCGCACGTGATCCGCACGGTCGGTCCGACCGCGCGTCGCAGGTCGGCGAGCACAGCCTCGATGCTGCGGCCGGCGAGCTCGATGTGGTTCTCCTTGACCATGACCTCGTCGTAGAGGCCGAAGCGATGGTTTTCCCCTCCTCCGCAGCGCACGGCGTACTTCTCGAGCAGGCGCAGGCCGGGCGTGGTCTTGCGCGTGTCGAGGATGCGCGGAGCGCCGGCCGCGCCCGATGAACCCGGGCCGGCCGCTTCGCGCGCGAGCCGGACGTAGCACGCCGTGAGGGTCGCGATCCCGGAGAGGCGCTGGACGAAGTTCAGCGCGGTGCGCTCGGCCGAGAGCAGCGCGCGCGCCGAGCCCTCGACGCGCGCGACGAGGTCGCCCTTCCTGCACCGCGATCCGTCCTCGGCCAGCAGCTCGATCTTGGCCTTGCGGTCGCACAGCTCGAACGTGCGCGCGAACACCGGGAGGCCCGCCAGGACGCCGTCCCCCTTGGCGATGAGCGACGCGCGCGCGCGGGCCCTCTCGGGCACGGCGGTGACGGAGGTCAGGTCGCCGCCGCCGCGGTCCTCGTCGAGCCCCATGCGGACGAAGCGGTCGATCTCCGCGGGCAGGAGCGGCCGGGGCGGCCCCGAGCGCGGCGGGGGCAGGCCGGCGGAGGGCGCGGGAAGGGTCGGCACGGGAGAAGTCTACGGCGGAGGGCGAGAAGGCTCTACCCGGGTGGTCGACCTGCGACTCCGACAGGACCTGGGTCCTCTCGGGGGCTCTCTCCGCTCTTCCTCAGCGCCTTCCGGATCGCGCGCACGGTCTCCGGGCCGATGCCCGGGATGTCTTCCCAGGCTTCCGGGCCGCCGGTGAGGCCGCGCTCCCAGCGGGCACGGGCGATCGCGAGGGCGCGCGTCGCGCCGATGGCGGGGAGGCGGCGCAGCTCACGCGGGCTCATGCGGTCGGGATCGGTTTCGGGCGGGTCGAGAGCATGGGCGGGCGCGCGCGCGCGGATCTCGCGCTCGGGGAGCTTCTGGTGCTCGGGCGCGAGCTGCGTCGCGGCGAGCAGCCAGCCCGCCAGGACGTAGAGCCAGGCGGGGTTGTCCTCGGGGTTGCTCTCTAGTTCGGGGTCCACGCCCCGGGGACCTCAGGATCGAGGGGAGGTTTCAGGGCTTTCCCGGGGAAACCCGTGAACGGGCCTCTCCGATCGCCGCCGGCGTGTACCCCGCCGTGCGCAGGAGCGAGCGACCCAGGCCCCTCGGCCGCTGCCGATCGATCTCCTCCGTGAGCCGCACCGAAAGCCGCTCCACCGCTCGCGCGAACGGCGACTCCGGCTCCGAGATCACCGTCGGCACGCGCTCGTTCACGCTCCTCACCACCGCCCGATCTTCCGGCAGCGCGCCTGCGAACCGCGGCTCGCGTCCCAGGAATTTCCGCGACACCCCGATCATCCGCTCCGCGACGTGCTGGGCCTCCTCCTCGCTCGTCGCGCGGTTGACGGCGAACAGCGGCTCGCAGTCCCCCCTCCGCTGCCACAGCGCCTTCAAGAACGCGTACGCGTCCGTCAGCGCCGTCACGTCGGGGGTCGTCACGATCAACACCACGTCGCTCGCCGCCGCGAAGGCGATCGTCTGGTTCGAGATCCCCGCGGCCGAGTCGACCAGCAACCGCCGGTACTCGCTCTCCACCGCCTCGATCCCGCACGCGATCATGTGCATCTCCCACGACGACAACCCGGCCATCCGCGACACGCCCGATCCCCCGCCGAGGAGGTCGAGGTTCTCCCGGCACTCCACCCGGATCTCGCGCACCGAGAGCCGCCCGTCGACCACGTCGACGAACGACAGCTCGGGCGTCACGTTCTGCAAGATGTGCGCGTTGCCGACCCCGAGGTCGGCGTCGACGATCAACGTCCGGACCTTCCGCGCGAAGAGCGTCGCGATCGACGCCGTCACCACCGACTTCCCCGTGCCGCCCTTGCCGCTCGCGACGCACAGCGACGCCGCGCGCGAAGTGTCGACCGCCTCCGCACCGGGGTCGAAGACGGCCTCGCTGACGGCCGTCCCGTCCCCACCGGCATCCGCGGCGAGATGCAGGAGCTTGCGTGCCTGGTCCCAGTTCATCTCCCCAGCTTCCCCGATCGATCCAGGAGAGCGGCGCGCGCCGCCCTGCAAGGAGTCCCTTCGGCGCTGCGATCCCACGCCGGCCCGGAAACCCCGGAATCCGGCGCCCGCGAATCAATCGCGGAAGGCCGCGATCTCCTCGGGGGTCAAGAGGGGCGGCTCGCGGACCCGCGTAGACGCCGCGAGCGGCGGGGCGCCCCAGCCTTCGCCGAGCAGCAGAATGTGCTCCCGCAAGACCTCGTCCAGGAAGGCGTCCGCGTCATCCATGCCGTGGATCGGGAGGCTGCGCTCGAGCGCGGGGATCGCGCCGAAGAGACCTCCCTCGCGGACCTCGACCGAGCACAGCTCCCGGCCCTCGCAGCGGAAACTCGCCGTGCCCTCGCCGAAGGAGCACTCGACCGCGGCGTCGACGCGAGCGAGCCGGCGCAGGAGCAGCTCGGCCGTGCCGCGCAGAGCCTCGGGCACGGTCGCGAGGAAGCCCCCGCGATCCGCGGCCTCGTTCCCTGCCCGCGCGGGGAGCAAGGGCTGGCGCACGAGGCGCACGCGCGATCCCGAACCGCTCTCGATCTTCCGCGCCTCGAAGAGCAACAGCTCGCGCTCGGGGAGGAGCGACAGTCCATCGAGCGAGCGGGACGAGAACGCCTCCGCGACCAAGGCGACGCGCGCCGCGGCGCCGCGCAGGAGCGCTTCGCGAGCCGGACGCGCCACCGCATCGCCGCTCTGGCGCGCGAAGGCGAGCGCGTTGATCGCCGTGAGCACCGTGTCGTCGCCGCGGCCGTCGACGAGCAGGACCAGGAGCGGCCGGCCGGACCCGTCGACGGCGACGAGGTCCGCGCGCCGGCTGAAGGCTCCGCGGACGGGGCCGCGAGAGAGATCCAGCCCGCGGTCGACGATCTCGAGGTCAGGCAGGAGCCGGGCGAGATCCGCCTCGACCGCCTCCAGGAGCGCCGCGCGCTCCTCGCGTCCCCACCCTTCCTCCATTGCAGCCCCATCCTACCCGGTTCTGCAGATGCGCCAGGGCGAGCGCCAGCGCGTCGCTCGCGTCGTACGGCTGCGGCAGCTCGCGCAGGCCGAGGACCGCGGCGGCCATCTTGGCGACCTGGCTCTTGTCGGCTGCGCCGTGGCCCACGAGCGCCTTCTTCGCCACGGCCGGCGGCATCTCCACGACCTCCGCCCCGAAGGCGGCCGCGCAAGCGAGGGCGACGCCGCGCCCCTCGCCGATCCGCAGGGCCGACTGGATGTTGAGCGAGGCGAAGGCGCGCTCGACGACGACGACGGTCGGACGGACCCTTTCGAGCAGGCGGGTGAGCTGCTCCTGGATCTCGCCCAGTCGCTCCGGCACGCCGGCACGCCTGCGCGGGCGCAGCACGCCGGCCGCGAGCAGCCGCGGGCCGCGCGCGGTCGCCTCGACGGCACCGTAGCCGACGACGAGGGTGCCCGGGTCGATGCCGAGGACGACCGGCCAGGGAGGTCCGACGGTGTGCACGGCCCGGATGGGAGCCGGGGAGGGCTTCCGACTCTCCCTCCGTGCACTGGCCGGGACCGGGAGACCGGCCGCCAGCAGCACCCGCGCTGGAAGCCCCGAACGCGGCGAGCGCCCGCCCCGCGACACGGTCAGAAAGGCTTTCTTCCCCACGGACGGGGACCCTACGCTTTGCCCGCGCGCCGCGGAAGGTCGCGCGCCCATGGGCAGCCCGGACTCCAAAGCCACCTCGGCCGTGCTCGTCGCCGCCGGGCGATCGGTGCGCATGGGCGCCGGCGCCGATCGCAAGCCCTTCCTCGCGCTCGAGGGCCGGACGGTGCTCGAGCACGCCTGCTCGGCATTCGACCTCGCCCCGAGCGTCGCCGAGATCGTGATCGTCGGCTGCGAGGACGATCTCGATCGCATCCGGAAGCTCGCGGGGACTTGCGCCGCGATGCGGAAGGTGAGGAAGATCGTGCCGGGTGGCGAGCTGCGTTCGGACTCGGTCCGCGCCGGCGTGCTCGCCGCCGATCCTGAGCTCGCGCTCGTCGCCATCCACGACGTCGCCCGGCCGCTCGTGCTCCCGGAGCTCATCGAGAGGGCGATCGCGGTCGCGGCCGTGCGGGGCGCCGCGCTCGTCGCCGTGCCGACGACGGACACGATCAAGACCTCGCCGGACGGGGAGCGGGTGGTGAGCACGCTCGACCGCAGCGTCCTGTGGAGCGCCCAGACGCCGCAGGTGTTCCGCGCGGCGCTCTTCCGCGAGCTGCTCGAGCGTGCGCGCGCGGACGGCTACCGGCCGACCGACGACTCGGCGCTGCACGAAACCTACCTCGGGCCGGTTCCGATCGTCCCGGGCGATCCCTCGAACCTCAAGCTGACGCGCCCGGAGGACCTGACGCTCGCCGCGGCGATCCTCCGCGAACGGGCCGTGGGGAAGGAGCGTCGATGAGCGGCCGCGTGGGCATCGGCTTCGACTCGCACCTCCTCGTCGAGGGCCGGCCCTGCATCCTGGGCGGCGTGCGCATCCCCCATCCCGCCGGCCCGACGGGTCACTCCGACGGCGATGCGGTGCTCCATGCGATCGGTGACGCGCTGCTCGGCGCGGCCGGGCTCGAGGACCTGGGGACGCTGTTCCCCGACACGGACCCGCGCTGGAAGGGAGCGGACAGCGCGCTCCTGCTCCGGGAGGTCGTCGCCAAGGTGCGCGCGTCGGGCTTCGGCGTCGCCAACGTCGACGTCGTGATCGCGACCGAAGGCCCGCGCATCGCCCCGCACCGTGCGGCGATGCGTTCGCGGATCGGCGAGATCCTCGGGATCGCGCCCTCCGCCGTGAACGTCAAGGGCAAGTCGCTCGAAGGCCTGGGAGTCCTGCGACCCTTTGCGGGCGTCGCGGTCCAGGCCGTGTGCCTGCTCTCGGGCGGACGGCCGTCCTAGCGGGAGCGCGCTCCGGACCGCGCGCCCTTCTCGGTCCTCGGGTTGCCGTTGGCGCGCTTGAGCTCCGCTTCGAGCGCCTTGACCTCCGTGGTCCGCTCGCGTGAAAGGGCCTGGAATTCCTTGAGTTTCTCTCCGCGCTCGGAGAGCGCGCCCTGGAGGTCCTCGATGCTGTGGCGGGCCTGGTCGAGCTTCAGCTGGGTCGCCTTGTGGCTGTTCGCCAGGGCGGCGACCTGCGCGTGACGATTCTCGAGCTCGGCCTTCGCGGTCTCGAGATCCTGACGGAGGGCGGCGATGCGCGTCTCGGCCGTCCCGAGCTTCTCGCCTCGCTTGCCGAGACGCTCTTCGAGGACGCCGGCCGTGCGCTGGGCCTTCTCGAGGTCCCCGGAGAGACGCTCCATCTCCGCGATGCGCGTTTCGGCGGCCTCGAGCTTGGCGGTCTTCTTCTCCAGCTTCTCCTGGATGGCAGCCGCCGAGCGGTGCGCCTTTTCCAGCTCACCGGGCAGGCGCTCCAGCTCGGCGGTGCGCGCTTCGGCCGCTTCGAGCTTCAAGGTCTTCTTCTCCAGCCGCTCCTCGAGCACGCCGACGAACCGCTGAGCCTTCTCCAGCTCACCCGTGAGGGGCTCCAGCTCGGAGATGCGCGCCTCGGCGGCCTCCAGCTTCGCGATCTTCTTCTCCAGCCGCTCCTCGAGGACGGACGCAGCACGGTGGGTCCTCTCGACCTCCGCGGTGAGAGGCTCGAGCTCGGCGATGCGCGCCTCGAGCTCGAGGATCGTCGCCGCACGCCGCTCCAGCTCGTCGCTGGCGGCGCTGTTCTCCGAGGCCGCCCTGCGCAGCGACGCATCGCGGCGCTCCTGCTCGACCTGCAAGGCCGAGATCTCCGTGCCGCGCTCGGCCAGGGCCTGGGTGAGGTCGCCGATCTCGCGCGTGCGGCCCGCGAGGCCTTCGCGGGCCTCCTCGAGCTCGGCGGTCAGGAGGTTGCGCGTCTCCTCGAGCTCGGTCTCCATGCGCTTGCGCGCTTCGACCGAGCGCGCTCCCTCCTCGATGGCGGCCTGCGCTTCGGCGTGCTTCGCGTCCTGCTCCCCGAGGACGGACGCGAGGCGGGTCTCGGTCTGCGCCAGGCTTTCGCGTGTCGCGGCGAGCGCCTTCTTCGTGGTCGCCAGATCCCCTTCGAGCCGGGTGACGGTGGCCGACGCGGCTTCGAAGCGCTCCAGGTTCGTGCTGGCCTCGAGCTTCGCCTGGTCGAGCGTCCGGACGGCGATCTCGCGCTCGCTCTCCGCCAGGCGGGTCTTGCGCATGTAGATCTCCTCTATCACGCGGCGCTCGGTGTGGTGCCGCATGCCGCGGAACCGCCAGCCCAGCCAGGTCCCCACACCTCCCGCGACCGCAGCGGAGAGGTACATCGAAGCATCCATGAGCATAGGGAGGGTCTCCTTTCCTGCCTGACCCCGAGACGAGGTGGTCCTGGCGCAGGGTAGCAGCGCCGAGCGGCGAGTCGAGGAGCTGTCTCCGGATCCCGAAATTTTCTTTCCGGGAGTGGCGAGCCTCAGGTCCCCGACCGGGGCGCAGGAGCCTCGGCCGGCGGAGCCTCCGGCCGATCCTCCCACCCCCCGCCGAGCGCCTTGTAGAGCGAGACGGTCTGCGACGACAGCGCCGTCTCGCTGCGCGCGAGCTCGGTCTCGGCGAGGAGCTGCGAGCGCTGGGCGTCGAGGACCTCGAAGAAGTCCACCAGCCCGCGGAGATGGAGATCGTTCGCGAGCTCGAGCGCCCGCCGGCTCGCGGCCAGGGCCTCCTCCAGCGACTTCCGTCTCTCCCGTTCGCGCGCGACGGCGGAGAGGGCATTCTCGACCTCCTCCATCGCGGAGAGCACGGTCTGGCGATAGCGGACGAGCGCCTGCTCCTGCCGCGCGTTTTGCACGCGGACCATCGCGCGCAGCCGGTCGCCGTCGAAGATCGTCGCCAGGAGGGACGGGCCGATCGACCAGGTCTTGCTGCCGCTTTCGAGGAGATCCCCGCTGTGTGCGCTCTGCAGGCCGGCCGACGCTCCGAGCGAGAGCTTCGGGTAGAGGTCGGCGGTCGCCTGCGCGGTGAGCGCAGCGGCCCCCGCCAGCTCGCGCTCGGCACGCCGGATGTCCGGCCGGCGACGCAGGAGGTCGGAGGGAACGCCCGCGGCGAGCCCCTCGAGGGCCGGGCCGGCCCGGGGCAGGGGCTTCTCCTCGCCGAGCTCCGATTCCAGGCGGCCGGGGGCCTCGCCGAGCAGCACGGAGAGGCGGTGCACGCCGCTCGAGACCTGCACCTGGAAGCTGGGGACCTGCGCCTCCGTGCCGGACACGAGCGCCTGCGCGCGGGCGACGTCGAGGTCGGTCGCGAGGCCGGCCTGGAAGCGCGCGCGCGTCAGCGCGAGCGTCTGCCGCTGCGCTTCGGCGTTCGCGCGCGTCAGCGCGATCTCCTGTTGGCTGCCGCGCAGCTCGACGTACTCGCGCGCGATCTCGCCGAGCAGGCTCACCAGCGCGTCGCGTCGCCCCTCCTCCGCGGCGGCGAGGCCGGCCTCCGCGGCCATGACAGCGTTCCGGTTCGTGCCGAAGAGGTCGATCTCCCATCTCGCGTCGAAGCCGACGTCGAAGAGGTTGCGCGGCTGCGCGCCGGTGATCGAGCCCTGTCGCGTATTGCCGCTCAGCTGGCTGCGGGTGTACGCGGCTCTCGCGTCCAGCTCGGGGAGCCGCGCGCCCGCGGCGACGTCGCGCAGGGCTCGCGCCTCGAGGATGCGGGCGCGAGCGAGCGCGAGGTCGAGGTTCGCGGCGACAGCGCGTTCTACGAGCGAGTCGAGCTCCGCGTCCGCGAAGCCCTGCCACCATCGGACCGGGGGCTCGGAAGCCGTCCCCGCGCCGGAGGCCGCGCTCCAGCCCGCCGGGAAGGAGATCCCGGGCGCGGTGCGCGCGGGCGTGGCGTGGCAGGCGCCGATCATCCCGAGAAAAGCTGCCAGAAGGACCTGGGTCTTCATCGCGCCGCCACCTCCGTCCCGGGTGCCGCCTCGATGAACACGTCCATCTGCTGGCCGACGTACACGGGCAACACCTTGGGATCGAAATCGTACAGCACCTGCAGGACGCGCGTGTCGACGCGCTCGGTGCTCTCGCCGGTCAGCGAGCGTTTGGGGATCACGTAGGGCTCGACGCGGACGAACTCGACCTCAGTCTTCAGGTTGCGGTTGCCGCGGACGAAGGCCTGCGCCTTCGCGCCGGGGCAGAAACGCCAGGCATCGTTCTCGTCGATGTCGACGCGCACGTGCAGGTGGTCGATGTCGCCGAGCATCAAGATAGGTAGCGCGAGAGTCCCTCCGGCGGTCAGAGGCGCACCCCCGGTTGCGTACTCGCCCGCGCGGATGTTGACCTGCAGCACGGTGCCGTCGACCGACGCACGCACGACCAGGCGCTCGAGCTCGGTCTCCTGGGCCTTCACCCTGGCCTCGGCGGCGGCGACGCTGGCGCGCGCGACATCGACCTCCGGCTTCCAGGCGCCGGCCTCGAGGAGGTCGAGCTGCGCCCGCGCCTCGGCCACCCTCGCCTCGGCCTGTCGCGCGGCGAAGCGGCGGCGGTCCCATTCCTGCTGAGCCATCGCGCGCTTGTCGGGCAGGCTGTCGGCGAGCTGGAGCTGGTTCTTCATGTCGGCGAGATCGGCCCCGGCCGCGGCCAGGCGCGCCTCCGCCGCGGGAACCTCCTCGGGGCGCGGCAGGCTCACGAGACGCGCGAGATCGGCCTGCGCGCTCTCGAGCGCGGCCTGGCGCACGAGCAGCTCGGCGCGGCGGTCGCGGTCGTCGATCCGGAAGAGCGGATCGCCGGTCTTCACGCGGCTGCCGACCTGGACGAGGACCTCGGTGACGATGCCGGACACGGGCGTTCCGATCGCGATGTTCTGGCTGCGCGCCTCGACGATGCCGGCGCCGGCGATCGTGTTCTCGAAGGGCGCGGGCGCGGGTTCGGCTGCGGCCTTGGCGACGGGGACGGGCTTGGCGCCCGCCGTCACCGTGTACACGCCGAGCAGGAGCCCCAGCAGGGAGAGCACGGGCAGCAGGTACTTGCGGATCATGGTGGTTTCCTCGGGTCTCAGAGCTTCGAAGGCGAGTCGACGATCTCGACCACGCGGCCGTCGTTCATCCGGGCGATGCGGTCGGCGAATTCGAACACGCGCGCGTCGTGCGTGACGATCACGAGGGCGCGATCGGGGGCGAGCGCGACCTCGCGCAGGAGCTCCATGACCTTGTGGCCGGTCTCCTGGTCGAGCGAGCTCGTGGGCTCGTCGCAAACGATCAGGCGCGGCTCGTGCACGAGAGCGCGCGCGATCGCCACGCGCTGCTGCTGGCCGCTGGAGAGCTGTGCGGGCAGCGAGCGCGTGCGGTCGGAAAGGCCCACCTTGGCCAGGACCTGACGAGCGCGCTCGATCGCCTGGGCGCGCGGCACTCCCAGGATCAGGAGAGGCACGGCCACGTTCTCGGCCGCGGTCAGCGCCGGGAGCAGGTTGTAGGCCTGGAAGACGAAGCCGATCGTGCGCCCGCGGAAGCGGGTCCTCTCGCGCCCGGGCATCGCCTTGAGGTCGCGGTCGAAGACGCGGCAGTCGCCCTCGTCCTGGCCGAGGATGCCGGCCATCACCGAGATGAGGGTGGTCTTCCCGCAGCCGGAGGGCCCGACCACCATGAGGAGCTCGCCCGCGCGCACCTCGAGGTCGATGCCGCGCAGGGCGGGCACGCGGTCGGTACCCGCGCCGTAGGTCTTCTTCACGTCGCGGCACAGGACCGCGGTCTTCGTCTCCACGATCATGGCTCTAGCTCTTGAAGACGATCGCGGGCTCGAGGTGCATCACCTTGCGGATGCTGACCAGGGCGGACACGACGCAGATGAGCGTCACCGCGCTCGCGGTGATCACGAGGAGCTGCCACGGCAGGCGGAAGGCGAGCTCGGTCCCCTTCGTGACCATGCCGAAGAGCGAGGCGAGGCCCACGCCGATCCCGTAGCCGATCGAGCCCACGAGAAGCGCCTGGAGCACGATCATGCGCAGGAGCGTGGCGTTGCCGGCGCCCATCGCCTTGAGCGTCCCGAACTGCTTCAGGTTCTCGATCGTGAAGTTGTAGAAGGTCTGACCGGCGATCGCGGTGCCGACCAGGAAGCCGAGCAGCACGGAGATCCCGAAGTTGATCGGGATGCCGGTGTACTTCATGAAGTACTTCACGGTCACCCAGACGAATTCCTCCCGGGTGCAGGCGACCAGGCCCGTCGACGTGTGGATGCGCCGGCACACGTCGTTCGCGTTCTCGCCGGCCTTGACGCCGACGAGCACGAACGACAGCAGCTTGCGCTCGCGCGGCGCGAAGGTCATGGCCCGGGAGTAGGTGGTGTAGACCACCGGCTGCGACTGGAACGTGCGCTGGACGCGGCAGATCCCGACCACCGTCGCGCGGTGGTCGTTGATCTCGAGGGTGTCGCCGATCTGGAGCGGCTCGGGCTGCCCGCCCGGAACGGGAGCGGGCTTCGCGAGCTTGCCCGTGGCGCCGACCTCGTCGACGATGACGCCCTCGCTGCGCCGCAGGTCCTCGAGGCGGCCGGCGACCATCGCCGGCGGCCCGCCGATGAGCGTGGCGTCGTCGAGACCGAGCACGTTGATGGTCTGGAAGTTCCCGTTCGAGAGCCGCGCCTTGAGGAGCCCCTTGTAGAGCGGGACCGCCCACTCGACTCCCTGGACGCCGCGGACGCGGTAGAGCTGGGTGTCCTGGAGCGGCTTGATGTCGTCGATGAACTGCACCTTGGGGTCCATGACCCACACCTGGGCCGCCCCGAGGTCGGTGATCGCGCCGAACGTTCGCGTCATGAGGCCGACGAAGATCGCCAGCTGCTGGGTGATGAGCAGCGAGGCGAACGTGAGGCCGACGATGATGCCGATGTACTTGGCGCGATCGCCGACGAGCATCTTCAGGGCGACGAAGTTCATCGCTGCCTGCCTGCCTTGGAGCGCGGAGCCTTCGATCCGTCCTTCGACATCCCGCGGATCGCCGCGAGCGAGAAGATCGTCACGTGGTCCGCCAGCCGCTCGATCCGCTCCGAATCGCGCGGCTCGGCGGGCTCCAACCGGCGCAGGCACTCTTGCGCGTGCCTGTAGAACAGCACCTGGCCCACGACGCTCTTCGCGCACAAGCGCACGCGCTCCGGGTCCGTCCCTGCGCCCGAGAGCTCCTCGACGATGCCGACGAGCTGCACGAAGAGCGGTCGCATGACCCGCTCGACGAGCCCGTCGAGCGCCGCGGTCGGTTCGATCATCTCGCGAGCCATCAGCTTCCCGAGCCAGGCCGGCACGCCCTCGTCGAGCATGCGCAGGAGGAACGAGCGCACGAACGCGCGCAGGCGCTCTTCCGCGCTCGAGTCCCCCGTCGTGCCGAGGTCGGGCGGATAGCGGCCGAGCGCCGTGCTGTGCGCGTGCTCGAGCACGGCGAGGTAGAGGCGCTCCTTGTCCCCGAAGTGGTAGTTGACGGCGGCGACGTTGGCGCCGGCCCGGGCGCAGATGTCGCGGATCGTGGCCGAGCGGAAGCCTTGCTCGGCGAAGACCTCGCCGGCGACCTCGAGGAGGCGCTGGCGGGTGGCGGTGTCGGGTACGGGGGGGGCGGCCATGCTCAAACGTTCGATTGAAGCGCTTGTATCAATCGATCGTTTGAACTGTCAAGGCCCAGGCTCGGCAGCCGCCCTCGCGTCCCCCGTGCGGGCCGGGTACACCCCAGCCCCATGGCCGGCCGACGAAGCCACGATCGGGTGCTGGACCTCTTGCGACGAGGATCACCGGGCCTCCTTCTCGACATCCCCTCGGGCGACGGGAGGGTCAGCGAGGCGGCCCGCGGGATGGGGTGGAGGGTCTGCGAGCTCGACCTGTTCCCCCGCGCGGGCATGCGTGGCGTGCTCGCCGACGCCTGCGCGCCGCTCCCCTTCCGCACGGGCAGCTTCGACGCGCTCGTCTGCATGGAGGGGATCGAGCACTTCGAGGACCAGACCGGGTTCCTGCGCGAGTGCGCGCGCGTGCTGAAGCCGGGAGGACGGCTCGTGCTGACCACGCCCAACGTCTTGCACCTGTCCTCGCGGATCAGCGCGTTCTGGACGGGGCAGCGATTGATGCGGCAAGGATTCATCAACGAGGTCAGCACCCTGCGCGTGCGCGATGGCGACCGCCTCTATCACGGCCACGCCTATCTCATCGACGCGTTCCGGCTGCGCTACATCCTGCGCATCGTCGGCATGCGGGCCGTGTCGCTCGAGTGGTCGAATCCCAGCGCGGGCTCGATGCTGCTCGCCCCGCTCGTGCCCGCCATCTGGGCCGCGACGCGCTACGCGATCGCCTCGGGGCGCAAGCGCAAGGAGCGTCAGGCGGGCAAGGTGACGACGCCCGAGGTCGAGCGCGATCTCGCGCGCCTCGCGCTCTCCCCGGCGCTGCTCTTCGGGAAGAAGATCGTCCTCGTCGCGGAACGGGACGGGTCCGGGTAGATTGCCGCCGCAGGTGCCGTCGTGCAGAGAAGGGATCTCCTTTTCCGGAGCGGACTCGCGGTGGGAGCCGGCGCGATCGTCGCGCCCTACGCCACGCGCTACGCGCGGTTCTCGGGCAGCCTGCTCACGAACCCTGTCGAAATCGACACGGCGCTCGCCGCGTTTCACGACCTCGCCTGAGCGAGGACCGGGATTCCGGCGACGCTCCGGCCACGAGCGGTGTGTGAGTGCCGGACGCGATGAAGGACGACCCGCGCATCACGCTGGAGGACCTGCTCGCCCACTCGGGCTGGGCGCGGGGGCTCGCCGTCGCCCTGCTCGGCGGCCAAGGGGAGGCCGACGACCTGGTCCAGGACACCTGGATCGCCGCCCTGAGCCATCCGCCCGCCGCCTTCGGCTCTCCGCGGCCGTGGCTGGCGCGGGTGATGAGGAACCTCGCTCACAACCGCTGGCGCAAGGAGGCGCGGCGGAGCCGTCGCGAGCTCGAAGCGGCGCGGCCCGAGGCGTCGCCGGGGAGCGACGAGCTCGCCCACGAGCTGGAGATGCACCGGGCCCTGGCCGAGGCCCTCGCGCAGCTCGACGAGCCGCTGCGCCGGACCGTGGTGCGGCGCTACTTCCACGGTCTGTCCTCGGCGGAGATCGCGCGCAGCGAGGGAGTTCCGGAGAGCACCGTGCGCAACCGCCTGAAGCGCGCGCTGGACGCCCTGCGGGCCCGGCTGGACCGCGCGTACGGCGAACGAGAGGCTTGGTGCGCGCTGCTCGCGCCCCTCGCTGTGCCGCACGGCGTGCCGGCCGGCCTCACGAGTGCGATCACGGCAGCCAGCGCGTGGAAGATCCTGGCCGCCGTCGGAGTCGCGGGTGCGGCCCTCCTGTGGACCCTGGAAGTCGGCTGGCGCCAGCACGAGGACCGCGCTCCACTCGTTTCCACGGCGCCGATCGCCGGCCTGTCCACGTCGGATGAAGGGCAGGTCGTCCCCCCGCCCGCCGCGGCGACGCGGGTTTCCGCCGCATCGAGCACGGTGGCCGAAGCACCCGCGCTCGCCAGCGGGACGTCCGAGGAAGCCGCTGCCATCCTCGAGGCCCGCGCGGTCGATCCGGACGGAGCCCCCATCGCAGGAGCGGAGATCGCCGTCGCCGATCGCTCCGAGCTCGGGGAGATCGAGCGCTCCGCCGCGCCGCGCGCGACGAGCGACGCGTCGGGCCGGATGAGGCTCGAGGTCCGCCGGTCGGATCGGTCCTCCCACCGCAGCCGATCCGCCGCGCAACCGGAGGACGAATGGACGTTGCAGCTCGAGATCGGTGCCCCCGGACGCGAGGCGCGCTGGGAGCACGCGAAGATGAAGGCGGGCGAGACCACCTTCCTCGGCGACATCGCCCTCGGGCTCGGCGGCGCGATCCGGGGTCGTGTGGTGATGCCCGCGGGCGCGGACCTCCCCGAGAGGCCCTGGGTCGACGTGGTCCATCCCGACCTGGTGCCCGGGGAACGAGAGCCGGTCGCCGGGAAGCGCGTCGCGTGGGCCCGACTCGCAGGCGACGGCACCTACGCGGTCGCCGGCGTGCCGATCGGCACCTACCGCATCGCCACGGGCAGCGAGTGGCCCGGCCTGATCGGAGGGTGCACGACTCCGTTCGAAGTGGGAGCGGGCCAGACGGCGGATGCGCCGGACCTGCTCCTGGAGGTCAACCCCAATGTGATCCGGGGCACCGTGGTTCGCCCGGATGGATCCGCGGCCAAGAATCGGGAGGTCGAGTACGCAGTCTCATCGGGGAGAGTGCCCGACCCGGAGGGATGGGTGGGCACGACCACCGAGGCGGACGGCCGGTTCATCATCGCGATGCAGTCTCCAGCGATCTGTGATCTCTACGTGCGGGACCTCGGCGAGGCACTGGGTGAGGTCGTCGCGCGCGGCATCCCGACGGGGACCCGCGATCTCGTGCTGCAGCTCCCCGAGCCGAGCTGGATCGACCTCCTGGTCCTGGACGAGAAAGGCGCGCCGATCCCGGCCTTCACGGTGGCGACTCGCTACGAGAAGACCGGCAGCTTCTTTTCCTCGATGGGCGGCCCGCGACCCAAGGGACGAACTCGCGTGCTGGCAAGAGCGCTCCCGTTCTTCATCGACGTCTCGGCGGAAGGCCGGTTCATGCGAGAGCTGGGGCCCTTCGATGCCGATCGACACCCGGACGACCTGACCGTGGTCCTCCCTCCGCTCTCCCTGCTGCGCGGCCGAGTCCTGTGCGATGGACGGCCCGTCGCCGGCGCGGAGGTGCGGATGGTTCGGCCGACGCTTCGCGACGGTCTCTACGCCTGCAACGGCTTCCCCTGTCACTTCGATCTCGACTGCGAGGCGATGCACGCCAAGACGGCTGAGGACGGGAGCTTCTCGATCACACAGCGCGAGCGGGGCACCTACGCCCTGTGGGTGTGCACCGAGGGCTTCGCGGAGGCCGAGACGGCCCCCTTCGAGCACGTTCCCGACGCCACGCTGCCCGCATTCGAAATCACGATCGGGCGCGGCGGTCTGCTGGAGGGACGCGTGATCGCTGCGCCGGGACGGTCGGTCGAGGGGACGCTCGTCGGCATCTCGCGCGGCGACGGGCTGTGCCGGGTCATGCGCGTAGGCCGCGACGGCTCCTATCGGTTCGAGCATCTCGCCAGCGGAAACTGGACGATCCGGCGCTGCGAACGCGACTTCCAGTCCGACGGGGAGTGGACCTACCAGCAGGTGTCCGGATTCGATCCGAGCCTGGCCGGATTCCGGATCCAGGAGGGAAGGACGACGGCCTTCGACCTCGACCTGCGCGATGCCGAGTGCTCGGTCGAAGGACGACTTCCCCCGGGCCCGTGCGCGGGCTCGAGATGGGTGGCGAGACTGCAGCGCCCCGGCGACGAGAATTCGTGGGAGAGCAGCGTGCAGGTCGGAGCCTCGGGAGAACTCAGGATCGACGCCGGCGTCCTCGGACCCCACCTACTCGTCCTCACCAGCACGGGGGAGGCCGGATGCGACCAGCGCGTCGAGGACCGGCTCGATCTGCACCGGGGTGTCAACCCGTGGGAGCTCCCGTTCTCGACGGGCGTCCTCGAAGGTGAGTCGATCCCCGGTGCGGTCCTCTCGCACGCGTGGGCGGACGCTCGCGGCAGGGTGTGCACGACGCGCTTCGTCGCCGACGGCGAAGGCAGGTTCCGAGTCGTTGGCATCCCGGCTGGAGCCGGTTCCGTCGAGCGGATCCAACCGGGCGGCGGAGCGCCGCGCGCGGATGTCGATGTCCCAGAGCACGGGGTCCTGCGCGTCGTACTTCCTTGAAGCTCGCGGGCTTCAGGGCGGTCCGGTGAAACTGGCCCACTTCGCTGTTCCTGGTCCTCGTGCAGACCCAATCAGCGCAGGGACTTACGACCAATCCGGTGCGCGAGCCGCGACGGGGATCTTCGACCACTGGTAGGCGGTTGTCCGAAAGGAACTTGGCGCGGCGCGAGGCACAGTGAAGGGAGCCAGATTCCGCTCCGGTCGATGGGATGGAGCGCGGCCGGCGGTCCGAACATGTTCTCCAAGCGCGCACGCTACACGCTGCACGGCCTCGCCTGAGCGGCTCCCGCCCGCCGGCCTAGACGCGAACCGCCGGCTCCTCCGCGAACTGCATCGCGTGCAGTCGCGCGTACAACCCGCCGCGAGCGAGCAGCTCCTCGTGTGTCCCGATCTCGACCAGGCGTCCCTTGTCGAGCACCGCGATCCGGTCGGCCCTGCGGATCGTCGACAGCCGGTGCGCGATCACGATCACCGTGCGGTGCGACATCAGCCGCTCCAGCGCCTCCTGCACGACCTTCTCCGACTCCGTGTCGAGCGCGCTGGTCGCCTCGTCGAGCAGCAGCAGCGGCGCGCCCTTCAGGAACGCGCGCGCGATCGTGATCCGCTGGCGCTGGCCGCCCGAGAGCCGCGAGCCCGCGTCGGCGACGTTCGTGTCGTAGCCCTCCGGCAGCGCGGCGATGAAGTCGTGGATCCCCGCCGCGCGCGCCGCCTCCTCGATTTCCCCCCGCGTGGCCTCGGGCCTCCCGTAGCGGATGTTCTCCTCGATCGAGGTGTGGAACAGGAACGGGGTCTGCCCGACCATCGCGTACTTCGCGGTCCACGAATCCAGCGTCAAATCGCGCAGGTCGACCCCGTCGACCGCCACACGACCTCGCGTGGGATCGATGAAGCGTGCGACCAGATCGACGAGCGTGCTCTTCCCCGCTCCCGAGGGCCCCACCAGCGCGAGCGTCTCGCCCGGACGGATCGCGAGGTCGAGGTCCTCGAGCGCCGGCCCGTCGCCGCCCGGGTAGGCGAAGGCCACGCGCTCGAACCTCAACCCGGAGCCCAGGCCCGAGACGGCGCGTGCACCCGCCCTCTCGACGAGATCGGGCTTCTCGTCGAGCAGCGCCTGGATCCGCTCCGAGGCGCCGACCGACTCCTGCACGATCGTCACGGCCTTGGTCATGTCCTTGAGGCTTGCGTACATCCCGGCCACGAGGAGGAAGAAGGTCGCCAGGTCCTTCTCGCTCTTGAACACGCCGCCTTGCAGCGTCACCCATCCCACGAGCACGACCAGGAGCGCCATCCCGAGGTGCGACAGGAACAGCGTGAGCGACTGGGAGAGGGCCTGCGCGCGCACCATTTTCATGGTCGTCTGCACGTAGCTCTCGTTGATCTCGCGGTACCCCTCCATCTCGCGCTCCTCGGCTCGGAAGGCCTTCACGGCGCGGATGCCCTGGAACATCTGGGACAGCGCCTGGACGGAGGAGCCGAGGGTCGTCAGCGATTTCGTGCTTCCCTTGCGCACCTTGCGGGACTGCTTCGCCACCGGGATGGCGATCACGCCCAGGCCCGCGACCACGAACAGCGTGGGCATCGGGGCGATGAAGGCGGCGAACAGGAGCGACCACAGTCCGAGCAGCGGCTCCTGGACCAGGTCCTTGAGCGACTGGTTCATCACGGTCAGCGTCGTCGTGACGTCGCTCGAGAGCCGCGAGAGCAGATCACCGAAGTGGCGGCGGCCGTGGTAGGCCATCGACAGGCCCATCAGATGGCGCGCGATGCGCAGTCTCAGCTCCACGACCATGCGCAGCGCGATCCGGCGTGCGATCACCAGGAACGCGTACTGCGCCACGGAGGCGGCCAGAGCGATCGACGCCAGCACGAGCGCGAGCCGGCCCAGCGCGGCCATCTTGCTCGCGATGGTCGACAGGTCACCCGTGAACCAGATCTGGGCCTGGTGGGCGAGGTCGCGACCCATCTGCACGAGGGCGTTCTTCGCCGGTTCCCGCGCGGCCACCGTCGATTGCGGGAACAGCACATCGATCGCCGGGTAGACCAGGAGGACGATCGACTTCTGACCCAGAGCCGAGAGCCCGCCCAGGACCACCATCAGGAGGAAGGCCCCCAGGTGATTCCGGGCATGCGGCCGGAGCAGCCGGAAGGTGGTTCGGACCGTCGCGGTCACGGTTCCATCATGGCATGGACGGCCCCGAAAGCAGAACGTCCAGGCCGGCCCGCGGCCGACCTGGACGTTCGATTGCCAAGAGGGATCGTGGGACGCGCTTCGCCGACTAGCTGTCCTTCGCGAAGCCCTTCACGTCGGCCCCTGCGACCGCCTCCTTGGCGTACTGCACGAAGCCCACGCGCAGCCAGTCGTCCCTCAGGAGCTCCAGGTGCTTGGGTTCCGAGAGGTTCAGGCTCCGCGTCGGCGGCGTGCGCCGCAGCACGCGGGTGATGTAGTAGCCCTGCGGCCCCTTGAACGGTCCCGCGACCGTTCCTTCGGCCTGGTCGAAGAACACGTAGTCGGTGATCGAACGGCCCGTGACCCAGTTCGAGTAGTACGTCTCGCCGATGAAGGTGTTCAGGTCGTTGCGGTAGTGCGGCCCGAAGCGGCCCCTCATCTTCATGCCCACCATGGACATCTTGCCCTTCTCCTCGGGCGCAGGCGGGTCCCAGTACTCGCAGTGGTCGTCCATCATCTGGGTCCAGAAGCGATAGGGCTCGAGGACTTCCTTCTCGGGCTTGTACTCCTGCGCCTTGGCCTTGGCCTCCAGGATCTTGGCGCGTTGCTCGTTGTACTCGCGCGTGTTGCTCTCGACCTGGGAGTAGATCTCCGCGGCCTTGTTCTTCGCCCACTCCCAGCCGTTCTGCTTCCAGCGGAACTTCCCGATGTCGAAGGCGGCGACCAGCAAGACCTCCACGTCGATCTGGCCCAGGCCCATGATCTTGGTGGCCCTGTCGTAGTAGTCGCGCAGGACCTGCGCCACCTCGCCGCCGGGGCCCGGCTTCAGGCGGGGCTCGTTCAGCTTCTTGAACCCTTCCATCATGCAGTAGTACTCGCGGTACGTCTGCACCGACGGGAAGTAGTACGTCGAGGTCGCCAGGGTCTCCAGGTTGAAGGTCGCGTTCTCGAACTCGCCTTCGCGCGCGGTGAGCGCAGCGCTGCAATCACCCGGGTTCAGGAGGAAGCCGTCCTTCTCGAGGCGGTCGTGCGTGGCGATCGAGGTGACGAACCACTGCTTGGCCTCGTCGATCTCGGTCTGGCTGACCGTTTCCTTCACCTGGTTCCACAGCTCGTCGGTCGACACGACCAGCTCCGGCTTCCCGTCGGCGTCCGTGTCCGCCCACAGCGCGGTCGTGTCCGGCAAGCCGTCGCCCGCGCTCTTGAAGTCCACCAGCTTGTAGACGGCCATGCGGACGATGTCGCGCATCATCCCCATGAAGAACGGGTCCTCCTTGGCGATCACGATCTCGTCGGGGTGGAATTCCTGCCCCTTGGTCTTGGCCTCCTCGGCCTTGGCGCGCTGGTCGGCGTTGTACTTCTGCGCCATTTCCTTGCGATTCTTGTAGCTGTCGTAGGCGTCCTCGATCAGGACGTCCCCCGAGTCCGCCCGCACCGCCTCCGTCGTGACGACGGGCCATTCGTCCGGGTTGTCGGGCAGGAACACATGATCGAAGAGGATCGACTGACGCAGCTGCTGCTGGTACCAGTCGGCGGTCCTGTACGCGCGGTTGACCTCGGCATCCAGATCGAGGGCCGGATAGTTCTTCTTGAAGTCCGTCACCATCCGGTCGATCTCCTTCTGGATCTCGACGTCGCTGACGGCGTTCTTCTCGTGCAGCTGCTGGAGCTGGTTCTTCAGCTCGGCCTCCGAAGCCGCTTTGCGCGCGTCGGGGCTCCCGAACGGTTTCTCGCCCTCGCGGCGCTTGATCTCCGCCTCGGTCGCATCGACCGCGCGGCGCCGCAGCTCGTCCTCGATGACCACGGCGTTCCGGGCCAGCTCGAACAGCGTCCGGCACGGACCGTAGATCAGGAAGAGCTTGATCTGGTCGTCCGTCACGCGCTTGCCGTTCACGTACAGGGGCTCGCCGAAGATCGAGGTCTGGCTGTCCTCGACCGCGGGCTTGGAGACGGCGGGAGCGGGCCCGGTGACCTGAGCCGGCTGGGCTTCGGGTCGAAGAAGTTGAATCGGAGCCGGAGTCGGCGCCGCAGGGCTCGACAGCTCGGGCGAATTCGCGTCCGCGTGGGTCTCGGACAGGGGCTCTGCGTCCGCGGGCTTCGCGTCCGCAGGCTTGGCCGTCTCCAGCTCGGCCTCCGCAGGCTGGGCGCTCTCGGGCTTCGCCTCGGAGACCCCCGCGTCCGGTGCGGCCGCCGGCGAAGCTGGGGCAGCCGAGGGCGGGTCCGCTCGGAGGACCGGCGGGGGAGAGACGTCCTCCCGGATCGGCGAGGTGCAGGACGCCGACTGGAATGCGAACAGGCAGGACAACGAGAGCCCGAAGGCGATGGAAGTGGAGTGCATGGCAATGGCCGTGTAGAGGATCCGGGGCGCTTCGCAGAGGTCCGATCTCGCGTTCCGCAGCCCTTCTGGCGGATTCTGGGGGGTCAGAGCCTACGCAGGCCGGGCCGGGAGCGTGAATGCTTTTTCGGACGTGGTCGCGTCCGCGCTCAAGCCCGGCTGCAAGGACCGTCTCCGGGCGTCTCCTCCGCGACCAGCCGACTGCGATACGCGCCCATTTGACCTATGCTGGAACCCGGAAAGACGTTCGAGATGATCGGACGGTTCCATCGGAACCGTCCAGAGTTTCCTGGCCGCTTCTACCGAAAACCTCTTCCGATGCTCTACAACCCGCGAACGATCGCCCTGATCTGCGAGCTGTACCACCCGCCCATGAACCCCGACCCGGGGCCGATCCAGCGGGTGCACAACCAGATGTTCCAGTCCGGGGATCCGGCCTACTCGTGCTTCGCCGTGACGCCGATGGGCGCGGTGCTCTCGAACCCGGTCGCCCAGCCCGGCGCCAGCTCGCAGGTGGCCTTCCTGCCCGACCGCTTCCAGTTCCGCGAGGAGCTCTCGAGCTTGACCACCGACGGTTTCGCCCAGCGGGTCAAGACCATCGCGGCGCAGGTCAGCGACCTGCGCGGGATCCAGGTCTTCACCGCTCAGCAGGTGACCGTGCGCACGCTCGTCAATCCGCGCACCTTCAAGGACAGCCGCACCTACCTCAAGCAGGGCATGTTCCGCTTCGACGATCAGATCGAGGCCTTCGGACGCGAGCCGCAGCTCTTCGGCATCCGCCTCGTGTTCCAGCCCGATGCCGAGAAGGGGCAATCGAGCGCCTACTCGTTGCGCATCGAGTCGTTCAACAACGACCCGCGCTCGCTCTACATCGAGAACCAGGCCAGCTTCGGCCCCGTCATGGTCGAGCAGGGGCTCGATCCGATCGAGGAGAACGTCCTGTCCGCCTACCGTTTCGTCATCGAGGAATCCCTGCGCTTCGTCAGCCGCTTCGACGCGCCGCAGCAGACGGAAGAGGCCTAGGAGACCATGGGCAAGCTCCACAAGATCGCCGACCGTTCCGCGCTCGCCCCCGACAAGCCGCTGTGTGTCCAGGTCGAGGGCCGTCCGATCGCCCTCTTCGACCTGGCTGGCAACTGCTATGCGATCGACGACACCTGCACGCACGCGGGAGGACCCCTCTCGGAGGGCGAGGTCGAGGACGGCGCCGTGGTCTGTCCCTGGCACGGAGCCCGGTTCGATCTGAGGTCCGGCGCGGTCCTGGCCCCGCCCGCGGGGAGCGCCGTGAGGTCCTACCCGGTGAAGATTCAGGGGCGAGAGGTCTGGGTCGAGGTCGATTGAGGGGCCCAGCGCCCTTCCCTGCACGTGACTGCGAAACAACCGCCCCAAGGTCGGGTAGTTGCCCGGGAGCCCGCCCCGAGACGTCCGTCGATCCCCGGATGAACCCTTCTTCACCTCCCCTCGCACGGGCCGAGGGACCCGCCGCGTGGGCCGGGGTCCTTCTCGCCTTCGTCCCCCCGGGCGCCTGCTCGAAGCCGCTGTCGCCGGCTCACCCGGATCCGTCGCCGAACCGGCCGCCGGGCTCCGTTCTGGTCCTGAACGGCACTCCCATCCACCCGGAGGAGGTGGACGAAGTCGGCGATGCCTACGCGTTCCTCGAGCCCCAGGACACCCCCCTTCAGCTGCGGCGGATCGCTCTGTCGAGATCGGTCTTCCCCCGGATCGCCGCACAAGGCCTCGAGCCGGCGCGACGGACCGAGGCCGAGAAGCTCGCACGGAGCTATCGATCCGCGCTGGAGGCCGGCAACCTGCCCGCCGGCCCGCTCGCCGGTCCGATGGAGATCGAGCGGAAGGGACGCTTCCTCGACCTGGGCTTCGAGATGTGGCGCACCGCGCTCCAGGCCGAGCCCGGGAAGTGGTCGCAGGTCCTCGAGACCCCCGGCTCGTTCCACATCCTGCGCGTCAAGAGTCGCGAGGAGGGGTCCCTTCCGAGCCTGACCTGGTTTACCATCGGCGTTTTCGATTTCCCCTACCTCGACCCGGAGACCGCCCGAGCCACGATCGAGGCCGCACTCGACCGATCCCGACTGACCATCCTCGACGAGAGTTGGCGCGATGCGGTGCCCGCCGCCTGGCGCTACCGCCTTCACGCAGAGAGCCCATGAGCCAGAGATCCCCCTACGCGAAAGCCGCCACCACGCTGGCGTGCCTCGTCTCGACCCTTCTCGTCCCAGCCAGCGCCCGTGCCGCGCCTGCTCCTGCGCAGGAGACTCCGCAGCAGCCCCGCACCGCACGCAGTGGTCTGGGGGGAGATTCCGATGGCAAGAAGTCCGAGACGCCCGCGCCGAAACCCAAGAAGCAGGTCGAGTACCTCACCGCGTGGCCCAAGCCCGCGGACAAGGACGCCGTGCTGCTCGACATCGAGCGCTTGTGCAAGTCGCGCACGCCGGAGATGGGGGTCCAGGCGCGGGAGGCGCTCGAAACCACGGGCGCTCCGGCCGTGCCCTTCCTCCTCGACCGCCTGGGCAAGGAGCGCGACGAGACCGCGAGCAAGCGCTTGCGCGAGGTGCTCGTTGCGGACACGAACGCGGCCCACACGCGCCTGCTCGCCAAGGAGTTCGACAGCCGGTTCCAGGCGACGCGCACCTTCACGCTATGGCGCGCGGCCGCCTTCCCCGACCCCGAGATCCGAGCCCCGGCCGAGGCGGCGTGGAAGCGCATCGACAAGCAGGGCGCCAAGGCCGACCCCGAGGAGCGCTACGCCGCCGCGCTGTGCGCCGCGTCCGCCGGCTCGGTCGCGGGGATCGAGATCCTGCAGGAGGCGGCGCTGAAGACCTGGGAACGCCGCGGCGTCGAGCTGCGCGCCGCGCTCGAGGGCGTGCGCGGGCCGGACGCCACGAAGATCGTGCTCGGCCGGCTCAAGGACGCCGACCAGAAGCAGAAGGTGGCGATCCTGCGCCTGCTGGCCGGCTGCGGCGACCGGAGCTCGCTCGCGGTGGTCAAGCACCTGCTCGAGGACGACGACAACCAGATCCGCGTGGCCGCGATCAACGCCTGCCGGGGCATCGTCGAGGGCACTCTGCCCCAGGAGCAGCTTCCGGTCTTCGAGGCGATCGAGCTGGCGAAGAAATGGAAGGAGAAGATCTGATGAACGGGGGGTCGCTCGCCCTCCTGCTGCTGTGCGCTGCGCCGGCTCCGGCGCAGAAGAAGCATCTCGACGATCCGGCGGGCTGCTCGTGGTGCCACAACGACGCCGAGGCGCTCAAGAAGGCCGGGCTCGTCAGCCATGGTCCTTTCGCGTTCGGCAAGTACGACACGGCCAAGACGCACGAGCTCCTCCCCGAGCTGGACATCCGCTGGGTCGAGACCGAGCACTTCCGCATCGGGTTCGCGCTGGGGGCCCACAAGATCAAGCTGGAGGAGAAGAAGAAGCTCCTGGCCGAGCTGACCCGTCTCAAGGAGGTGCTGCCCGAGGTCAAGCCCGAGACGGCGATCCTCGATCCGTGGATGCGCACGCACCTCTACGCCCAGCGCTGCGAGGACATCTACAAGCGCTTCATGGAGATCCTGCACCTCGGCGACACCAAGTTCGCGGACGGTTCGGGCGTTTGGCGCGGAGCCTACATGGGTGAGGGCCCCTTCCTCGGGATGAAGCAGAAGTACGAGGTGCTCGTGCTGCCGAGCGAGGCCGCGCACGTCGTGTTCCTGGAGGCGAACTGCGGCCTGCAGATCCGGAAGAGCCAGCGCTGGCACTACATCGAGCGCGGCGCCATCGGGATCATCTGCCACGCCCAGCAGGGCAACCTGCGCGTCGACCAGGCCCTGCACGGGCACGTCGCGTTCAACCTCGCGCACAACCTGCTCGACGGCCTGAACCACTACAGCTACGACACGCCGATCTGGTTCCACGAGGGCCTGGCGCACGTCATGGAGCGCGAGATCGATCCCGACTACAACAGCTTCGATTCGGGCGAGGGCGCGGTCGCGGACACCACCAGCCGGAGCGACTGGAGGCCCGAGGTGCTCAAGCTGATCACCGAGGACAAGGCGCCGCGGCTGGCGGAGCTGTTGAGCCTGAAGAGCTACTCCGAGCTGAAGCTGCCCCACCACTACATCACGTGGTCGATGATGGACTTCCTCCTGAAGGAGAAGCCCGAGGAGTTCGCCAAGTTCGTGTGGACGATCAAGAACTGCAAGGATGAGAAGGGTCTCCCGACGGGAGCGAACCTGGCCGAGTGGCATCGAAAATCGTTCAAGGATTGCTTCGGCTGGACCTACCCCGATTTCGACGAGGCCTGGCGCGCGTGGGCCAAGGAGGCCTACAAGCCGGGCATCCCGAAGGGCGGCGATCCCGGTCCCGTGATCCCGGGTCGCACCGGCTTCACTCCGGGCGGCAGCGGAGGCTGAGCCGCTCCCCGACGATCGCACGCGGGCGCCTCCGGGTGTCGGCTTTCGGGTAGACTTTCCTGCCCTGCTTCGCCCGGGCAGCTCTGCCAACCCTGCGGGATCTGCGCCGAAAACGCGGGCCGCGGGAAGCGGGTTCGAGCGGCCTACAGGGAGCTACACCCCCCCGAGAAGGCGCACCCAGTCCCTCCTGACCGCACCCTCGACCGTCGACTAGCGTCCCGAACCGTGATCGCCCACAAGAAGAAGATCGTCCTGTTCCTCCCCCACCGGGCGGACCCGACGCGGGGCGAGATGTTCAGCGCGGACCTCCTGCCGCTCGAGCTCCTGCAGATCGCCACGGGTCCGGCGGCGGACGGCTACGAGATCGTGATGATCGACGCGATGGTCGATCCGGACTACCAGCGCAAGGTCCTGGAGGCCTGCGACGGCGCGCTGTGCCTGGCCAGCTCGTGCATCCTCGGGTACCAGGTCTACGACGGCTACCTGGTCGCCCTGGCCGTGCGCGAGCGATACCCCAAGCTGCCGATCATCTGGGGCGGCTGGTTTCCCAGCGTCACGCCGGACATGTACCTCGACGCCGGCATCGCCGACGCGGTCGGTATCGGCCAGGGAGAGATCACGTTCCACGAGGTCGTCCAGGCGCTCGACAGCGGCGCCGACCTCGCGCAGGTCCCCGGTCTCGCGATCCGGCGCGACGGACGCACGGTCTACACCGCTCACCGCGAGGTCGTCGGCTTCGACCAGTTCCAGCCGGTGCCCTGGCATCTGCTGGACTTCGAGAAGTACGCCGAGATCCAGGTCAAGCCGACGCGGATGAAGGTGCGCCACCGCTTCCCGCTGCCCGGCCACTGGACGCCCGACAACCCGCCGCGAGGGTTCAGCCACTTCTCCAGCTTCGGCTGCCCCGAGCCGTGCACCTTCTGCTGCTCTCCGCTGGTCACGAACCGGAGGTGGAAGGCGATCCCGGGCAAGCAGCTCGCGCAGGAGATCGCCGAGCTGCAGCAGCGCTTCAAGTTCGACGTGCTGCGCTTCCAGGACGCGAACTGGGGCGTCGCGGAGAAGCGCACGCGCGAGTTCTGCGAGGAGCTCGTGAACCTGAAGGTCCCGATCCACTGGAACGGCACGATCGAGATCGAGACGATCATGCGATACAAGGAGGAGACGCTCGACTCGATG
This sequence comes from Planctomycetota bacterium, assembly GCA_041488095.1. Taxonomy (GTDB): domain Bacteria; phylum Planctomycetota; class UBA1135; order UBA1135; genus DASYPQ01. The sequence goes on from JBGPOP010000026.1 coordinate 41,838, forward strand.
GAGGAGTCGCGCTGCCACCTGCTGTGGCTCGGCGCCGAGGCCGGCACGAAGGCGATGCAGGACCGCATCAAGAAGTGCATCGAGATCGACCACATCCCCGAGGCGATCGGCAAGCTGGTCCGGCGCAACATCGTGGCGGGCACGTTCTGGATCATCGGCTACCCCGGCGAGACGCGCGAGTCGATGATCGAGACGTTGAAGCAGGCCGCGTCGGTCAAGCACCGCTTCCCGCTCGCGGGCAGCGAGGTGTATCCGTTCCGGCCGATCCCGGGCACCGAGGACTTCGATGCCGCGGTGAAGCTCGGCTACAACCCGCCCAAGGGTTTCTACGAATGGGGCAAGTGCTTCGAATACAAGTACAACGCCCACAACACGCCGCTGCCCGAGGACGTGCGCGAGACCTGGCGGCTCTACAACAACACCGCGGCGATCTACGACAAGCACGTGACCGAGGGGCCGATGTGGATGCGCGACCTGCTCTCGAAGTTCGCGGGATGGCGGCTCAAGACCGGGAAGTACGGCTTCCCGATCGAGCAGAAGATCTTCGATCTGTACGTCCGCGCGACCGGGCAGACCCAGCCGGGCGCGCAGGACTACGTGCCGGCCGTCGACGCCTGAAGTCGCTTCCGCGCCGCTCGGCGCGCCAGCTTCCGCTCACTGCGTCCAGCGCGCCGCGGCCTCTCGCCGGATCGCGGGATCGGCGTCCGGCTCGTACCCGCGGTCGTCGCCGTAGTGGGCGACGAGGGCTTCGATCGCGAGGCCGCGCGTGTACGCGTCCTCCGACAGCAGCAGGCCGACGAGCGCCCCGCGAGCGCTCTCGTCGCCGAGCAGCAGGCGCGCGCGGTCGGCCTGGACCACCAGCCGGTCGATCGGGCCCGCTCCCTCGGGAAGCTTCCCGCTCGCGGAGATCGAGAGGAGGCGCTGCTCGTAGCGCCGCAGCGCCGGGATCGTGGCCGGGTCCCTCACGCGCTCGAGCGCCCACGCCGCCCAGGCGGCGACCCCCACGACCGGATCCCGCAGCGCCGACGACAGCGCCGGTGCCGCGCGCGCTTCGCCGATCCGACCGAGCACGCGGCAGACCGCGGCGCGCTTGTCCGCGAAGCCCGGCGCCCACTTGAGACCCTGCACGAGCGCGGGAAGGGAAGCCTCGCCGATCGCGACCAGCTCCTCCTCCAGGTCGCGGTCCTTCTCGGCAGTCGAGCCCGCGAGATCGTTGCCGCCGAGATCGAGGACGAGCTTGGCGGCGCGGGCTTCCGACTTGAGATCGGGAGCCTGCGGCGCGACGAGCTTGTCCGCTCCGCCGCTCTTCGCCCAGATGCCTTGCAGCGCCGCGATCGACTCGAGCCTCTGCGGTCGCGGATCGAGCGGGTCGTAGCCGAGGTGCATGCCCGTCGCGGCGAACAGGGCCTCGAAGAAGCTCTCGCGGATCAAGTCGTCGGGATGGTCGAGGCCTTCCAGAAGGACGGGGATGCCGTCGACGGAGCCCATCCGCGCCAGCGCAGCGGCGAGATCGCGGCGCGTCTCGGGGAACTTCGCACGCGCCATCGCCGCCCGGACCGCCGGCACGGTTTCCCTAGCGCCGAGCCGCGCCAGCGCCTGAGCCGCGGAGCGCACCACGTCCGGGTCGGGATCGTCGAGCAGGCCGCGGAGGATCGACGTGTGTTTCCCGAGGTGCAGCTCGCCGATCGCCGCCGCCGCGCTCGAGCGGTCGAGCGGAGCGGGGGCCGAGAGGGCCTTGGCGAGCGAAGCCTCGACATCCGGGGCGCCCCAGCTCATGCGAGCCAACAGCTCGCGCGCATGCAGGCGCACGTACAGCTCCGGGTGATCGAGGGCCTTGGCGACCGCCTCCCGCGCAGGGTCGCCGATCGCCTGCAGGACCTGCATCGCCTGGTTCCAGGTCTTGTTGTCCCACGATCCCATCGCAACGACGAGCGCGGGAACTGCCGGCGCACCGATCTCGGCGAGGCGCGCGCGGGCCTTGCCGTTGGCCTCGGGGACGGGGAACTGGAGGAGCTCGATCAGTCGCTGAACATCCTGCATGGAGCTTCCGCCCGGGATGTCGACCGCGACCTTGCCGATCGGCGGGTGCGCGTAGTCGACCAGGTTCGCGGGGCCCGCCAGCTCGGGCTGGATCCCTTCGGGCGTCGTCACCTTGACCTCGGGCTCGCTCACCACGGGCTCGGTCGAGGGGGTGACTCCCGCGAAGGGGATCCTCCTCGTCTCGAGCGCGCGCGAGAGCTCGGGGTGCCAGTCCTCGATCGGGAAGTACAGCTTGTAGAAGAGCTCGCACTCGACCGTCCCCGCGGCGACCGGGAGCGGAACGCGGTGCTCGCGCGTCTGCCCGCCCGGGATCTGCGTGTTCACCTGCAGCTCGAGGCCGTACGGACGCTTGTAGGGATCGCGGAACACCATGCGCGAGCGCGCCACCTCCTTGCCTTCGAGGTCGCGGACGATCACCAGGGATTCGACCGCGCGCTGCTTGAGCTCGGTCGGGAAGTTGTGGCCCGCCCCCTTGTTCTTGAGGGTCACGACCGCCGTGTTCCCGTCGAGGCTCGCGGCGTAGGCGTAGGCGCGGTGGACCTGGCTGAAGCTGCGCGAGGCCGGGAAGACGTGGGTCTTCACCATTCGAACCGGCCCGCCGACCGCCACGGGGCGCTCGACCTCCGCCATGTGGCAGTCGATGCAGACGCGGCCGCTGGCCTTGCCGTTGGGATTCTTCTCCCATTGGAACGGGGTGCCGTGGTTGCGGTGGCAGGAGGCGCAGGCCTCGACCGTGCCGGAGTCCTTCGCGAAGGCGACCTTGCACTCCGCGCCGCCCGTGAAGCGCGCGTAGTCGTACGCCGGCTTCCAGTGGCAGGTCATGCACGTGTTGCCCTCCTGCAGATCGAAGTACCTCCGGATCGGGTTCATGCCGACGCCGGTCTCGAAGATCGGCCGCGGCGTGTGGCAGATGATGCAGTCCTGGTGGCTGAACCTGGCCGTGGCGAGGCGCACCTCCTCGTCGGTGAACGCGCGACCGTGGGTCGACTGCTCGTGCTCGGCGTAGATGTCGGGGTGGCAGCTCTTGCAGAACGCGCTCTCCATCACGTCGTAGCGGGGCTCCTCGAGGGGAGCGACCTCCAGGCGCGCACCGGAGGCGGCGCCCTCGTGCCGCTGGCTGCTCGTGCAGGTCGGGAGCAGAAGGGAGAGGCTTGCGACGACGACCACCGCGAGCGCGGCAGCGGGGAGTTGGGGAGGTTTCATGGCGGGGGTTGAGGACGGGTCCGACGGGGCCCTCGTAGTCGGCAGGGTAGCTCCGGTCACGAGGAAGACTCACGGTCAGAGGTCGGGACTCCCGGATGGGCGCTGCGGGCGTGCCCGGTACAATCCTCCCGGCTCGCCCGCAGATCGCCATGCCCCACCGGAACTTGAAACCTGCAGCCGTCAAGCCGCTCCTCGAAGGCGCGGAGGGTTGGATCTGCCTCGACGTCCGCACTCCGGAGGAGTTCCGCGCCGGCCACGTCGCCGGCGCATGGAACATCCCCTTCGCGCTGCGGGACCGCGCCGGACGCATGGCGCCCAATCTCGAGTTCGTCGCGGTGGTCAAGAGGATGTTCCCCTCCGATGCGCGCCTCGTGCTCGGCTGAGCCTCGGGCGGCCGCTCGCAGCGTGCCTGCGAGCTCCTCTCGGCCGAAGGCTACACGAGCCTCGTCAACATGCTGAACGGCTTCCTCGGCCTGCGCGACGAATCCGGCCTCGTCGTCGAGCCCGGCTGGCAAGGCTGTGGCTACGCTTGCGAGAGCACATCGCCTCTCGAGCGGACCTACGAAGCGCTGCGGGTCCGGAACTAGATGGCACCCATCGACAGATTCGACCGGCCGCTCTCGAACCTGCGCGTCTCGGTCACCGACCGCTGCAACCTGCGCTGCAGCTACTGCATGCCGGAGGAGGAGTACGTGTGGCTCCCGCGCGAGCACATCCTCACCTTCGAGGAGACCGGAGCGCTCGTCGACGTCTTCACGGACCTGGGCGTCGAGCGCGTGCGGCTCACCGGCGGCGAGCCGCTGCTCCGACGCGATCTGCACCGGCTCGTCGCGCTCCTCGCCGCCAAGCCGGCGATCCGCGACCTGGCCATGACGACGAACGGGGTCGCCCTCGCGGAGCAGGCGCAAGAGCTCGCGCAGGCGGGCCTGCACCGGATCTCGGTCAGCCTGGACACCTTGCGCCGCGACCGCTTCGAGGCCCTCACGCGGCGGGACAGCCTGGCGCAGGTGCTCGCAGGCATCGACGCGGCCTCGCGCGCCGGCTTCCGGAGCCTCAAGATCGACTCCGTCGTCGTGCGCGGCACGAACGAGGACGAGATCGTCGACCTGATCGAGTTCGGCAAGCGCTCGAACGCGGAGGTCCGCTTCATCGAGTACATGGACGTCGGCGGCGCGACGCGCTGGTCCGTCGAGCAGGTCGTGACGAGGCAGGAGATCCTGGCGCGGATCGAGGCGGCCTACGGGCCGATCCATCCGGTCCGCGAGGAGACGTCCGCTCCGGCGGAGCGCTTCCTCCTGCCCGACGGCGCCGTGTTCGGCGTCATCGCCTCGACGACCGCGCCCTTCTGCGGCTCGTGCGACCGCAGCCGGCTGACCGCGGATGGGATGTGGTACCTGTGCCTGTACGCGCGGCACGGGCTCGACCTGCGCGGAGCCTTGCGCGGTGGAGCCTCGAGGGAGGAGCTCTCGGCGAGGATCGCGGGCGGCTGGCGCGAGCGCACCGACCGGGGCGCCGAGGAACGCCTGCTCGAGCGCGTCCGCGCTCCGCTCGTGGCGCTCTCGGATCTCCGGCGCGACCCGCACCTCGAGATGCACACGCGCGGCGGGTAGCCGCGAGACGATCAGGCCCCCGGAGCCTGCGGGCGCCGAGGGCCTGGGGACACGCGGGGAGGGGACAGGCTACTTCTGGAACTCGGACAGCCGGTCCTTCCACGCCTGCTTCTTGGGCTCGAGCTCGATGCAGCGCGCGATCTGCAGGAGCGCCTGGTCCTTCTTGTCGTTCATGAAGAGGCAGCAGGCGTAGGTGTCGATCACGTTCACATCGTCCTTGCCGGCGGCCGAGGCCTTCTCGGCCACCTCGAGCGCAAAGGCCTTGTCCGCGGGCGCGAGCTCGTCGCGGGCCTCGTAGTAGCTCCAGGCCAGTGTGTTCCCGAACTGGGCGACCTGATCCTTGGGGACGTACTTCCAGGCCGTCTTCAGCGCGCCCCGTGCCTCGCCGCTGTGCTTCTTGACCTCGTCATCCCGATCATCCTGTCCGGCCTTCTCCCCGAGGAACAGGTGCATCCTGCCCAGGCTGGAGTAGCCGTCGAAGAGGATCTCGGGGTAGGTCTCCTTCTGGAGGAACGCGACCATCGACGCCGTGTCGAGCTCCTGGCTCTCCTGGAACCCGGCGTTGATCTTCTCGACGACCGCGTCGTAGGCGAGCCGGCGCATCGGGAGCGACTTGCCGTCGGGGTCGAGCTTCTTGATCTCGGCCAGCAGGGCGTCATGCCCGGTCGTGTCGCCGAGCTCCTTGAGCTTGTTGGCCAGCTGGAAGCGCTTGTCGAGGTTCTTCTTGTCGGCTCCGACCTGCTTCCTGAGGTCGCTGACCGTTCCCTTGCCGGAGCGGACGCGCTGGATCTCCTTCTTGAAATTGTCCGGCGGGAGATAGCCGCCGATCTTTTCATCGGGCGTTCCTTCCGGCGTGAGCAGGAGCAACGCGGGGTACCCGTTCACGCCGAAGCGCTTGGCGATCGGCGCCCCGACCTTGCTCTCCGCGTCGATGTTGATGCAGAGGATGTCCTTCATCTCGGTGACCACCGAGTCGTCTGAAAAGGTGTCCTTGTTCAGACGCTTGCACCAGCCTCACCACGAGGTCCAGAAATCGATGAAGACGAGCTTCTTGTCCGTCTTGGCCTTGGCGAGGGCTTCCTCGAAGGAGCCCTCGAACCACGCCAGCTTGCCGTGTTCGCCGGGAGCGGCCGCGGGGTGCGCGCTCGGGGAGGCGTCCGGCGCGGCCGCGATCGTCGGCGGTGCCATGAGCGCCGCGATCGCGATGGAGGTGAGCAACATGAGATGGTTTCCTTGTTTGGGATCGCAGCGTCCGGGATCGGCCCGCCGAAGGGGGACCGCGGGATTCTAGCCTCGGTTCGCGCGGTAGGGGTGCATCGGATCTCTCCGTCCCTCGATCAGGCGTTAAACGTGAGTAGGAGAGCGCCCGCACGGCTGGTGGACGGCGCTCGGGGTCGCGTAACCTGCGTCCACCGGCCGGCATCGGGAACCGGAGTTCCCCTCGGCCTGCAAAGCCGACGGGCTCGCTGGACAGGCGGGCCGCTTGGTTCGACTCCAAGACCGGTCTCCAGCCGCACACTGAGCCGCGCGTCTATTCGGAGCGCGAGATCCCCACGTCGACGTATTGGCCGCCCGCGGTCTGCCGGCAATGGACCGCGATCGCGTTCTCCCCTCGCACGAGCGTTGCGCGGCCTTCGGGCGTGATCGACAGAGGCTCGTAGCCGGTCGTGTACCCGCTCGCGCGCGCGGCCAGGACGCCGTTCAGGAAGATCTCGACGTCCTCGTCATGGTGGACGAGGAGCGCGAGCCCGGCGTCGGGCTCCGCGTCGAGCGCAAAGGTGCGCCGCAGCCAGATCTCCGGCGTTTTCCATTCGGTCCGCACGACCGCTCCGGGCGTCCCCGCGGTCCCGAAACCGCCCGGGCCCGCCTGCCACGACGAGTCGTCGAAGCGCGGATCCGTCCAGCTCGCCGCGGGAGCGTCGAAGCGGTAGCGCCAGGCGATCCCGCTCTCGCGCGAGGTCGGCACGACCGCGACGAGCTTCGGCACCCGCCCCTCGTTCGCGTCCTTCGCTCGCGCAGCGTCGACCTTGACCACCTCGCGGTCGTAGGTGACGAGCCCGTTGCACTCCGTCTCGACGTCGGTGAGCTGCGTGTAGACCGCGGCGGAGAGGCCCGACTCCTCGCGCAGCTCGTGGACGCGGCGCAAGAGGTTCACGTAGCCGTCCGTGAGCTCCTGCGAGTCGGCGACGCCGCGGTAGCCCCAGGTATCGGAGCGCCAGGTGTGTCCGTGGACACCCAGGCCGAGTCCGCCGAACTCGCCGAGCACCGCCGCGCGCGCGGCCTCGACGGCCGGCGCGGCCGGTCCGGGGTAGGCGTGCACGTCGATGACGTCGCCGCAGCGCTCGTCGGTCCAGCCGCTCGCGTTCGAGACCAGGCGCGAAGGATCGAGGCCCTTCACGAATTGCGCCAGCTCCCGGGTCTGGTGCTGCCCCCAGCCCTCGTTGAACACGACCCACATCGCGATCGAGGGATGGTTCCTGTGCGCTTCGATCATCCGTGCGAGCTCGTCGCGGAACTGCGCACGCACCTCGGGCCCCTGCTCCGCGCCTTCGGCCGCGCCCTCGCGAAATCCGCTGGGCATGTCCTGCCACACCAGCACGCCCAGGCGATCGCACCACGAGTACCAGCGCTCCGGCTCGACCTTGACGTGCTTGCGGATCAGGTTGAAGCCGAGGCGCTTGACGAGCTCGATGTCGGAGCGCAGCGCCTCGTCGCTCGGCGCGGTGTAGATCCCGTCGGGCCAGAAGCCCTGGTCGAGCACGCCGATCTGGAAGAGCGGCGCGCCGTTCAGGAAGAGCCGCGGCACGCCGCGCCCGTCCTTCGCGACCTCGATCGTGCGCATTCCGAAGTTGCCGCGCACGCGGTCCAGAACGACCGCGCCGCGCACGAGGCGCACCTCGACGTCGTAGAGGAACGGGTCCGAGGGCGACCAGAGCCTCGGCTCGGGCACCGCGATCGAAAGCGCCTCGGTCGGGCGCCCGCGAGCGCGGGCGATCTCGCGGCCTTCCGCCGAGACCTGCGCCTCGACCCAGACGTCCGGCGTCGCGCGCGGGGCGTCGACAGAGATCGCGAGGCGCCGCGCGCGCGGGTCGGGGTCGAGCCGCAGCGAATCGACGTGCACGGTCGAGACGGGCTCGAGCCACACCGTCTGCCAGACCCCGGTCGTCGGCGTGTACCAGATGCCCTCGGGCTTCCGCGCCTTCTTGCCGCGCGGCTGGTCGCCGGCGCCGCCCGGATCGAAGACGCCGAGGACGATCTCCTGCGGGCCGGTGCGCGCGAGGGCGGGCGTGATGTCGACCGAGAAGGGGTCGTAGCCGCCGCGGTGGACGAGGAGCTCCTTGCCGTTGACGATCACGCGGCACTCCCAGTCGACCGCGCCGAAGTTCAGGAGCACGTCGCTCCCCGACCATGCGCGCGGGACGGAGAAGGTGCGCCGGTACCAGACGCGCTCGGCGCGGCGGCCGACGCCGGAGAGCGCCGACTCCACGGGGAAGGGCACGAGGATGCGCTCGGCGAGCGCGCGGCCGCAGGGGGGAGCCTCGTCCTCCTTCGCCTCGGCGAACTCCCACGGACCGTTGAGGTTCATCCACCTTTCCCGCGCCATCTGCGGCCGGGGATACTCGGGCCAGACGTCGCCGGACGTCACGGCCTTCCCCCACCGGGTGGTCAGCGGACCCGAGGCCGGTCGCCACTCCTGGTCCGGCGCAGCGCACGAGCAGAGCGCGACAAGAACGAGCGCGCGGGAAGCATCCAACCTCATGGCTCCGTCCTGAGGCACCAGTCTAGCGTGTGGACTCGCGCGAGTTCGATCCGCACGATCAACCCGATGTCCACGCTCCACCGCTGGCGGTCCGAGAAGCAGTCGGCCTGGCTCTACCGCATCGTGGCGCAGCGCGAGGGCGATCCGGCGAAGTCCCTCATGTTCCGCTCGCTCGCCGGGGCGGCCGAGGAGCAGGCCGCGATCCTGCTCGGCGACCTGCGCGAGCAGGGTGCGGCCGAGCCGGAGTTCCGCCCCTCCGCGCGCGCGCGGCTCGTCGCGGACCTGACCCGGCGCCTCGGCCCCCGGCGCACGCAGCCGCTCCTCGCCGCGCTCAAGGTGCGCGGGCTCTCGGTCTACCACCTCCAGGCCGCGGTCGGCCACCCGATGCCGGTGTCGATGGGCGATCTCGGCGAGCGGCACAGGAACGCCGGGCGCGGCGGCAGCCTGCGCGCGGCGGTCTTCGGGCTCAACGACGGCCTGGTCTCGAACCTGTGCCTGATCCTCGGCGTCGCCGGCGCGACCGAGTCCTCCTCGCTGATCCTCGCGACCGGGATCGCCGGCCTGCTCGCCGGCGCGTTCTCCATGGCGGCGGGCGAATGGGTCTCGGTGCGCTCGCAGCGCGAGCTGTACGAGCGCCAGATCGGCGAGGAGCGCGAGGAGCTCGCGCGCTATCCCGAGGAGGAGGCCGAGGAGCTGGCGCTGATCTACCACGCGCGCGGCGTGCCGATGGAGGAGGCGCGCACGATGACGCGGCAGGTGCTGAAGGACCCCGAGCAGGCTCTCGTCGCGTTGGCGCGCGAGGAGCTGGGGCTGAACCCCGACGACCTGGGATCGCCGGGGAAGGCGGCGCTCGCATCCTTCGCGTCCTTCGCCGCGGGCGCGCTCGTCCCGCTCCTGCCCTTCCTCGGCGGAGCCAGCCGGCGCGGCCTCGAGTCCGCCGCGATCCTCTCGGCCCTCGCGCTCTTCGCCGTCGGCGGCGCGCTGAGCCTCTTCTCGGGCAAGAACGCGTGGCTCGGCGGCCTGAGGATGCTCGCGATCGGCGCCGCCGCGGGCGGGGCGACCTTCGGCATCGGCAGACTGGTCGGCGTCAGCGTCGGCTAGATCCGCTCAGGCCCCGGGCGGCGCCTCGGCCGGTGTCTCCTCTTTCAGGAAGACCTTCCCGAGGTCCGGGTCATGATCGAGCAGTTCGGCGTGCCGGCCCCAATTCACGAGGGTCCCGAGCAGTCGCTGGCTGTCCTCGTAGGGGAGCTGGATTGCGAAGGTCGTGAGGAGAACGTCCTGATCCATCTCATGCCGCTCGGCCTCGCGCAACCTCGCGACCAGGTCGCGAAAGACCCGCAATGCCTCGACCTGCTCGGTGAAGATCCCCTTGCGTACCGGGACGCTCGCGGCGAGGAAACGGCGACCGAGGTCCGTCAGGACGACGTCCTGACGCGGCGTGTCGACGAACTCGAGCAGCTCGGCGGCCTTGACCACGTTCAGGATCTTGCCGAAGTCGGTGCCCAGGATGTTCACGAGCGCGAAGACGTTCTCGCGGCCTCCGTGATCGTCGAGAACCTCGAGGAGCCCGATCATCTCGCTGGCGGATGCGTCGGGGAGCGGCTCCCAGGCCGCACGCTCCGGCGCCTGCTGCGCGGCCGCGGGCTGCGGCTTCACGTCCGGCATCTCGGCCTCGGTGATCACGGTGTGGATCTCCGACACCAGCCTCAGGAACGCGCGGTCGCGCGGATCGCGAGGGAATGCCAGCGGGTTTTCGATGATCCGGCGGATGTGTCCGGGATGGGCGCCGAGCACGACGATCCGCGTCGCCATGGTGACCACCTCGTCGATGTCGTGGCTGACCATGAAGATCGTCTGCGGGTTCTTCTCGCGGTCGCTCCAGAACCGGACCACCTCCCCTCGCAGCGTCTCGGCGGTCAACGCGTCGACTTGGCTGAAGGGCTCGTCCATGCACAGGATCTCGGGCTCGACCGCGAGCGCCCGCGCGATGCCGACGCGCTGCTTCATCCCGCCCGAGAGCTCGCGCGGGTAGGCCTCCTCGAACCCGCCGAGACCGACGAGGAACAGCACGCGCTCGACCGCATCCTCGCGCGCCGCCGGGTCCATGCCGAGCGCCTCCAGCGGTTCCTCGACGTTCTCGTAGACGGTGAGCCAGGGGTAGAGCGCGAAGTTCTGGAACACGATCGCGACCGCGGGGTTGATCCCGTCCAGGCGCATGCCGCGCTGGACGACCTGGCCCGCGTCGGGCGGGATGAGACCGGCCAGGATTCGCATCAGCGTCGACTTGCCGCATCCCGAGGGTCCGAGCACGGCCAGGATCTCCTGGGCGCGGACCTCAAGCGTCACGCCGTCGAGCACGAGGATGGGCTTGCCGTTCGGGAGCGCAAACGACTTCCTGATCCCTTCGAGCCGGCACAGCACGCTGTTTCCTCCGTTCGCAGGCATCGGTCCTCCTAGCGGCTCAGCGCGAAGCGGCGCTCGGCGAGCGCATACAGCCGTCTCCAGAACGTGTGGTTGATCGCCACGACCACGAGGGCCATCGTGAGCACCGAGGCAGCCAGCAGCGCAAAGCGACCCTTCGACGCCGACTCGCTGATCAGCGCGCCCAGGCCCCGCGTCTGGCGAACCTGGCCCTTCGATAGCACGTACTCCGATACGATGCTCGCGTTCCACGCGCCGCCGGCGGCGGTCACCCAGCCCGTGACGAGCTGCGGGAACGTTCCGGGCAGGAGCAGCCTCGTCCAGCGCTGCCGGCGCGTGAATCGGTAGGCGGCCGCGACCTCCTCGAGATCGTGCGGGATCGACTGCACCCCGGCGATCACGTTGAACAAGATGTAGTACTGGGTGCCGAGGATCATGAGCACGACCGCACCGATCCCGAGCCCCATGTGCAACTCCGACAGCACGAGCAGCGCGAGCGGGTAGAGCATGGGCGCCGGGAACGAGGCCAGGATCTGGACCACCGGCTGGAGCGCGCGCGCCGCGCGAGGATGCGTGCCGATGTAGATCCCGGCCGGGATCGTCCACAGGGATCCGATCGCAACCGCGGCAGTCGTGCGCGCCAGCGTGCAGGCTGCGTCGATCCCAACCCGGCCCCACGAGGTCGCATCGAGCGTGGCGAGAAGCTGGACCAGCCGCAGGCTCCCCCACACGCAGGCCGTGGCGAGGGCGGCGAGGAACGCGAGTGCGACGAGACGGAACCCCCGCCCGGAAACGGGATCCACCCTGCGGCGGACGCTGGCGGCGGGCGCGCTCCGTGAGTGTCCCGCCGGCCCGGGACCGGACGCCTCGTCTTTCGAGCGGGATCCGAGCCAGCGCGCGATCTGCGAATGCCGCAGGAGGTCGAGCGCCCACGACTTCGGCCCCTGCGTCGCGGCGATCTCCTCGACCTTGAACCGGTCCGCCCAGGCGACGAGCGGCCTCCAGAAGAGCTGGTCGACGACGACGATCATGACGACCATCGCCACGACCGCTCCCAGCATTGCGCGATGGTCGCCCGAGTCGATCGCCGCGCTCATGTACGCGCCGATGCCGGGCAGACGGAAGTCGTGCTCGCCCAGGCGAAAGGCCTCGGTGACGGTGAGGAAGAACCATCCGCCGGCCATGCTCATCATCCCATTCCAGACCAGACCGACCGTCGAGGCGGGCAGCTCGACGACCCGGAACCGGCGCCAGCGGTCGAATCCGTACACGCGCGCGGCCTCCATGAGCTCCGGCGGGATCGCCCGAAGCGAGTGGTAGAAGCTGAAGGTCATGTTCCACACCTGCCCGGTGAAGATCATCAGAATGGCCGCCAGCTCGAGCCCGACGTTGCTGAGCGGGAACAACGTGACGAGCGCGAGCACGAGCCCGGGCATGAACCCCAGCACGGGGATGCTCTGGAGGATGTCGAGCAGCGGCAGCATGAGTCTCTCCGCTCCCCTCACCCGCGCCGCGACGTATCCGTAGCCGAGGGTGAAGGCGAACGAGATCCCGAACGCCACGAACCCCCGGCAGAGGGAGAAGAAGGTGTAGCCGGGCAGCGCCGCGAGCGAGAGGTCGATCTCGACCTGCGGCCGCAGCGGCGCTCGCCACTCGCTCGCCACCCCGACGAGTCCGTGCAGAACGAACCCGACGAACAGGAGGACCGCGGCATCCACCCAGGTGACACGCCTCGTCACGGCGCGCGTCAACGTCAGGATGCGGTCGCGCATGGGCTCTGCCATGGATCGGAGGTGGAGAGTTCTCTCCCCTCGCGCACCCTTCTATCCGACGACGGAACCCCTGCGGTAGCACGGAATGCGCGGGGAGGGGCCATCGGGTCGACCGGACGATCGGCCCGGTTACGACGGCTCTCTCGTCGAAGTGAGCCTCGACCCACGTCCATCACGGCGAGGACGTGTGCGATCGGGGCGGCTCACCCGAGCAGACCGGTTGGAACGCACGCCGGATCCGGGTCAAGATGCACCCGTGGAAAGCACCACGACCCGCTTGTGCATCGACCTCGAGGACGCACGCGCGCGCACCCTCGCACTCGTTTCGGATCTTTCCGACGATCAGCTCCTGCGGGTCCCGCTCATCCCGATCGTCAACCCGCTGCGCTGGGAGATCGGACACGTGGCCTGGTTCCAGGAGAAGTGGACGCTGCGGCACCTTGGCCGGCTCCCGCCGACGCGGCCCGACGGCGACGACCTCTACGACAGCGCCGAGGTGCACCACGACACGCGCTGGGAGATCGCGCTTCCCTCGCGCGGAGAGACGCTCGACACCATGCAGAGGATCCTCGACCGCGTGCTCGAGCGCCTCGGAAAGCGCGCACCGACGAGCGAGGAGGAGTATTTCCATCGTCTGGTCGTCTTCCACGAGGACATGCACGGCGAGGCGCTCGTGTACACGCGGCAGACGCTCTCCTATCCCGCCCCGCGTGTGCCGACGACGGACCGGACGGAGAGCGCAGGCCCTCTCGAGGGCGACGTCGAGATCCCGGGCGGCCGGCTCGCGCTCGGCGCGGAGCGGAATGCGCCGTTCGTCTTCGACAACGAGAAGTGGGCGCACCCGGTCGAGGTCGCGCCCTTTCGCATCGCGCGCGCGCCGGTGACGCAGGCGGAGTTCGCGGCGTTCGTCGAGGACGGCGGATACCGGCGCGACGAGCTGTGGAGCGCGGACGGGCTGCGCTGGCGCAAGGAGTCCAAGGCCGAGAATCCCGTGCACTGGAAGCGCGGCACCGGCGGGCGCTGGCTGCGGATGCACTACGACCGCTTGGTCGCGCTCGAGGAGCACCGCCCGATCGTCCACGTGAACGCGCACGAGGCCGGCGCCTACTGCCGCTGGGCCGGGCGCAGGCTGCCGACCGAGGCCGAGTGGGAGCTCGCGGCGAGCGGCGAGCCGGGGAGGACGGGCAGGAAGCGACTCTATCCCTGGGGCGACGAGCCGCCGACGCCCGAGCGCGCGCACCTCGATCTCGCCAGCGACGGCTGCGCCGAGGTGGGCGCGTACCCGGCGGGCGACAGCGCCTTCGGCTGCCGCCAGATGATCGGCAACGTGTGGGAATGGACCGCGACGACCTTCGAGCCCTACCCGGGCTTCGTCGCCGACCCGTACAAGGAGTACTCGCAGCCCTGGTTCGGCACGCGCCGGGTGCTCCGCGGCGGCTCGTTCGCGACGCGATCGCGCCTGATCCGCAACACCTGGCGCAACTTCTACACGCCGGACCGACGCGACGTCCTGGCTGGATTCCGCACGGCAGCGCCGTAGCATCCCGATCTCGATTCTCGAATCCTCGCGGCTCCTTCAGGGAAGCGTGAGGTGCAGGAGCGAGCCGGTGGCGGGGATCGTTCCGCCTTCTCCAGCCGCCCCCGGCCCTTCGTCGGGCGGCATCCCGCTGCCGGACCACCACAGGGTGACCTCGTCTTCGGGGATCGGCAGCTCGATTCGCGTCCGCTCGCCCTCGAACTCCGGCGTGATTCGGGACGATCCGATCCACAGACCCTGCCAGCGCCAGCCGAGGCTCCACGGACCTCCGTTCGACGGCATCGATCGGCAATCGACGTCGAGGGTGCAGCTGCGCGTCGCGACGGACTCGTAGCGGCCGTCCGAGCGTCGACGCAAGCCGACTCCCACCTCACCCGGGTCGAGCAAGGCGAAGTCACCCGGAGCTTCGGGGAAAGGTTCGTATTCGTCCTTTCCCGACTCATCACTCCAGAAGTGGTAGCGCTCCTTGCCCGGCTCACCCCCTTCCTCTCTCCGGAGGAAGATCGCCAGGGAACCGTCAAGTTCCCTCAGACAGTTTCGAACTTCCCATGCGATGTCCGGGCGCGCGCTGACGCGCAGGTGCTGGTAATCGAGCGACCGCTCCTCGATCTGGAATCCCGGAGCGAGCACCATCTGAGGCACGATCGGCTTCAGATTCAGCACTCCGCAGTCGAAGCGTCGGGCGCCTCCGGTGGAATAGGTCCGATGAAAGTCTTCGAAGCCCGGAGCCACGACCGTGAGATCGAGGATATGCGGAGGGTCGAGGCTCGCCGTCTGCTCGAACGGGAAGTGATCCAATCGGCGGACTTCGAACTCGCCGTCAGCCCCCGTCGCCACGTCGCGCTGCGAACCAACCCAGGGGTACCGGTCCTGATCCGATGCGAGGTACTCCCATGAAAACCGGGTGCGAGTGGGTGACGGCACACCAGCGGGCACGGAGAGCCTCCCGATGATCGCGAGTCCCTTCTGCATCGAGAGCGTCCGAGCGCTGCCGTTGTGCTCGAAGATCATCCCACCGTAGGCGCCCGAGGCGTGGTCGATCGCCATGAACACGCATCGTGCACCTCGGGGGAGCGGCCCGAGGGGCACGCTTCCTGAGCCGGGCTTCACGCGGGTCTCGATGAACACGCGGGAGGCTGGGCTGATCTCGACGGTGCCCCATGGCAGATCCAGGCGCGTGCCGTCGCGGGCTCCCGTCTCGTGGATCCTCCACAGGTAGAGCACCGCCTCGCCGGCCTTCTCACCTTCGGGCCAAAGGAGAGTCACATCGAGCGGAGCGACTTCGACGTCGTTCGAGCAAGTAGGGTTCCAGATTGCGCGGGCTCCCGGCAGGGCCTCGAAGACGATCTCCGCGCGGCGACGATCGTGCCACTCCAGCGTGACCGGGAGCTTGCGATCCGTGCTGAAGGTAGCGAGCTGCTTGCTCGTGACTGCGATCGCCCAGTGATCGTCGTCCAAGTACCCAGAGGACGAGAAGCCCCCGAGGCGCTCGGGAAACTTGGGATTCCTCGGAGCGACCCCATACCGGAGGGCTTCGATGGATTCCACGCACCCGCGCAACCCAGGCGTCTCGAGCACGAGCAACGCGTCGGGCTCGAGGACGATCGCGCCGCCGAGTCGCTCGACGGCTGCGGGCGAATGACCAGGAGCTCTCAACCGGCAGGGAAGCGCCGCTCCCTCGAGCTCGCAGCGACCTTCGACCAGATCCCGGCGTTGCCAGGGCGCGTCGCGTTCCTGGATCTCCACGAAGGCGAGCTTCAGGCCGGCGCTCGAGCGGATGCTGATCGACGTCGCGGCGGCGTGCGGCTCGGGCTTCGGCATCTCACCCTCCGCCTCGCGGACGACACCGTCCTCCGGCTTGACCTGGGAGTCGAGCCCGGCCTCCGACGCCCCCGAAGGCGCCCGCTTCTCCTCTCCAACCCCCGCGCCCACGCCCGGAGCGCGGCTGCCTCGGTTCGCGATCCAGGCGACCACGAGGATTGCGGCGAGGAGGAGGAGCAGAGCCGTGCGCTTCAAGGTCGAGGACATTGCGCGCCAGATCGCAGGGCGAGCTCCGGTCAATCTACCCACATCACCTCGAGGTCGGGCGCAACTTCCACACACCCGACCGGCGCGAAATGCCAGCTGGACTCCGCACGGCGGCGCCGTAGCATCCCCGCGCCATGCCCACCGTCCTCGCCCTCTACCCGGGCTCGGTCACCTTCCGCGTCGGGCAGATGAAGAAGCATCGACCGGTCCTGCGCGAGCTCGGGGTCCGCGTGGCGCTCGGCGACGACTACGTGACGGACGAGGACCGCGAGGTCTTCGACGAGGTGCTCGAGCTGCCCGCGTGCGATCGCGTCGAAGAGGGTTGGCGCATCCTCGAGCGCTGGCTCGACTCGCACCCCGTCGACGCCGTGCTGGCGCAGTCGGAGCCCTCGATCCTGCTCGGCTCCCTCGCCGCGAGGAAGCTCGGCCTCCCCGGCATCCGTCCCGGGGCCGCGCTCCTGACCGTGAGCAAGCTCCTGTGCCGCCGCGCGCTCGATCGGGCCGGTGTGCCCCGGCCGCGCTTCGCGCTCGCGCGGAGCGCCGCCGACGCGCGCGCCTTCGCTCGCGAAACCGGCTGGCCGATCGTGATCAAGGGCACGGCCTCGGCGCTCTCCCGCCTCGTGACGCTCGTGCCGAGCGAAACCGAGGTCGACGCAGTGGTCGCGAGGACGCTCGCGGACCTCCCGCGCGCCACGGACATCGCGCGCCTCACGAGCTTTGCGCGGACCGCCGGGATCGACCTCGGATACGTTCCCTCGCGGGAGTTCCTGGTCGAGTCCTTCGCGCGCGGCGCCCCGGTCGAGACCGACGGGATCGTGGTCGGGTCCGAGCCGCGTTCGTTCGGAGTGACCGAGCAGGTGCTCTCGCAGCCGCTGCTGTTCTACCTGGAGGGCTACCTCCTGCCCGCCGACCGCTCGCGCAGCGAGATCGACGAGATCGAGCGCGTGTCCGACGCGGCGCTCGCCGCGCTCGGGGTGACGGACACCGGGTACTCGATCGAGATGCGCATCCACGACGGGCGCGCAAGCGTGATCGAGGTCAACGGACGCCTGGGATGGGACGAGGGCTTCGGCGACCTGTTCGAGGTCGTCACGGGCTCCCAACCCGCGTTCCTGTGCCTGCAGCTCGCGCTCGGGGCGCGGCCGGGCTTCGAGCGCCGCACGGACGTCCGTTGCGCGCTCGCCTACCAATCGACCTACGGCGACGGCATCATCCGCCGGCTGCCTTCGCGCGACGAGATGGCCGCGATCGAGCGCGGGGGTGTCCAGGTCGGCACGGCCGTGCACGAGGGCGAACGCGCGCACGCGCCTCCTCACCCCGACGCCACGCCGCACCTCGGCTGGGCGCTCGCCACGCACCCGACCTCGAGCCGCGCGGCGTACGAACGCGCGCGCGAGGCCGTCGATCGCCTGCGCTTCGAGATCGCGCCGGTGCCGCCTTGATGCGCTGCCGCGGCGCAGGTCCGGGGTCGAGGCCGGAACCGCGGGCGCTGTAAGATCTCCGTTCCCGCTCCAGAAGGCGCGCCGCTCTTGCCGAGGGTCGATCTTCGGGACACCGTGCGCGCAACCCGGCCGGCCCAGACGGGTTCGGGCGCAGGCAACGGACCCTTCGCCAGGATCGAGAAAGAAAGGTTTTCCATGCTCAGCGCTCTTCGCAACGCCCGACTCGCGCCGGTTCTCGCTGGTCTCGCATTCCTCTCGGGGTGCGGCGCCGGAGGAGGTGGAGGCGCGGCCGGGACCGATCCCACGCTGACCTTCGCGATCACCGACTCGGCTTCCGACGACGTCGTGTCGTTCACGGTCGACGTCACCTCCATCCAGCTCAGGAAGCTCGGTGGAGCGATGGTGAGCGTTCTGAGCACGCCGACGACCATCGATCTCGCCACCCTGACGGACACGAGCCAGATCCTGAACGCAGGGACCGTGCCGGCCGGGACCTACCTGTCGGCCACGATCACGCTCGACTTCACGAACGCGGTCTGCCTGCTCACGGGGCAGACGACCCCGGCGACGATCCAGGACGACAGCGGGAACCCGCTCACGGGCCTGGTCACGCTGCCGATCCAGTTCGGCACGGACCGGCTGATCTGCCCGTTCAACCGGCACAGGCTGCTCGAGTTCGACTTCAACCTGAACCAGTCGTTGATGGCGGACACCGCCGGCAACACGGTCACCGTCGAGCCCGCCTTCGTGATGCACGTCAACCCGGCGGCGCCGAAGACGCTGGTCGCGGCCGGCACGCTGACGAGCGTCGACACCGCTTCGAGCACGTTCGTGGGCGAGATCACCACGCTGGGCGGCACCCCGATCGCGCCGGCCACCTTCCACGTCGACCCCGCGACGATCTACCAGATCGACGGAATGCCGTCGGTGGGCTCGACCGGGCTGACGGCGCTGGCGGCCGTGTCGGCGGGGACCTGGATCCAGGCGTATGGATCGATCGACCCGCTCTCGCCGGAGCTCGACGTCGCGTTCCTCGAGGCGGGGACCGGCACGTACAACGGCGGGACCGACATCGTCGAGGGTCACATCATCGACCGCCTGGGCGCCGCCGGAACGGACCCGATCCTGACCGTGCTCGGGCACAGCAGCGACGCGGGCCACACGGTCTTCCAGTACGACACCTCGTTCACCGTGACGGCGAGCTTCGCGAGCACGAAGGTCGTGCGCCTCGGGTTGAACCAGGCCTACGACACCGACGATCTGAACGTCGGCCAGCGCGTGCGCATCTTCGGCGCCTTGACCGGCACGAACATGGACGCGACGAGAGCGAACGACGTCATCCGGATGCAGCCCACGGACGTCTTCGGGCACGCGGCCGGGCCGGACGTGGCCGGGGACCTGACGGTCGACGTCACCCGCGTCGATCAACGCCTCCAGTCCGCGTTCACATGGAGCGCGGGCGGCACGACGCCGCCCGACCCGAACGCGTTCCACGCCCAGGTCGGGAACCTCGGACAGGGGCTCGGAATCGCGGCCGCGACACCCGTGGCAGCGCGCGGATACTTCACGGCCGTCGACGACGCGGGGCAGGACTTGCGCGCCACGGCGCTCGCGAACCTGAGCCTCGTGCCCTCGCTGATGCTCGTCCACAACCGGCCGGCCGGCTTCACCGTGACGGCCGTGGCGGGCTCGAGCTCGATCGTCCTGACGATCACGGGGACGGCCGGCACGGGCGAATTCGCCATCCTCGACCAGGCGCTGGTCGGCGCGCAGCCCCTGCCCACCTCTCCCGATCCGACGATCCGGGCCGCGGCGAGCGGTCTGACGTACTACACGATCCGGGACAAGGGCACGGGCTCGACGACGCTGTACCTCCAGTTCGCCGACTTCTCGGCCGCGCTCGGGAACCAGCTGGTGATGGGCGCGACGATCGACCACGTCGCCGCCGTCGGAAGGTACACGGTGCTGACGAACACGATCGACGCATCGCTCGCGGCCGTGGTCGTCGAGTGACGCGAGGGGTCTCAACGGGAGCGAGCCGGGGAATCTGGCCCACACCGTTGTCCAGGGATACTCACGCTTGAGGAGGTTTTTCGGGCTTTGTGCTGAAACCGGAGGGGGTTCATCCAGTCGCGCCGGGGAACAGCCCCCGGCCTCGCCCGGGGAGAAAGGACCTCTCGTGCGCTTCCAGCCTCCTCGCTGCCCTCGCCCCGACTGCCCCTCGCATTTCTCTTGCCATCACCGGTGGTGTTTCAAAGGC
>JBGPOP010000027.1:0-60753 GCA_041488095.1 Planctomycetota bacterium
CCGCGCTGCAGCCCGGGAACCCCGAGTGCGAGCTCCACGCGGCGATCGCGCACGATCTCGGAGGCCAGGCGGAAGAGGCGCGCGCGTGCATGGCGCGCGCGGTTTCGAAGGGCTTCACGGAGAGGCCCACGGCCGCGCCGGGCCCGCTCGAGTCCCTGGTCCTCGGGCTCTTCGCCACGTACAGGCACGACGACGTCGCGGCCGAAACGCACCTGCGGCGCGCAACCGAGGAGCAGCCCGACCTCTACACCGCCTGGCTCGCGCTGTCGCGCGCGCAGCAGGCGCTGGGAAAGCGGGCGGAAGCGCTGCGGAGCCTGGCGAGCTGCATGGCCAGCCTGAAGCCGAGGAGCGCTCTCCAGCCGCGCTTCCGCACCATGGAGGCGCTCCTGCGCGAGCAGATGGGGGACTACGCCGGCGCCGCGCGATCTCTCGAGGACCTCGCCCGCGAGGACGGCGCGGCGGCGGACGTCCACGCACAACTCGGCCGGATCTACTGCAAGCTCTTGCGCTTGCCCGATGGGGAGCGGGAGCTGCGACTGGCGCTGGCCGTGGACCCGCGCAATGCTTCCGTGCTCTTCAACCTCGCCATGGCGCTCCTGCGGCAGGGCAAGAACGATGAGGCCGTGCGCTACGCCCGCGAGGAGCTGGCCCTCAAAGGTGGCTTCACGATCGGCCACATCGTGCTGGCGCGTGCCGCCCAGCTCGAGGGCCGAGGTGACGAGGCCCGCAATGAGTTCCAGATTGCCCTCGCGGGGCGGCCCGAGGAGCATGCGGAGCATGCGGAGAAGTTGCTCCTCGCTCAGGAGCTGTATGGGGAGGGTGAGCGCCTGCACAAGCGGCACGACGACCAAGCCGCACTGGCCAAGTACCGCGAGTGCCTCGCGATGGACCCCGAACACATCGGTGCCCTGATGTACGTCGCCCAGGACGCCTGGGTGTCGGACAAGTTCGCCGAGGCGGAAGAGGGTTTCGCGCTCGCCACCAGCGCTTGGGAGTCGGCCGCGCGCGACCCGTACGCGCCCAGCGCGGCCTGGCACCGGCTGTTCCTGGAGCGCGGCAACTGGCAGGCGATCCAGGTGGGACGCTTCGGAGTCGCCTGCCGGCTGGGCCGGGAGGAGACGGCGCGCGACGCGCTGCAGCAGATCGAGGCGCAGCTCTCGGAGGCGGGCGAAAACGGGAGCGAGCTCGTGAAGGAGAACGCGCTCAACCTGGCCGAGGCGCTGGCCGAGTGCGCGGTCGCGTCCTGCCGCGACTGCGCGCGGGCGCGGGAGATCGTGGCGCGGTTCCGGCTGGAGGAGTTCTCCCGCAAGAGGCCGGATGCGCTCGAGGTGCTGGCGAAGATCGCGCGGATCTGCCCGGACTAGGAAGCGGCCGCGCGCCGTCGCGGCCGGACTTCAGGCGCTGACCCAGCCGACCTGCACGAACGTGGCGGGAGAGGGAGGCGAGTACAGGTCCTGGCCCTTGGGAATGCAGAAGCACGTCACCGGGCTCTTGAGGCCAGTCTTGAGGAAGGCGAATCCGACCGTGAGCGGGGGAGGGGCGGGTAAGGTGGGGTTGTACTTGACGCGCCAAGCGACCCTCTGGAGCGTGCCCAGCTCGGACGAAAAGGCGAGGGGGCCGGCGGGCTGCAAGCTGTAGTTCTTGGGCGTCATCACAGCATCGAACCAGAGCAGGTAGACATCCTGCTCGACCTGCCCGCCCGGCGGGGGGGGAAACGAGGCCTCGGGATTGAAGTCGAAGTCGAGCAGGGGTCCGCCGCCCGACGTCTGAACGGTGATGCGGATCGGCATGGCGAGCACTCCTCCGAGCGAGAACAGGTGGGGGGAGAAGGGGAGGGAAGTCGCATTCAGGTTAGGCGCCCGGGCCCAGCCTGGATAGGGCCCTCCTGTGGAGGCCCCGCGCGTGCCCCCGTAGACTGCACATCGACCATGCTCGCGAAGGGGAGAACGTGCGCATCGCCCGCGTCCTGACGCGCCTGAACCTGGGCGGGCCGGCCCGACAGGCGCTCGCGAGCGATCCCCTCCTCGCCTCGCGCGGGCACGAGGTGCGCATCTACGCCGGCCGCGCCGAGCCCGGCGAAGGCGACCTGACCCCCGCCTTCCAGGCCCGGGGCCTCGACGTCGTGCGGGTTCCCGGGCTCGCCCGCGGCATCTCGCCCGCCTCCGACCTGCGCGCGCTCGTCTCCCTGCGCTCCGGCTTCAAGAGCTTCGGGCCCGACGTGATCCACACCCACGCGTCCAAAGCCGGAGCCCTCGGCCGGCGCGCGGCGAAGGCGGTCCCGCGCGCGGCGCTCGTGCACACCTTCCACGGCCACGTCCTCGAGGGCTACTTCCCCCGGGCGATGTCGAAGGGTCTCGCCGCCTTCGAGCGCCGCCTGGCGCGCGGGACCGACCGGATCGTCGCCGTCTCGCACGCGACGGCGGAAGACCTGACGCGGCTGCGCATCGTCGACGACGAGCGGCGTCTCGTCGTCGTGCCGCCGGGGATCGACCTCGAGCCCCTCCTGGCGATCGACCGCCGCCCGGTCGGAGGGCGCGGGGGAGCGCTGCGGGCCCTCGTCGGCGCGGGGCCCGAGGACTTCCTCGTCGGCGTCGTCGGCCGTCTGGCCGACGTCAAGCAACCCGAGGTCGCGCTCGACGTCTTCAAGATGCTCGCCGCGCGCCACGACTCTCTCCACCTCGTCTTCGTCGGGGATGGGTTCCTGCGCGGCGCTCTCGAGCGACGGATCGGTGCTCTTTCTCCCGACCTCCAGCGCCGTGCGCACATGGTCGGCGCGCTCGAGGACATGGTCCCGGTGCTCGCCGACCTCGATGCGGTGCTCCTGACATCGCGCTCGGAAGGCCTGCCGATCGCCCTCATCGAGGCCGCCGCCGCCGGCCGGCCGGCCGTCGCAGCCGACGTCGGCGGCGTCGGCGAGGTCGTCGCCCACGAACGCACCGGGTTCCTGGGCAGGAGCGTCGACGAGCTTGCCTTCGGTCTCGCCCAGCTGCTGGACCAGCCCGGCCTCGCGGAGGCCATGGGTCAGCGGGCGCGGATGCGAGTCGCCACGCGACACTCGGCCGAGGCGCTCGCCGACCGTCTCGAGGACCTGTATCGGATCGTGGCCGAGGAGCGCGCGTGCGCCTCCTGATGGTCTCGGGCGACCGGCAGGTCGTCCTCGGCGAGAGGGGCCCGTTCTTCTCGATGCAGCGCGAGTTCTCGCGGCATTTCGAGCGCATCGACGTGCTCTGCCCGCGGCCCTCCCGACCGCCCTCGGTGCTGTCGATCCACGAGCGCGTGCACTTCCATCCGGCGGACGTTCCGCGCGCCCGCGCGGCGCAATGGATCGTGAAGACCGGTCGGGCGCTCATCGCCGAGCACCATCACGGGCTGATCGTCAGTCACGACTACGGCTGGTTCAGGAACGGCATCGGCAGTGCTCGGCTGTCGAGGCGGACCGGCGTGCCCTACCTCTCCGAGATCCACCACGTGCCCGGCCATCCCTTCGCGGCGGGATGGCGCGAGCGCTTCGAGAAGTCGCTGGCGCGGCGCTACGTGCGTTGGGCGCTCGACCGGGCGGCCGCGTTCCGGGTCGTCAATTCGGGCGAGATGCCGGACCTGCTGGCGAGCTGGGGCGTCCCGCGCGAGAAGATCCTGGTGCTGCCCTCGCTGTACATCGACCTCGCGGTCTTCCGGCCGGATCCGGGCGAGAGGGGCTTCGACCAGGACCTGGTCTTCGTCGGTCGCATGGTCGAGAACAAGGGCCTCGACCGGATCGTCGATGCGCTCGCCGAGCTCGCCTCGCGCGGCCAGCGCTTCACGGTCCTGTTCGTCGGCAAGGGACCCCTGCTCGAGCCGACGCGCGAGCGCGTGCGCCGCCGCGGGATCAGCGAGGCGGCGCGCTTCGTCGAGTGGGTGGACTCGCCCGAGGAGCTCGCGCGGATCTACCGACGCTCGCGCCTGGTCGTGTGCGCCTCGAGCTGCGAGGGCGGGCCGCGCTTCACGGTCGAGGCCATGGCCTGCGGCACGCCGGCGGTCAGCACGGCCGTGGGCGTGATGGGCGATCTGCTCTCCGACGGGAGCTGCGGCCGGCTGGCCGGATTCTCGGCGGGGAGCCTCTCCGAGGCGATCGAGAGCGTCCTGGCCGACGAGGACCGGCGGCGCTCGATGGGGGAGAAGGCGCGCGCGGTCGCTTCGCGTTTCGAGTACGCGAGCACGATCCGGGGCTACGCTGAGGGCTTGAAGCGGCTCGCGGAGCGGGCGGGCGTCGATCGCCGAGGAGGGGACGCGGCGTGAAGCTGCTGTTCCTGACCCAGGTCGTCGACGCGCAGGACGCCGTCCTCGGCTTCGTCCCGCGTTGGATCGAGGGGCTCTCGCGGCACTGCGAGCGTGTGCGCGCCGTGGCTCTCGAGGCGGGGGACGTCAGCACGCTGCCGCCGAACGTCGACGTGCGCGTCGTCGGCCGCAAGGGTGCGATCTCGCGCTGGCTGCGCTACCGAGCGATCCTCTCCGAGGCGCTGGAGAAGGACGGCTTCGACACGGTGCTCGCCCACATGGTGCCACGCTACGCGCTGCTCGCCCGCCGGCCGGCGCGGCGCGCGGGGGCGCGATTGTTCCTCTGGTACGCGCACGCGGGAGTGGACGGGCGGCTGCGGCGGGCCGTGCGCGCGGTCGACAAGGTCTTCACGGCGAGCCCCGAGTCGCTGCGGGTCGAGACCGAGAAGCGCGTGGTGACGGGCCACGGGATCGACCTCGTGCACTTCGCGAGCGGAGCGATCGGCGCGGGCGAGAACGGGATGCCCGTGCGCCCGCCGCGGATCCTCGCGGTGGGGCGTCTGACGCCGCGCAAGGACCCTCTGACCGCGATCGAGGCGGCGGCGATCCTCGTCGCGCGCGGCCACGACGTGAACCTCGATCTCGTCGGCGCCGGACTGACCGAGGCGGACAAGGGCTACCTGCGCACGGTGGAAGACGAGATCCGGTTGGGGTCGCTGGAGGGGCGGGTGCAGCGGCACGGCAGCGTGCCCTATCGCGAGGTGCCGGATTTCTACCGCCGCGCGAGCGTGGTGGTGAACGCGAGCCTGACCGGCAGCCTGGACAAGGTCGTGCTCGAGGCGATGGCCGCGGCGCGGCCGGTCGTCTCGTGCAACGAGGCCGCGCTGCGGCTCTTCGCGGACCTCGGGGAGAAGTCGGAGCTCCTCTCCTTCGAGCCCGGCAATGCCGCGCAGCTCGCAGACCGGATCGAGGCTCTTCTCGCGCTGCCCCAGGGCGAGCGGGAGATGCTCGGGAGCCGTCTGCGTGCGATCGCCGCGCGGGATCACGAGGTCGACGCGTTGATGGAGCGGCTGGTCGCGGAGATGGCGAGCGGATCGGTAAAGGCTGGGTGAGCGGAAGAGGCTGGACCAACGCGCTCCAGGGTCCAGCCTCCGCCGACCGATCTGAGCGGAGGGCGAGCGTGAGCCGTGGCAGCGGCCTGCGCCGCTCGAGGGGTGGGTGAGGGCCCGCTTCGAGAAGCAGGCCCGGATCGAGGATCGCGTGGGGATCGTGAAGCGGGGAGGAGTGGTGGCATGACCGAAGTGACGGTCGTGATCTGTGCGCGCAACGTGCGCGAGCGCCTGCGGGCGTGTCTGGAGTCCCTCAAGCTTGCATTGCCGTTGTCGTCGGAGGTGATCGTCGTCGACAACGCCAGCACGGACGGCACCGCGCGCATGGTGACCGACGGCTACGAACACGTGCGCCTCGTGCGCAACGAGCGCGATCCCGGCCCCGCGCGGGGGATGAACCAGGGCGTCGAGATGGCCCGTGGCGCCTACGTCCTGCTCCTCGATCCGCGCCTGCAGCTCTACGGCGGTGCGGTCAAGGAGATGATCGCCTACCTGGAGCTCAACCTGCGCCATGGGGCGGTGGTCCCGCGACTCGTGCGCCCCGACGGAAGCACGGTGACCGCGCACCTGCGGCTGCCGAGCCTGGCCACGGCGCTGTGGCTCGGCACTCCGCTCGAGCGCTGGCGCCCGCACAACGCGGAGCTCTCGCGCACCTTCGCCTGCGACTTCGACTACGCTCGCGCCGGCGACGTCGAGCAGTCCTCGAGCGCTTGCCTGCTCATGCGCCGACGCGCGCTGAAGCGGCTGCACACGATCGACGAGGCCCTGTGGCCGCACTTCCACGAGGCCGATCTCTTCGCGCGAATCCGCCAGGCCGGCTGGAGGATCGGCTACCTCGTCGGGACCCTGGCGCTCGACGCCGAGGGGATCGGCGAGCGGCTCTACCCCGACCTCTCGCCCGCCTGGCACGCGCAGCGACTGGCCTGGTACCGCAAGCACCACGGCCGCGGGGCGGGATGGTGGGTCAAGGCGTGCGTGGGCTGGACGGTCGCTGACCGCCTCGCGCGCGAGCTGCGCCGGCGCATCAACGGGCTGCGCCAGGAACCGCTCGTGCCCGTGTGGCGGGACTACGCGGGTCTGTTGCGCAGCTGAGCGGCCCCGGGGTCCCGCGCCCCGCCCTCCGGGCCGGAGCCCGTTGAAGGGCGGCGTCGGCGAGCGGAAGATCCCCCGGATGCCGGCCGCAGTCCGCGAGGAGATCCTCGAGCCGCTGCGGCGTGTGCTCGTCTGGGTCGCCTCGCTGCGGGATCGCGAGGGGCGCATCCTGTGCCCCGAGCACGAGATCGAGCACACCGGCAAGAGCGCCTACGCGATCGTCTCCGCCCTCGAGCTCCTGGCTCTCGACCCTGCGCGCGACGCGGAGTTCCTGCGCGACCTGGCGTTGCAGCAGGCCCGGCGCCTGGCCGCGAACCTCGTCCGCGAGGGCGAGAGCCCCTGCCACACCTTCCGGCCGGGGCGCCACGACCCCTTCAACTGCTCGAACAACGTGATCGACGGCGGGGCGTGCAGCGACGCGCTCGCGGAGCTGGTGACCGCGCTCGGGCCTTCGCTCGCTCCCGCCGAGCGCGAGCGCTTCGCCGCAGCAAGCCTGCTCCACGCGCACACCTACCTGCGCACCGCCGTGCTCGACAAGGGCGTCCCCGCTCAGCGAGCCTGGGGATTGACCGGACTTGCGGGGGCCTTCGCGCTCGAGCACGACGCCGATCTCCAGCGTGCGGCGGTCGAGGCCGTCGCTGCGCTGGAGGCGATCCAGCACGAGGACGGCAGCTATCCCTATCACCCGCTCGAGTGGGGGGCCGAGCACCCCGGCGCGAGCGACGTCTCGGCCTTCTACCAGTCCCGCGTCACCGGCTTCCTCATCCACTCCCTCCAGCGCCTGGGGCGCGACCCAGCCGAGCCGCTCTTCCGAGGGCCGCTCGAGCGCGGGCTCGACTTCCTCCTCGCCCTGCACGGTCCCGACGGGATCAAGTGCGGTCTCGTCGAAGCGAAGCCCTGGTACTGGGGCGCGACGTACGAGGTCGCTTCGCATCCCTTCGACGTCCACGCGCTGTGCAAGGGCTGGCGGATGTTCGGGCGCGATCGCTGCGCGGACGCCGCGGTTCGCGCCTTCCGCGCCTGGGTCGAGCACCTTCTGCCCAGCGGCGAGCCGCAGAGCCACCGGCCCGGGCCCGGCCGCGAGCGCAGCTTCCAGTGCCCGCTCTTCTGGGCGGCTCACGCGGCCTGGATCGCCCGCGCAGCGCGAGATCTCGAGGCGGCCCATGCGCGTCCCGGGGCCGCCGCCGAGGATGCCGCTCACCCCTCCTATCCCCGAGTGCGGTGGTTCCCGCAAGCCCAGCTCGCGCGACTCGAGGATGCGCGCGCGATCGCCTGGGTGCGCGGGAGCCGTCCGGGGGTCAACGTCCACCACGGCAGCCCCCACGGCTCGGGGCTCCTGCGCGTCTTCGACAAGCGCGCCGGCCGCGACATCCTGGAGCGCTGTCGCCTGGCCGGATCCAACGAGGGCGAGTGGTCGGGCAAGGCGGGAGGGATCTCTCTCGCGCGCGGCTGGCGCTCGGGCTCTCCCGAGCTGCGCTTCTCCCTCTGGCTCGCGCGAGTCCACGCGCGCGCCGGCCGCTGGCGCGAAGCCCTCCTCGCGCCTCCGCGCGTCTTCCGTCGCGGCGTCCTCGCGTTCGCGCAGCCGCGCGTCTCGAGCGCCTTCGACCTCGCTCCCCGGGTCGAGGTGGTCGAGGACGGCGTCCTCCTCCGCAGCGCGCTCGCGCACCGCGACGGCGCACGCGCCGAGGGAAGCGCGATCGAGCGCCGCTTCCGCGTCGACGGCGAGGGCCTCGAAGTCCAGGAACGCCTCGAAGCGGCGGGCGAAGCGCGCGACATCGCCTTCCCCTTTCCGCGTGCGGCCTCGAGCACCCGCCGCGACGGCCCGCGTGCGTCCTATCGCCTCCCCTGAAGCCTCGACGCGGGTGATGAGGTAGCTTCAGGGAAGATGGACCCCGTCCATTTCGCGCCCGGCGCGCCCTCCGGAGTCGCCGCGACCCTGCGCTCCGCCCTCGGCGCGGGCGCGGCGTGCGGCCTCGTCTTCGGACTCGCGGACGGGATCGTCGCCTCGAGCGCCGGCTCCGCGCACCGCTCGCTCCCGGCCCTGGCTGGCTGCCTGGCTGCCGCGGTCTTGCAGTACAGCCTGCTCGGCATGGCCGCTCTTGTCGTCGTCGGCATCGCCGCGCACCCGCTCCTGCGGCGCAGGCCCGCGGGCTTCAGGTACCTCCTCGCGCTGCGATTCGGGCTCGCGGCGGGCCTCTTCGCCGAGCTCTACTGGTGGACGCGGCCCTTCGTGTTCTACGGCCGCTCGGCGACCTCGCCCGAGCGCCTGCTCGCGACGGCGGCGATCCTCGCCATCACACTCGCTGCAGGTTGGCTCGCGGCCATGGGGATCTCGCGGGCGGGAGATAAGGTCAAGCGGGCGGCCGCGATGCTCGCGGTCCTCGCCTGGATCGGCGGCGCGGTCTTCCTCTTCCTGCAGCGCGGCGCGCTCGGCTCCCGGGGCGAGAGGAACGAGCGCAACCGCGACCTGCCGAACGTCCTGCTCGTGGTCGTCGACGCGCTGCGGCAGGACGCGCTCGGCTGCTACGGCAACCTGCGCGTGAAGACGCCGAGCATCGACCGCCTCGCCGCCGAAGGCGTCCTGTTCGAGAACGCGTTCACCCAGGCGCCTTTCACCTGGTCGAGCTTCGGCTCCATCCTCACCGGCAAGTACCCGCGACGGCACGGCCTCCTCAAGATGAAGGACGACGTCCGCATGCCGCCCAACCTGACCTTGCCGTTGGTCCTCAAGCGCGCCACGAAATCGGACGGGACGCGGCTCCAGGACCGCGACTGGCTCGCCGCGACCTTCCACACCGGCACGCTGACCGAGGCGTCCGGGCTGCTGGGCGGCTTCGACCTGCGCTACGAGGCCACCGCGGGCCACGACCTGGTCGTCCTGGACAGCCCCTGGAGCGTTTTCCAGGCCAACCTCCTCGTGTCCATTTTAAGGAACAAGCTCACGCAGCACCTCGATTTCGGCGGCACGGCGGCCGAGGCGAGAAAGTGGATCGCGGACCGCGGCGACCGGCGCTTCTTCGCGATGGTCCACCTGTATTCGACGCACACGCCCTACGACCCGCCCGAGGAGTTCCGGCGGATGTACTGCGACCCGAAGTACTCCGGCCCGGTGAAGTCGTTCTGGGCCGACCACCGCAAGCTGATCGAGAGCGGAAAATACAAGCCCACCCTGTCCGACGTCGCGCAGATCAAGAACCTCTACTTCGGGGGCGTGAGCCAGGCCGACGCCCAGATCGGAGGGCTCGTGGACGCGCTCGCGCGCCGCGGGATCCTCGACGACACGTTGATCGTGGTCATGGCCGACCACGGGGAATCCCTGGGCGAGAAGATCGGCGAGGAGACCCTCTGGGAACACGATCACATGGTCCAGACGAACCTCCGGATCCCGCTCGTGATGCGCTGGCCGAAGCACCTGCCCGCGGGCAAGCGCGTCGCCGCGCTGGTCGACGAGATCGACGTGCTCCCGACGGTGTGCGCCCTTCTCGGAATCGCTCCGCCGCGGGAGGAAGGGGAGCACGGAAGGATCGACGGCACGAGCCTGCTGCCCCTCGTGCACGGCGAGAAGACGGCGCTGCGGGACGTCTCCTTTGCCGAGAACGGCCTTCACGTGTCCGTCCAGGACCGGCACTGGAAGCTCGTCGTGCCTCATTCGGCACTGCTCGGAGCCGACGGTGGAACGCGCGCGCTGGAGAACGGATCGGAGGTCCCCAGGCTCTACGACCTCCATCGCGACCCCGAGGAGAGGTTCAACCAGTTCAAAAAGGAGCCGGTCGAGGCCGAGCGGCTGTTCGCGGCGATCCGGTACTGGAACGAGAACCTGCCGATCCCTCCGGACTCGCTCCTCGAGTCCCCGCGCGACATCGAGAACCAGAAGCGCCTCCTGAGGAAGCTGGGATACGTCGACGGCGACTCGGACGGCGGCGGACCGGGCAAGTGAGCACGACGGATCCGCTGGTCCTCATCGCCAACGCGCGCATGCCGAGCGAGCGCGCTCAGTCCCTGCAGGTGGCCCAGTGCGCGGCGGCCTACCAGCGCGCCGGTGCGCCGACGACGCTGCTCTACGCCGCGCGCAGGCGGACCGCCGCGCTGCCCCCGGGCGAGACCCTGTGGGATTTCTACGGTGTCCCTCCCGGCGCGCGCCCGGCCGCCCGGGAGATCCCTTGCATCGACTGGATCGACCGCGTGCCGCGCGCGCTGCAGTACGCGCCCGCCCGGCTGCAGGAGCAGAGCTTCGCGAAGAACGCCGCCCGGGCGGTGATCGAGGGCTTCCCGGAGGGGCGTGTCCTCTCCCGCGAGGTCGAGAGCGCCGTGCGGCTGCTGCGCGCCGGGCGCGACCGGGTTTTCCTCGAGATCCACCGCGTGCCCGGAGGGAGCCTCCGGCGGCGCTGGCTCCTCGAGGCCTCGCGCGGAGCTCGGGGCATCCTGGCGATCTCGGGTGGAGTGCGCACGGATCTCGTCGGGCTGGGAGTGCCTGTCGAACGGATCAGGGTCGAGCACGACGGCTTCGAGCCCGCGCGCTTCTCCGGGTTGCCTTCGCGGACGGAGGCGCGCGCGGCGCTCGGGCTCCCGCAGAGCGTGCCCCTCGTCGTGTATACCGGCGGGCTGCTCGAGTGGAAGGGCGCCGGCCTCCTGGTCGAGGCCGCCCGCGAGCTCCCCGAGGTCTACTTCGCGATCGCGGGCGGAATGGGAGCCGATGTGAGGCGCCTGCGCGCCCAGGCGGGAGGCCTCGCCAACGTGCGAATCGACGGGTTCCAGGCCCCCTCGCGCGTTCCGCTGTACCTCGCCGCGGCCGACCTGGGGGCGGTCCCGAACCGCGCGCGGCCGGCGATCAGCGCGCGCTACACCTCGCCCCTCAAGGTGTTCGAGGCCATGGCCGTCGGCCTGCCGCTCGTCGCGAGCGACGTGCCCAGCCTGCGCGAGCTGCTCACTCACGAGCGCGACGCGCTGCTCGTCCCTCCCGGCGACGCGCACGCGCTGGCCCAGGCGATCGGGCGACTCGCGCGCGACGAGGCCTTGCGCACGCGCCTCTCCGCGAAGCTGCGGGCGCAAGCGGCGGAGCACACCTGGGACGCGCGCGCGCGCCGCGTCCTGGACTGGATGGAGGCGGCGCCGGGGCGCTAGACCGGCGCCCGCGGCGCTGTATCCTGCGCGAATGGCGGAGGCTCTCCGGACCGGGGGCGGCTTCCGTCTGCCGCGCGCCGTGCTCTGGACGGCGCTGGCTGCGCTCGCGCTCAAGCTCGTCCTGGCATCGACGACCTACGGCACGAACGACGTCCGAGCGTTCTGGTACTTCCTCCAGGAGTACCGCGGCTCGGGTGCCGCGCTGCTCTATGCGAGGGAATCGGAGTTCAACCACCCGCCGTTCGTGATCCGCTGGCTGCTCGGCCTGCGCTGGCTGAAGGAGGTGACCGGATTCCCTCCCTGGTTCTGGGTCCGCTTGCCGGCGATCCTGGCCGACTTCGGCAGCGTCTGGCTCGTCGCCCGCCTGCTCGGGTTCCGGACCGCGAGCCCGGCGGCGCGGCCCCAGGCGTTGATCGGCCTCCTCCTCGTCGCCGCGGCGCCTGTCTCGGTCATGATCTCGGGCTTCCACGGGAACAACGACCCCGTGATGATCTTCTTCGTACTGCTCTCGGTCGTCCTCCTCGAGCGGCCCGGCCCGGCGTGGCTCGCCGGCGTCGCGATGGGGATGGGAGTCAACCTGAAGGTCGTGCCGCTCGTGTTCTGGCCGGCCGTCTTCCTGTGGCTGCCGACCTGGCGCAAGCGGATCGAGTACTTCGGCGCGGCGATCGCCGTGATCGTGCTCGCCTCCGCCCCGGTACTCTTCGAGGCGCCTGCGCTCGTCGCCCGGAAGGTGCTGGGCTACTCCAGCTTGTACGGGCAGTGGGGCATCTCCCGGATCCTCGTCTCGTTCCCCGGGCTGGCACCGATCTCGCATGCCTTCGAGAGCTGGGGCCGGATCTTCCTCGTGCTGAGCCTGGTTGCGCTCTCGGTGTGGATGAACCGGGGACCCGCTCGGCCCCCTCTCTTCCGGCAGCTCGGGGTCCTCACCTTCGCCTTCCTGACCTTCACGCCCGGATTCGGCCCCCAGTACCTCGCCTGGCTCGTGCCGTGGATCGCCGGGATCGGCGTCGGCACGGCGCTGGCCTGGTGGCTCTCGAGCGCTGCATTCCTGTTGCTCGTGTACACCTTCTGGTGCCAGGGTGTGCCCTTCGAGCAGGGCGATCCGAACTGGCTCTCGGCAGGGTTCTGGTCCCGAGGCCTCCCGTGGAGCTACGCCGACGCGAACTCGATGAGGGAGTGGCGTGGGCCGATCGTGCCGATCGAGATCGCTTGCTGGCTCTCGGTCGCGTGGGCGCTCGTCGCGCAGATCCGCGCAGCCTCCCGACCCGAGAAAGGATCCTCGAGGCGAGCGGAGATCGGGTGAGCCGGGTGGAGTTCCTCAGGTTGCACCGGGTCAGGCCGACAGCACCGACCGAGCGCGCTTCGCGAGGCTCTTTTCGAAGGACACCCGGGGCACGCCGACCTTGCGCCTCAGCTCCGTGTCCGCGAGGCTCCTGCGGACCGCGCTCGTGTAGTGAGCGGCGAGGTCGCGCGCCCCGATCCCGCCCGGGTAGGTGCCGTCGAAGCCGGCGAGCGCGCGGTAGTAGGACTCCTGCCCGGGTACTTTGCGGCAACCCTCGACGATCGCCGAGACGACCTCCGCGCGTTCGCGCGCCGACCATCCCGGCCAGCTCGCGAGGCGCGCGCCCCAATCGTCGAGGCACGGGCCCAGCGGAAGGAGCAGATCGGGGTGCGCGCGGAGAAGCTTGGTGGCGCGCAGCGGGTAGTTGCGGTGGCCCTCGGGAGCGAGGATCGCGCGGTAGAGCGCCGCGGCCCGCCCGAAGGCACCGCCGTAGCGCTCGAAGCCCTCGCGCGCGAGCTCGGTGAAGCGCGCCCTCTGCCTGGCGCCGACTCCTCGCCCGCCCTTCGCCGAGAGCCCCTGCATCACGTCGCCCGCGTTGTGCGTCAGGATCGCCGCGAGCCTCAAGAGGTCCATCTCGCGCCCCCCGTCCCCCTCGACCGCCGTGAAGGCGCGGGCCTCGCGGGAGAGCTCGGCGTCGATCTCGGCCTCGAACCGTGCCGCGCCGGCCGCATCGCCCGCGTCGAGCAGGCCGAGCATCCCTCCGCACAGCACGGAGAGCCGCTCGCCGTCGTGCCCGGAAACCGGTCCGATCCCGCTGACGTCGAGGATGCGCGCGCTGACGCCGCGGACATCCCACTCGCGGAGGTGGAGCGCGAGGTCGCGCATGCGCGCGAGCTCGTCTTGGGGCTGCCCCTCGAACCACAGCGCATGGCGGATCTTGGCGTCGACGTCGGTCGGCACGTAGGTCGCGGCGCTGGCGAAGTGCGCCGAGAGGCACAGCGCGAAGTAGTCCGTGCGGGCCGATGGCGTGGGCTCAGGCTGGGCTTCCAGGATCTGCGCATGGCGCAGGATCGACCACCAGCCGAGCGCGTGGAAGCCGTGCTCGACGAGCCGCTCCCCGCGCGTCTCCGGCAGCCGGACCGTGAGGGGGTGCGCTCCGTCGAAGAGGAAGGGCGCGGCGATCCGCACCTGCTCGACCAGCGTGCGGGGTCCGATGAACCCGCCGAAGGCGCCGCGGCCCTCGGCGCGCGGCGCCTGGATCGGTCCCGGTCCAGTCTGCATGGGATCCGCGGCATGGTAGCCGAAGCAGGCTCCCCGAGCCGTTCCGCCCGGACGGGCTGGAGGGCGATGGCGATTCCCGCTTCGGCCATCGCGGGTGGCTAGACTCGAGGGATCCACTCCGGGATGTCCGCCGAAGAATTGAAAGCCCACAGGAGTGTCCTGCCGTGCGCGGCGCTGGTGCTCGGCGTCGCCGCCGTCGCTCTCAAGCTGGTTCTCAGCGCGACGACCCACGGCACGAACGACGTTGCGACCTTCCTGCGTTTCCTTCGCGAGTACCGCGGATCCGGCGCCGTGCTCCTGTACGAGAAGGAGTTCTATTTCACGCATCCGCCGTTCGTCATCCGTTTCCTCGAGGGCGTGGGCTGGCTGGCGAAGACCACGGGGCTCTCGTGGCCGTTCTGCCTCCGGCTGCCGGCGATCCTGGCGGACCTCGGCAGCGTGTTCCTCCTGGGCCGGATCCTGGCCCCCGAGCTGGCTCAGGAGACCGGGACTCGTTCCGCGCGTGCGGCGATCAGCCTCGTCGCCGCGGCGCCGGCCTCGATCCTGATCTCGGGGTTCCACGGAAACACCGACCCCGTGATGATCTTCTTCACGCTGCTCTCGCTCGCCTGGATCGGCAGGCAGGATCGGGTCTGGCTCGCCGGAGCCGCGATGGGGATGAGCGTGAACATCAAGGTCGTGCCGCTGATGTTCTGGCCGGCGATCTTCTTCTGGCTGCCGAGCTGGAGACGCCGAGCGGAGTACTTCGCCGCGGCGATCCTGGTCGTCGTCGTCGCTTCGTCGCCGGTGATCTTCCAGGCTCCCGGACTCGTCGCGCACAAGGTCCTGGGCTATTCCGGCGGCTATGGGATGTGGGGGCTCTCTCGGTTCGCGAAGTCGCTGCCCTCCCTGGCGGAGATCTCGGCGCTCTTCAAGGCCCACGGCAAGTGGGTCCTCGCCGCCGGCCTGCTCCTCCTCTCCTACGGGATGAATCGCCGCACCGGGAAGCCGCCGCTCTACCGGCAGCTCGGGGTGATCGCTTTCGCCTTCCTGGCGTTCACGCCGGGTTTCTCGGTGCAATACCTGGCGTGGCTCGTGCCCTGGCTCGTGGGCCTGCCGCTCCTCGCGTCGGCCCCGTTCCTGGCCGCCTCGGGCGCGTTCCTCCTGCTCGTGTACACGTTCTGGTGCCAGGAGCACGCGCAGGCAATCAGGAATTCGAACTGGCTCGACCCGGAGTTCTGGCGGCGAGGCTTCCCCTGGGATTTCGCCAACGCGGACCGGGCGCCCCTCTGGCGCGGCAGCATCGTGCCGGTCGAGATCGCCTGCTGGCTCACGGTCGTCGCGCTTTTCGTCCTCCGACTGCGCACGCTCCGCGATCCACCGGACGAGGCCCCCGCGCCGGCTCGGCGCTGAGCGGATCGCATCCGGCTTTCGGGCCGCTATCATGCGCCGCGGATGCGCGTTCTGTTCCTGACCGACTCGCTCTCCGATCTGGACGGTGTCGGGCGCTACGCCGTGCGGCTGATCGCAGCTCTGGAAAGGTTGAGGCCGGGCCTCGAGATCGAGGTCCTTCTCGCGCGCAAGCACCGCCCGAGCTCGGCCGAGGTCCCTGCGCGCTGGAAGGTCCGGGTCGGCCTGCCGCCCGACTACTTCTTCCACATGTCGCCGCTGCGATTCTGGGCGAGTCTCCTCGCGTCGAGCCCGGGCGTCGCGCGCGCGGCCCGGAGGGCGGACATCGTTCATGCGATCAAGGACTACCCGCACAGTCTCGTGGGCCTGCTCGGCGCGCGCCTCGCCGGTGTGCCGTGCGTCGCGACCGCCCACGGGACGTACAGCGTGCAGCCGCTTCTCTCCCCGCGGCACGCGCGCCTCGCGCGCTGGACCTACCGCCGGATCTCGGGGCTCATCGCGGTCAGTCGTTACACCCATGACCGCTTGGTCGAGATCCTGGGCGAGAGCGGCCCGCCCAGAGTCCGAGTGATCCCGAACGCCGTCTCGGCCGAGCACTACGCCGCTCCGCGCGCGATCGGGCCGCGGCCTTGGCACGCGCACCCGTTCACGCTGTCGATCGGAGAGATCAAGGAGCGCAAGGGCCACCACCTCTCCATCGAAGCCTGGAGCCGGGTCGCGCCGAATCACCCCGACCTGCACCATTACGTCGTGGGAAGGGCGAGCGGGGACGTCTACGAGGCCCGACTGCGCGAGACGGTCTCCCGCGCCGGCCTGGAGCAGCGGGTGCACTTCCTCGGAAACGTGAGCGAGGACGAGAAGGTCGACCTGCTCCAGCGCACGCGAGTGTTCGTCCACACGCCCGTCACCTCGCAGGATGGCGGCTTCGAGGGCTTCGGGATCGTCTACCTCGAGGCCGCCGCGAGTCGAGCGCCGTCGATCGGGACGACCGGCTGCGGTGCCGAGGATGCGATCGAGAACGGGACGACCGGGCTTCTCGTCGAGCCGCAGGTGGAGGCCGTCGCGACGGCGCTCGAGCGTCTGCTCTCCGACGAAGGCCTGCGATGCAGGCTGGGGGAGGCCGGCCGCGAGCGGGCGCGGGCCTCGTCGTGGGACGACAATGCGCGCGGTGTCCTGGCCCTCTACGACGAGGTCCTACGCGATGAGGAAACACCGCCGCTTCGCGTCGCGTAGAACCGCGTGTCCTCCAGGTGACCGTCGAAAGCCCAGTCGCCGTCCGGGGACGGGATCAAGATCCGGAGCGGGTGTTGCTCGTCGAGGCGGCAGCCCAGGTGCTCGAGCTCCTTCTCCGCGCCGCGCATTTCCCTCAGGTGGGTCGCGAGCTGTCCCTCGAGGCTCGAGACGTCGGACATCGGCCCGCTCGAGCGGATGCGCAGGGACTCCAGGTGCTTGTGGATCTCCTCGGCCGCGCTGCGGCGCGCCTTCATCTCGCGTCCGATCGAGCGCAGCAAGGGCACCATCCTCTCGGCTTCCTTCAAGGCGTAGGTGCGTCGCTCCATCTCGCCCTCCTTTTCGACAAGGCAGGGTCCTCGGGATTCGTCCGAATGGTCCTTACGGAGCCGGGTCCTGGATCGACCGCCCGGCCTGGCCCCCGGGGCGGCTCCGGCTACCGCCCTGCGCGGGGTGACGCGGTCGCTGGGTGGGGGATTCCGCGTGCCGATAGGATGGGGGGCTGGACCCGGTGCGAATCCTCTTCCTCAACGACCTCAGCGACCCGCGGGTCGGCTCTTCGATCCGTCAGATGCACCAGCAGGGAGAGCGGCTGCGGGCCCTGGGCCACGAGACGGCGCTCGCCACCGCCGTGCAGGACCCCTCCGAGGTCGGTGAGACCGAGATCGAGGGCCTGCGCGTCTTTCGGTTGCACTCGGACTACAAGGTGCGCTTCCGCGGCTTCGTGTCGCTCGACAACCCGCGCGTGCGAGCTGGGGTGCGCAGGGTGCTCGCGGACTTCCGCCCTGATATCGTCCACGCGCACCTCCTGCACACCCATCTCTCCTACGCATCCCTGACCGCGGCACGGCGGGCCGGCGCGGGCGTCGTCTTCACGGCCCACGACGTGATGACGTTCTGCTACCAGAAGCTGACCTGTTTCCACGGAGGCGAGGAGCACGGCGGCTCGCTCCGGGACTACCAGGCCTATTGGCAGAAGTGCATCCCGTGCCAGCGTCTGCGCTGGAACCCCTGGCGGAATGCGGCGATCCGGCGCGTGCTCGCGCGCGACGTCCACCGCTTCGTCGCGGTGTCCGACGAGCTGGCGAACGTGATCCGCGCGAACCGGATCCGGGTCGATCGCACGATCCACAATGCGATCCGGCTGCAGGCGCGCAGGCCCGCGGCAGAGGCGGTCGCGGACTTCCGCAGGCGCCTTGGACTCGAGGGGAAGCAGGTCATCACGATCGCCGGCCGCTTGCACGAGCAGAAGGGGGTGGTCCAGCTGCTCCGGGTGCTCTCCCGGCTCGCCCCCGAGTTCCCTGACCTGCGCCTCCTTGCGATGGGCAGGACCGAGGCCTGGGAGAGCGAGTTCGCCCCCGCCGCGCGGGCGCTCTCCGTCGCCGACCGCGTCGTGAAGGCCGGCTGGCTCGCGGGTCCGGATCTCCAGGCGGCGTACGCCGTGACCGACGTGTTCGCCATGCCCTCGATCTGCTTCGACACGTTCGGGCTGGTGAACCTCGAGGCGATGGAGCACAGGAAGCCCGTCGTCGCCACGCTGTTCGGCGGCAGCCCCGAGGTCGTGCGCGACGGGGAGACGGGCTTCGTCGAGAATCCCTTCGACGTGGATGCTTTCGCGGGCAAGATCGCCGTTCTGCTCCGCGACCCCGCTCTGTGCGCCCGGATGGGGGAGCTCGGCTATCAGCGCCTTGTCCAGCGCTTCACGATCGAGCGCCTGACCGCGGAGTACCTCGATGAATACGAGCAGGCGCGGTTCCTGGCCTCCGGAATCAAATCGGGCGCCGGAGCTGGTCGATAGGGGAGGATCCACCCAAACCCCCTGCTTAAAGCGAATTGCGCGGATACGGAACGCGGGGTACAGTTGGGCCGGACGGGGTCGTAGCCCGACCTCCGGAAGATCCGAGCTCGACCCTGCCGCACCCGGCGCGACTCCGCGACACCTGACGCTCATGCGCAAGACCCTCCTCGCCTATGTCAAGCCGCACGTCCAGGAGGACCCCCTGGCGATGATCCTGGGGATCCCCTACCTGGGCGCCTGCCTCGAGCGCGAGGGGATCCCGGTCGAGCTCGTCGACGAGCGGATCCTCAACGATCAGGCGATGCGCGAGGCGATCGAGAAGAACGACGTCATCGGCTTCGACGCGCTGACCCCGAACATCCGCCGCGCGATCGCCTGGGCGAAGTACGCCAAGAGCCGGGGCAAGATCACGATCATGGGCGGCCCGCACGCCTCGGTCGACCAGGGGATCTTCCTGGACTCGGGGCACTTCGACTACGTGCTCAAGGGCGAGGCCGAGGAGACGCTGCCGCAGTTCCTGAAGGCGCTCGAGGGGAACGACGAGACGGCGATGAAGGAGATCCCGGGCCTGGCCGCGATGCGCGAAGGGCAGATGTGGGTCGACAACCCCGCCCCGCCGCTGATCAAGAAGCTCGACGACCTGCCGTTGCCGGCGCGCCACCTCCTGCCGATGGAGCGCTACTTCCAGCTCAACCCGGAGCGGCTCGCCTACATCTTCACCACGCGCGGCTGCCCGTTCAAGTGCATCTTCTGCCAGAAGGAGCTGACCGGCAGGGGCTACCGCGTGCGCTCCACGGCGCTGATCGTCGACGAGCTGGAGCACGTCGTCAAGACGTACAACCCGGGCGTGATCCTCTTCGTGGACGAGATCCTGACGCTGCGCAGGAAACGGATCCACGAGATGTGCGACGAGATCCTGCGGAGGAATCTCAAGTTCGAGTGGATCGCGAACACGCGCGCGGACTGCGTCGACTATCCGCTGCTGAAGCACATGCACCGGGCCGGATGCCGGCGGATCTACTACGGCTGGGAGTCGGGCAGCCAGCGCATGCTGGACGTGCTGAAGAAGGACCTGACGCCCGAGGTGATCGTCGAGGCGGCGCGGATGACGCGACGCGCGGGGATCTGGGCCAAGGTCTACCTGATCGTCGGAAGCCCGGGCGAGACGCCGGAGGACATCCGGGAGACCGAGAAGGTCCTGAGGCTCGCCGGACCCGACCTCGTGCGCATCAGCGTGTTCAACCCGCTGATCGGCACGGAGAGCTGGGACGGCTACCTCGCCAACATCGACCTGACCGACCTGACGGAGAACTACGTGTCGAGCAACCGCTCGGCCTACAAGCACGAGCACTTCACGCAGGTCGAGCTCGAGGAGCTGCGCAAGAACATGGTGCGCTCCTACGAGCGCTGGTACTACGGCTACGGGCGGCGGGCGAGGCGCTTCATGGAGCGCATGATGTACTACATGGAGAACCCGCAGTACGGGAAGAAGCGCCTGGGCCGCACGCTCGGGCTCGTGCCGCCGCCGCCGATGAAGGGGCTGAAGAGCGCGGGCATGTCGACCACTCCGGCGAACTGATCGCGCACCTGGGCCGTCGTCGAAGACAGAGCGACACCGGGAGAGCCACTGGCCGATGCCCGCCGCGGGCAGGGCCCCGGCCCGGCGCGGCTCAGTGGGTCCGCACGGGGATCCACAGGCGGCGCGCCACGGACAGGAAGTACGTGACCGGGTCGTAGGCTTGGAAGTGCACCCACACGAGGTCGAAGCTGCGCCAGTCGAGCCAGCACAGGACCACCACGATCAGGCCCGTGAGGACGGCGGCGCGCATGGGTTTCCTGCCGCCGACGAGCTCCCCGATCATCAGCACGGAGAAGACCCGGATCGGCAGCTCCAGCACCACGGTGTAGCGGATGTTCTTGGTGAAGAACGAGAGCTCCAGGATGAAGAGCGCCGCCACGAGGCCCAGGAACACGCTCCTCCGGTCGTACACGCCCGCGCGCAGGCGCACGGCGGACACGGCGAACCAGCCGATGGCGAGCAGCGTGGGCCAGGGTGAGAACAGGAGGTAGTCGAGGATCGTGCGGAACCACGGCCCCGAGCCGAACTGGATTGCGTAGGGGTTCGTCGCGGGCGAATCCAGGACGATCCGCGTCGTCTCCAGGAGCTTCGCGACGCTCCCAGCTGCGAGGGCGAAGAGCGAGGCCGTGACCACACCCGGGACCACGAAGCACAGGGCCATGCTCCCCAGCGGGTGCGGCACGCGCCGGACGAATCGCTCGTAGAGCACGAAGGCCGCGAAGGGGACGACGAGCAGGACCGACAGCTCCTTGACGAGCACCATGAAGGCCAGCGCGGCCATGAACAGGACTCGGCGCCTCAGGCTTCCCGGATCGTGGACCAGATCCAGGAACAGCCACACCGTGGTCGTCATGCACAAGGCGTTGAAGCTGTCCGTCAACGCCAGGCGCGAAATGCCCATCAAGAGCGGCGAGAAGGCGATCAGCACTCCGATGAACAGCGCCTTCGGCTCGCCGAAGTGACGGCGGGCAAAGGCGTAGTTGACCAGGCACAGGAGCAGGTAGGAGGCCAACGAGAGGTATTGCAGAGCCAGGAAGCTCGCGCCGAAGATTCCCGCCCACAGCGCCGACGTGACGATGAACCCGATGCGAGATGGGGGGGGATAGATCCAGTCCTTCTGCGTCGCGTTCCACTGGTCGAAAAGTCCGGGGAAGGACGGCAACCCCTCGGCGTGCACGGTCTGCATGTAGCGCAGGTAGTAGCCGTCGTCGGAGTCGGGATCCTTGACCGCGGACTGCATCGACCCGATCAGGATCCAGGCGAGGAGCGCGAGAGTCAGCGCGAACAGGGCCGGCGGCAGGAGACCGGTCGAGCGAGTCGGCGCCGGCTCCGTCGCGATGTCCGTGTTCCTGCCCATCGGAAGAGAACGTGCAGTTGAGCAGCCCGCGCCGGGGAAGGGAAGTCAGGGTGCCTTGGACGGCGACCGGT
This sequence comes from Planctomycetota bacterium, assembly GCA_041488095.1. GTDB lineage: Bacteria > Planctomycetota > UBA1135 > UBA1135 > DASYPQ01. The sequence goes on from JBGPOP010000027.1 coordinate 21,564, forward strand.
CGAGGCCCGCCGGCCGGTCGAGCAGTGTCGTCCCCTCGGCCTCGAGCAGGAACTGGTACGCGAACAGCTTGGGGTAGATCCTCGCCAGGAGGTGATAGACCTCGGAGAGCGCGGCGACGAGGCGGCTCTGCCCGGTCGACTCGAAGATCACCTCGAAGGGCAGCGAGGTCTCGCGCTGCCGGAGGATCCGGAAGCCGCCCCCTTCGACCTCGCGCCGGAAGGTCGCCTGCGTGAAGAGGTGCACGTGGGTCTCGTCGAGCACGCCGCGCGGCCCGTACTCGAAGCGCCCCACGAGGAGCGACAGGCGGTAGAACCAGATGGCGACGTTCGGGGTCGAGATCAGGAGCCGTCCGTCGGGCTTGAGGTAGCGCCGCGCGCTCTTCAGGAGCTGCTCGCGGTTGCATACGTGCTCGAGGACGTCGGCGACAACGACGTAGTCGAAGACGCGGTCCTCGGGGATCTCGAGCGGCTCCTCGAGGTCGCGCCGGTGGTAGGCCTCCAGGTCGCGCGAGACTCCCTCGGGACGGCCGACGTCGACCCCGGTCGTGCGCACGCCCTTCTCGCGCAGCGGGCGCGCGAGCAGGCCCTGCGAGCAGCCCAGGTCCAGCACGCGCGTCCCCGGGCGGATGGCCTCTAGGATCTGCATGTGGGAACCCGTGCGGCTGTGCTTGAAGGTGTAGCGCACGCCGCGGTCGACGAGGAACGCGCCGTTGCGCTGCAAGTGGAGCTGGTGGAAGCGGTAGCCGAGCGCGGACGCGAGCGCGTCGGCCGCGCGGAAACCCGGCTCCGGAAAGGTGCCGACGCGGACCTCGCGCACGGGCGCTCCCAGCGCGCGGCATTGGATCAGGATCTCCGTGTCGAAGCGGCGGCCGTCGGAATCGAGCTGGAAGGGGATCCGGCGGAGGGTTTCGCACGAGTACAGCCGCATCCCGCTCTCCCAGTCCGAGAGGTGCATCCCGAGCATCCGCCGCAGAAGCCAGCTCGAGAGGCCGGCTCCCCCGCGCTCGCGCACGCCGACGACGACCTCGCAGCCCTCGAGGACCGAGGCAGCCCAGAGATCGGCGAGGCGCTCGGGCGGGTGCCGGCCGTCGCCCTCGATCAGGATCACCTGGTCGAAGCCGTGCTCGAGCGCGTACTCGATTGCGACCTTGCGGCGCCCTCCGTAACCGTAGCGCCGGGGGTTCCGGAGCAGGCGCAGGTTCTCGAGTCGAGGCAGTGCCGCCGGGTCCGGCCCATCGCACTCGAGGAGCACGGCGATCTCGGCGAACAGCGGCGCGATCCCCGCCGGGATGCGTTCGAGAACGCCGGAAAGCGCCTCGCCCGCGCCGTCGTGCGAAAGCACGATCAGCGCACAGCGTGGGAAGTTCGCGCCGGCCTCGCGCTTCTTCCGCGCGAGCGCCGCGGCGAGCTCCGTCGCGGCCGGGTCGAGGTCGCTCATGCGGAGCCGGCGATCCTACCAGAGCGTGAAGAGCGCCGTCTCCAGGAGCAGCGCCTGAGCGAGGCCCGCGGCGAGGAGCAGGCGCTGCGAGCCCTCCGAAAACGGTCCGGCCGAGACGGCGACCGCTGCGAGCCAGGGCAGGGCGAAGAGCCACACGCGCTCGGTCTCGAGGAAGTAGATGCCGCCGCAGGACATCGCCAGCAGCGTGAGGAGCGCGGCCGGCGTCCAGGGCTCGCCGCGGAGGGGCCGGGCGCACGCCCGCGCGACCGCCGCGGCGACGAGCGCGAGCCCTGCGCCGATCAGGAACGAGGTCGCGTTGCCGAGGGAGAAGAGGGCCCACAGCGATCCGGGCTCGACGCCGGCCGCACGCCGGATCAGTGCAAGGCCGCTCTCTCGCGCACGGTGGAGGCAACTCCAGATCGGGAAACCGGTCGCGGCGAAGAGCAGCCAGGCAGCTCCGACGTAGCCCGCGGCCATGTGCATGAGGCGCGCGGCGGTCGCGAACGGTGCGCCTCGGCCGCGGAAGAGGGCATGCAGGAGGATGGCCAGGCCGACGGGCAGCGCGGAGAAGCTGAAGAAGGTCGAGAGCAGGAGCGCTGCGCCGGCGAGCCAGGCCCGGGGAGGCCGGCTCTCCGAGGCGAGGGCTCGCAGGGAGAGCAGCCAGGCGAGCGTCGCGAAGAACAGGAACACCGCGTCCATCGACGTGCAGGCGAAGTCGAGCAGCGCAGGGCACGCGAGGAGCAACAGCGATCCCTGCCGGGCCGCGCGGGCTCCCGCGAGGTGTTCGAGGACTCTCCACGAGAGCAGGATCGCGGCCGCGGAGAAGGCCAGGACCACGAGCCCCGCGACGAGAGCGCTCGGGCCGAAGAGCTCCGCCGCGATGTGCAGGAGGATCGCATGCCCGGGCGGGAAGTGCTGCCCGTGCAGCGAGAGCGTCGGCATGATCGCGACGTAGTCCTCCAGGAAGCGAGGGAGGCTCCCGATGCGCCGCGCGTCGTGGAAGAACTCCTCGTTCCGGTACAGATCGAACTGGCGGCCGAGGTCGGCGAGATCCGAGCGCACGAGGAACAACGCCAGCGGGAGGAGAACCGCCGCGGCCAGGAGAGCGACGGCGAAGCGCACCCGGGAGAGGCGTTCCGGATCGCACAGGCGCCCCGAGAAGAGAGTCAAGCCCAGCCCGAGCGCGGCGAAGAGGAGCGCGCCCGGCCGCGCGAGGGGCGAGACGAACGCGTAGAGCGGCGCGAGAGCCTCTTCTCCCTGCCAGGTCGCGAGCACCCTCCCGTGCAGCAGCCGGAACGAGATCGCCCACAGCGCGGCCAGCGCGAGCGCGACGAGGAGCAGGAGCGAGCGCGAGACGCGCACGGGATCGCGCTCGGCCGTGCTCTCCGGCATCGGCGCGCAACTCTAGCGCCGCTTCCTGCGGGATCCAAGCAGCGCGCGGTGGTGGGGCGGCGGTGAGGTCCCTATCCTGGCCCGCCCTTCGCGCGTCCCGCGCACCTCCGGAGACAAGATTCATGCACTCCAGCCCCGTCCGAATTCCGGGGGCCTTGTCGGCCCTCGTCGCCCTGGCCCTCCTCGCCGCGAGCGCCCCGGCTCAGACGAAGCTCCTGCGGTTCCCCGACATCCGCGGCGACAAGGTCGTGTTCTGCTATGCGGGCGATCTGTGGCTCGCGCCCTCGACCGGAGGAACCGCGACGCGCTTGACGGCGCACGAGGGCCTGGAGCTCTTCCCGAAGTTCTCGCCCGACGGCCGCTGGATCGCCTTCACGGGCCAGTACGACGGCGACGAGCAGGTGTACGTGATCCCGGCCTCGGGAGGCGTGCCGAGACAGCTCACGTGGTATCCCGCGCGCGGCCCCCTCCCGGCGCGGTGGGGCTACGACAACCAGGTCTACGGCTGGACCAAGGACTCGAAGCGAGTGCTCTTCCGTTCGATGCGCGACGGCTGGGCCCTGACCGACACGCACCTCTACACGGTCGACCTCGAGGGCGGCCTTCCCGTCGCGCTGCCGATGCCGGTCTCGGGCGGCGGCGACTTCTCGCCCGGCGAGACGCAGGTCGTGTACTCGCCGCTGACGCGCGACTTCCGCACCTGGAAGCGCTACGAGGGCGGCTGGGCGCAGGACCTCTACATCTACGACCTCGCCACGGCGAAGGTCGAGCCCGTCGCCCACTCCCCGCGGACCGAGAGGGATCCGATGTGGATCGGGAACCAGATCGTTTTCGCCTCGGACCGCGACGGGACGCTGAACCTGTACTCGTACGACGTCGAGTCCAAGAAGGTCGAGCAGCTCACGAAGAGCGCGGAGTGGGACGTGCGCTGGCCGAGCCGGGGCGAGGACGGCGAAATCGTGTACGAAGGCGGCGGCGAGCTGCACGTCTACGACACGAAGAGCCGCACCGACCGCAAGCTCTCGATCGCGGTCCCGAACGACGGCGTGGCCATGCGCCCGGCGCGCGTCAGCGCGGCCGACCGGATCGAGGGCGCGAGCCTCTCGCCCAAGGGCGAGCGCGCCCTGATCGTCGCGCGCGGCGACGTGTTCACGGCCCCGATCGAGAAGGGTCCGACCCGCAACCTGACCCGCTCCTCCGACGCGCACGACCGGGGCGCGGTGTGGTCGCCGGACGGGGCGAGAATCGCCTTCGTTTCGGACAAGAGCGGCGAGGAGGAGATCTGGGTCGTCGACCAGGACGGGTCCGGAGCGCCCGAGCAGCTCACGAAGGACGGACACACGCGCCGCCTGGGCCTGGCGTGGTCTCCCGACGGCAAGCGCATCGCCTTCAGCGACCAGACCGGCCGGATCTTCTCCCTGACCCTCGAGACGCGCGCGGTCCTCGAGCTCGCGCGGGACAAGGCCGGCAGCGCCGGCGACTACGCCTGGTCGGGGGACGGGGCCTGGCTGGCGTTCTCGCTCGGTGACGAGAACGGCTTCCGCTCGATCTGGATCTCCGGCGTCGAGTCGGGCGAACTTCACCGCGTCACCGACGAGATGTTCAACGAGGCCGAGCCCGTCTGGGATCCGGCCGGCAACTACCTCTACTACTTCTCCGACCGCGAGTACGCACCCCAGCTCTCGGGGATCGAGTGGAACTTCGCAGCGAATCGTACGACCGGGATCTTCGCGATCGCGCTGAGGAAGGACGTGAAGCACCCCTTCCCGCCCGAGAGCGACGAGGTGTCCGTGAAGAAGGAGGGCGAGAAGAAGGACGACGAGAAGAAGGGCGACGAGAAGAAGGGCGACGAGAAGGACAAGCCCAAGGAAGCCGTCCGGATCGATTTCGAGGGTCTTGCCTCGCGCGTCGCGCGGGCGCCCGTCGAGGCCGACAACTACTCGAGCTTGACGGCCAACAAGGAAGGCCTGTTCTACATGCGCGGCGGGGCGCCCTACTACGGACGCGAGAGCGAGCGCAAGAGCGCGCTCATGGTGTTCAACCTGAAGGATCGCAAGGCGACCGAGCTCGCCGACGAGGTCTCCGGCTACGCGCTGTCGTCGGACGGCTCCAAGGTCCTCGTCCGCCAGGGCGAGGCCCTGAACCTCTACGACGCCTCATCCAAGGGCAAGGACTCGAAGAAGACCGTGCCGACCGCCGGCCTGATGGTCGACCGCGTGCCCAAGCAGGAATGGATCCAGATCTTCAACGAGGTGTGGCGGCGGTACCGGGACTACTTCTACGTCGAGAACATGCACGGCTACGACTGGATGGCCCTGCGCCGCCAGTACGGCCAGCTCCTCGAGTTCGTCGCGCACCGCGCCGACCTCAACTACGTGATGGGGGAGATGGTCGCCGAGCTGAACGTCGGGCACACCTACATCACCGGCGGCGACTGGCAGGTCCCCGAGCGGCCCAAGGTCGCCTTGCCGGGCTGCCGCTTCGATCTGGACGCGGCCAGCGGGCGCTACCGCATCGCCCGGATCTTCGCGGGCCAGAACGAGGAGGAGCGCTATCGCTCGCCGCTGACCGAGGTGGGTGTCGATGCGCGCGTCGGCGACTACGTCCTGGCGATCGACGGGCAGGATCTGGACCTGCACGAGAACCCCTACCGGCTGCTGCGCAACAAGGCCGACCGCCCGGTCGACCTCACGCTCAACGAGAAGCCCGAGAAGGACGGCGCGCGGAAGGTGACCTACCGGCCGATCACCTCGGAGACGGAGCTCCAATACCTGAACTGGGTGGCCGCCAACCGCGCACGCGTCGACAAGCTCTCGAACGGCAGGATCGGGTACATGCACCTTCCCAACATGGGAGCCGAGGGGATCCGCGAGTTCATCAAGTGGTACTACGGGCAAGTGCGCAAGGAGGGCCTGATCATCGACGACCGCGCCAACGGCGGGGGGAACGTCAGCCAGATGGTGCTCGAGCGCCTGCGCCGCACGCTGCTCGGAACGGAGTACTCGCGCAACAGCGACTACCCCGGCACCTACCCCGCGGTGGTCTTCACCGGGCCGATGGCGTGTCTCCTCAACGAGAACTCCGCCTCCGATGGCGACATCTTCCCGTGGATGTTCCGCGAGTCGAAGCTCGGACCCCTGATCGGCAAGCGCTCGTGGGGCGGGGTCGTCGGGATCACCGACCACGGGACCCTCGTCGACGGCGGCTCGGTCAGCGTGCCCGAGTTCGGCCACGCGGACGCGCAGGGACACTGGGCCGTCGAGGGCCACGGCGTCGATCCGGACATCGTGGTCGAGAACGATCCCAAGTCCGTGATCGAGGGCCACGATCTCCAGCTGGAGCGGGCGGTGGACGAGGTCATGAAGAAGCTCGGCACGGGCGCTCACGGCCTGCCGCCGCGGCCTGCGGCTCCGGTCAAGACGGAAAAGAAGAAGTAGTCCGGGCGCGCAGGCACGACCGCGCCTTGCGACGAGGGCGGGCCTGTCCGATCATTCCCCGCCATGTCCAGGCCGGCCCGTCCGCCGCTCTCCGAGGTCACGGTCCACCTGTGCGGGCCGGCCGACCGGGAGGACCAGGCGCGGCTCTTCCGAGTTTGCTTCAAGAAGCCGGTCGACGCTGCAGAGCTCTCCTGGCGCTACGACCAGAGCCCGCACGGGCGCTCGGCGAGCTTCCTCTCGCGCCTCCCGGGCGGCGAGGGAGTGTGCGGCTACGCCTGCTCGCCGCGGTTCGCGCTGGCGCAGGGCGAGGAGTCGACGCGCGCGCTCCTGGGCGAGACCGGCGACGTGATGACCCACCCGGAGTGGCGCAAGAAGGGTCTCTTCAGCGCGCTCGACCGGGCCTGCATGGCGGAGACCGCGCGGCTCGCTTGGCCGGCCGTCTTCGGACTGCCGAACCGCCGCTCGGCGCACATCTTCCTCGAGCTCGGATGGAAGAAGGTCGGGACCGTGCGGCCCTGGACCTTCCTGCTGAAGGACGACGAGGCCGCTCGCCGCGAACGAGCGCGCGAGGGCCGGCTCCAGGGCTGGCTCGTGCCCCTCGGGATGCGCAAGGGCAAGGCGGCGCGGGCGAAGCTGGCCGAGCGCAGCGGCAAGCGCTTCAAGGCGCGCGCTCTCGACCACTTCCCGCGCGAGGTCGAGGACCTCTCGCGCGCCGTCGAGAAGCGCTTCGCGCTGATGGTCCGCCGCGATGCGGCCTGGCTCGATTGGCGCTTCGTGCGGTGCCCCTCGGGACTGTTCCGCGCGTTCGGCGTGTTCGACGAGCACAACGCGCTCGCCGGCTACGCGGTCGTGCAGCTTCCGCGACCGGGCGAAGCGCAGGGCTGGCTCGTCGACGTGCTTGCGCGCGACGACGATGCGCTCGCGGCGGCGATCTCGGCCGGGCTCGAGCGCCTGGAGCTCGCCGGCGCCGCGCTCGTGCAGGCGCACGCGGTCGACGGTTCGTGGTGGTGCGAGCGGCTGCAGGAGGCAGGGTTCCTGCCGCCGAAGGCTTCCAACCACTTGATCGTGATCGCGTGGTTCAACGATCCCAGGCATCCGATCGCCAAGGCCGCGCTCGACGCGCGCGGCTGGTACTTGACCGACGGCGACCGGGACGACGAAACGATCGGGTAGAGTTCCCGGGAATCCCCGGTGAAGCACCGCCTCAAGCTCCTCCTGCGCGACGCCTGGGCCCGGCTGCTCTTCTACACCGGGCTGCACGCGCTCGTCGACGCGCTGATGCCCCGGCGCCTGACGATCCTCGCCGGCCACTGCGTCAGCGCGCCCTCGAATGCGCGCCTGCCGGAGGACATGAAGATCGAGGGCGCGAAGCTCGAGCGGATCCTGGCCTGGCTGGCGCGGCGCTACGAGGTGACCACGGTCGGGGCGGGTCTGCGGCGGCTCTCCGGGGAGGGGAAGAGGAGCCTGCTCGCGCTCTCGATGGACGACGGCTACCGCGACAACCGGAGCCATCTCCTGCCGTTGCTCGAGCGGCTGCATCTGGGCGCGACCGTGTACGTCGAGAGCCGCCCGCTCGAGGAGCGGCGCGTCAACTGGTCGCACCAGTTCTTCTGGATCCTGGATCGGATCGGCGCGAAGGAGTTCGTGAACCGATTCGGCGCGCGGTGCGCGGATGCGCAGGCCGTGACGAAGCTCGAGGCGCTGCAGGCCGAGGGGCGGGCGAGCACCTACGACCTCAAGCGGACGCTCAAGTACGAGTGCCCTCCCGCGGCGCGCAACCGGGCGATCGAGGAACTCTTCGCGGCGCTGGGTGGCGACGGGCGGGCCCTGTGCGACGAGCTCTACATGACCTGGGAGGACGCCCGGGCGCTCACGAGGGGCGGCGTCGAGCTCGGCGGCCACACGGCCAGCCACGAGATCCTCTCGCGCCTCGACGCCGCGGACGCGGAGCGCGAGGTGCGCGAGGGCCGGGCCGCGCTGTCGCGGCGCCTCGGGCTCGAGAGCGAGAGCTTCGCCTACCCGTTCGGCCGGAGGTGGGACTACGACGAGAAGTCCAAGGCGGCCGTGCGGAGGGCCGGCTTCCAGAGCGCGGCCACGACGCACGCGGGGACGAACCGGCGGGGGGACGATCCGTTCGAGTTGAAGCGGATCATGATCGACGAGCGCTCCGAGCTGCACGTGATCGCCGCCGAGGCTTGCGGGGGCTTCGACCTGCTGAGGAAGGTCGGGATCGATCTCTCGGAGTGAGACCGGCCTTTCGGCGGCTCCCCGCGGAGGTCAGAAGAGGTTGTAGATGAACGGCGAGCCCTCGCCGCCGCCGCCCCAGATCACCAGCACTCCGAGGAGCACCAGGACGATCACGACGGGTGCGACGATGTACAGCCAGTTCTCGCGCAAGAAGGTACCCATGCTCGGTTCTCCGATCCCAGCCCTGTGAGCATACCCCGAAAAGGCCCCCGCTAGAACAGGGTGTAGATGAACGGCGCCACGAGGGGCGAGCTTGCCGCGACGACGAGGAGGCTGCCGACCGAAAGCAGCACGACGACGAGCGGGATCAAGTACCAGTGGCCGCGCCTGACGAAGCAGGCGAAGAGCTCGAGGATCGTCCCGATGCGGCGGCCGAGCTTGTAGAGGATGAAACCGAGGAGACCCAGGACGAACAGGACGCTCAGGGACTGTGCCGCGGCGGCCGGGAGCTTGCCGAGGAGCCAGCCGCCTCCCAGTGCGATCGCGAAGATCAGCCCGAGCATCGCGCCCACCTTGAGCGGCGCCCGCCACGCGGGCTCGCCGCGGTAGGTGAGGATCCAGCCGATGCTCAGGATGGCCCACAGGAAGCCAAAGAGCTTCAACGGGCCGAGCGACATCGGTGGTTCGACCTCCGGAGGCATCTCCGCTCTCCGAGACGCTGCGAGCGAGGGCGGGAAGATCCCGTTCCCATCGAGCTCGTCGTGCACGAACCGCGCCAGCGCGCGGTTGCCCGCGGGGTTCAGGTGCCAGTCGCGCTGGTAGTAGAGGTGTCCGTCCTTCGCGGCCGAGGCGGCGGCGATGAGCGCCTGGCGCGGGTCGAACGCCGCGATTCCCAGGTCCTTGCACAGCGACAGGAACGTCTCGACGGGGACATCGGGCGACCAGCTCGCCGGGTCGAGCTCCTTGCGGCCGAGTAGTTTCGCGATCCAGCTCGGCGTCAGATGGCCGCGCAAGGTCTCCTTCGCGACGGACTCGACGCAGGCCTTGTTCGGGATCGGGACGACGGCGAGACCCGCGCCGAGACGAGCGCACTCCTTCTGGAGTGCCAGCAGCGCGCCGCGGGTCCGAAGCTTCACCTGGTGCATCGGCTCCGGGTCGTTCCGGAAGTAGGCGACCAGCTCCATCTCGAGCTTCATCTGGCCGTTCGGCGACCAGAGCTCCCGTGGGTGCCCAAGTCCCTTGAACAGCCGCCCTACGGCCCAGCGTTCCATCGCCGGGGTCGGGCCCGGATCGCTGAGCACGATCGCCTCCGGCTCTCCGGAGGGGTTGAAGCGCGGCTTGGGGTAGCGTTCGTAGCGCGTCTTCGCGTTCCAGTAGAGGTCGTTCTCGTAGGGGAAGAGCACCACGAGGTCGGGCTGGAACTCCTGTCCGCGCTTCAGGAGCCACAGGACCTCCTGATCGGTCGAATAGCCTTCCGTGCCGGCGTTGACCACGTCGATCTTGCGGCCCTCGGACTGCCACCACGTCTCGAGGATGTCGACGAAGAGATCGTCTCGGTCGACCGTGTAGCCGAGGACGAAGGAATCCCCGAGCATGAGCACCCGGTAGGTGCCCGCGGGCTTCGCGGGGCCCGCCATCTCGTCGTCGCGCAGGCCGAGCGCGTTGATGTGGAATGTGATGTCGAACTCGCCGGTCTTCTTCCGCGCCGTTCCGCCGGGCGTCTTGACCCAGCCCAGATCCGCGTCGAAGCGGTTGATCGTCGGCTGCGGGCCCATCCCCAGGAGGCGCAGGCCGACCTCCATGACGCCTGCGGCGACGGCGAGGCTGACGACGAGTGCGAGCAGGACGTTGAGCGCCTTCATGGAACCCGGGCGCGCCCCTAGCTCACCATCGCCGTCACCGAGTCGCCCTCGTGGCGCAGGTGGAACACCGTCTCGGCGATCTTCTTCTTCGCCTCGGCGCGCACCACGTAGTTGTTCAGGAACAGGAGGTCCATCCCCGACAGGCTGAACGTGTTGAACGCGTGCGCGGGCGACTCGACGATCGGCTCACCCTTCAGGTTGAAGGACGTGTTCATGATCACCGGCACGCCCGTGAGCTCGCCAAACCGCTCGATCATGCGGTGGTAGGCCCGGTTCGTGTCCTTGAACACGGTCTGCAGCCTCCCCGAGCCGTCCTCGTGCGTGATCGCGGGGATCACCGAGCGCTTCTCCGGCCGCACCGGCGTCACGTACAGCATGAAGCGCGCCGGGAAGTGCCGCTCGGCTTCAGGGATCTCGAAGAACTCGTCGGCGCGCTCCTCGAGCACCGACGGCGCGAAGGGCCGGAAGGCCTCGCGGAACTTGATCTTCGCGTTCAGCTTCTCCTTCATCTCCGGCCTGCGCGCGTCGGCGATGATCGAGCGCGCGCCGAGCGCCCGCGGGCCGAACTCGAAGCGGCCGCGGAACCAGCCGCACACCTGCCCGTCGATCAGCGCGCGCGCGACGAAGTCGAAGAACGTCTCGTCGTCCTCGATCCTCTGGTACGGGATCTCGTGCTTCCTCAGGAACTCCTCGATCTCCCGGTCGGAGTACTGGCTGCCGAGGTAGGCGTGGTCGAGCGCCGGACCGCGCGGCTGATCGAGGACATGGTTGTAGGCCCAGTAGGCTGCCCCGACGGACCCGCCGTCGTCGCCCGGCGCGGGGAGGATGTAGAGGTCCTCGAAGGGCCCCTGGCGCAGGATCTTGTAGTTGGCGACCGAGTTCAACGCCACGCCACCCGCCATGCAGAGCTTCTTCAGGCCGGTCATCTCGTGGACGTGGCGCGCCATCTTGAGCACGACGTCCTCGGTCACCTTCTGGATGCTCGCCGCCATGTCGCAGTAGAAAGGATCGAGCGACTTGTCGCTCATCCTGGGGTCGCGCGCCGGGCGGCCGAAGTGCTCGCAGAAGCGTTCGTTCAGCGTGCTGTCGGTCGAGTAGTGGTAGGCGAAGTACCGCATGTCGTGCCAGAGACTGCCGTCCGGACCGACCTCGAGGATCTCGTAGATCTTGTCGACGTACTTGGGCTTGCCGTAGGGGTGCATCCCCATGAGCTTGTACTCGCCCTCGTTGACCTCGAAGCCGCAGTAGGCGGTGAAGGCCGAGTACAGGAGCCCGAGGGAATGGGGGAACCGGATCTCCTTCTTGATCTGGATCTTCTTGCCGCGACCTTCGCCCAGGGTCGAGGTGGTCCACTCGCCGGCGCCGTCGACGGTCAGGATCGCGGCCTCCTGGAAGGGCGAGGTGTAGAAGCTCGACGCGGCGTGGCTGACGTGGTGCTCGGCGAAGAGCAGCTTGGAGGCCGGGACCCCGAGCTTCTTCGCCATCATCGACTTGATCCACAGCTTGTCCGAGATCCAGCGCTGCATCGACTCGCGGAACACCGCCGCGGAGCGCGGGAAGGTGCCCATCGCTGAGAGCAGCATGCGCTCGAGCTTGACGAAGGGCTTCTCGTAGAAGACGACCCAGTCGACGTTGCCCATGGCGATGCCGCCGGTCTTCAGCACGAAGTCGACCGCGAGCGCGGGGAAGCCCGAGTCGTGCTTCCGGCGGCTGAAGCGCTCCTCCTCCGCCGCGGCGACGAGGACGCCGTCCTGGACGAGCGCCGCGGACGAGTCGTGGTAGTAGAAGGACAGGCCGAGGACGTTCATCAATCCTGCCTGCGCGCCGAGGCCAGGGTGTCGTTCTTCGCTGTCCAGGCGGTCCAGTTGCCCTTCCTCCGGCGCCGCAGGTGCAGGGGGTCGGCCGCCAGGCGGTAGAGCAGCGCGAACGGCCCGAGCAGCCCGAAGTAGAGCAGCAGAAGGAGCGCCCGCGAGAGCATGTTGCCGAAGCGCTCGCTGAGCTGGAGGAAGGCCTTGAACGCGGGCTGGAGGAAGGCTTTCATCGCGTAGGGGTGGGGGTCGCGGCCGCCCCAGGTGGATTCGGGAGGGCTCGATTTCGACCCGGTCGGTGCCGGATCTGGAGCCCTGGCGCGTGGCAGTGGGCGCACAAGGATACCGGCTGCCAAGCCGCCTGTCAGGCGGTCACCCGGCCTTCTTGCGAGATGACCCCGGGCTACTCGGTCGTGAGCGTCCCGCGCATCAGCTCGTCCGGGCTCGAATACACGCCGTTCTGGTCGAGGTCGCGGAGGATTTCGATCTCGATCGCCGTCCCTTGGGGCAGCGACGAGACGAGGCTCGACAAGGCTTCGCGGGAATCCACGGCCGACGGCGTCCGCCAGCCCCGCACTTGCGGTCTCAGGGCGTCGATGAGGTCTCCGGGTGCGAGGCCGATCTGGGCTGCGGGCCCGCCCGGACGGACCTCGCTGACGCGCAGCCAGAGGCCCCGGTTGAGGAGCTTCTTCTCGACCTGGACCCCGAAACGTTCCCACAGGATTCCGACCTCGCGGTCCCAGGGCGCGAGCTGGATCTTCCTCTGCGCGCCCTTGCGCTCGACCTGCAGCTCGGCGTCGTGCCAGGGTGCGAGCCCGATTCGCGCCGCGCGGTACTCGTCCTGGTTGACGACTTTCTCGCCGGCGACCGACACGATGCAGTCGCCGGGCTTGATGCCGGCCTTGGCGGCGGGACTGCCGGGCACGACCTTGGCGACGCACAGATGATCGCCGGACTCGATCTCGAACCCCAGCCACGCGGGCGCCGTCTCGGGTGAAAGCAGCTGATTCTCGAGCACGGAGCGCACGCGGTCGACCGGAATCGCGAAGCCGATGTTCTGGGCCTGGACGTTCATCGCGCAGTTGATGCCGATCAGCTCGCTGTTGATGTTGAGGAGCGGCCCGCCGCTGTTCCCGGAGTTGATCGCGGCGTCGGTCTGGATCAGGTCGGGGAACTCGAGGACGCTGCCGTCCTGCGTGATCGGCACGTTGCGGTGCAGCCCCGAGAGGATGCCCGCGGTCACCGTCAGCGTCTGGCCGTAGGGGTTGCCGATCGCGACGACCGTCTCTCCAGGCATGAGGTCATTGCTGCGCCCGAGCGGAATCGTCGCGAATTCGCGGTCGCCCTGGATCTTCAGGAGCGCGAGGTCCTCCTTGGGCACCCAGGAGATGACGGTCGCCTTGTAGTCGTTGCTGTCGACTTGATCATCGAAGCTGACCAGGATCTGCTTGGCGTCCCGGACGACGTGGTAGTTCGTGATGATGAAGCCCTCCTTGCGGATGACGACCCCCGAGCCCTCGCCACTGAAGCTCCTGGAGAGGATGCGGCCGAAGAAGTCGCGGGCGAAGGCGCGCTCCCCGTTGGTCCGGATGTAGACGACGGCGGGCGAGGCGGTCTTGAAGACACGCGACACGGGCGTCTCGCGCGAGCTGGGCAGATCCTCCCCTTTTTGGAGGGGGGCCAGGGACTGGAGCGGGGCAAGGGCGAGGAGCAGGGACGTGATCATGACGGTGGCCTCGTTTGGATGGCGCGGAGGCCGCCGGCCTCCGCGCAGGCCGCACTACGGATCCTGTCCGCACAGCGTGAGCGCAACCCCACGGAGGCGGGGGATGGTGGGCGATATAGGACTCGAACCTACGACCTCTACGATGTCAACGTAGCGCTCTAACCAACTGAGCTAATCGCCCACGCCACCGCCGCGAGGCGGCTCCAGTCCCGGATCGGCGGGCCGAGAAGGTTAGGGAAGCCGCCTGCGCCTGCCAAGGGTTTTCCAGGCTCGTGCGGACGGTAGACTCTTCCGCCTTCTCTTCCCCGGACTCCCGAGGACCAGCCTTGAAGATCGGTGTCGCGCGCGAGATCAAGAACAACGAGAACCGGGTCGCGCTGACCCCCGCCGGCGTCGACCGCTTGCGCGCGGCCGGGCACGAGGTCACCGTCGAGACCGGCGCGGGACTCGGGAGCGGACTCCCCGACGAGACCTACCGTCAGGCCGGCGCGACGATCGCGCGCGATGGGAAGGGCGTCTTCGCCGGGAGCGATCTGATCCTCAAGGTCAAGGAGCCGCTCGAGCAGGAGTGGCCGCTCTTGCGCTCCGGCCAGACGCTTTTCACCTATCTGCACCTCGCGGCCGACCGCAAGCTGACGGAAGGTCTGATGAAGGCGAAGGTCCACTGCTTCGCCTACGAGACGCTCGTGGTCGACGGCGCGCTACCGCTCCTGACGCCGATGAGCGAGGTCGCCGGGCGGATGGCGATCCAGGAAGGCGCGAAGTACCTGGAGGCCTCGACCGGCGGCTCGGGGATCCTGCTCGGCGGCGTCCCCGGGGTCCGGCCGGCCAAGGTCCTGATCCTCGGCGGCGGCGTGGTCGGGACGGAGGCGGCCCGGATGGCGGCGGGCCTCGGCGCCGAGGTCATCGTGATGGACATCAACCTCGACCGCCTGCGGTACCTCGACCAGATCCTGCCGCGCAACTGCCGCACGGTGTACTCGACGCCGCTCGCGGTGAGGGAGGAGCTTTCCGAGGCCGACCTCGTCGTCGGGGCGGTGCTGATCCCCGGCGCGGCGGCGCCCAAGCTCGTCCGCCGCGAGGACCTGAAGCGCATGCGCAAGGGCAGCGTGATCGTCGATGTCGCCGTCGACCAGGGCGGGTGCATCGAGACGGTCAAGCCGACGACGCACGCCGAACCGACCTACGTGATCGACGGCGTGATCCACTACGGCGTCGCCAACATGCCCGGGGCGGTGCCGCGGACGTCGACCTTCGCCCTGACGAACGCGACGCTCTCCTGGACGATCAAGCTGGCCGACCTCGGCGCGATCGGCGCGGTCGAGAAGAGCCCCGAGCTGCGCAGCGCGGCGAACCTGATCGCGGGAAAGATCACCTACCAGGCGGTCGCCGACGCCTTCGGCCTCACCTACACGCCTCCGCTCGAAGCGGTGCGCGCGATCCGCTAGATGGAATGGTGGCAGTCGATCGTCCTCGGCCTCGTCGAGGGCGTCACGGAGTTCCTTCCGGTCAGCTCGACCGGGCACCTGATCCTGGTGCAGCGCGCGCTCGGGATCGGGGACGACGAAGCGTCGCGCGCGTTCGCGATCTGCATCCAGGCCGGGGCGATCGCGGCGGTGCTCGGGCTGTACCTGCCGCGCGTCCAGGCGATGATCGCGGGCTCCCAGCGCGAGCTGCTCGGCAAGCTTGCGCTCGCCTTCCTGCCTGCGGCGGGGTTGGGTCTTCTCGCGGAGAAGTGGATCGACAGCCACCTGTTCGGCCTGTGGCCCGTGATCGCGGCGTGGTTCGTCGGGGGAGCCGCGCTCCTCCTCTTCGCCGGCAGGCTCCACGGCGGAAAGCTCGCTCTCGAGAATCTCGGTGCGAAGTCGGCGTTCGCGATCGGCCTGTTCCAGTGCCTGGCGCTGTGGCCGGGGACGAGTCGCAGCCTGGCGACGATCGCCGGCGGAATCCTCCTCGGCCTCACCATGTCCGCCGCGGTGGAGTTCAGCCTGTTGCTCGGGCTCGTGACCCTGCTCGCGGCGACCGGCTGGAAGGCCGTGCACCACGGCGGCGCGATGATCGCACACTATGGCGTTTCCAGCACTGCGGTCGGCTTCGTAGCCGCGATGGCCTCGGCCTGGCTCGCAGTGAAGTGGATGGTCGCCTGGCTGGAGCGCCGGGGTCTCGGCCTGTTCGGCTGGTACCGTGTCCTCCTGGCGCTCGCGGTGGCCGCATGGCTTCTATGCACAGGGTGAGCAAGAAATCGCGGCCGCGGTCGTCGGAGGGCCCGAATGGCTGAAGGATCGGGAACCGGGAAGGCGGCGAGGCGCGCCCTGATCACGGGCATCACGGGTCAGGACGGGAGCTACCTCGCCGAGCTGCTCCTCGACGAGGGCTACGAGGTCTACGGCCTCGTCCGACGCTCATCGAGCGCGCGCCTCGACCGCATCGCGCACGTCCAGGACCGTCTGCACCTCGTCCAGGGCGACCTGCTCGACCAGTCCAGCCTGATGCGCGCTCTGGCCGAGGCGCGGCCGCACGAGGTCTACAACCTGGCCGCGCAGTCGTTCGTCCCGCGGTCGTTCGACGAGCCGGTGCTGACGGCCGAGATCACGGGCCTCGGCGTGACGCGCCTGCTCGAGGCGGTGCGGCACGTCTGTCCCGAGGCGCGCTACTATCAGGCTTCGACCTCGGAGATGTTCGGCGACGCCGCCGAGTCGCCGCAGAAGGAGACGACACCCTTCCACCCGCGCAGCCCGTACGGCGTCGCCAAGACGTACGCGCACTGGATGACGGTGAACTGCCGCGAGGCGTATGGCCTGC
This sequence comes from Planctomycetota bacterium, assembly GCA_041488095.1. Classification (GTDB taxonomy): domain Bacteria; phylum Planctomycetota; class UBA1135; order UBA1135; genus DASYPQ01. The sequence goes on from JBGPOP010000027.1 coordinate 38,216, forward strand.
ACGCCTCCAGCGGGATCCTCTTCAACCACGAGTCGCCGCGCCGCGGGTTTGAGTTCGTCACGCGGAAGATCACGCGAGCGGCCGCGCGGATCCATCTCGGCAAGGAGCGTCAGCTGAAGCTCGGCAACCTCGACGCGTGCCGCGACTGGGGCTTTGCCGGCGACTATGTCCGCGCGATGTGGAGGATGCTCCAGGAGGAGGAGGCCGGCGACTACGTGATCGCGACGGGGGACCGGCACTCCGTGCGCGAGGTGTGCGAGGTGGCTTTCGGGACGCTGGGACTCGAATGGGAGGAGCGCGTCGTCGTCGATCGGACCCTGTTTCGTCCGGCGGACGTGCAGGCGCTCGTCGGCGACGCGTCGAAGGCGCGGGAGAAGCTCGATTGGCGGCCCAAGGTGGGCTTCGAGGAGCTGATCCGCACGATGGCGGAAGCCGATCTCGCGGCCGAGAGGTCGGGGACCTAGGGCCGCGTTCCTACTGCGCCCGCGCCGCGATCGGCGGCGTCCCCGTCCGCCGGTAGCTTTCCACCCAGCGCGCCAGATTCCTCCCCGGGCACTCCGTGCTCTTCAGCTCCTGGTGCGTGAACACCTGGCTCTTCGTGATCTTCCAGGTCGAGCGCAGGTTGTCGAGCAGCCTTCTCAGCGCATCGAGCGCGGCTTTCGTCGGCTTCTCCTCGTCGAAGTTCCCGATCGCGCACACGCCGATGTTCTGGATGTTGTTGTCCCCGGCTGCGTGCGCGCCCTGCCAGGTGAGGTCGCGGCCCTGGAATACGCGGCCGTAGGGATCGATCACGAAGTGGTACCCGATGTCGCCGTAGCCGGTCTCCTTGCCCTCCATGTGCGCCTTCTGGATGCTGCGCACGGCCGCGGCGGACAGTGCCAGCGTCCCGTCGAGCGGCGGCGGCTCGCGCTCGGCGGAGTGGTGCACCGTGATCCTCCTCCAGCCGCCGCGGTTCCTGTCCATGTGCTGGACGTGCGCCGGCATCGCGCCCCACTGGGAGCGCGGGATCACCGCCATCGCGAGACGGGGCTCCCCGGGGCCTGCGACCAGCGGGGCTCCGATGCCGAGCAGCTTGTCGCACTGCGCGAGTCCGGCTTGCGCGCGCTTCTGCTGCGTCGGAGTCACGTCGCTCCCGGCGAGGAGTCGCCGGAAGCCGGCGTGCGCGGTCCGCAGGCGCGCGCGCACGGCGCTCTCCGCCGCCTTCTGGCCGGTCTTCTCCGCGCGCGAGAGCTCCATGCGCCCCTGGTTCAAGGCGAGCTCTCCCTCGACCCGCCAGAATGGATCCGTGGACGCTCCCTCCGCCGCAAGCCAGCTCTCGATCTCGGCAAGCTTCGCCCACGAGAGCGGCTCGCCGACCCATTGCGGCGTGCGCGCGACCGCAGGCGCGACCGGGATCGGGGTGATCGGAGCCGCGGGGGGCAGCGGAGCGGTCGTTCGCGTCGAACGACAGGCGCCCAACGTCATGAGGGGCAAGGTGGAGGTCAGGAGGAGCCGTGCGAGTCCGCCGGTCCTTCCCCGGCAGATCGCACGCGTGAGGCTTCTGTTCATGCTGCACCGGCATACCGGAGCGAGGCTGGCGAAACAACGCCCGCGAGCCCAAACCCATCCGATCTGCGCCTTGGCGAACCGCCCTCGAACTGGTGAACTGGGCTCGATGTCCAACCCGACACCTTCGGGATCCGCCGTGTCCCCGACGGCGACCTTGCTCGCCGTGCTGGTCTTCGGCTCAATCGCTCGGCCGGCCCCCGCGCAGGTCCCCCAGGAGCCGGCCGGGGCCGAGCGTCTCGCGGCCGAGGAGCTCCGTCAGGTCGCGCTGATGGTGCGCCGCGGGGAAGCCCGCAAGGCGATCCGCGACCTCGAGGACATCCTCGCGGACCATCCCTCCGACGCCGACGTCCGGACCCTGCTCGCACGGGCCCGCTTCGATCAGGCAGCCTACGTCCCGGCGCTGGCTGACGCTGCCCGCGCGCTCGCCGACGCGCCCCAGGCCGGGACCGCCGAGACCCGTGGCTTGCGCGCGGCCTGCGCCCGGAGCCTCTCGCGGATCCTCCTCGCCATCGGCCGGGCGAGTGACGCCGCCGTGGCGCTCGAGAAGGAATCGGCGAACCTCTCGCCGGATGCCGACGCGCGCGACGCCTGGGCCCTCGGCTCGGCGCTGTGGGAGGCGGGCCGCCGCGAGCGCGCTCGCGAGGTCCTCGAGGTGGGGACGAAGACCCCCGACGAGCAGCCCTGGGACGGGCTCCTTGCCCGCGGGCTGTGCCAGCGCCGGATGGGCGAGATCGAGGCCGCCTCGAAGAGCCTCGTCGCCGCCGACAGGGCCAGCCAGGCCGCCGAGGGCGGATCCGAGCCCGAGGTCCTGTGTGCTCTCGGTGACCTCTACTTCGAGGCCGACCGCGAGGTCGATGCCGCGCGCGGGCGCTCGGCCGCGGACCTCTACCGCGATGCGCTGAGGATCGCCCCGGGTTGCGAGCCCGCGCTGCTCGGCCTCTTCCGCCTCCACCGGGCGAACTGGCTGCGCCGCTCCCGCAGCGCCCAGGATCTCCTCGACGAGCTGCTCTCCCTCCGGCCCGACTCGATCGAGGGCTTGATCGCCGGGGCCTCGGCCGACGTCGACGACGGCCAGCAGAAGAGCGCGCGCGAGCGCCTCGCGCGCCTCGAAGCCCTGGCTCCTGGACGACGCGAGGTGCGCACGCTGCGTGCGGCTCTCGCCTCGATCGAGGGCCGGAAGGAGGAGTGCGAACGGTTGCTCGGCGAGCTGCGTGCCGAGGACTCCGCCGACGCCGCGCCCGAGCGCGAGGTGGGGCGGCACCTCTCCGAGCTCTACCGCTTCGCCGAGGCCCTGCCCTTCGAACGCCGCGCGACGGAGCGCGACGAGCACGACTTCGAGGCCTGGAGGGAGCTCGGGCGGGCGCTCGCCGACACCGGCGACGAGGACGGCGCGCGGGCGGCGCTCGACCGGGCCAAGGCGGAGGCGGGAGGGCGCCAGGACGCCTGGCGCGACAACCTGCGCCTGGTCCTGAAGAACATGACCCAGAGCCAGAAGCGCGAGAAGCACGGCGAGCTGACCTTCGCCTGGAATCCGGCCGCGGCCGACGTCCTGCGCACCTATCTCGTCCCCTTCTACGAATCCGCGCGCACGGAGCTGGCCTCCCGCTACGGCTTCACGCCCGGTCCGACCACGATCGAGGTCTTCGACAAGCACGCGGACTTCTCGGTCCGATCGACGGGCTTCGAGGGTTTTCCGGCCCTCGGCGTGTGCTTCGGGCCGGTCGTCACGGCCGTGTCGCCGCTCGCGGAGATGCGCGGCACGCAGTCCTGGGCGCGGACGTCGTTTCACGAGTTCACGCACGTGATCCACCTGGGCCTCTCGCACAACCGCTGCCCGCGCTGGATCACGGAGGGGCTTGCGACCTGGGAGGAGGAGAACCGCAACTCCACCTGGACGCGCAACCTGCGCCGTGAGCTCGTCGACGCTCTGGCGAACGGCGATCTCATCCTGGTGCGCGACCTGAACCGCGCCTTCCGCTCGCAGAGGATCCTGTTCGGCTACTACCAGGGCGGGCTCCTGTGCCGGATGTTGATCGAGCGCCGGGGATTCGCGCCGATGGTGCGGATCCTCGACGCCTTCGACCGCGGGCTCGACCTCGACCAGGCGCTCGCCGAGGTCTACCAGACGACACCCGAGGATCTCGACCGCGACTTCGAGGCCTACGCGCGCAGGCTGACGGCAGACCTGCGGATCGAGCCGCGCTGGAGCCCGGCCAAGGCCGTGCGGGTGCGCGCGGGTCTCTCGCGCGAGAAGCCGCCGGTGAGCGCGGGGGCGGAGAGGATCGCAGCCTGGGCCGAGGGCTGGTGCACGGTCGCCTGGCAGGCCTGGCAGGGGGGCAAGAAGGTCGACGCGCAGGAGGCCTTGCGGATCATCCAGGGCCTCGAGCTGCAGCCCGCGCGCGCGCAGTTCCTGCGCGGTGAGATCGCGCTCAAGGAGGGCGACCGCGTCAAGGCGAGCGAGATCTGGGAGACGGCCCTCCAGGCCGGCGAGGACTTCCGTGTTCGCGTCGCGCTGGGCGTCCTGGCGGACGACGCCGGCCGGACCGAGGCCGCGGAGAAGCACTTTCTGGCGGCGGAGAAGGACTTTCCCGGGTTCGACGAGCTTCCGCTCTCGGCCGAGCTGAACCTCTCCAGGCTGTACGTCAAGCTCGAGCGCACCGACGACGCGATGAGGGCGGTCGAACGGCACCTCGCCTGGGACGCGGGCGACCTCGAGGGCCGGCGCAAGGTCGCCGCGTGGCACTTCGAGCAGGGTCGGTTCGCGGAGAGCGCCCGGCGCTGCGAGGAAGCGATCGAGATCGACCCGTTCCTGCGCAAGCTCCACCGCGCCTCCGGCGACGCGCTGCGCGCGGCTGCACGGCACGAGGAGGCGCTGCGCGAGTACACGGTCGGGCTGGCGGTGCCGCCGGAGATGGACGCGGACGAGCCCGGCCCGGTCGAGGACAAGGAGCGCGCGGAGTGGCTGGGGTCCCAGGCGGCGTGCCTGCAGGGGTTGGGGAAGAACGCCGAAGCGGCCGACCGGGCCAAGAAAGCGCTCGAGATCGATGCCTCGTGCGCGATCGCGCGCGAAACGCTCGACAAGGCCCAGTAGCGCGCTCTCAGTGCGCCTCCGGCGGCGTCCCGTCCGAGAGCAGCCGCACGAGCAGGGTGTCCGGCCAGCGCGCGAGGAGTCCCTCCGTCGCTGCGACCGCCACCGACCAGGCCCCCTCGGTCATCTTCTGGCACACGATCGTCAGCTCCCGCGCCGCCGCGATCTCCTTCGCCAGCGCTTCCTCCGACCCGGCCTTCTGCGCCCAGACCTGCGCCTGGACGAAGCAGTCGGCCATCTCCCGCGTGTCGGCCTCGGTGAAGTTCGAGTGCCGGGACGGATCGAACATCTTGCCGGCGCGGCCGGCGGCCTCGACGGCCGCGGTCAGGCGGAGAAGTCCTGCGATCCCGCGGGTCTCCTCCGGCGTCCACTCGCGCGCCAGGCGCTCGGTGAAGAGCCTCGAGATCTCCCGGTCGTCGCCGCCGAAGGCCGACCAGGGCACGTGCTCGACGCTGCCTCCCTCGCCCTCGGCGAGGATCCCCTCCGCGTCGGCGCCGACCGCGTTGCGCGTCGCGCTCTTGCCCGCGCGCGGCTCGGTGAAGCCCTTGCGCCTCCAGCTCGCGAACTCGCGCCCGAGGGTCCGGAGCGCAAGATCGGCGCCTTCGACGTCGCCGAGTAGGCCGTGGACGAGGGCTTTGGCCTCCTTGGAGGCAAGCTTCTGCTCGAGGCCGGCCAGGCGCTCGCGGGCTGCGGAAAGGTCCAGCGCCCGGATCTCGTGCTCGAGGCCGGTGGGCCCGCCGAGACCCTGAGCGATCGCGAGCGCGTCCTCGCGCGTCTGATGAGTGACGAACTGTCCGTGGAGGAGCTCGAGGTTCTTGAGGCGCTCGCGCGCGTTGCGCCCGAGCTCGAAGATCTCGTCGACCCCGGGTGGTCCCTCGCCGGGAGGGAAATCGGGCAGCTCGAACACGGGCATCAGCTCGGTCAGCTTGTTGTGCACGGATTCGAAGTCGCCCTTCGCCATGTCCGCGGCGGTCTCGTCGAGCCTCTCGCGAGCGTAGGCTGCGGCCCGAGCGACGAGCGAGCGCTCGATCTGCTTCTTCCGGGCTGTGAACTCGGGATCGCCCGCGAGCGCTTCCTGTCCGGGCACGGCGCGCAGGTTGAGGAGCGCCGGGCCTGGCCGCGGAGGATTCTCGCCCGGGCCCGCGGCGACTTCCAGGCGGGCGACGAGCTCGTCGCGGCGTGCCTGGCGCTCGACGTCGGCCGCGACGCGCGTCGCGAGATCGGTGTCGATCTGGTCGGCCTTTTCGAGCGCCTCGGTCGCGGCGCTCGTCCCGCGCCAGCTCACGGCGAGCGCACGCAGAGCGTCGCGCTTCTCGGCCGGGGTCATCTCCTTGCCAAGGAGTTCGAGGAGGGCGACGCGTGCGTTGGCCTCGAGGAGCTGGAGCGTCTTGTCGTCGTCCTTCGGCTTCGCGGTCGGGCCGACGCTCACCCCTCCCACCCCGTCGGAGGTTTGAGCGGGTGGCTGGGCGGGGTGCGACGGGAGAGAAGCGATGGAGGGGGGGTTGCCGGTGGCTGGCACCGAGGTCGAATCGACGCGCCGGGAAGGGCCGGAGGGCGCTCCGGTGACCCCTTCGCCGTCGTTCCAGGGACGGTTTGCGTTCAGCCACCACGCTCCTGCGCCGAGCAGAGCGAGCAGCAAGAGGCTGGCCAGGGCGACGGCGAGCTTGGGCGTTCCCTTCCTCGGCCCGGAGGCGGGAGCGGGGGACGGTGAGCCCTGCGATCGGAGCCTCTCGATCTCGCGCAGGAGCTCGGCTGCCGACGCGAAGCGCTCCCCGGGGTCCTTGCGCATGAGCCGTGCGACGAGCGCGAGCGCTTCCTCGGGCAGGTCCGGCGCGAAGTCGCGCATCGGCCGTGGCTCGAGCGCGAGGTGCGCGCGAACGATCTCTCTCGCGCTCGTCCCCTCGAAAGGCGTGTGGCCGGTCAAGAGGCGGTACGCCGTCGCGCCGAGCGAGTACAGGTCGGAGCGCCCGTCGACCTTCTCGCCGCGCACCTGCTCGGGCGACATGAAGTGAGGCGTGCCAAAGACCTTCTTCTCGGCGGTCTGCCGCTCCTCCGCCTCGACGTGGGTGGCGAGACCCAGGTCGGCGATCTTGGTCGCTCCGACGTGGTTCTGCATGAGGTTGGCGGGCTTCAGGTCGCGGTGGACGATGCCCTTCGCCTCGGCGTAGACGAGCCCCGCGGCCGCGTCGCGCAAGACGTCCAGCGTCTCGCGCCACGAGAGCCGTCCGTCGCCCGCCACGCGCTCCTCGAGCGTGCCGCGGTCCATGTACTCCATGGACAGGTAGTGGACGCCGTGCTCCTCGCCGACGTCGTAGACCGTGACGACGTTCGGGTGGGCGAGCGCGGCGGCGGCGCGTGCCTCGGCCTGGAAGCGGCGCACGAAGTCGCGGTCGGCGGCGAGGTGCGGCGCCAGGACCTTGAGCGCGACGGGCCGGTCGAGGCTGGTCTGCATGGCGAGGTGGACGTTGCCCATCCCGCCGCGGCCGAGCAGGCGCTCGATCCGGTAGCCCGACAGGTTCGGCGACGCGGCTGCGGCCCGGACCGAGGTCGGTTCGATCTCGATCTCGTCGCCGGTTTCGCCGACCACCTCACCCCGGCGGGTGGGAGCCAATGCCTTCGTGTCGCTGGTGCGCCGGGACGATGCGTCCGCGCCCACCGGAGCGAGGACGCGCAGCTCGCGCGAGCCGACGTGGATGCGATCGCCGGCCGAGAGTCGCGCGACCTCGACGCGCTTGCCATTGACCAGCGTGCCCGCGGCGGAGCCCAGGTCCTTGAGCGCCCACCCGCCGCCCTTGGCGCGCGCGATGGCGCAGTGCACGTCCGCAACCTGGTCGCCCTCCACGAGGAATCCGGCGCGGTCCCGGGAGCTCCCGACGGTCAGGACACCCTGGCGCGGCAACTCCGCGCCGGCGCGGTCGTCGCCGACGAGGACGAGCAGCAGGCGCTCTTCCGGGACAGGGGTCACGTCGCGCTCCGCTCGGGGAGGCCCTCGAACAGCAGGCTGCCGATCCGCACGAGGTCGCTGCCCTCCTCGATCGCCGCCTCGAAATCGCCGCTCATGCCCATCGACGTCCGCGTCCTCCCGGGCGGCACAGCATCGCGCATGCGGGACTCGCGCGCCAGATCGCGGGCCAGGGCGGAGAGCTCGCGGAAAACGGCGCGGGCCGACGACTGCCGCGAGGGGGTCGCGACGCCGCCGGCCTCGAACGGCGCGAGGGCCATCAGCCCGGCCGGGGCGACGTTCCCGAGCGCGACCGCGCGCTCCCAGACGGCGCGGAGGTCGCGCACGGGAAGGCCCGATTTCGTGGGCTCGTCGGAGAGCTTGACCTGGATCCAGATCTCGGGTCGCACGCCGATCTCACCCGACGCGCGGTCGACGGCCTCGAGCAGCCGGAGGGAGTCGATCGAGTGGATCGACGCGGCGCGCGCGACGACGCGGCGGACCTTGTTGCCCTGGAGATGGCCGACGAAGTGCCAGCGCGGCGCGAGCCCCGCGGTGCGCAGGAGGTCGTCCTTGCGCTCCATCTCGCTGGCGCGGCTCTCGCCGAGGTCGAGCTGCCCCAGGCGGACGAGATCGGCCGCGACCTCGGGCGCGACGGTCTTCGTCACCGCGACGAGGGCGATCTCCTCCGGGCGACGGCCGGCGCGCTCGGCCGAGGCGGCGATGCGCGCGCGGACCTCGGCCAGGTTCGATTGCAGCGAGTGCGCCACGGCTCCGCGAAGTCCTGCGCGGCTTCGGGATCGGGAATACCCGGCCCGAAGGCCCGGGTCACCGCGCCGCGCGCTCGCGCGGCTTCGCCACCGCCCTCGGCGCTGGAACCATGACGGGGACCAGGAGCGAGAGCCTGAGGCGCGCCTCGGTGTCCGGGCGCACGCGGCGCGACTCGCACGGCCGGATGCCGGCGACCCAGACAAGCTCGTCGCCGGCGAAGACGAGCGGGATGCGTCCGCGGTCCTCGCGCGCCACGCCCGCGTCGGCCAGGAAGCGTGCGAGCGCCTTGCCTCCCGGCGCGCCCAGCGCGTGAAAGCGCTCGCCGGGCCGAGGGAATCGCACCCACAGCGGCGGAGCCGTCCACCCGGGCTCGGCCACGAAGTCGCGCGCGTCGAGCTCGACGCTCTCCGAGGAGCGCAGCACGTCCGTGCCGGGCGGGAGGTAGACGATCTCGGCCGTGATCTGCCGGCCGTCGGGCAGGGACACCAGGCCCGGCAGGTCCAGGCGCCGAGCCGGATGGACCTCTCTCGCCGGAGAGCGCACCGACCGCTGAGCGAACGGCAGCTCGAGCTGGGGATCGGTCGGGCTGGACGAAGCCGGGTCCGACGGCTCTTCGCGCGGGAGTTCCTCGCGGTAGCGAGCGGGTGGCTCGAGGTGGAGGAGGTCGGAGCGCAGGAGCAGGCTCCAGCCTCCCGGCAGGCTGTGGCGAGTGGTGCGGCCGCTCCTGAGGTCGGCCAGCAGGAGCCCGAGCAGGTTCGCGGAGGGCGGACGGCCGGTGCCCTCGACGAGCAGGCGCCACAGGGCGCGGCGCCGCAGCGGCGAGGGGATCGCCAGGAGCTTCTCGCGCGACAGCGTCCCGCCCAGACCGACCTCCGCGGGACCTCGGCGCGCGGCGGCATGGAGCGGCGTGGACCAGGCGAGCGGCGCGGTCAAGGAAGCGCAGCGCTCCTCGAGCGCCTCGACGGCGGCTCCGAACGCGAGCAGGTTCTCGATGGCCTGCGGCCCGCACGAGGCCGCGATCGCGGGGAGGAGCTCGTTGCGGATGCGGTTGCGCGCGAAGCGAGAGCCCTGGTTCGTGCCGTCCTCGCGCCAGGCGATCCCGGCGTCGCGCAAGACCCGCCGGACCTCTTCGCGGCGCATGGCGATCAGGGGCCGGATGACCTGGATCTCGGCGCCGGTCGTGTTCAAGCGTTCGTTGGCCTGCGCGTCACCGCGCGTGGCCCGGGCACCGGGGCGAGTGGAGACGCCCTCGAGCACGAGCCTCTTGCGCAGGCCCGCGAGGCCGTGGACGTCGGTCCCGCGCATCCAGCGCTGGAGCAGGGTCTCGAGCGCGTCGTCCGCGTGGTGGCCGGTCAAGATCGCCCCGACTCCCGCACGGGCGGCCTCCTCGCACAGAGCCCGGTAGCGCGCGGTCCGCGCGCGCGCCTCGAGCGATCCTCCCGCCTCCTCGAGGTGCAGCTCGCAACGCACGAAGGGGACCCCGAGCGAAGCGGCCAGTCGGGCGCAGAAGGCGGCGTCCTCGCGACCCTCGTCCCCGCGCAGACCGTGCTCGACGTGGACGGCGAGGAGCGGGGGCCGCGGCTTCGCCGCGGCGACGAGGTGGAGGAGGTAGACGCTGTCGGCCCCGCCCGAGAGCGCGACCAGGACGGGCGCGCCGGGTGCGAGACCGACGGCGCGCGCCATCTGCGCCCAGCGACCCGTCCCCAGAGGCCCGGAGGCAGCGCGGTAGCCGCCGGCTCCGTGGCCGCGGGAGATGTCGGGGTCGGGGTCGACCGGGAAGGAGAACGAGGAGTGGCGTTTCACGGCGACGCGGGCGCGTATCCCGCACGAGGTGCGGGGCGCGGCGGACAGGGTGAGCTCGGTGGCGGGACGGGGAGAGTGCGATCGGGCAGGATACCACCGGCGGCGGCGCCGTCGGTGACTCGGCCCGGGTCCGCGGGTCGCGGTTCCCGGGCCGGGGGCTCGTTGATGCCATCGGCGGTGGCCGGTACTCTCCGGGCCCGTTTTCGCCGGAAACTCGGCGCTCCGCTGGCGCGCCTCTTCCGGCGAGCCTCCCCAGACCCAGGCCCCAGCGCCGGGCCCGAAAAAGGGCCCGGCGGCACTCGAAGAGCACCCCATGCGCATCGCCATCAACGGCTTCGGCCGCATCGGCAGAAACGTCTTCCGGATCCTGTGCCAGAAGCCCGGTCTCGAGGTCGTCGCGATCAACGACATCACCGATCCGGGCACGCTCGCGCACCTGTTGAAGTACGACTCGATCCACGGGCGGTTCCAGGGCACGGTCGAGGCGGCGAAGGACGGGATCGTGGTGAACGGGAGGAAGGTCGTGGTGACCGCGGAGCGGGATCCGGCCAAGCTCCCGCACGGGGCAAACGGGATCGACATCGTGGTCGAGGCGACCGGGATCTTCGCCAGCCGCGAGGGATGCCAGAAGCACCTGGACGCGGGGGCGAAGAAGGTGGTGCTGACGGTGCCGGCGAAGGACGAGATCGACGCGATGATCGTGATGGGGGTCAACCAGGAGGTGTTGAAGCCCGAGCACCGGATCATCAGCAACGCGAGCTGCACGACGAACTGTCTCGCGCCGGTCGTGAAGGTGCTCGACGACGCGTTCGGGATCCAGCACGGGCTGATGACGACGGTGCACGCGTACACGAACGACCAGAACATCCTCGACCTGCCGCACAAGGACTTGCGAAGAGCGCGTGCGGCCGCGATGAACATCATCCCGACGACGACGGGCGCGGCGCGGGCGGTGGGGAAGATCCTGCCGAGGCTCAAGGGGAAGCTCGATGGCGTCGCGATGCGCGTGCCGGTGCCGGACGGATCGGTCGTCGACCTCGTGGCAGTGGTGACGAAGACCGCGACGGTCGAGGAGGTGAACAAGGCGTTCGAGACGGCGGCGGGGAAGGCGCCGCTGAAGGGGATCCTCGAGTACTCGACCGATCCGCTCGTCTCCTCCGACGTGATCAGGAACCCCGCGAGCGCGCTGTTCGACGCTCAGTCGACGATGGTGATGCAGGGGAACCTGGTCAAGGTCGTGGCGTGGTACGACAACGAGTGGGGATACAGCCATCGCGTGGTCGACTTGATGCTTTTCGCGCACGGGCTGAAGGGCGCGGCGTCTCCCAAGGCGGCGGCGAAGGCGTAGGCTGGATGCGCGCCGCGAGGCGCCGGTGCATGCTGAGAGAAGAAGACATCGAGCGCTTCCGGCGCATGACACCCGACGAACGCGCGAGGATCGGTGTCGACTTGACCGACCTCGCATGGCGCTTCTTGATGACCCTGCCAACCGAAGAGGCCCAACGACGGCTCGACCTCTCGCGCCGCGAGCCCTGGAACCCGCCGAAGACGACGAATTCCGACGACGGGAAGTCTTGATGGCCGACGCTCCCGTCACCCTGGATGCGATCTAATGGGCCGGCGAACTCGGCATCCGGGACCGCCTCGACCGGATGCCAGGGTCGGGACCACGCTGACCGCTTGGGAAGGATAGAACGATGAGTCTCAGGCGCGCCCTGGGTCTGGTCTCCTCGTGCCTCCTGCTCGGTTGCGCCTCGAGGATCGATCGCGGCCGGTTGCACGCGCAGCTGTTCGCCGAGGATCCCTTCTTGAACAGCAAGACCGCGGCGGAGGTCGAGGCCATCCGGCCGCAGCTCCAGATGCCGTTCCGTTTGGCGGTCGCGCCGCCGCTCTGGCGCCGTCACGGGACCTGGTCGCGCGAGGAGCGCGACGAGATCGAGTCGTGGGGACCCGAGCTCGTGAGGATGGGCCTCGTGTCGAGTTTTGTCCTCGTCCCGTCGACCGCAGGGGACCTCGACGGGGACGTGAACCCGGCCCCCTGGCTCGACCACCTGCGCGTCGCTGCCGGCCGCGACCGCGCCGACGCCATGCTCGTGATCCGCGACGCCTGCGCAGCGAGCTACTCGTGGAGCCTGCTCTCCATTCTCGACCTCACCCTCATCGGGGCTTGGATTGTGCCGAGCCACCCCTGTGAGGCAGACTCGGTGATGGAGGGCACGGTAGTCGATATCCGCGATGGGCATGTCTGCTGCCGCGCGCAGTCCGAGGGCTCGTACCGCGTGATCATCCCGCTGCCCTACCTACAGGTTCCGAAGCTCCAGGCCCAAGCGCGCCTCTCGGCGCTGAGGTCGCTGCGGCGGACTTTGATCGACCGCCTGCCCTACGCCCTCGTAGCGGGCGGCTGAGAGCCTCAAGTCATGAAGCTCGACACCCCTTGCCTCGACGACTTCGACCTGAAGGACAAGCGTGTCCTCGTCCGCGTCGACTTCAACGTGCCGCAGGACGACTCGGGCAGGATCACGGACGACACGCGCATCCGCGCGTCGCTCCCGACGATCCAGGAGGTGATCCGCAAGGGCGGCAAGCCGATCCTGCTCTCGCACTTCGGGCGTCCCAAGGGGAAGGTCGTCGACTCGATGCGGCTTACCCTGGTCGGCAAGCGCCTCGCCGAGCTCCTGAAGACGCCCGTGATCAAGCTCGACGAGAGCATCGGCCCGAAAGTCGTCGACGCGATCGCGTCCGCCCCCGCCAACGCCACGGTCCTCCTCGAGAACGTCCGCTTCCACGAAGGAGAAGAGAAGTCCGATCCCAAGCTCGCGGCCGAATTCGCCAAGCTCGGCGACGTCTTCATCGACGATGCCTTCGGCTCGGCCCACCGCGACCACGCTTCCGTCTGCGGCATCGCGCGCCTCCTCCCCTCCGCCGCCGGCCGCCTCATGGAGAAGGAGATCGCCGCCTTCCGGCGCGTCCTCGTGAACCCCGAGCGACCCTTCGTCGCGATCCTCGGAGGCGCGAAGGTCTCCGACAAGCTCAAGGTGATCGATCACCTGCTCGAACGGGTCGACGCTCTCCTCGTCGGCGGCGGCATGGCCTACACCTTCCTCAAGGCCCGCGATCACCGCGTCGGCAAGTCGCTCGTCCAGGAGGACCAGATCGACCTCGTGCTCAAGGCCGTCTCGAAGGCCGAACGCAAGAACATCCCGGTCCTCCTTCCCGAGGACCACGTGTGCGCCGACCGCTTCGCGGCGGACGCGCAGCCCGTCGCGACCGGCGTCGACATCCCCGACGGCCTGATGGGCCTCGACATCGGTCCGAAGACGCGCGAGACGTACCGGAAGAAGATCCTCGGGGCGCGGACCCTCGTCTGGAATGGGCCCATGGGTGTCTTCGAGTGGCCCGCGTTCCGCTCGGGCACCGAGGCGGTCGCGCGCGCAGTCGCGGAATGCGCGGGATACACCGTCGTCGGCGGAGGGGACTCCGTGGCGGCGGTCGAGCTGCTCGGATTGGCGGGGAGGATCAAGCACATCTCGACGGGAGGCGGGGCTTCGCTCGAGCTGCTCGAGGGCACTCTGCTCCCCGGAATCGAGGTGCTGTCCAAAGCCCGCCGGAAGTAGCGGGAAGGCCGTCCGCGCGCAAGGCTACAATGCGCCCGGCCGCGGAGCCCGATGCAAGACCGCCCGCTCATCCTCGCGCCCTCGATCCTCTCCTGCGACTTCGCGCACCTCGCCGACGAGGTCGCGCGCGCGGAGGCGGCCGGAGCGGACTGGCTCCACGTCGATGTCATGGACGGACACTTCGTGCCGAACCTCACGATCGGCCCGCCGGTCGTCGAGAGCATCCGGAAGGTCGCGCGCGTCCCGCTCGACGTGCACCTGATGATCACCGATCCGGCCAGGTACGCCGCGGACTTCGCGCGCGCCGGCGCGCACGTCCTGACGTTCCACATCGAGGTCTGCCCGGACGCCGCCGCAGCGCGATCGATCGCCGCATCCTTCCGAGCACAGAAGATCGCGAAGGTCGGCGTCGCTCTGAACCCTGACACCCCGCTCGAGCGCGTCCTCCCGATCCTCGACGCTGTCGACCTCGTCCTCGTGATGAGCGTCTTCCCCGGCTTCGGCGGCCAGAAATTTATGCCCGAGGTCCTGGCGAAGACCCGCGGGCTCCGCTCGCGCGGCTACGCGGGCCACGTCGAGATGGACGGCGGCCTGAACGGCGAGACCCTGCCCGCGTGCGCCGCCGCCGGAGCCGACGCGCTGGTGTCCGGCTCGGCGCTCTTCGGCGCTCCCGACATGAAGGCCACCCTGACGCGCTTCCGCGCCGGCGCGGAGCGGGCCAGGAGGGAGACGACCCATGCCCGCTGACCCGCGACAGATCCCCGAGCCCGCAGCCGCTCCGGTTCCGATCCCCGCGGAGAAGATGCCGGCAGAGAACGACGAGGCGATGGTGCCGGTCGACGACGCCATCGACGACAACGCGATGGGCGAGGGCCTCGGCCCTCCGCCCAAGGAGGAGAAGCGCGGGCGCCAGCGCTGGAAGAAGAAGGAGATGCCCGAAGGGCTGTGGCTCAAGTGCGAGAGCTGCGGCGGGATGATCTACAGGAAGGAGCTCGAGGAGAAGGGCATGGTGTGCCCCTCCTGCGACTTCCACTTCACGCTGCTCGGCAAGGCGCGCATCGACAAGGTGCTCGACCCGGGAACCTGGGAAGAACGCTTCGCGGAGCTCACCTCGCTCGACCGCCTCGAGTTCACCGACAACGTGCCCTATTCGGAGAAGATCGCCAGGACCGTCCAGCGCACCGGGCAGAACGAGGCCCTCCTGTGCGGCACGGGGAAGATCGAAGGACGGAGCGTCGTGCTCGCCGTGCTCGACTTCTCGTTCATGGGCGGATCGATGGGCGAGGTCGTCGGCGAGAAGGTCGCGCTCGCGGCCGACCTCGCGCGCGTGCGCCGCGAGACGCTCGTGATCTTCACGAGCAGCGGAGGGGCGCGGATGCACGAGGGGATGTTCTCGCTCCTGCAGATGGCGAAGACCTCCTCGGCCCTCGCGAGCCTCAACGACCGCGGCGGGTTCTCGATCTGCGTGCTGACGCACCCGACCACGGGCGGGGTGACCGCGTCCTTCGCGTCGGTGTGCGACATCACCCTCGCCGAACCGGGAGCGCTGATCGGCTTCGCCGGACCGCGGGTCATCGCGACGACGATCAAGCAGGAGCTCCCGCCGGGCTTCCAGAGGGCCGAGTTCCTGCTCGAGAAAGGCCAGATCGACCGGATCGTGCGGCGGGCGGACATGCGCAGCGTGCTGGCGCGCCTCATCGACTTCGGGAAGGGGGCCTTCGGGCCGTCGGAAGGGGCGGGCGAGCGAATCGCTGGTCCCGAGGCGAGGCCTCGAAAGTGAGCTTCGGGGGGCCGGCTCGGTCACGGAGCCGCTCCCGGCCACGTACCCGCGCACCCCCATGAAGATCCTCCCCGCCATGACCAGCCTCTTCAGCCTGCTCGGACTGGCTTCGTTCGCCTGCAGCCAGGACCAGCCCAGCTCCGGCGATGCCCCCTCGAAGAAGATGCACTACTCGAAATCAGGCTTCGACCTCACGCCCCTGCCCCGAGAGAAGGTCGACGCGATCGTGAAGACCCTCGATCCGCTCGAGGTCGACGTGACGCAGAAGGCCGGCACCGAGCGCGCCTTCACCGGTCGCTGCTGGGACGAGCACCGTGCCGGGGTCTACGTGAGCGTCATCGGCGGTCTGCCGCTCTTTCGCTCGGAGGACAAGTTCGATTCGGGCACGGGCTGGCCCTCGTTCACGCGACCGATCGATCCGAGCCACGTGATCCTGCACACCGACGCGAGCCACGGCATGGCCCGCACCGAGGTGCTCGACGCGCGCTCCGGCGCGCATCTCGGCCACCTGTTCGATGACGGCCCCAAGCCTACGGGCCAGCGTTTCTGCATGAACTCCGCCGCGCTGAAGTTCATCCCCGACGGGGAGAAGATCCCGCCCGATTCCCAGCCCGTGAAGAGCGAGACCGCGTACTTCGCCGGCGGCTGCTTCTGGGGCGTCGAGGACGTCTTCGAGCAGATCGACGGCGTGCTCGACGCCGAGTCGGGCTACATGGGCGGGAAGTCCGAGAACCCCACCTACGAGCAGGTGTGCTCGCACACGACCGGCCACGCCGAGACGGTGAAGATCGTCTTCGATCCCGCGCGCGTCGGCTACGAGAAGCTGCTCAAGGTGTTCTTCGACAACCACGACCCGACGCAGCTCGACCGCCAGGGACCCGACCTCGGCGACAGCTACCGCTCGGCGGTGTTCACGGCGACGGCCGAGCAGAAGAAGCAGGCCGAAAGCTTCGTCAAGACGCTCGCCGCCACGCCGCGCTTCGCCGGCAGGAAGATCGTGACGCAGATCGTCGATCCGGGTCCGAGGTTCTGGCCCGCCGAGAATTACCATCAGGACTACCACCGCAAGCACGGTGGCTCCTGCCGGGTGAAGGTGCTCTGACGCGCCGGGCGTGATCCGCTCCGGGAGCCGACCGCCCTCACGATCGGCGCAGGAGGATCACCCAGCTGTCGAAGCGCTGGGGGTGATCCGACCTGCCCGCGCGCATCCGGTTGATCCACAGGAGCGCCGGGTTCAGCGCACCCGCCAGGCGCGTCTCGCTCCAGTGCATCAGCTCGGGCACCGGGTAGGTGAGCTGGTATCCCGCCCAGGCCTCGAAGGAGAAGCCGCGGCTCTCGAGCGCCGCGCGCACCTCCTCGCGCGTCTTCGCGTTCATCTCGCGGGCGGGCAGGAGCGGCTTCCTCTCGCGGCGCCGGCGCATCCCCTTCGAGTCGCGGTTGAGATCGCCGATCACGAGCCTCCCTCCGGGAGCCACCGTGCTGGCGAGCCCGTCGAGCCAGCGCGACGAGTCCGGGGCGAAGCTGATCACCCCCGAGCTGATGACGAGGTCGAAGGGCGCTTCGCCCGGTCCGGGAAAGGGAGGCTCTTCGCCGAATCCGGTGCGCGCCGCAAAGCGCGCGATGCCGCGCCATCGCGCGCTCTCCTCGGCCAGCTTGACCATCGCGGGGCTCGGATCGAAGGCGCACAGCTCGGCCCCCGGGGCGCGGAGCGCGGCCTCGAGGCCCACCCAGCCCGCGCCGCAGCCGAAGTCCAGGATCCTCTTCACCCCCGAGGTCAGCCCGAACGTGCCGATGAAGCGCCGCATCCAGCGGAAGTGGGCGTACCCCGGGCTGCCCGGCTTCCCGCTCCAGTCCGGCGCGTTCTGGTCGAACTTCGCGACCGTCGTCTCGGGCGCGAGCACGCGCTCGCGCCGGTGGAGGACGAGCAGGACTCCGCGCAGACCGCAGCCGCCGCGGATCGGCGTCCGGCCCTGCAGCGACTCGCGCTCGATCCCGAGGTTCGAGAGTCGATAGAGCGCGACCACGTTCGCGAAGGGCCACAGCGCGTTCCGCCAGCGTGCGAGCTCGGAGTCCTCGCGGGGGCCCGCGAGCAGGACGAGCAGCGCGCCGTCCGGGCTGCTCTCCGCCTCCGCGAGGGCGATCATCTCGGGTGCGATCCTCTCGACGTCCTCCGCACCGGGCGGCACGCCCGCGAGCGCATGGCGCGGTGCGGCGTGCGGCGGCGCGGGCGGGTCTCCGACCGTGCGCACCCGGTCGGCGCGGATGGCGAGGTCCTCGAGCACCAACGCGAGCGGAGGGGTCTTGACGGGGACGATCAAGGCGGATCGAGAGCCTTTCTGGTTCTGTCGGAGGGGCTAGTCCAGCCGTGGATCGCCGATCAGCGGGTGCGCCGGCGGGATCTCGGGCCGCGCGCGGGACCCTGGGGAAGGATCCATTCGGCCGGCTCCTCGCGGTCCGCCCGGATCGCGAGCGACAGGCCGTAGGCCACCTCCTCGCTCGCGCAGAACACCGAGTGCATCGCCGTTCGCGCGAGACCGTGGTTGGGCAGGAGGATCGCGTCGCCCGGGGAGAGGATCGCCCCGTGGCCCGCGTCGGCGAGCCAGGCGGTGAACTCCGGACCCCGGTTGACGAACGCGGCCAGGCTGCCGCAGCTCGGCCGCGCGAGCTCTCGCAAGAGTGCTTCCTCGTCCTCGAGGAGGCCGGCGAAACGCTTCTGGCTCGCCGCGTCGGGGAAGAGCTGGGCGCGCACCCACGGGATCTCGCCTTCGGAGAGGCACTCGGCGAACTCGCGCACCCGAGCGGCCAGGTCCGCGATCGACAGCGCGAGCCACGCCGTCCGGCCCGAGAGCTGCAGGTAGCACACCCCGAGCTGGCCGGGCCGGCGCGACTCCTCCTCGTCCTCGGAGAAGGCGTCGTGGTGGAACAGGGCCCCGCCGTCGGGAGCGTTCCAGTAGGCGATGTGCTGCGTGAAGAGCGCGGGCTCCGCGATCATCCGCTCGACCTGGTGCACGAGGGCTGGGTTCGCCGAGACGAGCGAGCTCTCGGGGAGGATCCGCGATGCGAGCTCGGCGACGAGGCGATGCCGGAGCAGGTCGCCGCTCGCATCGTCGTCGCGTTCGCGCCCGAAGGAGACGCGCACGCGCAGCGAGTCGTCGCCCTCGGCGGTCGAGAGCCAGGCGGACTTGACCCACAGGTCCTTGACCCTCCGGCCGCGACCTCCGGCGGCGACGGACCCGACCAGCACGCGCTCCAGGTCGCGTCCGGGGTCGAAGAGCCGCGGGCGCGCCGGGAGCACGGCGAAATCGGGCTCGAGCGACTTCGCGAGACGGGCCAGCCACCGGCGCAGGCCGAGAGGTTCCTGGAGAGCGGCGTGGAGCGCCCCGGCGGCGTCGATGCAGTCGGCCGAGTCTGCGAGTGCGCCGTCCGCGGCTCCGTGGATCACGATCGGCTGCGAGGCGTGCCAGCGCGCGGTGAGCTCCGTCGAGATCTTCCGCCCGGAATCGGGGGGCGCGGGGAGCTTCCGGGGATCGAGCTCGGCCCACTCGCCGTGCCAGATGCCGCGGCGCGAGAGGCTCACGCGAAAGAGCGCTCGCGCCTCGACCGCGCGAAGGTAGCCCGGCTCCTCCTGCTCGCGCACCGAGACCACCGGGCGCGCTCCCGGACAGTGGTCGCGGTCGGCGGCCGAGACGATCTCCGCGAGCAGGCCCTCCCCGTCGCGCCCTGCGCGGGTCTCTCGTCCGGAGGTCTTGGTTGCCGTTCGTCGGCTCATCGGAATGGCTGCGACGAGGCTAACCCGTCCGGCGGGCGCGCTCCAGGGCGGCGGCTGTCGTAGCATGGAAGAGCCTCGGACTCGCGAGCGCCATCGCTCGCGAGGGATTCTTCCGTGCGACGCTGCGCCGTGCTGATCTTCCGGATCGCTCTTGGGCCGATGGCTCTCGGGTCGATGCTGCTTGGGGCCCTGCCCGGCTGCGCCGGAGGCGGGTCCGGCGCGAACGCTCCCTTCGATCTGGTCGAGGTCTCGGTCCAGGACGGCGGAGTCTGGCAGATCAACCGCCCGATCCGCCTCACCTTCGGCGGCGACGTCGATTTCGCCTCGGTCAGCCTGAACACGATCCACGTGGCCCGCGATGGCGGAGCGCCCGCGACCGGGGAGTTCTCCCTCGAAGGGTCGCGCACGGTCGTCTTCCAGCCGACCTGCCCCGCGCTCGACGACTACTCCGACGCGGGCCTCGCCCCGGGCGGCGTGCTCTACCGACTCGACGTACCGGGTGGGACCGCGGGTGGGCCGGCCGTGCGCTCGACGGATGGCGCCGCTCTGTCGCACAGCCACAGCGTGCGCTTCCTGACGCCGGACTCGACGGATCCGGGCGTGCTCTTCCTCGACCCCAGGCCGGGCCCGCCCGCGCCCGTCATCCGCTCCGCTCCTGGCGTCGTCGACGCGAGCTACCTCGAGATCGGCGAGGATGCGGGGAACCGCGTCTACTTCGAGCCGCGTGCGGTCGCGGACGCGGACCTGGGTGCGGACGTCCCCGCGGGCTTCGCGGCAGGCTTGAATCTGTACAGCGACCTCTCGACGCACGTGGCGCTCGTCATCGCCCTCGACCAGCCCGTGAACCCCTCCAGCGCAAACGTCAGCGTCGACACGGTCCGCCTGGAATACCTTGACGCCGCGGGAGCGTGGCGGAGGCTCGCGCACACCGTCCAGCTGGTCGCGAACTGCTCGGGCAGCGGCGCGCGGCTGCGCCTCACGCCGACCGGCATCCTCCCGCAGAACCACCTCGTGCGCGCCGTCCTGACACAGGACTTCGAGGACCTCGTCGGCCAGGGCAATCTCGTTCTGCTCGCCGTGGGGACGTTCCTCGTCGCCACCGCGACCGATCCGGGTGGCAGCGCGCCCGGCGACGGCGGCGACGAGGTCCTCGAGGAGTTCTCGGCGGGCGGCGACGCGCCCGGCTCTCGCGAGGACAACCGCAGCCCGCTCCTCGATCCGCGCGCGACCTGGGGCCCGGACGGGATGCTGAGGGCCGGCTTCGCCTTCGACGGAACCGGGGGTCCGGGCGGCGATTTCGACTGGCAGATCGGCAGCGATCCTCCCGCGCCGCCGCAGACGATCGTGCTCGACACGACCTTCGCGGTGATCACGAACGCACAGCAGACGGCGCAGGCGATCGTGATCGGCGGCCGCGTGGACGTGCGGAATCTGACGATCAAGGCGAATGGCACGCTGATCGTCCAGGGCCCGCACCCGTGCCGAATCCTGGTCGCGGGCTCCGCGCGAATCGACGGGACGATCCTCGTCAAGGGCAACAGCAACCTGGGCGTCGTGACCCTCGGCACGGCCAACATCCCGGAGCCCGGCGCGCCGGGCCAGGCCGGTGGCGGGAGGGGCGGCACGGGGAGCTACCTCACCACGCAGTCGACGCCCGCGGGCCAGGACGGCTACGGAGCGTTCGACACGGAGAACGGCGGCGGCGGCGGTGGCGAGTCGGGTTTCAATCCCGACGTGGAGCCCGAGGGCCATCGCCGCGCGGGCGGCGGCGGCGGGGGGACCTTCGGCCGCGATCTCCTGCGGCCGTCCGGCATCGTGCCCGGGTACACCAATCCGAACTCCTGCCCTGACCAGAGCCTGATCGGCCTCGACGCCGAGCCGGGTTTCCGCGGCGCGCCGACTGCCGGCGGCGCCTTCCATCCCGGGCAGCCACCTCTCGGGGGCCCGCCGGGGCCGCGTCCGTTCTTCGACGGCGATCCGGCCAACGATTTCTGGGGGACGATGCTCACCCAGGCCGGAGTGGTCGTGACGGGCGAGCTCCCCGGCCCTTGGGCCGGCGCGGGAGGCGGCGCGGGCGGGGACTCGATCACCGCTGCGACCTTCCCTCCGCCGTTTTTCGATCCGAACTCCGACGAGAAGGGCTCGGGCGGCGGCGGGGGCGGTGGATCGATCACGATCCTGGCGCTCGGCGACATCGCCCTCGGCCCCGCGGGCCGCATCGACGCCTCGGGCGGCGTCGGCGGCGGCGGCGAGGACCAGTTTCCGGTCCGCCGCATCGCAGGCGGCTCGGGCGGAGGTTCGGGCGGACACGTCGTGCTCCAGACCGCGTCGCGCATCGACCTCTCCCAGTGCACGAGCTCGACGATCCCGCCGGGTGGCCTCTACGCGCTCGGCGGGCAAGGGGGTGAGGGCGCGGATGCGCGCGGCGGCGCGCGCGGCGGCACGCCGACCACCCTCGACCTGGACGCGCTGCCGCCGAACTCCTATCCCAGCGCGAGCGCGCCGTGCCGCGTGGCGAACGGGCAGGCCGGCTACACCTTCAGCAACACCGTGGGCGATGGCGATCCCGCGAACGTGGTGATCTGCTGCGGCGGGGACGGGGGCCCGGGCATCGTCCAGCTCCACGCTCCGACGCTCGCGGACATCCTGCCGCCGGCAGCGGTCGGCGAGTCGATCTTCACGGTCTGCAAGCCGCCGCCGATCGGTTCCGCGCCGGTGTCGGGCGTGCCGGCGCTCTCGCGGATCAACACGCCGTCCCAGTGGGACCAGCTCCTGCCGATCTTCGGCCGCAGGAGCCAGGCGATCTCGAAGTGGATTCCGCTGGGCGCGGCGAGCGTGAGCTCGGACCTGACCGCCAGCGCCCCCGATCCGGTGCAGTTCTCGTTCTCGGGCACGGACGCGTCGGGGGTGATCCTCACGACGGGCAGCGGACCGGCGGCCAAGGTGGCCGAGCTCCCGCCGATCCTGTCGGGTGTGCTGGCCGGGAGCCCGACGCCGCCCTACGTCGCGGCCGACCTGCGCACGGTGGTGTTCGACCCCACCAGCCCGCCCATCGGCGACGACATCTACCTCAGGAACACCGCGCTCCTGAAGCGCTTCGTGCTGCGGCTGACACACGGGGTGGCGACCGACTTCGAGGTGGCTTCGGCGAGCTACGACGCCGCGACCCACGCGCTGCGGCTGACGGTGGACGCGAGCGGGATGCCGCTGGCGGGTTTCCTGCC
>JBGPOP010000028.1:0-60679 GCA_041488095.1 Planctomycetota bacterium
CCTTCAAAGCGCATCTCGCGCTGAGTACAATCTGTCATCGCCGTCCGCCCTCGTTTGTGGGTTGGAGCTCGTGTAACCAACTCCACTTACGAACGAGGCGACGGCGTGTTGCTCACATGTCGTGAGAGATCCGGGCTAGCTCCTCCGAACAGCCGGAGGCTCGGTCGGCCCTCTGCGGAGAAGAGCGTGATACTACCTCCGCCCACGTCCTCCCCGATGTAGGCGCGGCGTTCTCCCTTTTCTCCCACGAGTTCGATGCGCTTGGCGCGCAGGATGTCGGCGACGGGTAATGCACCGGCCTGTCTAGCCGCGCCGATTGCGACGACTCCAAGGATCATGAGGCCCAAAGCGAGCACGGACCGACGATAATGATTGAGTCTCGTTTCCAGTGTTGCGATCCTTGTCTCAAGGGCCAGGGTGGACATCGGGAATGCTCCTCTCAGGTTGCCAGGGTGCGGACGGGAACAGGACGGCATGTCTCGAACATTTTCCCGCTGTAGCCCACGGCGGAGCGCGGAGGGTAGCACCGCGCCTTGGTTGTGGCGAACGAGGGCGCTTCGGGAGCAGTATGTCCACGGAAATCCTAGAGCGGTGAGATTCTCCTACGCCCGTCACACGGCGGAAGCGACGCGGGCGTACGAGCGAGCCCGTTATCCCAGGTCGAGAGGAAACCCGTGCCGATGCCAGTCCCTGCCAATCCACGTGCAGGACCTTGTGGCTGTCATCGATGCTCAATCGTGGCCGCCGGATCTGAGCCCGAAGTGGCGTTGGGCCCCTCCTTCCCGGAGCTCTCAGCGGCGAGGGCTGCCTGAGTCGAGGGGACCTGGGCCTCCCGCCGGGTGCGCCGAGCCCCGCCGCGCGCCAAGATGCCCGCCATGAAGCGCTGGCTCCCCTGGCTCGCGGTCGCCCTCGCGGCGATCGCCTGCTACGCACCCACGCTCGGCTACGGTCTCGTCTACGACGACAAGCAGCTCGCTTCGAGCCCGCTGATCTCGCGGCCCTTCGACTTCCTTGCTCTTCTTCGCAACGAGTTCTATCCGCAGAGATTCCAGTACATCGCCCTCTACCGGCCGCTCTCGCAGTGGAGCCTGCTCCTCAACTGGCGCGCGAACGAACTCCTATTCGGCGCAGGCGACTTCGGCCCCGGCTTCCACGCGGTCAACATCCTTCTCCACGCCTCGGCGAGCCTCCTGCTCCTCGCCTGGCTTCGCGCTCTCCCGCTTCGCGGCGCGATCCCCTTCGTCGCCGCGCTCCTCTTCGCCGTCCATCCGATCCACACCGAAGCGATCGCAAACGTCTCCGCGCGCTCCGAGCCGATGGCTCTCCTCTTCGGCCTCGCCTTCCTGCTCGCCCACCGCCGCGGCGCACTCCTCCCCGCCGCGCTCCTCTACCTCGCCGCGATGTGGAGCAAGGAATCGGCCGCCGCCTTCGCGGGCGTCGCGGTCGCGGCCGACCTCCTGTTCCCCGAGGCCGGGAGACGCCCGCCGTTCTCCCGCTGGGCCACCTACGCAGCCGTGCTCTGCGTGTGGCTGGCGCTGCGTGCGCTCGCGCTCCACGGAACCACTCCGGCGATCGTCTTCATCGACAATCCGACCGCGGACGCGCCCGCCCTCGAGCGCGTCCTGACCGCGGCGGCCGTGCAGCTCGACTACCTGCGCCTGCTCGCGCTGCCGCTCTCTCAATCCATCGACTACTCCTACGCGCAGACCGACGTCGTCCGCAGCGCGCTGGACCCGCGCGTGATCCTCTTCGCCGCCGTCCTGGCCGCGTCCCTCGCCGCGGCGGTCCTCCTTCGCCGCCGCGCTCCCGTGGTCTCCCTCTCCGTCGCCGGCTACGCGCTGCTCTTCTCCGTCGCCAGCAACCTCCTCTTCCCGATCGGCTCGATCGAGGCCGAGCGCCTGGCCTACATGCCGTCCGCCTTCTTCTGCCTCCTCGTCGCGAGCGCCCTCACCCGCCCCGGAATCTTGCTCTCCAAGGCCTTTGTCGCCGGGTTCGTGACCGTGCTCGCAGCCGGTTTGGTCGCCCTCACGCTCCGCCAGGAGCGCGTGTGGAAGGACGAGTCGACCCTTTTCCGCGAAGCCGTGCTCACCGCGCCCCGGAGCGCGAAGAGCCACTTGAACCTCGCCCAGCAGCTCGAGCGCGAGGGCGATCTCCGCGGTTCCGTGCGCGAGTACGAGGAGTCCGCGCGCATCTACCCGCGCTACGTCTACACCTGGTTCCTCCTCGGCAACCTCCGCCACCGGCTCGAGGAGACCGATGCGGCCGTCGCGGCCTGGCGCACCGCTCTCGCGGTCGACCCGGGCCTCTCCGACGCTCGCGCCAACCTCGCTTCGGCGCTCCTCGATCTCTCGCGCCGCGCCGAATCTGCGGCCGAGGCTCGCGAGCTCTTCTCGCGCGACCTCTTCCACCCGCAGCTGCCCGCGATCCAGGATCGCCTGGCCGCGGGCGCGGACCCGCAGGAGCGCACCGCGGCGCGCATCGCTCTCGCCGAGGGCCGCGCCGCGCTCGCCGCCGGGGACGCCATCCGGGCGATCGCGCGGGCGCAGGAGGCTGCCGCCGGACCCGCGCTCGGCCGCGATGAACGCGCCGAAGCCCTGGATCTCCTGGCTCTCGGCTGGGAACGCCTCGGTCGCGAGGGCCGCGCGCGGACCTTCCGCGACGCCGCCCGGCGCCTCAGCGCGCCGGAAACACCGAGAGATCCTGCTTCGCGTTGATCGTCGAGCCCGGCACGGGCGGCAAGCCGAGCAGAGAGAGCGCCAGGTTCGCCGCGTCCGCATTCCGGATCGGCGGCAAGCCTCCGTGCGACGGATCTCCCGTGGCCGGCTGCGTGAGCCCGGGATCCGCGCGCGTCTTCGCGTTCATCGCGTAGAGGTCGCGCTTCTCTGCGATCTTGTCGGGCGTCCCGGGCTTCTCGGGCTTCCCGGGGTCGCCGGTCCACACCAGGAACGGGATGATGTAGTCCACCCACATCCTGGGCTGGTCGTGGCTCTTGTACGGCGCGCCGCCGCCGTGGTCGGCGGTCACGATGACCGCCGTCCTCTCGCGCAACCCCTCTTCCGACTGGATCGCGTCGAGGATCCTCCCGATCTGCGCGTCCACGGCCGCCACGGTCTTCAGGTACCGCGATCCGGGCGTCAGGTCCCAGCCATAGGCGTGCGCGGCCAGGTCCGTGTCGGCGAAGTGGAGGAAGACGAGGCTCTTCGGACCCCCCTCCTTCAGCGTGCGGATCGCGCCGTCGGCGATCCCCGCGATCTTCTCGCAGAAGCCGTACTCGTCGATCTTGTCGCGCCCCTGGTCCTCGCCGACGTTGTCCACGGCCCCGTTCTCGCCATCCCAGCTCGCGTCGTAGAGCGCGAACTTGGTCTTCCCCGCGAACAGCGCCGTGCGGAACCCGCGGTCATGCGCGACGTCGAAGATCCCGGCGACGTACTCGCCCTTGCTCTTGTGCAGCGTCACCCCCGGCGCGGCGTCGTCGTTCTCGACCCAGCCGTGGCCCCTCTCGCCGAGGACCGGCCTGCCGGTCAACATGCCGGTGTGGTTCGGAAGCGTCACCGTGAAGTCCGGATCGGTGCGGGCGTTGAGCGTCGACGCTCCGCCGAGCAGGCGCGCGAAGGCCGGCAGCTGCTCGGGCGGCAGCTCGAGCAGCGCGTCGCTGCGCAGGCCGTCGACGCTGATCACCACCGCGTGATCGAAGGTGCGCGCGGCCTCGCGGCTCGCGGCGTGCTCCTGGGCGGGGAGCGCGCGGATCGGGAGGGCGAGGAGCGGGAAGGCGAGGAGCAGGGACCGCATCGGGGGCGGCCAGAGATACCACAGGCGCGCCGCGTGCGCAGCCGGCGGGGAGGAACTTGAATACGGGCATCCCGGACCGCGATGCTCTGCCGGATGAGCGCAGCCGTGTCCGAGCCCCGACCCGCCTCCCGCCTGCGTGCGATCGCCCCCGGGCTCGCCGCGGCGGCGCTCGCCGTGCTCGTCTACGCCACGACCCTCGGCCACGGGTTCGCCTACGACGACACCTTCATCCTCAGGAGCCCGCTCCTCGCGCACCCGTGGAGCCTTTCCGAGGTCTTCTCGGGAGGCTTCTACGCGCCGCACGAGCGCACCCTCGGCCTCTACCGACCGCTCGGGCAGTGGTCGCTCGTCCTGAACGCCGCCCTGGCCAGGTCGATCGCCGGCTCCTTCGACCATCCGGCGATCTTCCACGCGGTGAACGTCCTGCTCCACGCGGCCGCGAGCTTCCTCGTCTTCCTGTGGCTCTCGCGCCTCCCGCTCTTGCGCTCCGTCGCGGGCGCGGCGGCGATCCTGTGGGCGGTGCACCCCGTCCACGCCGAAGTCGCCGCGAACGTCACGGCGCGCTACGAGTCCACGGCCGCGGTCCTCGGCCTGGCCTTCCTGATCGCGCACCGCTCGCGCCGCGGCGTGCTGGCGGGGCTCCTCTTCCTGGCTGCGCTGGGGTGCAAGGAGTCGGCGATCGCGCTCCTGCCGCTCGCGCTCGCCGTCGACGCGCTCCTACCGGTCGAGGGCCGGCGCTTCGATCTTCGCGCTTGCGTCCCGGCCGTCGGTGCGCTCGCGCTGTGGTGCCTGCTTCGGGGGATGGCGCTCTCGGGCGATACCCCGGCGACCCCCTTCGTCGAGAACCCGATCGCTTCCGCGTCGCTCGCCGTCCGCGTGCCGACCGCGGCCAAGGTTCAGCTCCTCTACCTGCGCGACCAGATCCTGCCGCTGTGGCTCTCGACCGACCACTCCTACCAGGAGATCGGCGTCGCTCGCGGCTTCCTCGATCCCGCCTGCCTGGGCTTCGCGGCGATCGTCGCGGCCGCGCTGTTCGCGGCCTGGCGGCTGAGGACGAATCGTCCCGAGGTCGCGCTGGCGGTCGCCGGCTACGCGATCCTCCTCGCGCCGGCGAGCAACTTCCTCTTGCCCGTCGGCACGATCATGGCCGACCGCCTGGCCTACCTTCCGTCGATCTTCACCTGCCTGCTCGCGGCGATCCTCCTTTCGGGGCTGCGCTCGCGCGCCGTGGGCGGTGGCGTGGCCGTCCTGGCGGCCGGGCTGCTCTCGGTCGCGAGCTTCGCACAGGCGCGCGTGTGGAAGGACGACCTGACCCTGTTCCGCGAGCAGGTGCAGACTGCGCCGGGGAGCGCGAAGAGCCACGGGAACCTGGGCAACGCCCTGCGCGAGAAGGGCGAGCTGCGCGCGGCGGTCGACGAGTACAAGAAGTCGATCGCGATCTACCCCTACTGGCCCGAGCCGTACCTCGGCCTCGCGCAGGCCTACGAATTCCTGGACGAGAGCCCCGAGCTCCTGATCGACACCTGGGCCGATGCGATCCGCTACGGCACGGTCGGGAAGAGGCCGATGCTCGTGCGCGCGCTCGCGCTCGTCGATCTCGGGCGCTGGAGTGAGCTGATCCGGCTGCGCGGCGAGATGGGAGCCGTCGATCCGGAGGACCCGTTCCTGGTGCGCGTCGACCGGATCCTCCACGCCGCGGAGCGGCTGATGCGCACGCCGACCCGGGGCGAGGACTGGGCGCGCGGCACGGTGCTCTTCCGCATGGGCGACTGGGCCGGGGCGGAGGAGAAGTACCGGGTCGCGCTGCACCGGGGCGCGCTGCCCGGCGACCGGATCGCGCAGACGCTCCTGGACCTGGCGCAGTGCCACGAGAACCTCGGCCAGCCGCTGCGCGCGAAGCACTTCCGGGCTCTGGCCGCGGAAGCCGCCGCTCACCCGCGCTGACGGCCGATCGGAATCCTTCCCGAACCGCGATCACCACATCCCGACCTCGCGGCGCCGCCGCCACAGCAGGACCACGAAGAAGGGGCCGCCGAGAAGGGACATGACGACGCCGGGCTGGAGCGCGAGGCCGCGCAGGCACAGGGTCTGGAAGAGGTCCGCGCCGAGCAGGAACGAAGCCCCGGCGAGGGCGGAGAGCACGAGCAGGCTCTTGTGGCTGGGACCCGAGAGCGCCCGCACGATGTGCGGCACGACCAGGCCGACGAAGGCGATCTCGCCCGCGACGGCGACCGCAGCGGCCGCCGCGAGCGAGGCCGCCGAGAGCGCGACCCAGCGGACGCGCGCGGTGTGGACGCCGAGCGCCGCGGCGTCCTCGATGCCGGCCTGCATCAAGTCGAGCTCCCAGGCGACGAAGGGGACAGCGACGAGGGTGAGGAGGAGCGCCGCCCACACGGTCGCGGCGTGCCAGGCGAGGCGCCCGTCGAGCGTGCCGAAGCTCCAGGCGAGGATGCTGCGCGAGACATGCCAGTCGTCGATGACGAGGGACTGGACGAGCTGCAGGAGGCCGCCGACGAACGTGTTCACGGCGATGCCGATCAGGAGCAGGGCCGGGATGGAGACGCGACCCTTGGTCGAGGCGAGCAGCCAGACGAGCGCGCCGATCGAGAGCGCGCCGACGAAGGCGAAGAGCGGGATCGCGAGGAGGCCCGGCAGGGCGGCTCCCGCCTGCACGACGAGGTTCGGGCCGTAACCGCCGAAGACGAGCACCGCGCAGGCCGCGCCGAGGCTCGCGCCGCTCGAGATCCCGAGGATGCCGGGGCTGGCGAGGTCGTTGCGGAACAGGCCCTGGAGCAGAGCGCCCGAGTAGGAGAGCGCGGCGCCGACGCCCGCTGCGGTCAGCGCGCGCCAGAGGCGCAGAGCGACGATCGCCTGGAGGTCCGAGGCAGGCAGCGGCGGACCGAGGGAGAGCGCCGCGAGCGCGCCCGAGAGGGCGGTCGGGAGATCCGGCACAGCCTGCGTGCTGCCGTGGCGCACGGCCCCGAGCGCGAGGAGCGGCAGGAGGACGAGGAGGGCCGCGCCGAGCGCGCGCGGGGGGATGCGGTGCTTCACGCGGGGCAATCCGCGACGCGCTCGCCGTCTAGAGGACCTTGCATCCGAAGGACGTGACTCCGCGCGCAGGCATCCCGGCTCGCTCGCGCGTCGCGCGAGCCTACGGTTGCGGGCCAGCCCCGGATTCTCACCGGGTTCCCCCGCGGCGGACGGAGAGCAGGATGGTCCGCCGTACCCGGGCTGTCAACCCGAGGATCGCGTCCCTAGGATCGAGCCGGATGGACGATGCCCCGGGTCTCACGCGCGCCGAGCTCGCGCGGCTCGACCGCCTGGCCTGCGAAGAGTACGGCCTTCCCGGCGCGGTGCTCATGGAGAACGCCGGCCGGGGAGCGGCGGAGGAGGTTTTGGCCCTGTCGGCGGACCGAGCGCGTCGCGTCGCGGTCATTGCGGGTCCTGGGAACAACGGTGGAGACGCGTGCGTCCTCGCGCGCCACCTCGCCAACGCCGGTGTGGAGATCGAGGTGTTCGCTGCGAACCCTCTCGAAGAGCTCTCGGGAGACGCCGCGATCATGCGTCGCGCGGTCGAGCGCATGGGGATCCCGGTCCACGATGTCTCGAGCGAGGCAGGGCTCGCACGCGCTCGCCCCGCCCTCGAGCGTGCCACCGTCGTCGTCGACGGCCTGCTCGGCACCGGCTTCCGCGGCGAGGTGCGTCCGAAGATCGCGCGTTTGATCGAAGCGGTCAACGCCTGCAGACGGGAGCGCGGCGCGGCCATCGTGGCGCTCGACCTGCCCTCGGGCCTCGACGCCGACACCGGGAAGCCGTCGCAGCCGACGGTGATGGCCGACCTCACCGTCACCTTCGCCGCCCTGAAGGTCGGCTTCGACGCGCCCGAAGCGAAGCCCTGCCTCGGCCGCGTCGTGCTCGCGACGATCGGAGCGCCGGCGGCGCTGCTCGACCGGGTGCGGAGCGAAGGCCCCCGAGCCCAGCCAGGGAGCTAGCGGCCGAGCGCCTGCAGCGCTCTCTCGCGCGTCTCGGGGAACTGCGCGGCGAATTCGAGGGTTCGCCGCGCCTCGGCGGTCTCGCCCTTGCGCTCGAGCGCGACGCCGAGGCCCAGGTAGGGCAGCGGGCTGAACCTCCTCGGGCCGGCGGACTCGACGTCGGCCACCGCCTCGCGGAAGGCCGCGACCGCGTCGTCGATGCGGTTCAGGCGGTTCAAGTACAGGTTGCCGAGGTTGACGAGGGGATCGGCGGCCGGCGTCATCGTCTTCCTGGCCTCGCGGTAGGCGCGCTCGGCCTCGGCGAGCCGGTCCTCCGCGGTGTAGAAGAGGCCGAGGTTGAACCACGCGCGCCCTTCCCCGGGGCGGATCGCGAGCGCAGCTTGGAGGTGCTCGATCGCGGTCTCGTACCGCCCGTCTGCGCCGTCCATCGCGCCGAGGTTGTTGTGCGCGATCGACGAGGGCTCACCGGCCTCGAGCACGCGCGTCCACAGCGCACGGCTGTCGTGCCAGACTTCGGTCTGCTTGCGGCACAGCGCGAAGAGGAGTGCGGAGAGCGCGATCAGCACGGCCGCGGTCGCGGCGCGGAAGATCGTCCCGCGAACGCGGCTCCAGGCGAGGAGCAGCGCTCCTCCCGCGACGAGAGCCCAGGGCATGCACGCGACGTACGAATAGCGGTCGGCGACGAGCTGCGGGCCGGCCTGCGCGAACCCGAGGACCGGTGCCAGCG
Source organism: Planctomycetota bacterium (assembly GCA_041488095.1). Taxonomy (GTDB): domain Bacteria; phylum Planctomycetota; class UBA1135; order UBA1135; genus DASYPQ01. Next base: position 8,509 of record JBGPOP010000028.1, read on the forward strand.
CGATCCCGTAGCCGGCCGCGGCGGCGGCGAGCCAGGGCATGCTGCGGCGCAGGCGGAACAGGATCGGAAGGAGCACCGCCACGGCGACGAGGCTCGCGAGAAAGCGCGGCTCGACGGCGTCGTAGCGGTAGGGCAGCTCGTGGAGGGGCGCGAGACCCGCGGGCCAGAGCGTCTTCTGCACGTAGAAGAGCAGCCCGTAGCCGGCCTGTCCGACGCGCGCGAGCGGGCCCCACTGCTCGAGCGTCCTGACCGTGTTGCCGGCCGACCTCGCCGCCCACGCCGACACCCAGGCCGAGGCTGCTCCCAGGAGGAACACGGGCACCTTCTGCAGCCAGACGGCACGAAAATCCTTCTTCCACCATGCGGAGACGCGGCCCGGCAGCCTTCGCAGCGGGTACACATCCAGTGCGATCGTCGTCGCGACGAAGGTCATCCCGAGCCCCTTCGAGAGCAGCGAGGCGGTGAGAGCGAGGAGCGCGGCGAAGTACCAGGCCCTGGACGCGAGCTCCGCACGTCGCGGAGCGCAGGCTCGCAGCCAGGCGAGCAGGGCGAGGAGCAGGAAGAACGCACCGAGCAGGCCGCGGCGCTCGGTCACCCAGGCGACCGACTCGGTCCGCAGGGGGTGGACCGCGAACAGGATGGCCGCGACTCCCGATGCGATCCGCAGCGCGAACGGGTGCGCGTCGGCGCGCTCCGGTTGGGCTTCGCGGACGAGGCGCACGGCGACGAGGCAGAAGAGCGCCGCGTTCGAGGCGTGCAGGATCAGGTTGGTTCGATGGAACGCCCGCGGGTCGAGGCCTGACATCGCGAAGTCGAGCGCGGCGGTGAGCCACGTGAGAGGGGCGTAGTGCCCGAGCCGCGTCGTCGTGAACATCCAGGCCAGGCGCCGTGCGTCGAGACCGCGGTACTCCGCGCTCTGGACGTAGAGGAAATCGTCGTCGAAGTTGAGGAACCCGGCGCGCAGCGCGGGCTGGAAGGCCGCGAACGCGACCGCTCCCGCGAGGAGTGCGACGAGCGCGCCGAGTCGTCGGGCCGAGCGCTCGCGCGCGCCGTCATCGCCACGGTTCCTCTCGGTCACGTCCGTTCCGGTGGTTCGACCAGGCTTCTACCAAATCGGGAGTCGGCGCCGCTCCGCATCGGCCGGCGCACGCGGGAGCGACTGGCCGAGATTCGGAGGCGGCCTCTGCGCGAGCCCGGCAGCGGGCAGGACCGGCCACCCGGGCGTTGCGAGGGCCTTCAGGGACGAGGTCGCCCCGCTGGCTCCGACCCCCGAAATCGCTTCCAAGGGCCATCCGCGGCCCCGCAGGGCCGTCTGCAGGTCTCCCCGCGCGGCCCGTCCCAGGCGCGCTTCGGGTGGCCTGCCCGGACGCGATGAACGCACCTCGTGGGGTCGTGGAAGGGAGGGGACCTATTGCGACTTGGAGGACCGTGGTAGATTTTGCATGTCCCGTGCGCATGGAACCCAGGCGGATCCGCCTGCGTCCAACCCCCGGGCGCCGTCCTGTCAAGCTCCCCACGCGGAGCTGACCGGGCCGGCGACGACCCTAGTACTAGGTTCCCATCACTCACCATCTTCAGGAGAACGTAATGCTTCGTCCCTCCCTCACCACAGCTGCCGTCCTGCTGCTGGCTGCGAGCTCGATGGCTCAGCGCAACCTGCACTCGCGCCTGCAGCCCATCACGGTTACGCCCAAGCACCTGGGCGTGTACCACGTCGCCACGGGCACGTGGACACGCAACGGCACCCTCGCCAACGTCACGGGCCCCGACACGATCTACAACAACACCTGCGCGGCCGCCTACTTCGGCGCATTCAACTCCACGGAGCAGTGGCAGCACAGGAGCCGCGTCCCCAGCCCGACCGGCCCGACGACGCCGGGCCTCTACTACCCCACAGAGAACGACGAAGCTCCGGGCTGCCAGACCAGCTACACGGTCAACGGCTTCCAAGTCGAGTACTGCTCCTCCCTGGTGGCGGGCACCGCCATAACCTGGGAGTTCACGTTCGCCAACGCCTACCTCGTGTGCGGCGGCGGCGACATGGTCCCGAACTACACGTTCACGGTCACCGGCCTCCCGGCTGGCACCACCACGAGCAGCCAGAACTGCTGGATCCTCGACATGGACGTCAGCGCGACGACCCCGGCTTTCGTGCTCTCCGCCGACCAGGACGGCACGTGGACCGGCCCCTCGACCTCCGAGCAGTTCGGGTATTCCCAACAGGCAACGGCCCCGGTGTTTCTGACAACCGCAGGAACGGGCCCGGTCATCGCCGGCGACTACACCTGGCTGGGCGGCGCCATCACAGGTCCTCTGGTCCCCTGCACGGGCACGGACGGCACGGTCTGGGATTCGCCGATCAACCTGGCGGAACCGGGAACGGGCATGGCGACCAACGACTTCTTCCGGATCACCGGCGCGACTCCCCAAGTGGGCGTGGGCTGCTACTACTTCGGTGGCACGCCGCTCGGCGACTTCTATCTGAAGCTGTTCGCGGCCGCTGGCTGCGGGCCGACTTCACCGATGGTCAACTTCTGCTTCCCCGGACAGAGCGGCGTCATCGGCTGCCCGTGCACCAACCCCCCTGCGGGTACTGGCCTGGGTTGCAACAACTTCGGTGCGGGTCCGGTCGACAGCTGCACGCTGGCTGCTGCGGGCGTCGCCTCGCTGGCGGCCGACACGTTGGTCTTCACCTCCACGGGTGAGAACAACACGTCGCTGACGATCTTCCTGCAAGGCACCACGAGCAGCGCCACCGGCATCGTGTACGGCGCCGGCGTTCGCTGCGTCACGGGCATCCTGAAGCGCCTCTACACGGGTGGTGCCACGGCCGGCTCGATCACGCGTCCGGGCGGCGGTGATCCGAACGTCCACACCCGGTCGGCAGCCCTGGGTAACCCCATCCTGGCCGGTCAGACCCGTTACTACATGACCTACTACCGCGACCCGGCGGCGGCAGGTCCCTGCGGCAACACGGCGAGCACCTTCAACGACAGCCAAGCCGGCTCGGTCCTCTGGGGTCCGTGATGCACCTGGGATGATCCGCCGGTTCGCCCGGCGGGTCGTCCGCAAACGTACGGCTGGCGCCGCGTGAGCGGCGCCAGCCTTTTTCATGCCCGCTCTGCAGGTCGAGCGAGCTCTTCCTCGCTCAGCGACCCGCTGCCGCGCCGAGTTTCGCGGCACGGGGATCGTCGGGGAACCGGCGCACGAGCTCGGCCCGGTGGGCTCGCGCTTCGTCTCCGCGCCCGGCCGCATCGAGCGCCTCCAGCAGGGACGCCTGGCATTCCCACCACCAGGCCGCGGCGTCGGGCTGGGCGGCGGAGTTGGGATCCGGTCGAGCCCCTAGCGAGCGCTCGAAAGCCGCAGCCGCTTCGCCCGGACGCCCCAGCTTCAGGAGCGCTTTCCCGCCGACGTAGCCGCAATTGAACGTGGTCGCCTCGTCCCTGGAGAGCTCGAGGCCTGCCCGCAGTTGTTGCAGGCCTTCCTCGAGCTTGGCCTTCACGGCTCCCGATTCGGCGCCGGAATCCTGTAGCTCCTGGGACTCGAGGAGAAGCAGGCGCCCCAGGTCGTAGCGCGCCGACGCGTACACCGGAGATCGCAGAACGGCCTCGCCGGCGACCTTGCGCGCCTCGTCGAGCCTTCCGGACGCGAACAGGAGGTCGAACAGCGTCGAGAGCGCGACCACGTTGCCGGGATCGACCGTGATCGCCCGACGCAGGCTCTCCTCGGCTTCCCGGGTCTGCCCGAGCTGGCGCAGGGCGATCCCCAGATCCTGGTGCGCGATCGAGTAGCGGTCGTTCAGCGCGATCGAGGCGCGGAAGTGCTCGACCGCCCGGTCGAGGTCGCCGCGCTGGGAGTCGGTCACGCCGAGCTGCCACAGGCCCTTGCTGTCGCTCCGGTCGATGGACGCGGGGACCCGCTCGACCACTCCGATCGCCGCGGCGAGGAAGGCCAGCGAAGCGGCGAGAGGCAAGAGGCGTTTCTCGCGGATCATGCCGAGGAGCCGCCAGCAGGCGTGCGCGGCGAGCACGGCCATCGCCGGGAGCACGGGCACGCGGAAGCGGGAGCAGACGAAGAAGGCCACCACGCTCGCCGTGTAGACGGGCAGGAAGCCCCACAGCGGAAGGATGCGGCGCCACGCGCGTGCGGCCAGCAGGAAGCCGAGCAGCGCGAGGGGAGCGAGCGCGCCGAAGCCCAGAGGCAGCCAGCGCAGCAACGGTCCATACCGGTTGGCGAAGAAGCTCTCGCTCGCATTGTTGGAGAGCTCCCAGTCGGTCCAGAACAGGCGCAGCTTCCACAGCGCGTGGGCCAGGGCGGCGCGCGGGTCGGAGCCGATCCACGCCCAGGCCTTGCGGCTGTAGTGGCTCGACACCTCGGAGGGTTTGAGCGCTCGGCCTTCCTCGGCCTCGGCCATCTGGATGGAGTCGTAGTACCCTCCCCACCAGTCCAGGCGCGTGCCCGGCACGACTGCGCTGGAGCCGTCCGAGCGCGGGTTGTTGCCGATCCAGAAGTTGACGCCGCCCTGCGAGCTGACCAGGACCCAGTCCTTCCCGACGATCCGGTTGTAGGCGGTGACCGACAGGATCGGCGCGGCGAGCGCCACGGCGAAGGCCGCGGGAACGAGCAGCCGCGCCGTGCCCGTCCGCCTTGCGCGTCGCACGAGGAGGACGATCCACGCCAGCACGAGAGGCGCGAAGAGCAGGACGTTCGGCCTCACCAGGCAGGCTGCGCCCCACGCGATCCCCGCGAGCGCCGCGCGGCTCGGCGAAAGCCTCTCCTCGATCCGCAGCGACAGCCAGATGGCGAGCAGGTCGAAGAAGATCTCCAGGACGGGCAGCAGGAGCTCGCCCTCGAAGTAGATGATCACCCAGTAGAGTCCCGCGAAGAGGGCTGCGAGCAGGCCCGTTCGCCGGTCGAAGGCGCGCGCGCCGACCAGGTAGACGAGCCCTACCGAGGTCGTCCCGATCGCCGCCTGCACGAGGCGCACGAGGAGCAAGCGCTCCCCGAACAGCCGGATCAGCGCTCCCAGGAACCAGGGGTACAGCGGAGCGCGGAAGAACGGTCCGGGCTGGTAGGGTTGCCCGGCGGAAAACGCGCGCGCCCACTCGAGGTGGTAGAGCGCGTCCATCGACGGCTGGGTGAAGGCGGGACTGCCCTGCGACTGGAGGACGTAGACGACGCGCACTCCGAGCGAGAGCAGGAGGATCCCGAACAGCAGGGCGCGGTGCCTCGGGATCGCCATCCGGCGGAGCGGAGCGCTCGAGGTCCCCTTCGGCGCGATCATGAAGCCCGCTAGTCCTTCCGGGTGCCCGGGTCTCCGGCGTAGCCGACCGCGGAGAGCCTGCGGACTTCGTCAGGGGATAGAGTCACCCTGGGCCCGGGTCCGCGTCCGCTCGCGGAGGCTTCGCGTTGGACGCGTTCGAGCGTCCGACGGAGCCGGTCCGCGGTCTCGATCTCGCTGAGAGCGAGATCGTGGTGCTCGAGCGGGTCGACGGTCCAGCGGTACAGCTCGCTCCTCCCATCGGGCTTCAGGATGAGCTGGAGTTCCCCCTCGCGCAGGCTGGCGAGCGGCTGGCCCCAGAAGTTGCCCCAGCCGAGCAGGACGGCGGGAGGGAGCTGCGCTCCGGAGAGACCCAGGACGACAGGGGAAAGGTCGCGACCCTGGAAGGAGGGGCAGGGAGGCAGGCTGCACAGTGCGAGCAGCGTCGGGGCCAGATCGACGTGTCCGACCGTGTCTGCGAACTGCCTGGGCGCGAGGCGTCCGCTCTGGCGCAGGATCAGCGGGATGCGGAGCAGCTCGTCGTAGAGAGTGTGGCCGTGCTCCCAGTCGCCGTGGTCGAGGAACTCCTCGCCGTGGTCGGCGGTGAAGGCCACGAGCGTCGTGGAATCGAGCGCGAGCTCCGAGACGCCGTCGAGCAGGCGCCCGATCTCCTGATCCACGTAGGCCACCTCCCCGTCGTAGAGCCTCTCCGCGCGCTCGACCTCGGTCGGCCTGAGGTCGAGCTTCCCGGCGCGCCGTTCGACGACCTGGTGCCGTGTTCCGAAGCGGAAGCGCTCATCCTCGCGATCCTCGGGGGCGGCGAAGCGGCGCCGGAAGGGCTGGGGCGGCCGGTACTCGGCGTGGGGATCGAAGTAGTGGACCATCAGGAAGAAGGCCGCTCCGCGGTGCTCGCGGATCCATGCGAGCGCAGCGTCGGTGGTGGCGCCCGCGGCGCGAAGCTGCTCGTTGTCGCCGTAGGCGCGGGCGTCGAGGCTCTCGAAATCCCGCGTGACTCCGAAGGGGCGCGCCAGGAAGTCGACGTTGACGACCGCGCCGGTCGCGTAGCCCGCATCGCGGAAACGCCCGGGCAGGGTGGGGATTCCTGCAGGAAGTGCGCGGAAATCGCCGACCTGGCCCCCGGCCCCGTGCTCTTGCGGCGGCTGCGAGACGAGGAGCGATGCAAACGCCGGCAGCGTCCAGGGGGCGTGCGAGAAGGCGTTCTCGAAGCGCACGCCCTGCCGCGCGAGATCATCGAGGCGCGGGGAGAGTCCGTGCGTCCCGCCGTAGGCGGTCAGACGGTCGGCGCGCAGGGTGTCGACGACGATCAGGAGGACGCTCGGACGTTCGGGCGTCGGCCGTTGCCCCGCAGGCGAGCAGGCGCACAGAGCGATCAGTGCGAACGGGGCGAGGAGTCTTGCGGAAGACATCGGCGCGAGGGCGTGAGAAAAGGAGAAGGCCCGCCGCACGAGGCGCGGCAGGCCCCTGTCATTCATTCTCCGCGGGGTGGTCTTCGGGGCTCGCGCCGATCGCGCGAGTCGAACGCGCGAGAGCTGCGTGCTTCGGCCGTCAATTGGCGCAGAAGGGCACGGACAGGGCGTCGGAGAGGTTGAGTCCCGCGCCGACTCCCGGGTCACGGTAGTAGAACTGGAAGTTCCAGGTCGAGCCGGGGGTGATCACGGCCGGCGGCGCGTTGACGTCGAAGGCCCAGTCGGCATCGCCGAACGAGTTGGTATGGATGACCGGAAGGCGGTGGATGTTGTTCGCGATGCAGCTGAAGCCATTGCCCACCGGGACCTGGGTCATGCCCTGGCCGTAGTAGAAGAACCCGTTCCTGCTCGGGGGGTTGTCGAACGCGAACAGGTGGAGGTTGTTCTGGCTCATGGCGCCCGTGCCGGAGAAGGCGAAGCTCGATCCGAAGCCGGTCGAATTCGGCGCCCCGACGCAGTAGTTCGTCGGCACCGGGCAGGGGGTGTCGATGCGGTAGATCTCGCCGCCGCTGAAGTCGCAGATGTACAGCTCCCCGTTGGCGTCCTCCCCGAAGGAGGTCGGGGTCTGGATGGCGAGCCCGCCCGGCGGGTCGAGCTGCGCGGTGCGGTTGACGAAGTTCGACAACGTGCTCCCGTTGTAGGTGAACGACCAGATCGAGCCGTTGCAGTAGTCGGCGTAGATGTAGTTGCCCTGGAAGCCCGGGATCGCCGCGCCGCGGTACACGTAGCCGCCGATGACCGTGCAGCCCGAGGCGTGCGTGTACTCCTGGATGGGGGGCTTCAGGCTGGCCAGGCTGCACGTGCAGGCGGTCCCTCCGGCCAGCCCCGTGCAGGTTGTGCCCTCCATGCAGCGCCAGCCGTAGTTCTCCCCGCCCGTGCTCGCGGCCGGCTGGAAGTCGACCTCTTCCTTCGTCCCCTGTCCCACATCGCCGATGTACATGTCGCCGGTCCCGCGGTCGAAGCTGAAACGCCACGGGTTGCGCAGGCCGATCGCCCACGCAAGCGGGATCGCGCTCGTCGGGAAGGGGTTGTTCGCCGGGACGTAGGTGGGCGGGTTGGCGACGTCGAACCTCAGCATCTTGCCGAAGTAGGTGTTCATCGACTGGGCGTTTCCGATCGCCGGGTCGTGGCCGGTGCCCGTGTCGTTGGCGGCCCCGCCGTCGCCCAGGCTGTAGTACAGCATCCCGTCCGGTCCGAACTGGAGGCAGCCGCCGTTGTGGTTCGACTGCGGATCGCTGTAGGGGCCGAAGAGCGTCGTGAAGCTCGAGGCGTCGGCGAGGTCCGGGTTGCCGGCGTTCACGAGGTACTCGCGCAACACCTCCATGCTGCTGTTGTCCGTGTAGTCGACGTAGAACTTGCCGTTGGTGGCGTACTCGGGGTGGAATGCCAGGCCCAGGAGACCGCGCTCGTCCGAGCCCGTACCGCCGCTGACGATCGGATCGATGTTCAGGAAGGGCGCGGCGAGCACGGCCCCGTCCTTGATGATCTTGATCACGCCGGCGTGCTCGACGACGAACAGGCGGTGCGTGTCGCCCGGAGGAGAGGTGAGGAAGAGGGGCTGGGTGAGGCCCGCCGCGACCAGGGTGCTCTTCAGCGTGACGCCCTGGCCGGAAGCTCCGCCGGCGAGAGCCGCGGACAGAACCAGTGTAAGCAGACAGGCGGTGGCGAGGGAGTTCCGGCGCATCGGGGGCCTTTTCTCGGTGAGGCTCGGTGGGGTGGGGCTCGTTGAAAGCTGGGGAAAAGGAGCCGGCTGCAAGCCGGTTCCCGGATCAAGCATCGAGGCTCGCGAACGGTCTGTCAAGCCGTCCGCGAGCCCTGACGAACCCGGCGGGCGAAAGCGGCCTGGAAGGGCGGGCAGGGTGCCGCCTCATCACATCCACAGGATCTCGACGCCGTTGCTGATGTTGAACGTGCTGCCCGCGGGGACGGGGCAGAAGACCGGGTCCGGGTCGCGGTAGTAGACCTGGTACCAGCGCGTGGAGCCCGGCGCGATCGTGTCCCCGAGAGCGGCCGATCGGGTGGTGATCGGAAGCTCGGCGCCCTCGGGATAGGCTACGGCTCCGCCCGTGGCGTTCTTGTTGCCGAGCCGCTTGAGCTGCCCGCCTGCGCAGCGCAGACCGTCGCCGTAGACGGTCGGGGAGATCAGGAGATTGCCCTGCAGGAAGATCGAAAGCGCGCTCGGCTTCTCGTTCGTCGCGATCAGGACCACGTTGTCCGGGCTGGTGTGTCCCGAAGCATTGAGCAACGCACCACCGGTCGTGGCCGAGTTCTCGCAGCCGTGGCCCGCGGCGCCGCTGTTCCCGCACGGACAAGGCGCAATCGTGCCGTCGCCGAAGCAGAAGTTGGTCCCCACCGCCGGCGCGAGGACGTCGGTCCCGCGGATCTCGCCTCCCGTGTGCATCGAGCTGTGGATGTTCGTGTAGGTCGTCCCGGTGAGAAGGGCCGCTTCCTGCGCTGCCGTGCTCGCCAAGGACCCCGTCACGGGAGTGCCCAGTGGCAGCGGGAACAGGACCGAAGTGTTCGCAGTGTGGATGTGGGCCAGGATCTCGGCCGAAGAAAGGTTCTGGAACGAGACGTTGTACTTGAGCACGTGGCTGAAGGTGTTCACCGTGTAGTCGGCCCTGCCCGTCGCTCCCGTCACGACGGGCGGCACCTCATTGGCGCCGTTCATGCTGGACTCGAGGTGGGTGATCTGCGCTCCCGCAAGGCCGGCTGTTACGGCCAGCGCGGGGACGAGAAGGGCGTGGGAGAGGAAGCGACGCGACATGCGGATTCTCCTGATTGGGGTTGCCTGCGCTGAATAGGCGGGCCTCGCAACGATTCTCGACGAACCCCGAGAAAGCGGCAAGGCGCGCAATCTGAATGTGGACGCACGGGGACCGGGGACGGTTCCCCTTCGTTGGCGGCGGGATGTTGTGACACGGTTCATACCCCCAGGCGGTGCGAGAGCCTGGGCAGGAAGCGACCCTTGCCGGCCATGCGCTCGCCGTAGCCGGGAACGCCCTGGAGGAGCCGTTCCTCGGCTCGGATCCGGCGCACGATCAAGGGCAGGTGCAGGAGGTTGAGCACGATCCAGGAGCGCCACGCGCCGAAGGCGAGGGGCACGGCGCTGAACTCGACCAGCACCGCGAGATAGTTGGGGTGGCGGACCCAGCGGTACGGCCCGCGCTCGACCACGCCGTGGGCCGGATCGACGACCGCCCTCGCGTTCCAGGCTGGGCCGAGCGACGCCACGCTCCAGTAGCGCAGGACCTGTGCCAGACCCGCGGCGACGAGCGCGCTTGCGACCAGGGCGGGTGGAGCGTGGGATCCGAGGAGGGCGGCCTCGATCGGCGGCAGCGCGAGCAGGCCGGCGTGCACCAGGACCAGGAGGGTCCATTCGAGATCGCTGCTCGCCGCAGAACCGCGCGTCGTGCGCAGGCGGGCTCGGGAGAGCGCGAGCTCGAAGGCGCGCTCGAGGCTGAAAACGGCGAGCAGCGCGATGCAGGTCCCGGGGATGCGTGTCAGGGGTCCCAGGACCACAGCGAGAGCTCCAGGGAGAGTCCCGGACCGACTCCGACGAGCAGGGCCTCGCTCCCGGAAGGCGGCTGCACGCCGCGCTCGAGAGCCAGCTCGAGCAGGGTCAGGACCGAGGCCGAGGACAGATTGCCATAGCGGCGCAGGGACTCGTGCGAGAGCGCGAGGGCGCCTTCGCCGAGCTCGAAGATCTCCGCGTAGGCTTCCAGGATGCGCCGACCTCCGGGGTGGACGAGGTGCAGGCCGACGTCGCCGATCTCACGTCCATGGCGCGTGAGAAAGGTCTCGACCGCGCCGCGCAGGTCACGCGCTAGCACGCCCGGCAGCTCGCGCTGGAGGACGATGCGCAGACCATGGCTGCCGATATCGAAGCCCATCATCGCGCCGGTCTCGGGCAGCAGGTGCGAGCCGACCGCCGTGAGGCGGGGTCCCGTTCCCCCCGGCGCGAGGACCGCCGCGGCCGCGCCGTCGCCGAAGAGCACGCTCGCGACCAGGTTCGTGCGGCGGACATCCTCCGAGACGAACGTCAGCGAGCACAACTCGACCGCCACGACCAGCGCTCGCTCGCCCTGTTGAACGAAACTTCCGGCCATGGAGAGCGCCAGCGCCCCGGCCGCGCAGCCGCTCTCCGTGATCGGGATGCGGCGCACGTCGGATCGCAGTCCGAGTGCGGGGACGAGGTCGACGTCGAGCGCCGGGATGGCGACGCCGGTGCAGGAGACGTCGATCAGGTGGTCGATCTCCCCGGGCGAGAGCCCGGAGCGCCTGATCGCTTCCGCCGCGGCCCGGGTCGCGAGATCGAGAGCCGCGCGGCGCCAGGCCGCGTTGCGATCGGTGAAGCTCCTCGGCGCGAGCGTCTCCTCGAGCGGCAGCGCGATGTGCCGGCACTCGACGCCCGAGCGCTCGACGAGCTGCCCGATGAAGGCCGGATCCTCGTCCGGGAACAGGCGGCTCAGGACCGCGGCGGTCTCGCGCGCTCCGATCGTGTGGGGCGGCAGCGCCGAGGACACCGCGGCCAGTCGCACGGCGGGGCGGGCGGGGAAGATCATGCGCGTCTCCTAGGGCGCGGGACGACGAGGCGTGACCGGGATTCCGAGCGCGAGAGCCGCGGAGCCTACTTCTTCAGGATCCCGCCCGCGCCCTTCAGCGCGCCTTCCAGTCCGTGGAGCACATCCTTCGCGCCGCCACCGACCGCACCCTTCAGGCCCGCGAGGCCGCGGCCGAGGTCCTTGGCCAGGTCGGCCGGGAAGATGTCCTTGCCGGCGGAGAGCACGTTCTCGAGGATCGCCTGGAGCACGGCTCGCGTCAGCCTGGCCACGATCTCGGTGGTGCTGCCGTCGGATCGGAAGTCGTCGATCACGATGCTCGGAGCCTCGACCTCCATCGAGCCCGAGGCGAGCGGGACGCCCGAGAGGCGCAGGCCGGCCCGGACGTTCCGGATCTCGATCTTCCGGATCGCGAGCTGGCGGCCGCCCTGGGACGCGGCCGTGTTCCCCTTGTCTCCGGAGGAGAGCTTCTCCAGGTTCGCGAGGATTTTTCCGTAGTTCGTCCCGGAGCCGACCCGCTCGAGGTTCAGCTCGACGCCGTCGAGGAGGAGCTCGTCCATCTGGATCGTGTCCGAGAGGATCGACCCGCTCTGCCAGGTGGCTCGCGCGGAGGCGAGGCGCACGAACGGCTCGGGCCGGAATCCGGGCGGGTTGGCGAGCGAGAGGTCCCGGATGCCGAAGCGCCCGGAGAAGAAGCTCGCGTCGACACCGCCGACCCGGGTCTCGACGCCGGTCGCGTAGGTCGAGCCCTTCTCGATGGCCGAGCCGACGAGGGGATCGAGGAAGAACCATCCCGCGGCGAGGCCCGCGCAGGCGAGAAGGAGGACGGCGAGCAGCGCGCGCTTCACGAGCTTCATCGGAGCGCGAGTCTACGCGGCGGCGGCAGGCCGAGGAAAGGCTCGCGGCCGCTCTCCGGGAGGACGGGAACGGCCGCAAGCGCAGGGGCGATCGGGAGGAGCGGGTCTAGGGACAGAAATCGACGTGCAGGCCGTTCGTCAGGCCGAGGTGCTGCCGCGCCTGGGAATCGCGGAAGATGGCCTGGTAGTACAGCTCGGTGCCGACCATCGCGGGCGTCACCGGGATCGGGACCGACACGCCGCCGGTCCCGCTCAGGAAGAAGTTGGTGACGCGCACGAGCGGCGTGGCGAGGTACAGGGTGCCTGCCGCATAGGGCGTCGTCGCCGGCCCTGCGCTCCGGAACAGCGTGCCGAGCACGTTGGGCTTGCCGTTCTGGACCACGACCGCGAAGTTGTTCAGGGTCTGGGTCGGCGAGCCCGCGAAGGTCAGACGGGGGTATCCTCCGGCCGCCAGCTGTTTCGAGATGCCGTAGGGCAGCGGTTGCGGGCACGCGTCGAACAAGAGGTCGATCGAAGCCGTCTTCAGGAGGACCGGTGCGCTCTTGCCATTCGTCACCCACTGGTTGTAGGCGGTCTGGCCGGCGTTGTTCGTGGTGTTCGTGTTGAGCAGGAACTCCATGTACTCCCGCGAGCTGGTCTGGTGGTAGACGGTCACCTGCGCCCGCGTCGCGGCCGCAGGGATGGCGAACAGGGTGTCGTCCCAGTAGCGCTGCTCCAGGTAGCTCGCGCCGACGGGAAGAGCCTGGACCGAGTCGAACGCCGCATTGCTGAAGCCGCGCGGCGGGATGCGGTTGTCCTTGTAGACCTGGTTGTTGAGCACGAAGTGGAAGCTCTCGGCCGCGGGCAGGCCGGTGGTCATCGCCATGTTCGCGTCGAGGCCGAGCTTGGCCTCGTAGACCTTCGTGTCGACCGTCGTCAGGGTGGCGGTCGTCGCGTCGTACGCGCCGCGCTCGGCGACGAGCGTGTTGGACCCGTCGTAGAACTGGACGTTGATCCACATGCGGCGGCCCTCGGCGTAGCCGGTGGGCAGCTTGTGGCCGGTCTGGTTGACGATGCGCACGCCGAGCTGGCCGCTCGAGGTGTAGAGGTCGAGGTCGACCGCCTTCGCGAGCATCAGCGTGTTGCGCGCGTGCGCATCGGCGACCGACTGGGTCGAGAGCCCGGTTTCGCTGTCGGGGTAGAGGTTGCGCACCGCGTCGAGCACCCACGAGTTGGAGCCGTTGAAGTCGTGCAGCGGCAGGTCGTCGCGCACCGCTCCGCCGAGGACGGGCTGGCAAGCGGTGCCGTGTGTCGTGGGCATGTGGCAGTCCTGGCAGGAGCTCACCAAGATGGTGTTGCCGCCGAAGCGCCCGTTCACGTCGATCGGCGCCTGCGCGTAGATGCTCTTCGACCATTCGCTCCAGGTCCGCTCGATCGGGAACTCGTCGTGCTTGTCGTGCGTGGGGTGCTGGGCGTTCAGCGTGTTCAGCGCGTAGCTCCCGTCCATCTGCCGGGTCATCGCAGGATTGCTGACCTCGTGGCAGTTGGCGCACAGGAGCGCCTCCTCGTGGAACGGCGACTCGAGCCAGTCGTGCAGGTAGAAGTTCGGTCCCAGGTCGAAGGGCCCGCGGCGGTTGTCGTTGGGGTCGATCACGTACTCGCCGTTGCCGATGCTGAAGGGGATCTGCGGGAGCAGGGCCAGGATGCGCCGGTCGACCGGCGGGTTCACGCCCTGCTCGTAGAAGGGATCGACCAGGCGGTGGCAGAGGTGGCAGGTGACGCCGTCGAAGTCGCCCAGGCTGTTGTCCAGGGCGGATCCGTCGGGAGGCGTGCTGCGGCCGTCGAGCCAGGCGCCGGGCGCGTGACAGCGCAGGCACATCTCGCCCGAGTTCGACATGTCCTGGTTGGCGATCGCGAGCGCGGCGTGCATCACCGGGTCGCGCGTCGCCTGCGCCATCATGCTCGCGGCCCAGCGCGTGTAAGGCTCCTGGTTCACGTCGTAGCCGCCGTGGCAGACCGAGCAGTTCCCGGAGGGATAGATGGACTGGAGGATCGTCTGCGGCTGCGTGCCGGGCTGCCTGAAGTCCTCGGGCGTGGTCGGGATGGGGAGGCTGGCGAGCAGGCTCGAAGCGGAGAGTCCCAGGGTGGAAGCCAGGAGCGCGATCCCGGAATAGAACGCGGGTCGCTTCGAGGGCGCGATGAAGATCTTCATGCTCGAATCCGGGGGGTGAAGGGCGGGTCGATGCGCGCCACGCGAGCGTCCCGCTCCCTGCGGAGACGCTGAAAAAATGCTCCCACAGGTTCCCGGGGCGGTCAAGGCGGGAAACCACATGTCTGCTTCTTCTCGACCCGGAGCCCCGGTCGGGCTCGTCACTTCGCGATGAGAAGCGGCGGCGAACCGCAGCGCGGACAATTCCGCGGATCGGGGCTTCTCCAGTCTGCGTGCTCGGGGCAGGTCCAGTTCCAGGTAGGGTCGGCCGAGGATTCGCCGGCTCCGGCGTAGCCGAGGCCGGCCAGGGCGCGCTGCGCGGATACGTCCTGGTGCGTATCCAGCGCGGGAAACGGCGCTGCGACCCAGGGTCGCCGTCGCGCGAGCTCCCTCTCGAGGGGGAGCGCCTCGTCCGCGCGCACGGCGAACAGGTTCTCCCGCTCGCCGGGATCGCGCTCCAGGTCGAAGAGCTCGCTCGCTGCGGGGTGCGCGGGCCGGTAGACGAGCTTCCAGCGTGCGCTCATCGCGCAGTAGAGGAAGTCGTCCAACGGCCGGCTCCGGATCTGCAGGGCGTTGCGGTCGTAGCCGTTGATCGCATCGGCGAGCGCGATCCGCGGGGGCTCGGCGCGCCCCTCGATGAATCCGCGCAGGCTCTTCCCGTCGATCGGTCGGGGAGGCGCGAGCCCCAGGTAGTCGAGCAGCGTGGGGAGGAGATCGGTCGTGCGGACGAGCGCGCCGACGCTCGCGGCATGGCGAACGCCAGGCACGCGCAGGAGGAGCGGCACGCGGATCTCCTCCTGATAGAGGATGCGATGGTGCTGCCAGCCGTGGTCTCCGAGTCCCTCGCCGTGGTCGGCGACCGCGGCGACCAGCGTGTGCTCCCACGCGCCGCTGGCTCGCAGCGCCGCGACCAGGCGCGCGATCTGGGCGTCCATGTAGCGCACCTCGGCGGCGTAGAGCTCGGGCGAGAGATCCACCGTCCCGGGCGGCGGCGGTGGAACGCCCGCGGGCAAGGCCTCGGGCGGGGGAGAGAGAGCCGCGTCGTGCGGATCGAAGTAGTGCACCCACAGGAAGAAGGGCTGCGTCGCTCCGCGCAGCCACTCGATCGCCCGATTGGTCGTCGCATCCGCTCGCCGCTGGAGGCGCGAGAGGTTCCAGGTCGGGTTGCCCGCCGGACCGGCCTCGAGCGCGCCTTCGGGACAGTCGAACAGGTCGAACCCGCGCTCGAACCCGTACGCGGAGGACACCGGGAAGGCGCTGAGCACCGCCGCCGTCCGGTACCCGCGCTCGCGCAGGATCGTGGCGATCGTCGGCACGTCCGCGGGGAGCCTCGTCCCGGCGCCCGCAGCCAGCACGCGCACGCCGTGGCCCGAGTTGTCGAGACCGGAGAGGATCGAGGCGTGCGACACCGGCGTCAGCGCGGCGGTCGCGATCGCCAGATCGAAGCGCGTCCCCTCGCGTGCGATCGCGTCCAGGCAGGGCGTCGGATCCCCGCTCCTCCCGTAGCAGCCCAGATAGTCGGCGCGCGTCGTGTCGAGCGTCACCAGGAGAACGCACGGCCGCGCTTCGGGCGCCCGGCTGCAGGCTGCGCCGGCGAGCGCGGCCACGACCGCTGACGCGAAGAGCTTGCCCGTGGACATGCGGCGATCCTACCGCGAGCTGAGCACCGGATCCGGCCTCGCATGTGGAGGTGCGTGCGCCCCCGGCTCCCGCTACCATGGACGGGATGAAGAACGAGCCGAAGAAGCTCTGCCTCCTCTTGCCGCTCCTGGCTCTCCTCGCGGTCTCGTGCGGCCAGGAGGCTGCTCCGAGCGCGGTCCGTCCTCCCCGACCGGTCGTCCAGAAGGACGGGGTCCGGACCGACTTCTGGGATGCCGCCAAGACGCACAAGAAGCAGGAGGGCGAGATCCGCGGCGGCAAGCCGGACGGCGATTGGAACTCGTGGTACGAGAACGGCCAGCCCGAGAAAACGGCGCAATTCGCGGACGGCGTCCTCGACGGTCTCACCCTGGAGTGGTACCCGAACGGCCAGAAGAAGAGCCAGCACACCTGGTCCAAGGGCAAGCTCGTCGGCGTCGGCACGGTGTGGCACGAGAACGGACAGAAGAAGACCGAGACCACCTACGTCGACGGCGTAGCGCGCGGCCCGATGACCGAGTGGTACGAGGACGGGAAGGTCCTCCGCCAAGGGACAGTGGAAGGGGACCGGCAGCAGGGCCACTGGGTGAAGTACCACCCGACCGGCGAGAGGGAGATCGAGGGCGACTTCCAAGGCGGCAAGGAGGAGGGCCACTTCATGTCCTGGCACGCGAACGGGCAGAAGTCCTCCGAGGGCGACTACCGGGGCGGGCTGCAGGTCGGGCCGTGGAAGACGTGGTACCCGAGCGGCCGCGACGAGAAGGAGGGCGTGTTCGTCGACGGCAAGAACGACGGGCCCTGGACGCGCTGGTACGAGAACGGCCAGATCATGGAGAAGGCCGTGTTCCAGCGCGGGGTCTTCGACGGCGAGTACCTGTCGAACGCCCCCAGCGGGTCTCCGACGTCCGCGGGGACGTTCAAGGCCGGCAAGCGCGAGGGCGAGTGGCGCTACTTCCAGGCCGACGGCTCTCTCGACGGAAAGAAGAGCGGCGTCTACGCCGCGGACGTCCGAGCGGGGGATCTGCCGGGCCAGCCCGCGATCCCGCCTGCCGCCGGGGAAAAAGGGGAGAGGAAGTGAGCGGGAAGCCGGGAGCCGCGCGCGCGACGCAGGATCCTCCCGCCAGCGTGCCCCGCACCGACGTCGAGGTCTGGGCGGCCATCGAGGCCGAGGTCGGGCGTCAGGAGGCGCAGCTCGAGCTGATCGCCTCGGAGAACCACGCCTCGGCCGAGGTGATCGCCGCGATGGGCACGGCCCTGACCAACAAGTACGCCGAGGGCTACCCGGGACGGCGCTACTACGGCGGATGCGAGCACGTCGACACGGTCGAGGAGCTCGCGCGCGAGCGGGCCAAGGCGCTCTTCGGCTGCACCCACGTCAACGTCCAGCCCCACAGCGGCACCCAGGCGAACGTCGCCGCGCTCATGGCGCTCGCAGCCCCGCGGGATCGCGTGCTGTCGATGTCGCTCGACCACGGGGGGCACCTCTCGCACGGGCATCCGAAGAACTTCACGGGGCTCTTCTACGAGGTCGTGAGCTACGGCGTCGAGAAGGAGAGCGAGCGCCTGGACATGGAGCGCGTGCGTGCGATCGCGCGCGAGGTGCGGCCCAAGGTGATCATCGCCGGGGCGAGCGCGTACTCGCGCACGCTCGACTTCCCGGCCTTTGCCGACGTCGCGCGCGAGGTCGGAGCGAAGCTGCTCGTCGACATGGCCCACATCGCCGGGCTCGTCGCCGCGAAGGTCCACCCGACCCCCGTCGGGCACGCCGATGTCGTCACGCTGACCACCCACAAGACGCTGCGCGGCCCGCGCGGCGGGATGATCCTCACCGGCGCGGAGTGGATCAAGGCGATCAACAGCGCCGTGTTCCCCGGCGGGCAGGGCGGGCCGCTGATGCACGTGATCGCGGCCAAGGCCGTGGCGCTGCGCGAGGCCCTCGATCCCTCGTTCGTCACCTACCAGCGGGCGGTGGTCGAGAACGCGCGCGCGCTCGCGGCGGGGTTGTCGGCTCGCGGCCTGAGGATCGTCTCGGGCGGCACGGACAACCATCTGATGCTCGTCGATGTCACGCGGGTGGGCCTCTCGGGGAAACAGGCCGAGGACCTGCTCCACGCCGTCGACATCACCTGCAACAAGAACCTGATCCCCTACGACTCGCGCCCGCCCATGGAGGCCTCGGGCATCCGCCTGGGCACCGCCGCGATCACCACGCGCGGGCTCTCGAGGGAGCACATGGCCGGGCTCGCGGGTTGGATCGCGGACGTCCTCTCGCGCCCCGGCGACGAGGCCACCGCGAAGCGGGTGCGGGGCGAAGTGGCCGAAGTCGCGCGCGCGTGCCCGATCTACAGGGGCTACGAGGGCTACGGTCGCGGCGAGGTCCGCGTCCGCACGTAGCCCAGGCTCTTCAGGACCTCGAACACCTCGCTCCAATTCGGGAAGGGGCGCTGGTGGGTGCGCTTGTAGTGGTCCATCGCGGTGATGAACTCGAGGACGTCGGGAGGCATCTCGTCCGGCCGCATCGAGGCCGCCTTCTCCGACTCGGGGTCGTCGCTCTTGCGGGGCTTGGTCTTCTTGCGCGTCGTCGCCATGGGGGGTCGATGGAGCGGGCGTGAGGAGGCTGCCGGACGGATCCTGCATCGACCGACGCACGCGCCGTTCTGAAGTTGGCCCGGATCTTTCACGAGGCGTGAGGCAACACGCCATCGCATCGTTCGGACGTGGGCTTGGTGACACGAGACGTGCGGCGCATGGCCGACACCGACGCGCACCTGTGCGACGAGGTGCTCCCGCACGTCCCGATGCGCCAGTGGGTGCTCTCGCTCCCTTTCCGCATCCGCTACCTGCTGGCCTACGAGGCCAAGCTCCGTGCAGCGGTCCGTCGCATCTTCGTGCGCACGATCCTCGGTTGGCCACGCGAGCGTGCGGCGAGCGCGGGCAGACCCGGTGGCCGATCGGGCGCCGTCGTCCTCGCCCGACACTGGGGTGGCGCCCCGCGTCTCGAGCCCGTGCCTTCAGAGGTGTGGGTAGGGAAGTCCTGCGTCCCGACCCTGCGGTAGACCGCCGAGACCTCCGCGAGCGCTCGTGAACCCGAGCTCCACGGCCTTCCGGTCCGCCAGACACTCGCCAGCGCCGCTCGGGGCAGGCGCCGGCTACCACCAAGAGGTTCCACGGGGGCAGGCTGATCCCAGCCACATTCGCTTCGATGTCTTATGCTCTTGCCCCCGAGATGCCGAGAACTCGAGCAGGCCGATTCGCGATCGCCGCGGTGCTCGTGGTCTCAGGCGTTGCGGCCTTTGGATCTTGGGTCGCTTGGCGCGCCTGGCGCGGAGGATCGGGGCGTGCGGCCGCGACCGCGGCGTCTCTCGCCGGCGCCCAGTACGTCGGTCGCGCGGCCTGCGCCGACTGCCACGAGACCGAGACCGCGCTCTGGAAGGGCTCGGATCACGACCTGGCCATGCAGGTCCCCGACGAGAAGACGGTGCTCGGGGACTTCTCGGGCTCCACCTACGAGCACTTCGGCGTCACGTCGACCTTCACGCGGCGCGATGGGAAGTACTTCGTGACGACCGACGGTCCCGACGGCAAGCCGGCCGAGTTCGAGGTCGCGTACACCTTCGGCGTCCATCCCCTGCAGCAGTACCTGCTGCGCATGCCCCAAGGTCGCCTTCAGGCGCTCAACGTCTGCTGGGACACGCGGACCAGGGAGCAGGGCGGACAGCGCTGGTTCCATCTCTACCCCGACGAGGCGATCCCCGCCGGCGACGTGCTTCACTGGACGGGTCCCGCGCAGAACTGGAACCACATGTGCGCCGAGTGCCACTCGACGAACGTGCACAAGGGCTGGATTCCAGCCGAGAGCCGCTTCGAGACGACCTTCTCGGAGCTCGATGTCTCGTGCGAAGCCTGCCACGGTCCCGCCTCGGCCCACGTGACCTGGGCCCGCGACCACGGCGCGAGCCGCGGAAGCGGCGGCGTGCCGAAGCTCACCGCCGCCGAGATGGGGCTCGTCGCCGACCTCACCGAGCCGCCTTCGGCGTGGATCCCCGATCCCAAGACCGGCATCGCCCACCGCGAGCGGCCGCGGCAGTCGAAGGCCGAGATCGAGACGTGCGCGCGCTGCCATGCGCGGCGCGCGCTGCTCTTCGAGGACTATCGCGCCGGGCAGCCGCTGCTCCAGACGCACGAGCCCGCACTGCTCGACGCGCTCCTCTACCACGCCGACGGGCAGCAGATGGACGAGGACTACGAGTACGGCTCCTTCCTGCAGAGCCGGATGTACGCATCCGGCGTCTCGTGCGGCGACTGCCACGAGGTGCACGGCGTCCGGCGCCCGAGCGACCCCGACCGGGTCTGCTTCATCTGCCACCTGCCCGCCCGATTCGACAGCCCCGACCACCATCACCACGAGAATGGGACCCAGGGCGCGAGCTGCGTCGAGTGCCACATGCCGTCGAAGAACTACATGGTCGTCGACGGACGGCGCGACCACTCCTTCCGCGTGCCGCGCCCCGACCTCACGCTGAAGATCGGGACGCCCAACGCGTGCAGCGGCTGCCACGCCGACAAGGACGCGCGCTGGGCGAACGATGCGGTCGCGAAGTGGTATCCGCACGGGCGCTCGACGACCCCCCACTACGGCGAGGCCCTGCAGGCCGGCCGCCGCGGGATGCCGGGGGCGGAGGTTTCGCTCGCGCAGCTCGTCGACGATCCTCTCCAGCCGGCGATCGCGCGCGCGAGCGCGCTCGAACTCCTGGGGGATCTGCTCGGGCCGTCTTCGCTGGCGACGCTCGAGCGCGCGCTAGGGGACGAGGACGGGCTCGTGCGCGCCGCGGCCGTGGACGCGCTCGGCGCGCTGCCTCCCGCCGTCCGCGTGGGCCTCGAATCCCCGCTGCTCGCCGATCCGCTGCGGGTCGTCCGCATCGAAACCGCGAGCGCCTTGGCGGCCGACGCGAAGCAGATCCCTGCCGACCTGCGCCCGATCTTCGATAAGGCCCTGGCTGAGTACCGTGCGGCGCAGGCGACGAACGCCGACCGGCCGGAGGCCCATGCGAACCTCGGATCGCTCGAGCTGCGCCTCGGGAATCGCGCCGCGGCGCGGCGCGAGTACGAGGAAGGCCTGCGCCTCGGGCCGTGGTTCACCGGGCTGTGGGTCAACCTGGCCGATCTCCTGCGGGAGGAGGGCGACGACGCCGAGGGCGAGAGGGTGCTGCGCCGCGGACTCGAGGTCGCTGCCTCCAAGACCGACCTGCACCACGCGCTGGGGTTGAACCTCGCGCGGCAGAAGCGCCTGGACGAGGCGCTGCCGGAGCTCGAGAGCGCCACGAACCTCGCGCCGGAGAACGTCCGCTTCGCCTACGTCTACGGCGTCGCGCTGCTCTCGTCAGGCAAGCCGCGGGATGCGCTGGCGATCTTCGCGCGGGCGCTCGAGCATCGGCCCGGGGACCGCGGCGTGCTCAGCGCGCTCGCGAGCGTGCACCGCGATCTCGGCGAGCTCCAGCGCGCGCGCGAGTACGCGCGGCGTCTCGTCGAGGCGGCTCCCGAGGATCCGGAGGCACGGCGACTCCTCGAGGAGCTCGAGGCTGGACGGTGAATGCAACCCGCAGATCATCGTCTGCCCCGCAGGACCCGACGCCGAAGCGGAACCCGCCGCCGGAGTGATCACCACTCATCCTCCCGACGAGTTCCGGGATCCAACCCCTGGGCTGCGGGGAGCCAAGTCCTGCGTCCCGACCCCTCTGTGTCAGAGTCGGAAGGAACCGCGATGGGAGGGGGTCTACGGACTGTCACGCAGCCAGGACCGTTTGCGATGCGATCGTGGGCTCGCGAGAGCCTGAGCGCCTGCGCCGCTCGCGAGCCGTTGTTTCCAGATCCGAGCCAACTCTCTCAGCGCAGGCCATGCTTCACGCCCAGGCGGAGGGACCACCAGAGGCTCGCCGAGGCGGTGCAGATCGGGAAGCACGGCCGAGAGGACTTGCCGAGCCTCCACCGAGCGAACGGCGTTGGGTGCGCTCGCGAGCCGATCCACGCCGCGCGAGAGGAGCCAAGCCGCCCGACAGGTCGCCAGGAAACTGGTCCGCGTGCGCGGAAGAGGCCCGAAGACCTCCTCCAGCGGATCGCGATGGCTGATGCGGTACAGATCCGCTCTCGGGGTCCTCGTCGAGGCGACGAGTCCCGCCCGGGCGAGCCCGACCAGCGCTTCGGCCGCGTTCCGCTTCGTGCAGCCCGCTTCTTCCGCGATCTCGGCGGCGCTCGAACCGCTGCGTGACTCGGCGAGCAGCAGGACGCGCACGACCTCGGTCCGCGCCGTCGCTCCGAACGCGGCGCGCAGCCGCAGGCCGACGAGCGCGGGACGATCCTGGAGCACGAGACGGCTCTTGCCCGAGAGCTTCGGGTGATGCACCGCTCCCGCGCCCGGCCAGCGCTCGCCCGTCGCGCCGCTCAGCGCGGACGCGTACTCGCGCCAGCCGGGTGCCTCCGGCCAGCTCTTGTGCAGGAAGGCGAGCCGCGAGCGCGACAGCAGGTCGCGGAATCGCGCGCACCAATCGAGTGACTCGTCGCGCAGGCGCGGGTCGGCGTCGCCCAGGCTCCCCGTGAGCAGGATCAGCGCCTCGGGGTCGATGCACCCTTCGGAATGCCGGCGCTTCCAGCCCGATACGCCGAGCTCGGCCCAGGCGATCCAGGCGAAATCGACCAGAGGGTCGGTCAGGGACGCGCTAGACCTCTTCATCAGAGACCTCCGTCAGCCCGAGGAGCATGAGGGCGGATCCGCCGACGAGGACCACCTCGTGGCGATCTCCGCGATGCTCGAGGACCGCGCCGAACGTTCCCAGGGCCCGCTCGACGTCGCTGGCGTCTCCCAAGACCATGCGTGAACTATAGGTTCTCAGTTCGAGAAGGTAAAGTTCTTGATCCGGGCGAGTCTCCCTGTGCAGGTCGATCGGGAGGCAACCCGACTCCTGTGCGTCCAGAAAACCCCCGCACGCTGTTGGCGTGCCTCTTCCGCGCGCACGTCGGCCTCCCCACGGAGCCTCCACCCCTCGCTGCTCGTGTTGGGGCGCCGCTCGAACCTGAGCTGGCTTGGTAGCTCGCGACCCTCGTTCGCATCTCGAGAGCGCGCCTTCAGGGCTGCGGGTACCCAAGTCCTGCGTCTCGACCGTGCGGTAGACCGCCAAGAGTCCTCCGCGAGCGCTCGTGAACCCGAGCTCCACGCCTTCCGGTCCGCCAGACACTCGCGAGCGCCGCTCGGGGCAGGTGCCGGCTACCACCAAGAAGTCCCACGGGGGTAGGCTGATCCCGGCGTCACTCGCTTGGATGTCCTTCCATGCCCTGCCCCAGCGCTCTCCGACAACCCACCTGCCATTTGAAGCCTGACATGGACCAGGACGAACACGATGCGCCCGCCGGGATGACGCCGCTCACCCCGCAGTCGTCCCCGACCTCGCAGCGAGCAACCTCCCTTCCCACCGAGCGTTGGGCTCGTTGGCAGCACGACATCAACGAGCTGAAAGCGCAGGTGACGAACCTCTACGAGAGGCAGCTCGTGTGGAAGGCATACACGACGTCACTGAAACAGATCGAGATGATCGAGTTGGCATCCATCCTGCACGACTGGATGATCCACAACTACTCGGACGCGATGACAATTGGCATCCGTCGCCTCATCGACCGGGGCACGACTCGGAACGAGCCGGTCTCCCTCCACGAGTTGATCACCGATATCTCCGATCACGTGGCGGACATAACCGTCGCGAACTACGTCGCCGTGTGGCACCCGCGGGATCAATTCGAGGAATCAAGGGCGGTGAGCGCCTTCACGCAACTGTTTCCGGATGGTCTGCCCACGCAGGACAGCCTGCGAAAGGAAGCCGAACTGATCCGTGCATCGGCCGACACCATTCTCGTGCACGCCGACAAACGCATCGCACATACTGATCGGGACAGGCCCGCGGCGCTTCCCAAGTGGCGCGACCTCGACGACGCCCTCGAGCTCGTCGCGAAGGTCTTCCGCCGCTACTTCTTGCTGATCACGTGTGGCGAGTACTTCCTCGACATGATGATCATGCCGTTCGGCTGGGATGCGGCGATCGAGCGCGCATGCCTGGCTTCCGTGCAACGGCCGACGCCGCGGTCCCCCTGAGCACACGGAGGGCAATCCGCTGTCCCGCCGCCGGGCGCCTGACGCACCAAGGCCACGAGGTCGTGTCCCTTGGTCCGACGGGATGACCACCGGGGGATCGCGGCCGGTGCTGAGGTCCTTGGCGAGTGCGCGAGGGAAGATGACCAGGACCACCTGCTCCTCGCAGAACCGGCATGTGCCTGTGCCGGACTGCTGTCGAGGCATCACCACATTCTCCGTATCACGGAGCTTAGTGCGACTGAACCGCCTCCTCGACTTCGCGGGTAAATGCGGCGATCCTCGAGGAGCGAATGAACTCGACGCGGAACTCCCTGAGAAGGCGCTCGATCCACGTTTCCATGTCCGCTGCGTCCTCCTGGGCCATGGAGACGACGACCAGTGTGGCCGGCATTCCCTGGACGGGAGGATACCGGTCGATCAGCTCGCCCTTCGGAGCCAAGCTGAGCGCCTCCCTCTTGAAACGCTCCTCGAGTGGGGAGAATGCGACTGGCTTGACCAGATTCAACCTGCCGTTTTGGAACGCGTAGGGGACGCGAATCTCGAGGTCAACCACGGGCAGCTGGTATCTCGGCTCGATCCAGACCCGGCTGCTGCCTTCGTGTCGCCGGAAGAGATCATCCAGCCGTTGAGCCTGCGGCAACCGCGGCCTTCGGCGGGCGCGTCCCCCGACTAGCTCCTCGAACAGGCGTTCCATGTCCTGATCGGGATCTTCCACGCGCATGGCCCTCGGACTCGTGAGGACCAGGTCGTGTGCTCGGGTGTGGATGAACTCTTCGAGGTCGGTCACCGTCCGGAAGCGGTCCCTCTCCACCTCCAGGCGTTCTTCAATCGCTCGCTTGGCTTCGTTGATCTGGGAGGGATCGAAGGTGCCACCGCGGAAGAACCGACGGATGCGATCGTTGCCGTCGGAGGTCCGCGCCCGGATAAACCCCCGGTCGGGGCAGAACAGCACGACCCCGACGTTCGCCGCCTCCGCGCGGGAGCGATCGGGGCAGTACTGGATCAGGCTGTACCAACCTCGCGCTGCGCTCATCGCTGACCTCCTTCGTCCCAGGGCAGATCCTGCTGTCCCGGATGGTTTCGAAAAGTTCCGTATGGTAGCAAGAGATCCGGAAGAGTATCGACCAGCCACCGGGCACGCTCGCAGAGTAGCCCTACGAGCGCCTCACGAGCGTCCGGACCGACCTGCCAGGCTCCCGGTATCGCCTCGACGATCGGCCCGACGAGGGCGGAGGAGACGTCCCGCAGCCGCATCGTGGCAGATCGCACGGCCTCCTCGGTCAGGAACGGGCGGAACTCCGGGAAGCAGCCGTAGATCCCACTGTCCTGGATGGACTCGATGTGCGCCACCCGGGGCGAGAGCTCGTGACCGGCGGTGAAGGCGTGGGTGAAGTCCATCGCGAGCAAGCGGCGGGGCCGGCGACGGTCGGTCCCTTCCCACTCGAGAAGGACGTTTCCGCGATTGGGCCTACGCCAGCCAGCAGCCGGGTGCGGCGGCGGGTCCACCCGGGGGACCCTGGGGTAGCGGTCACAGTTCAGCAACCACGTGTCGAGGACGACGAGCGCGGCGATGTCGTCGGGGTTGTGAAGGCGCCCCAGCGCCCTTCGCTCGCCGCTCCACTCGATCGCGGTCACCCCTCGCGTGATGAATGCGGGTCCGGGCCGGATCTCCCCGCCCCCAGGCAGCTCGAAGACATCGGCATCCTCGAGGATCAGGACATGATGATCCAGCGTCGGCAGGCCGAACCATGCCGCCAGCCTCGTTCCAATCAGCTCGCAGGCGAGCGCGTGCTCGCCCTCAGGGTTGCCCATCGCCTTGAGATACGCCCGCCCGGCGTCAGTCTGGACAATCGCTGTGCGCATGCTCGTGCCCAGCACCTTCTCCAGGCGGAGAAATCTCGTCGGGGGCCACGGGCGTAGCTGCAAGGTTTGCCGCTCGGATACCAGACCGCAGTGCCTGCGTCCAGTTGGGACGATTGCGAAAGACGACGGGGCGCGGTGAGTTCCGTCCTGGAGGATCCCCCCGGTGGAAGCAGACCATGGGTGAGTATGATCCTCGGTCGACGAGGAGGGTACGGTCGGTGCGCAATGTCGGAGCTGAACCTGGGTCGAACTGCACACGGACTAGACCCCCGCTCGCTTCCTGGGAGGGACTCTGGACCGGTCCCGGAGGATCCTCTGTCATAAGCCCCCATAGCCAGCGTCGATGCGGGGCTTCCCTTCGTCATCTCCGGAGCCACGCCGTCGAAGATCGTCGGGCTGAGGATGAGCCCCTTCTCCGGCGTCTTCGCCTTGCGGCCGTCGAGCACGAGCTCCGCGCCCTCCTGCACGCCCTTCTCGATGTACCCGAGGACCTTCTGCCGGTGTCGCTTGGAGATCAGCGGCCTAATCTGCATCCCGTCCTTCGCGCCACCCAGCGACACGATCCCGATCAGCTCGCCATTCGCCGGGTTCCTGACCTCCTGCGTCTTGCGCGAGATCGCGGCGACCCACTTGCCGCCCATGCAGTGCTTCGAGAGTTCGGCGACCATCTGGCAGCCCGATGTCCTTGCCCCGAATGGTTGATCCCCAGCTTCCAACGCGCTCTCTCCTTCTCGTGGGAGATCCGGACTAGATGCGGCCGCCGCGGCGCAGAGCCTCCTCGACCTTCGTCCGGTCGGGCCTCTCGATCATGCCTACCTCCGTGACGATCGCGGTGACCAGCCGGGCGGGCGTGACGTCGAAGGCCGGGTTGTAGACACGCACGCCTCCCGGCGCGGTGCGGCGGAGGGGCCCGCCGGTGACCTCGTCCGGCGAGCGCTCCTCGATCGGGATCGCCGAGCCATCCGCGATCGCGGGGTCGAAGGTCGAGAGCGGGGCGACGACGTAGAAGGGGACCTCGTGCGCGCGCGCCAGCACCGACAGGCCGTAGGTGCCGATCTTGTTGGCGACGTCCCCGTTCCGGGCGATGCGGTCGGCCCCGACGAGCACCGCGTCGACCTTGCGCTCGGAAAGGACGCGCGCGGCCATGCTGTCGGTGATCAGGGTCACGTCGATCCCGGCCTGCGACAGCTCCCAGGCGGTCAGGCGCGACCCCTGCAGCAGCGGCCGGGTCTCGTCGACGATCACCGAAACCTTTTTTCCGTGCGCGTGCGCGCGATAGATCGGAGCGAGCGCCGTGCCGATGCCGGCGGTGGCGAGGGCTCCCGCGTTGCAGTGCGTGAGCACCGTGCCGCCGTCCCTCAGCAGGGGCTCGCCGATCTCGCCGAGGCGCTCGCACACGGCGCGGTCCTCCTCGAAGATCGTCTGCGCCTCGGCGAGGAGTCCCTCGATCAGCGCGCGCCCGTCGCGTTCGGCGGCCGCGTCGCGCTCGGCGCGCGCCAGAATCCGCCGGGCAGCCCAGGCCAGGTTGACGGCGGTCGGACGTGCGCGCTCGAGGAGCGCCGCGGCAGCGCGCGCGGCGGCGAAAATCTCGGCCGGGGACCTTCCGGCGAGGCGCTGGACGCCGAGCACGACGCCGAAGGCCGCGGCGACGCCGATCGCAGGAGCGCCGCGGACGGCCAGGCGCGCGATCGCGTCGCGCATCTCCTCGACCGTCGAGATGTCGAGGTAG
This sequence comes from Planctomycetota bacterium, assembly GCA_041488095.1. GTDB lineage: Bacteria > Planctomycetota > UBA1135 > UBA1135 > DASYPQ01. Next base: position 36,230 of record JBGPOP010000028.1, read on the forward strand.
GTGAGGCGTTCGGGCAGAAGGGTCTGGTCGATCAGGCGCACCCGCCCGGGCAGGCCGCCTTCCCAGCGGATGGTCTCGACGTGCATCGTCCCGCGCGGGAGGAGAGGGCTCCCGACCCCTACTTCTTCTTCTTCTCGCGCAGCGCTGCGTCCTTCTCGAGCACCTTCTCGCGCTGAGCGTCGCGCGACTTCTCGAGGCGGGCGGCGAGCGCAGGATCCGAGAGGGCCAGGATGCGCGCTGCGAAGAGCGCGGCGTTGACCCGTCCGCCCGCGCCGATGCCGACTGCCGCGACGGGCACGCCGCCGGGCATCTGCAGGGTCGAGAGGAGCGCGTCGAGGCCTCCGAGCGGCGGGTTGTCGAGGGGGATGCCGATCACGGGCAGGTCGGTGTGCGCGGCGACGACGCCGGCGAGGTGCGCGGCGCCGCCGGCGGCGCACAGGAAGACGCGGACGCCCTGGGTGGGCGCGCCGCGGACGTACTCGACGAGCTCGGCGGGGGTGCGGTGGGCCGAGAGGACGCGCGCCTCGTGCTCGATGCCGAGCTCGGTGAGCTTCGCGAGACAGGGCTCCAGGCGCGGGAGGTCCGAGTCCGAGCCCATGATCACGGCGACCTTCATGCGCACGCTCCGGCCGGCACGGCGCCGGTGATCTTCTCGCAGATCTCGAGGTAGCGCTGGCCGAGCTTCGCGAGCACGCTCGGGTCGAGCTCAGGCGGCGGGTAGCTCTTGTCCCAGGGCAGGGTCTCGAGGTGGTCGCGCAGGATCTGCTTGTCGAAGCTGGGGGGGTTCGAACCCGGCTTCCAGGCCTCGGCCGGCCAGAAGCGGGAGCTGTCGGGCGTCAGGCACTCGTCGATCAGGACGAGCCTCCTTTCGAGGAGGCCGAACTCGAACTTCGTGTCGGCCAGGAGGATCCCGATCGACTCGAGCTCGCTCGTCCCGCGCCGGAACAGCTCGAGCGCGGCCTTCTCGGCGGGATCGTAGATGGCGGCGCCGACGCGCGCGCGCGCTTCCATGGGCGAGAGGGGGAGATCGTGGGTCGCTTCCTTGGTCGTCGGGGTGAGGATCGGCTTCGGCAGGCGTGAAGAGAGCTGGAGGCCGTCGGGGAGGGGGATGCCGCAGACGGTCTTGGTCTTCTGGTACTCCTTCCATCCCGAGCCGGCCAGGTAGCCGCGGACCACCCACTCGACGCTCGTCGGAACGCACTTCTTCACGACCATGACGCGCCCACGCAGACGCTCGCGCCAAGTGCCGTCGAGGCGCGGCAGATCCTCGACCGAGGTGCTGACGAGATGGTTGTCGATCACGTCGCGCGTGCGCTCGAACCACCAGGCCGAGATCGCGGTCAGCACGCAGCCCTTGTGCGGCACGCCCTCGCGCATGACCACGTCGAAGGCCGACACGCGGTCGGTGGTCACGAAGACCAGGTGGCGCGGGTCCAGCTCGTAGAGGTCGCGCACCTTGCCGGAGTGGACGAGCTTCCATCCCGGCACGCGCTCGTCGCGCCCGAGGAAGACGGGGGAGGCGGGGAGCGGAGCCATGTGGCGAGTATGGCAGGGGGGCGGCAGCGCTACAATCCGCGGGTGAGACAGGGCGGCTCGCGCGCGATGGGACTGCGCCCGGGCGGGGTGATCGCCGGAGTTCTGCGCGTCCCCGGCTCGAAGTCGCTCGCGCAGCGCGCGCTCGTGTGCGCAAGCCTCGCGGAGGGCGCGACGGAGATCGCGGGATTGCCGGACGGGGACGACGCCGGCGCCGCGCTGACCCTCGTCGAAGCGGCGGGAGCACGCGTGGAACGTCTCTCGCCGGGCGCGGTGCGCGTGACCGGGCGACCGCCAGGTCCGGATCGCGGCTGGTCGGCGAAGGCCCCCGTCTCGGCCGGGGAGTCGGGAACGCTCGCGCGCCTCGCAACCGCTGCGCTCGCGCTGTGCGGCGAGGGCGGACCTTGGCACGAGCTGCGCGGCGAGGGGACCCTGCTCCGCCGGCGAAGCCCGCCTTTGTTCGACGCGCTCGCCGGCGTCGGGGTCGGGATCGAGTGGCTGTCGGAGGCGGGCGGGTGGCCGGTGCGGCTGCGCGCGATCCGCCGTCCGGATCAGGTCGATCTGCGGAACCCCGTGTCGAGCCAGGAGGTCAGCGCCCTGCTGGTCGCGCTCGCGGCGCATCCCGGAGAGACGGTTCTCTTCGTCCACGGGGAAATTCCGAGCCGTCCCTACGTCGACTTGACCCGGAACGTGTTGGAGCACTTCCGCATCACGGTCGGGCGGAAGAACGTCGCCTGGGGAGAGGCGTTCGCCGTCATCGGGCCCCTGCGACCGTGGCCGCATCCCCTCGTGATCGAGCCCGACGCTTCAGCGGCCGCCGTGGCCCTGGCCGCGGCGTGCCTCTCGGGTGGCGAGGTCGTCGTGCCGTGCCTCTTCGCGACCTCTCCGCAAGGAGACGTGCGGATCCTCGAGCACCTGGCGCGATTCGGGTGTCGGGCCTGGTCCGATCGCGAGGGCCTGCACGCGGCCGATCCGCCGACGCGGGGTGCGGACCTCGACCTCTCGGGCGAGCCCGATCTCGCTCCGGTGCTCGCCGCTGTCGCGGCGCGCGCCGCGATCGGCGCCGGAGGGTCGAGCCGTCTCACGGGCCTCGGCACGCTCGCCGGAAAGGAGAGCGACCGCATCGGGGTCCTCGCGCGCGGACTCTCGGCGGTCGGGCTTGAGGCGGTCGGCGGAGCGGATTGGCTGGAGATCCGGCCCGGGAGGACGGGCCGCGGCTCGGCGGAAGTCCGCCTCGAACCCGCGCGTGACCACCGCATGGCCTTCGCGTTCGCGCTGCTCGGGCTGGCCGTCGAGGGCGTGTGGGTCGCGGATCCTGGCTGCGTCGCGAAGTCCTGGCCGGGCTTCTGGCGCGACCTCGAGGGCCTGGGCGCCCGCGTCGTGCGCCAAGACTGAGGGGAGCGCGAGGATCCACGCTGGACCGCTTACGCGAAATCGTCCCTGGGCGTACGCTGAGCCGGTCCGCATCACGGTTCCCACGAGCTCGTCCGGCGAACCCAGAGAACAAGAAAGAGGATTCCGATGCTCAGCCCCCCCCGCGCGTTGCCTGTGTTCGCCCTCGCCTCGCTCCTCGCCCTGGCGCTCTCCGCGCCGCGCGCGCTCGCGCAGTGCGGCCCCGACGGCCTCGACGGCGGACCCTGCTGTCAACCGGCCGGCGTGATGCTGCCGCAGTTCCCGCCGATGTCGCAGGGCGTCCGCTTCATCTGCTTCGACAACTGCCAGACGGTCACCAACGTGAGCTACTGCGTCAACCTCGGACAGCCGATTCCCTACCAGGCCGGGGGCGCGATCGTCTGCGGTGTCTACCGGATCCGCGTCACGGTCAAGTCGTGCGCGTCGAACACGACCCTCTGGAATGGGAGCGTGCTCGCCCACTACTCCCGCAACTGGCAGGAGTCGTCGGTGCCCGGCGCGATCAACCTCAACGTCTGGCGGTTCGTCGTGAACGGGGATTTCCTCCCGACCGCGGCGGTTCCCAACAACCCCTTCTTCAAGCCGGCCTGCTTGAGCACCTACACCCGGGTCTACTTCACCGGGTACTTCGACTACGCGTTCGACTGCTTCACCGGCCAATGGCAAGTCGCGTGGGCGGTCGATCACGAATGCGACGGGATCCACCATGCCCCGGGCACCTCGCGGCCTGCCCCTGCGGCCGGCCTCCACCCGACCACATCGTTCACGTTCGTGGGCCCCGACGCGGGGTTCGTGGTGGCTCCCGCCAGCATGGCCCGCAGCAACGGACCCATCGTCCAGCAAGCCCTGCGCTGGAACAATTGGGCCAACCTGCCCGCGATCTGCAACTTCGAGGAGCCCGCGCAGGGAAACTTCCAGGCGCTCAACGACTTCTGCATGTGCGGGACGGCCGCCGGCGCGCACGAGTACATCGCGACGAACGTGACCGCCGTGGGCGGCTGCGGCAGCTCGGTCAACCCGAGCACCCTCGGGATCTTCATGCAGAAGCGGATCGGCAGATGGACCAACCCGGGCGTGTTCCCGGGAACCGAGACCCTCCTGATCGACTTCGGCTACCTGAACAACATGAACGGCTGCACCGGTGCATCGACGCAGGAGTGGTTCGAGGGAGCCGAGACGCTGCGCGGCTACCCGGCCTTCGACTTCGCGGGGGTCGCCCTCGGGCTCCAGTTCGAGGATCTCGGCAGCGCGAACAAGAGCGCCACCCTCCCGGCGGTTCACATCGGCGCGCCGCACGTGACCTACTACCTGTTGAACTTCAACCTGCCGTAGATCGCCTCGAGCTTCACGGGGGCGAGCCCGCCTCGAAGGCTCGCCCCCTCACCCGACCGAGTCCAGGCAGGAATTGCTGGAAAGCTCCAGCCAGTTCAGGATGAGGGATGGTGCAGCTCTTCCTTCCAGCTCTGCTCCTCCTGTCCGGAGAGGATGCGTTCAGCGCCCGCGTCGCGCCGTTCGTCGCCGAGCACTGCGCCCACTGTCACGGCGGCGCGCACCCGAAAGGGGATCTCGTGCTGGAGCGATTCCACGACGAGGCGGGGGCGCTCGCCGATCGCGGCGTCTGGCTGGCCGTGCGCGAGAAGCTCTCCGCCGGCGAGATGCCGCCCGAGGAACGCCCGCGGCCGGCGCAGGCCGACGTCGAAGCCGTTCTGGCCTGGATCGACGGAGCCTTCGGCCGGGCCGAGCCTGCCCCGAAGAGCGGCCTCGTCGGTCTGCGGCGCCTGACGCGCTCCGAGTACGAGAACACCGTGCGCGACCTGCTCGGCGTCGAGTACCGCGCGACCGAGGAATTCCCCGCCGACGACGTCGGCCACGGGTTCGACCGCATCGCCGACGTGCTCTCCACGAGCGACATCCAGGTCGAGAAGGCCCTCCGGGCCGCCGAGCGGATCGCGGCGCAGGCGATCGTGATCGAGGACCCTGCGCACCCCGAGGTCCGCCGCAAGGCGGCCGCGAATCTCGTCGGGACACCCTGGAGCCGCATGCGGGACGGGGCGCTGCTCATGTTCTCGAACTCCGACGGCGAGGCGGTCTTCTCGCTGCCGCGCGACGGCGACTACGTGCTGCGCGTGCGCGCCTTCGGCGAGCCGGCCGGGCCCGATCCCCCGCGGATGGCCTTCAAGGTCGAGGAGCGCGAGGTCGCGCGCTTCGACGTCCTGGCGACCGCACTGTCGCCTCAGGTCTGCGAGGCGCGCGTGCGCATCCGCGCAGGCGAGCGCCGCATCGCGGCGTCCTTCATCAACGACTACTACAAGCCCGACGATCCCGATCCCTCGAACCGCGACCGCAACCTCGGGCTCGAGTGGCTCGAGGTCGCCGGCCCCGTCGACCCTCCCGTGCTCTCGGCCTTCCAGCGCCGCGAGCTCGACCCCAAGCTGCACAAGAGTCCGCGCGAGATCGTCGAGCGCCTGGCCGCGCGCGCCTGGAGGCGGCCGCCGTCGGGCGAAGACGTCGGGAGGCTCCTGGCCCTCTCCCCCGAGGGCGCGATCGTCGAGGTGCGCGTGCGCGCGGCGCTCATGGCGCTGCTCGTCTCGCCGCGCTTCCTGTTCCTGGTCGACTTCGATCCCGAGAAGGGAACCAGCGCGGAGGGGAGGATCGACGACTGGGGCCTGGCTTCGCGCCTCTCGTACTTCCTGTGGAGCAGCCTACCCGACCAGCGCCTGCTCGATCTCGCCGGGAGCGGCAGGCTCCGCGAGAAGGAGACCCTCCTCCGCGAGGTGCAGCGGATGATCGACGACGCACGCGCAACCGCCTTCGCGGAGGGCTTCGCGGGACAGTGGCTGCAGCTCTCGCGCCTCGATCGCTCCGCGCCCGACCCGGCCCGGTTCCCCGACTTCGACGAGCCTCTGCGTGCCGCCATGCGCGCCGAGACCGAGATGCTCTTCGAGTCCGTGCTGCGCGAGGGGCGGCCGGCCGTCGAGCTCCTGACGGCCGACTACGCCCTCGTGAACGAGCGCCTGGCGCGGCACTACGGCATCGCCGGCGTCCGCGGCGAGAAGATGCGCCGCGTCCACCTCGACGACGGCCCGCGCGGAGGACTCCTCGCGCAGGCGAGCATCCTCACCGTGACGAGCAACCCCACGCGCACGTCGCCGGCCAAGCGCGGGAGGTGGATCCTCGAGAACCTCCTCGGCGACCCTCCGCCGCCTCCGCCGCCCGGCGTCGGGGTCCTCGACGACAGCCGCGAGGCCGTCCTCGCCGCGAGCCTGCGCGAGCGGCTGGCCCGACACCGGGTCGATCCGGCTTGCGGAGGCTGCCATGCGCGCATCGACGCGCTCGGATTCGCGCTGGAGAACTTCGACGCGGTCGGCGGCTGGCGCGAGACCGACTCCGGCTTCCCGATCGACGCCGCCGGGACCCTGCCGGACGGGCGCAGCTTCAGCGGGGCGGTCGAGCTGAAGAGGGAGCTCGCGAAGGGCGGTGCCTTCGTGCGCTGCCTCTCCGAGAAGCTCGCGACCTACGCGCTCTCCCGCGGACTCTCGCCGGCGGACGAGAAGGACCTCGACAAGCTCCTCTCCTCCTTCGGCGACCGCCCGCCGGCGCTCCGCGACCTCGTCGCGGGCATCGTCGCCATGGACGCGTTCCGCCGCCACGCAGGAGGTGGGTCTTGAGACGGCTCTCGCGGCGCACGGTGCTCTCGGGGATCGGCGCGGGGATCGCGCTGCCCTGGCTGGAGTCCATGGCCCCCGCGCGCCTCCTCTCACCCTCCGCGGTGGGCAGTCCGCGGCGCATGCTCTTCCTCTATGTCCCGAACGGCGCGCACATGGCACTCTGGACCCCGGCCTCGGAGGGATCCGACTTCGCGCTGCCGCCGACGCTCGAGCCGCTCGCGCCGCTGCGCTCGGAGGTGCTCGTGCTCTCCGGCCTCGCGCACGACGGCGCGCAGGCCCACGGCGACGGCCCGGGCGACCACGCGCGCGCCTGCGCCTGCTTCCTGACCGGCGCGCACCCGGCCAAGACCGACGGCGCGGGCCTGCGCGCCGGGATCTCGGTCGACCAGGCCGCCGCGGCGGCGATCGGCAACAAGACGCGCTTCCGCTCCCTCGAGGTCGGCTGCGAGGGCGGCGCGCAGTCGGGGCCGTGCGACTCGGGGTACGCCTGCGCGTACTCGACGAACCTGTCCTGGCGCACGCCGCAGACGCCCGCGGCGAAGGAGGTCGACCCGCGCCTCGTGTTCGAGCGGCTCTTCGGCGATGGGGACGAGGCGGGCCTGGGCGAGAGCCGGGAGGAGCGCGCGCGCAGGCGGACGAGCCTGCTCGACTTCGCGCTGGAGGACGCGGCGCGCCTGCGGGGCAAGCTCGGCGCGGACGACCGGCGCAAGCTCGACGAGTACCTGCACGGGATCCGCGAGATCGAGCGGCGGATCGAGCGCGCGGAGGGGGAGACGGCCGCGTCCAAGCCGCCTCCCGCGCGTCCCGCCGGCATCCCCCCGGACTACGGCGAGCACGCGCGCCTGCTCCTCGACCTCGTCGCGATCGCCCTCCAGGCCGACCTGACGCGCATCGCGACCTTCTCCTTCGCGAACGAGGGCAGCAACCGGAGCTACGCGCAGATCGGCGCCCCGGAGGGTCACCACGACCTCTCGCACCACGGCGGCGACACAGAGAAGCTCGCCAAGCTCGGCGCGATCAACCGCTTCCACGTGGAGCATCTCGCCCAGCTGCTCGCGCGGCTGGCCGGCATGAAGGAGGGGGAGGGGAGCGTCCTCGACGCCTCGATGGTCGTCTACGGCAGCGGGATCAGCGACGGGAACCGCCACAACCACGACGAGCTGCCGATCCTGCTCGCCGGCCGCGGCGGAGGGACGATCGCACCCGGACGCCACGTTCGCCATCCGGGAGGTACGCCGGCCTGCAACCTGTACCTGTCGCTGCTCGACCGGATGGACGTCGAGCTGCCCGCGTTCGGCGACAGCACGGGAAGGCTGACCGGGCTCGAGGGCTGAAGTAAGCTTCGGCGATGCCCTCCACCTCCCTCGCGGGGCCGGTCCTCGTCGCCGGCGGCGCCGGCTACATCGGCAGCCACACCGTGCGGCTGCTCGAGTCGATGGGCGTCTCCGTCGTCGTCCTCGACAACCTCTCGACCGGGCACCGCGCGGCGGTGAGAACCACGCTCGAGGTCGCCGATCTCGGAGACCACGCCGCGCTGGCGCGGGTGTTCGAGGAGCACCGCCCGGCTGCGGTGGTCCACTTCGCGGCCAAGTGCTACGTGGGCGAGTCCGTGCAGGATCCCGCCAAGTACTACCGTGAGAACGTGGTCTGCACCTGGAACCTGCTCGAGGCGATGCGCGCCTCGCGCTGCCGCGACATCGTGTTCTCGTCCTCGTGCGCGACCTACGGCGACCCGGTCGAGATGCCGATGACCGAGGCGCACACGCAGGTCCCGATCTCGCCCTACGGACGGACGAAGCTCCACATGGAGCACATGATGCAGGACTACGCGCGCGCCTACGGGCTGCGCTACGCGGCGCTGCGCTACTTCAATGCCGCGGGCGCAGCGCAGGACGGGACGCTCGGCGAGGTCCACGACCCGGAGACGCACCTGATCCCGCTCGTGCTCCAGGCCGCGACCGGGAAGCGGCCGGAGGTCCAGGTCTTCGGCGACGACTACGACACGCCGGACGGCACCTGCATCCGCGACTACGTGCACGTCGAGGACCTGGCGCGGGCGCACGCCACGGCGCTCTCGCGATTGCAGGGCGGCGAGCACGAGATCGCGGTGAACCTCGGCACGGGCAGCGGCTTCTCCGTGCTCGAGGTGATCGAGACGGCCCGGCGCATCACGGGCAAGCCGATCCGCCACCGCGTCGTCGCGCGCCGGGCGGGCGACCCGCCGCGGCTCATCAGCGGCGGCACGCGCGCGCGCGATCTCCTGGGCTGGGCGCCGGAGCGGGCGGCGATCGAGGACATCGTGCGCGACGCATGGCGGTTCCTGGCTTCGCATCCACGCGGCTTCGAGGAGGAGCGGGGACTCGGTGCCCGGGCAGGCTGAGCTCCGGGACCGGATCAGGGCCAGACGACGACGGCGCTCTCGCCCGACACGGCCGGGATCGGCACGCGTCCGAGCTCCACGCAGCCGCGGTAGATCGCGATCTCGCGGGCCTCGTCGCCGACGGCGAGCGGCCCCGAGCGCCCGTCCACGAGCGGCGCGATCCCCGCGGAGACGGGGATCTTGTCCTGCAGCACCCAGATCGCGGTCGGAGCTCCTCCCGCAGCGAGCGCGCGCACGCGGTCCGGGTGCGGGGATGCCGACGCCCCGTCGAACCGCAGCGGGCGGCGCTGGCGCACACGGATCTCGAGATCCGTCCGCCGCGCGCCGGGCTCGAGGACGATGCGCGCCGGCAAGAGCGCGTCGCTGGCCGCGACGAGGAAGCACAGGCCCGCCGGCGCGCCGCCGATCTCGAAGCGGCCGTCGGGTCCCGATACCGCGCGCGAGCGCCCCTGCAACGCGAACTGGGCCGCAGAGCCGGGCTGTGCCGGGCGACCGAGACCGAGCCTGACGCCGGGCACCGGGGTTCCGGCGAGGGTCAGGACGCGTCCGCGGATCGGCTCGACCGCAAGTCCGTCGGGCGCGCGCAGGATGACACCGCGGCTGCCGGCCTGGATGGGCTCGGAGCGCAGGGCGATGTCGGCGTGGGAGAGCCGGTTGCGGCCGTAGGCGAGCAGGGTGTAGGGTCGGGCGGCGAGGCCCTCCAGGCGGAACGATCCGTCCGTGTCCGTCCGCACCTCGGTGCGTCCGCCCGCCTCCTGCTCGGCGACCTCGCGCAACGTGCCGCCGGGATCGAGCTCCGTGGCGTCTTCGAGGGCGACACGCCAGCCCTTGCAGGGGTCTCCACCCGCGCCGAGGAGGCGGCCCTCGATCGCGAGCGCGGGGCCGGGGAGCACGAGTCGCTCGGTGGGCAGCGTGCGCGCGTGCGGGTCGAGCCGCGATCCGTAGGCGGCCACGACGGCCGGCTGGAATCCTCTCGCGGCGGCGACGAGCGGGGTGGTCTCTTCGAACCATCCGCAGACGAGGTGGAAAGCTCCGCGCGAATCCGTTTCGGTCGTCGCGCTGCCGAAGGAGACGTGAGCACCTCGCGCGGGCGAGCCGTCGGCGTGGACGACCGTTCCCTCGAGCAGCGGACCGGCCGGTTCCTCGGGCTCGAGGACGATGTGCAGATCGTCCGGGGCGGCGAGGTCGAGCGCTCTCTCGTCGGTGCGCCAGCCGGCGAGCGACGTGCACAGGCGCGCGCCCTCGACACCGGGAGCGCGGTCGAAGGCGAACTTGCCGTCGCTCGAGCTTGCGGCGGTCCATGCGCCTGACACTCCGAGGGCGGGGTCCAGGGGCAGCGCCGCGAGCCCAGCGGGATCGAGCCGGATCCAGAGGCGCGCACGCGCCAGAGGCCGCTCGGCGCGATCGACGACCACGCCGGCGAGGACGACCGCCGGAGCGGCGACGACGAGCGCCTCTTCGAGCGGCGCGTCCTCGCGGACCTCTCCCACGCGCAGGGTCGTCCAGCGCGGATCGACGACGACGAGGAGGCAGGGCAAGTCGGCGGCGAGGCTGAACCCCCCGTCGGGGCCGCTCTTGGCGGTCGAGGAGGCCTCTCCATCGTCGCTCCGCACCCCGATCTCCAGGTCAGGGAGCGCCGCGCCCGCCGGGTCGACGACGCGCCCGTGGACCTGTTCCAGGGTGGATGGATCCGGGGATGAGTCGTCGGCGGCGACTTCGATCACCGACCGCGCGACGGCGGGCGTCTCGACCGTTGGCTCGGGCAGACGGCGCTGCGCCTGCGCCACCTCAGGCTCGGGAAGCGGCGCCGGCCCCGTTCGCGTGGCGGTCCACAGGACCAGGCCGAGCGCCAGGGCCACGGCGAGAGCCAGGAGCAGGTTGCGTGCGGACAAGCAGTCGGGTTTCAAGAGCTCGGGGCGGAGCCGCGCGGCCCCGCCCCGAGGAAGATCGACCGAGGGAGGCGGATCAGCGTTTTTCGAGCTCGTAGTAGAAGGTCGGCCCGTTGCCGCCCAGGGCATCGGTCACGCGGATGAAGTAGGTGCCGCTCACGTCCACGTATCCGGAGATCGCGCACGTCGGCAGGGGATCGGTGACGCTCTCGGTGTAAGCGACAAAGGGATCGCTCGAGCTCGATCCAACGACCGTGCCGGTGTCGTCGAGGACCTCGATCAACGGCGCGCAGTCCGAGCCGTGACCGGAGTACTCGAAGTCGCCGTCGCTGCCGGTCGGGCCGTTGGAGGCGTAGCAGACGACGGTGTAGAGACGGTTCTTGACGAGCGAGACTCGATACACGTCAGCGTCCGCGATGCCGACGCCGATATCGATGACCCCGGCCGTGCGCCGGCTCAGAATGTTGGGCGCCGCGATCGTGTCGTTGGGCTCGACCTCGGGGGTCGCGGCCTTGAAGCGCGTGAGCTCGAGGGTGTAGGTGGTCGCCCCGCCGACGGGATCGACCTTGATGAAGAAGGTCCCCGTGTCCTGGAGGATCGTGGTCAAGGTCTGGAAGTCGCCGTCCCCTCCGGTGCCGAGGGCCGTGACCTCGTCGATGCCGATCAACGAGACGTTCACGTCGTCGACCTTGCCCTGGGCGTTGCTGCTGTCGAAGTACTGCAGCCGGACCATGTCGCCCTTCTTGCCCGTGAACTTGAAGTAGTCGACGTCGCCGACGTCGATGTCGCCGTTCACGCGGCCGCCGTACGCGATCGAGTTGGCGGTCGCAGTGGTGTCGTTCGACTCATTCTCGTCCGGGGCGCTCGCGCTCGTGCGCTTGTAGCTGAGGAAGTACTCGCTGTCGGCGGTGTCGAACTCGAAGACCCTGAGGAAGTAGGTGCCCGCAGTGTCGAACTTGTACTGGATCGACGAGTCATAGAAGTACGAGTCGTCGTCCGACGTGAGCTGCGTCACCCCATCCTGGTCGTAGAGGTAGATGTAGGTGTCGTAGTAGAACGCGGTCCCTCGGTTCACGCCGTTGCGGTAGGCCGTCATCTCGAAGCGGACGATGCTCGGCCCGCTGACCGTGAAGGAGTAGAAATCGTCCTCGCCCGCAACGTGGAAGCCGTGGATCGTGCCGGGCGTGATGGCCTGGGCCGTTCCGAACGTGTCGTTCACGCCGGACGTGGCGGTGGGCTCGGCTTCCTCCTGCAGATTGGGCACGCTGAGGTAGTGCACCCGCAGGACGTATCGGCCGCCCTGCACGGTCTGGTCGTCCTGGGTGACGGCCACGTAGTAGTCCCCCGTGGCGGGCACCTCGAACATCGGCATGTCGAGGTCGTGCGCGCCCCACGACCAGCCGTCGCTGAAGTTGCCGCTGTAGTCGTGCTCGAGGAGCTTGGCGTTGGCGTTGGCGTCGGTGTCGAGCAGCGTCACGCGGGGGACGGTGCCATCGGTGTCCCAGGCGGTCTGCTCGTTGCGCGTGCCGAACAGCTCGATCTCGATGACGCGGCCCCCCGACAAGTGCATCTTGAAGCAGTCGACGTCGCCGGGGGTGTCGTCGTTGCCCGACACCGGCGTGCCGACGCGCACGGTGTCCGCGGTCGCGGGAGTGTCGTTGACGCCGGTATCGCCGGGGGCTTCCGACTCCAGGATCACCAACGGGATGCCGCCGCCACCGTGGCTCTTCTTGCAACCTGCGAAAACGGCGACGAGCAGGAACGGTACGGTCAGCTTCGTTCGACTGAAGTTGGAGCGTGCGGGCTTCATCATGGGGGGGATCCCAATGGGGGGTGCGGGGGAAATGGACGCCCTGCTGCCAGGGACGCGTCATCTCATCCGCTTTTCCGGCGTCATTGTCAAGCTCCGGCCGGGCAGATCCCGCTCGATCGAGGCGGGAGTCTTCTCCGCTTTCCCGCCCGCGGGTAGAACCTGCGATCCGATGGCGGCCGAATGGACGGTCCTTGGAGCGGGGTCGATCCTGCCGCGGGCCGGCTTCGGGTGCGCCGGTCACGCGCTGCGGCCCGGGTCCGGCTCGCGCGTCACGCTCTTCGATTGCGGGCCGGGGACGCTGCGCGCCCTCGGGCAGGCCGGCATCGCGCTCGGCGAAGTCGAACGCGTCGCGGTCAGCCACTTCCACCCGGACCACTGGCTGGACCTGCTCGCGCTCGCCTTCGCGCGGAGGAACCCGGCCTGCCAGCCGCCGGCAGCGCTCGAGATCGTCGGGCCGCGCGGCCTCGGCGAGCTGCTCGAACGCGCCGCGTCGATCCTGGGTGAGCGATCCTGGCTGCGCTTCGAGGGTGCGGCGATCGTCGAGGTCGACCCGGAGCGGTGCGACGCTCCGCTCGAACGCGGACCGGTGCGACTCGCCTGGGTCGCGACGCTCCACACCCCCGAGAGCATCGCCTGGCGAGCGGACCTCGCGGACGGTTCGTCGGTCGCCTACAGCGGGGACACCGGCGAGAACCGTGCGGTCGCCGACCTGGCTCACGACGCGGACCTCTTCGTGTGCGAGTGCTCGTTCCCCGATGAGATGATGGTCGAGCGCCACCTGACCCCCGCTTCGGCCGGCCGCCTGGCGAACGCGGCGCGCTGCCGGCGCCTGCTGCTGACGCACTTCTACCCCTCGCTGGACCCCGAAGCGGCCCGCGACGGCGCCGCCCGGCACTTCGGCGGACCGATCGAGGTGTCGCGCGACGGGAGCGTGCACGGGATCGGCCCCCGGGCGAAGTCCGGGACCGGCAGAAGCGGATCCTGAGCGGCCTGGAGCCGGGCCCCGCTTCCTTATATAGAAGAGCGCGTGAACGGCGCCCTTATCCTGCTGCTCGCGGCCGCCCCGCTCCGGACGGCACCGGGGGTCGGATTCGCCGGCGGCTTCTCCACGATCGTCGAGGCGGACCTCGAGCGCGACGTGCGCGCGCTGTCGAGCCCGGCGCTCGAGGGACGCGACACGCCGAGCCTGGGTCTCGAGAGCGCGGCGCGCCTGATCGAGGAGCGCTTTCGCAGGGCGGGCCTCGCCTTCGCGCCGGATTCCGAGGTGGTGTCGAGGGAGGTCGCTCCTTCCGATCCGCCGGCTGCGGGCGAGCCCGCGAGGCCGGGCCAGGGGAACTCCGTCACCGGCACCTTCCGCCGTCCGTTCCAGCGTCGCCTGGCCGAGCCCGACCGCGCCGGCTGCTCCCTGTCGCTCGCCGGCGGCGCGCCGGGTGCGAAGGCCTCCGAGCTCCAGCTCCTGCGCGACTTCGTCCCCGTGCGCGGCTTCGGAGGCGAGGCGGAAGGGGACCTCGTCTTCGCCGGCTACGGCATCCAGTCGAAGAGCGAGAAGTACGACGACCTCGCCGGGCTCAAGCTGAAGGGCCGCATCGCGCTGATCGTCGAGGGCGAGCCGCGCACGGACCGTCGCTTCGACGGCCCCGAGCTCAGCCCGGCCGCATCGCTGTGGGAGAAGATCGACGCACTCGCCGCGGCCGGCGTCGCCGGCGTGCTGGCAGTCCGCCGTCCGCCCGAGGCGGCCCCGCCCGCGAAGGCCAAACCGGCGGCGGGGGCGGAAGCCGCGGGCGATCCCGGACTGTCCTTCCGCAGCACCTGGGCCGAGTTCAACGGCGTGGCACCCGACCCGCCGTCGAAGCACACCCTGCCCATGCTCGAGGTGTCGATGCGCTGCGCGGCCGAGCTGCTCGGCCAGGACGTCGAGGCGCTCGCGGCGCGGATCGACAAGAGCGTGCACCCGGTGCGGGCGGCGGGGGCGCTCCGGCGCGTGCGCATGCGCTCGAAGACGAGCGAGTCGATGGTGCGCATCGACAACGTGGTCGGGCTGATCCACGGCGCGGACCCGGCGCTGGCCGAGCAGTACGTGGTCGTCGGCGCGCACTACGACCACGTCGGGATCGACGACCGCGGTCGGATCGGCTGCGGAGCGGACGACAACGCGTCGGGGGTGGCGGCCATGCTGGAGATCGCCGAGGCCCTCGCCTCGGCCGGGCCGCGCCGCTCGGTGTGGTGCTGCGCCTTCGCGGGAGAAGAGGATGGACTGCTCGGCAGCAAGGCCTTCTGCGCGCACCTCCCCGTGCCCAAGGACCGGATCGTCGCCATGATCAACCTGGACATGATCGGCCGCGGCGACGCGACCGAGGTGGCGGCGCTCGGGGTCGTGCAGAACCCGGCCTTCGAGCGGCTGATCGCGCGGGCCCGGAGCCTCAAGCCGTGCGGCCTGCGCGAGGTGGTCGTGCGTCAGGGGGAAGACCTCTTCGAGCGCTCCGACCACTTCTCCTTCCACCAGATCGGCGTGCCCACGCTGTTCTTCTTCGAGGGGCTGCCGCTCGACAAGAACAAGGACTACCACACCTGGCGGGACACCGCGGACAAGCTCGACCTCGGGAAAATGCTGAACACGACCCGGCTCGTGTACAACGCGACATGGATCCTCACGGAAGACGACGAGCGACCGCCGCCGCCGCGGCGCTGACCTGCCTCCTCGGCGCGGGACTCGGCGGAGCGGCGCTGCTCATGCGCCCCGCCGCAGCGGGAGCAGCGGCGATCCCCGCGACCCCCGCCCCCGAGGCTCGGGAGCATCGGACCGCCATCGACGCGCGTCTCTCGGCGCGCGTGCGCGCGCGGATCGCGGAGTTCGAGGAGCGGGCCGCGCGCGAGACCAAGGGGCGTGTCTCGCCCGCCGAGGTCTCCGTCGCGGTCCACGTCCGGGAGGTCGGGGCGGCGGGCGAGGTCGTCTCGATCGGAGCCGATCGCCCGATGCGGCCGGCCTCGAACCTGAAGCTCGTGACGAGCTCCGCGGCCCTCGTCCTGCTCGGCGCCGACTGGCGCTTCGAGACCGTCCTCGAGACCGACGGCGCGGTCGAGGGCGGCCTCCTGCGCGGCGATCTGGTGGCACGCGCCGGGGCGGATCCGCTGTACGACCGCGGCGGCGACGGCTCGGTGGACGCGCTGCTCGCCCCCGCGGTCCTCGCGCTCGAGCGCCGCGGCATCCGCGCGATCGAGGGCTCGCTCGTGCTCGACGAGCTCGACTACGCCGCCCCGGCGCCGGCTCCCGCCTGGCCGGATCCGGGCCAGCGCTGGAGCGAGTTCTGCGCGCTCGCGGGAGGGTTCAGCGCCAACGCCGGGTGCCTGACGGCGACCGTGAAGCCCTCGAGCTTCGGGGAGCCGGCCGAGGTCCGCGTCGAGCCGCGCCACAACGGCCTGGAGCGCAAGGGCCGCGTGGAGACCGCCGCGGCGAAGACGCGCCTCGACGTCCGCGTCGAGGCGCGGGCCGGCGCGGCGCTCGTCGAGGGCTCGATCCCCCGCGGGGTGCCCTCGTGGAGCGCGCGCTTCGCCGCCCCCGACCCGGTGGAGCTCTTCGGCCACGCTCTCGCCGGCGCTCTCGCGGATCGGGGGATCGCCGTGCGCGGGAGCCTCAAGCGCGCTCGCGCTCCGCTCCAGGGACGCTGGACGGAGCTGGCCCGGATCTCGACCCCGCTCGCGGCCGTCCTCGAGCCGATCAACACCGACAGCAACAACGCCTGCGCCGACCAGCTCTTCCTCGCGCTCGGCCACGCGCGCGGGGGCGCCGGCACGCGCGAAGGCGGCCGCGTCGCGGTCGCGCGGGCCCTCGAGCGCCTGGGCGTCCCGGCGGAGGGCCTGGTGCAGGTCGACGGCTCGGGCCTCTCGCGCGACAACCGCGTCACCGCGCGCCAGATCACGGCGCTGCTCGGCGCGGTGCTGCGCCTCGACGAGCACAGCGCGAAGACCTTCGTCGATTCGATGGCGATCGCGAGCGAGAGCGGGACGCTCGACGGGCGCATGCGCGACCCGCTGCTGGCCGGCAAGGTGCGCGCGAAGACGGGCTTCATCGCGGGGACGGGCGCGCTGTCGGGGATCCTCGAGACGAAGGACGGCCGGCGCCTGGTGTTCTCGATCCTGGTGGAGTACCCGCCGGCCGACGGGCTCAACCGGTCGTGCTGGAAGCCGATGGAGGACGCGATCTGCGCGGACCTCGCGGGAGCGGATGGCTGAGAGCTTCCTCCCGGTCGCGGAGGCGGCCGCCCGCGAGGCCGGGGCGCTCCTGCTCGAGCACTTCGGCAAGATCGACCGCGGCCGGGTGAAGACCAAGAGCGCGGCGCGCGACCTCGTGACCGCGGCCGACGTCGCGAGCGAGCGCCTCGTCGTCGCGCGCCTGCGCGCGGCCTTTCCCGGGCACGCGATCGAGGCCGAGGAGGAGGTCCACGATGCGGCCGGGGACGGGCGCCCGCGCTGGTTCCTCGACCCGCTCGACGGGACGGTCAACTTCGTGCACGGGATCCCGGCCTTCGCCGTGTCACTGGCGCTGTACCGCGGGAGCGAGCCGGAGGTCGCGGTCGTGCACCTGCCGCGGCTCGCGGAGACGTTCACGGCCGAGCGCGGCGGGGGAGCGAAGCTCGACGGCGAGCCCATCCGCGTGTCCGAGACGGCAGCGCTAGGGGAGGCGATCCTCGCGACCGGGTTCCCGTACCGGAGGAACGAGCTGCCGAACAACAACCTCGAGAACTTCAACCGGTTCTTCCTCGACGTGCGCGGCATGCGGCGGATGGGCTCGGCCGCGATGGATCTCGCCTTCGTCGCGGCGGGCCGTTTCGACGGGTTCTGGGAGCTCCACCTCTCGCCCCACGACGTCGCCGCGGGAGCGCTCCTCGTGCGCGAGGCGGGCGGGATCGTGAAGGACGCCGACGGCGGCGAGGACTGGCTGCGCGGCGGGCACATCGTCGCGGCGAACCCGCGGATCTTCGAGGCGATCCGCGAGCGGATCCGTCACTGAGGGCGGCGGACGAGCAGGTTCCGGAACGACACGACGTCCTCGCCCTCGGGTCCCGCGCAGACGTAGTGCTGCAGGCCGATGAACCCCTCCTTCGCGCGCTCCGCGAAGGGCGGGTCGCCGGGGACCTTCAGGACGTCGACGTCGTAGAGCGTGCGGCCGTTCAGCGCGACGGCCAGGCGCGATCGGTGGTAGAGCAATTCGTACGTGTTCCACTCGCCGATCGGCTTCAGCGCCTCGCGCGCCGCGGCCGGCACGGAGCCGTACAGGCTGCCGGTGAACTGCCACTCCTTCAGCGTCGTCTTGGTCTCCTTCTCCCAGTCGAAGTCGTCGAGGATCTGCACCTCGCAGCCGGAGAAGGCCGGGTTCGACGCGTCGCGCCGGGCGCGCAGGAAGACGCCGCTGTTCGCCATCCTCGCGATCTTGAAGTCCAGGCGCAGGTCGAAGTCGCGGAAGTCCTCCTTCGTGCGCAGGTCTCCGCCCTCCTTGCCGAACAGGCACCCGAGGATCCCGTCGTGCACGCGCCAGCCGCCCTGCGTGCCGTGCTCCTCCCAGCCATCGAGCGTCTTCCCGTCGAAGAGCGCGGTCCAGCCCGGGTCCGCGCCGGCTCCTTCCCCGAAGATCGGCAGCTCGCGCACGCGGATCTCGCGGAAGCGCGCGGCGGACTCCTTGGGCTCGCCCATGCCGCCGTGGACCTGCAAGCCGATCAGCCCCGTGGGCGCGTAGCCCGGGCTGCCCTCGGGAAGCTGGTAGTCGGTCACGAGGACGCCGTTGAGCCAAGCCTGGATGTGCATGTCGAAGCTGGTGACGCGCACCTCGACGTGGTTCCACTCGTCCTTCCTCCAATGCGCGCGCGCCGCCTCGTTGTGCATCAGGAACCCGTCCGAGTACACCGCCGCGATCTCGCCGTCCGGCCGGTCGTCGAGGGTCACCTGCGCGCCCTTCCCGGCGGGCGCCATGCGCACGAACACGCCCGAGTCGAACGGGTAGTCGATCCGGGTCTCGCACTCGAACACGAAGCTCGTGTAGGGCTTCTCGGTGTAGAGCAGCCCGCCCTCGCCCTTCGCGTTGACGCGCCCGACGATGCAGCCGTCCTCGACGGTCCAGAGCGCGTCGCCATCGTAGTGCCCGCCCTTCGCGACCCAGCCCGCGAGCGTCTTCCCGTCGAACAGGCTGGTCATCCGCGGATCGTCGACGAAGAGCCGCGCGCCCGCGCCCTCGACCAGCGTGCGCCCTTCGTGCGGCCCGAGAACGTTCGCGGCGGTCGCCAGCGCGTCCGCGACCGTGCCGTCCTTCGCGACGACGGTGGTCGTGAGGCCGCCCGTGACGCCGATCCCCGTCCGCGGATCGACGATGTGGGAGTAGCGCACGCCGTCGACGTCGAGATGCTGCTCCGCGTCGCCCGAGCCCGCGACGCCCTGGTTTGCGACCTGGATCAGGCGCGGGCCGGCGGCGACGGTCCAGCCGCCCTGGCCCGGCGGCGGATCGCCAGCGGCGAGGTCCCCTCCGATCTCGACGAGCGCGACCGGACAGCCCTTGGCGCGCAGCATCGCGAGGGCCGCATCGCAGGCGAGCCCCTTGCCGATCGCACCGAGATCGAGGCGCATGCCCGGCTTGGCCAGGCGCGCGGTGCGGTGGGAGTCGTCGACCTCGATCCTGTCCCAGCGGGTGCGCTCGAGCGCCGCGTCGATCGCGATCTTCCTCGGCAGATGGCCCTGCGCCCGCGCGCGGCGCCACAGCACGACCAGCGGACCGACGGTCGGGTCGAACGCGCCGCCGGTCTGCCGCGCGAGCTCGACCGATCGCTCGAGCGCCGCGAGGAGGTCGGCCGACACGGGTCGTGGCGGGCCGCCGGCGGCGTCATTGAGGCGCGACAGCTCGCTGTCCGGCCGCCAGTCGGAGAGCGTGGCCTCGAGGCGCTCGATCCGCGCGAAAGCCGCCGCGAAGGCCTCGTCGGCCTGCTCGCGCGACGAGGCGTAGAGAGCGATGCGCGCCTGCGATCCCATCGCGAGGCGGCGTTCCTCGAAGCGCAGTGGGGCCGGGGCCGCGGTCCCGGCTGCCGAGCAGGAGGAGAGAAGCAGGAGAGCCGCGGCGGGAGTGAGCCTCATGGATGAAAGGGTGCGCTCGCGAGCTGGTGCCCTGCCGCTGCGGCGATTACACTGCCGTTCTTCGCGGACGGCAAGAATCGAGGAGGAGGAATCGATGAGCAGGCGCAGGAGCAAGGGCTTTATCCATCGTGGCAGCGGCGGCATCGACCGCCGCAACTTCCTGCGAGCGTCGACGGCGATGGCCGCGCCGCTGATCCTCGGCTGCCAGGGAGTTCCCGTCCCGCCGCCGGTTGCCGCACAGGCTCCCGCGCTGATCCCGCCGCCGCCTCCGCCGATCCCGGCGGACGCGATCCGCGTCGGCCTCATCGGCTGCGGCGGGCGCGGCACGGGCGCAGCGGAGAATGCGCTGCTCGCCAAGGACAGCCAGGTCTACCTGACCGCGGTCGGCGACCTGTTCCCGGACCGGATCGAGTCGAGCCTCGCGGGCCTCGCGGAGGCGCTCGGTGAGCACAAGGACAGGATCCGCGTCGACCCCGACAAGCGCTTCACGGGCTTCGACGCGTTCAAGAAGGTGGTCGACAGCGGCGTCGACGTGGTGATCCTGGCGACGCCGCCGCACTTCCGGCCCGAGCATCTGCGCTACGCGGTCGAGCAGGGGCGGCACATCTTCTGCGAGAAGCCGATCGCGGTCGACGCGCCGGGCGTGCGCTCGGTGCTCGAGACGGTCGAGATGGCGCGCGCGAAGAAGCTGACGCTCGTGTCGGGGCTGTGCTGGCGCTACAGCGTGCGCCACCGCGAGATCTACCAGCGCATCCTCGACGGCGCGATCGGGGACGTGCGCGCCTTCTACAGCACGTACAACGGCACGCCGAACGGGACCGCGCCGCGCAAGCCGGGCATGAGCGACATGGAGATGCAGATCCGCAACTGGTACCACTTCGTGTGGCTGGGGGGCGATCACGTCGTCGAGCAGGCGGTGCACTCGCTCGACAAGATGGCGTGGACGTTCCGCGACGAGCCGCCGAAGAGCGTGGTCGCGATCGGCGGGCGGCAGGTGCCGGGGCCGGCGGAGCGCGGGAACGTGTACGACCACTTCAGCGCGACGTTCGACTACGGGGAGGGGGTCAAGGGGTTCCACATGGCGCGGCAGTGGAGCGGGTGCGCGACGGAGAACCACGACTACTTCTACGGGGCGAAGGGGCGGGCGGTGATCAAGGGCTGGGATCCGCTGCACGAGATCGACGGCGAAAACCCGTGGAAGTACGAGGGCGAGGGGAACGACATGTACCAGACGGAGCTCGACGAGATGATGGCGTCGATCCGCGAGGGCGTGCCGATCAACAACGGGACGTACATGGCGCGCAGCACGATGCTCGGGATCATGGTGAGGATGGCGGCGTACACGGGGCGCGTGATCACGTGGGAGGAGGCGCTGGCGAGCAAGGAGCGGCTCGGTCCGGAGACGTACACGCTGGGCGAGGTGCCGGTGGCGGCGATCGCGGTGCCGGGGCAGACGCAGTTCGTGTAGATCAGAGCGCGACCGAAGCGCGCGCGTCGAGGCTCTTGCGCTCGGCTTCGAGCATGCGCGTGAGCGCAGCGGCCTGGCCGCAGGTGGCCGAGAGGTCGGTCTTGCCGGCGATGACATCGAGGAGGTGGCGCACCTCGCCGTCGTAGCCGGTCGTCGGGTCGAGAGGGATCGCTTCGGTCGCGCCGTTCCGCGCGAGGAGCAGCTTGGGAGTGCGGTTCAGGTCGAAATCGGCGGTGGCCTTCTCGAAGGCGACGGTGAAGCTCATCTGGAAGGGAAACCCGCTGGCGTGGTCCCAGCCGCCTTCCGCCGTGACGTGAGCCGGTCCTCGGGAGTAGCCGTAGACCGCGGTGAGATGGTCGAGGTTGCCCGCGGCGGAGACGCGCGCGGGGGCGCCGAGGGACCAGCGGACGAAGTCGGCGTCGTGCACGTGGAGGTCGAAGAGGGCGCCGCCGCTCTGGGCGTAGTCGTCGTAGAAGCCCTTCGACCAGCCCGGGCGCGTGCCGAGGCGGCGGAAGACGGCGCTCCAGACGGCGCCGAAAGTGCCGGAGCGGATGGACGCGGCGAGCCAGGTCCAGCCCGGCCAGAAGCGCATGCACATGGCGGGCATGCAGTGGGTCTTGGCGCGGAGGGCGGCGTCGGCCAGGCGGTCGGCGTCGGCGGAGCGGATGGCGACGGGCTTCTCGACGAGGACGTGCTTGCCGGCGGCGAGCGCCGCGATCGCGAGGTCGACGTGGGTCGGCGTCGGGGTGCAGAGGCTGACGACGTCGACTCCGGGGTCGGCGAAGAGATCTTGCGGTTGCTCGAAGGCCTTGACGCGAGCGGGATCGAAGAGCGGTCCGGTCGCGGCGGTCGTTTCGAGGTTCCCGCGACCCGTGCGGCCGCCTGCGGCGAGGACGTCGGCGCGATCGCAGACCGCGGTCACCTCGTTCGGCCAGCCGGCGGCATCGGCCGCGCGCCACGCAGCGAGATGCGTGCGGCCCATGAAGCCGAGGCCGAGGACGCCGACGCGGATCTTCCCGGGCTGGTTCATGCTCCCGAGTGTGCGGGAGGGCCGGCTGGAGAGGCAAGAGCGGCGGATCTCGGTCTTGAGTGGCGCGATCGCCCTCCCAGCCACGAGGAGGGCACTTTCCCTGGCTGCGCGGGAGGAATCCCAGACTGTCTGCCTGCTCGTGGCGGAAAGGTCTAGGATCAACGTCTCCTCAGCCCGGCGTTTCCGGACTGGACGCTTCTTTTCAAAGCCGTCCATCCCTCCGCCACCTCGGTACCGGCTCGCACGAGCGCCCCGCGACTTGACGGTCGGCCGACCTCTCATTCAGTGAGGCATGCCATGACCAAGGCCACCGTTTCTCTCTCCTCCTTCTTTCTCCCAACATCGCGCACGCTTCCAGCAATGCTCCTTGCGTTGACTTGGGCCGGATCGGACAGAGCGCTCGCGCTCCCTCCCCTCTCGCCGTTCCAGTCCCCGATGACGGAACTGAAGGCGGCATATCCATATGCTGAACAGCAGGCGCTCGAGGTGACGCCCGACAACACACGCGCCTTTGTTGCCGAGGGGGCTGCGATCGCTGTCATGGATCTCACGACAGGAACGGCAACCCCAACGGTTCTCGTGCGAGTCGAGATTCCGAACGCGTCTCCGAAGTCACTCCTCTACTACCGGAACCCGGCCAGCGGGCTGAGATACCTCTTTGTCGCCGGTGGGACGATGGGGCTTTGGCAAATGAGCTTCTGTGAGAATCTGTTCACTCAGCCACCTACTGTGCCTCCGGCATGCCTCTGCAAGGATTGCGCCGTGCGGATCGACCAAGACAATCAGATCGGCTTTCAGCGCAAGCGCTGCGTAGACATGGCGATCGTGGAAGGAAACGGTGCTGGTGTCCCGCTCCTGTGTGCGCTGTTCTCGGCCAGAGGGGATACTCCTCAGCCCTTGGGGCCGACGGAGCTCCAGGTCTATAAACTGAACGCCAACGGGACAGCAACGATCTATGGGGGGAACTCGACTGGCAATCCGCTACAGATCACCACCGGAACGATCGCGCCCCAGAACAGGAACGCAGTCGGAACTGCGATCGTCTCTGATCCAGGGGATCCGAATTCGGTCTACGTCGCCATGGGAACGGCATGGCTCTACAGGATCGATCTATCGACCATCACGTTCACGTCCGCGCCTTACGGGATGCCTCCGTCCGGGTGTCCGCCGCTGATCAATTGCTCCGAGGGCGAGCAGATGAGAGATCTCGCGCTCGTACATACGGCGACACAGCGATCCGTGATCTACGCATCATTGGACTATGGGCGCGTGCTCGAGTACCGGTACGTTGGACCGTCGTCGACTCCGACCGTGACAGCCTTCACCGTCTCCGCGATGCCGGGCGGCACTTTCCCCAATCGAATCGCCGCGGCGACAGGGGATGCCGCGAGCGGGCAGGGGGACAGGGTGTTGATCGCCCTCGGTCTGGAGACCTTTCCTGGGGCGACTACGGACACGGAGCCTGCGTCGCTGACAGGAGGTTGGTCGAGTGTCTGCGTCGCCCCGGGCATAGAAGATCCGAATCACAACCCTCTTCCGTGCAATGGGACATTCGGAGGATGCAACGAGGTCCGCTTCTACAAGAGCAATATCGGCACGACACCACCAGCCCTCATCCAGGTCGGCACCTCGATCTCCAAGGGCCTCTTCTGGAGGGCGCTGCTTCTGCGGAGGGACGCCGGAAATCCTTGCGTGTTCTGGTCGCACGAGTGCACGGTCTTCGACGGAACCGTGGGGCGCACCATCTATGACCCCTTCGGAGCCGGGTTATGCCCGACTCCTCCACCACCATTGCCCCCCGACTACATCCACATCGGGCCCTCTTTTAGCGCAACCGACGGCACGGTCTCGGTCGTGAACCCGAAGGTCACCTACTTCGGGACGGACGCGGGACCTGCAATTCAGGGCAAGACGATGATGTACATCACGTCGTCGCCGAGGGATATCGTTCCGGTGGAGGATGCGGTGTTGTGTCCCGCGCCTTTCAACCCGTGCCTACCACAACTGGCCTTTCGCGGGTTTTCATCCCGTCGCGGTTGCGGACGTGAAGAGGGATGCGATGCCCTGCGCAATTCGGCGTGAGCCCCTGTCGCGAGGGCCTGATGTGAAAATGGTTTCGGTGATGGTTTCTGCACGCAGGGCC
>JBGPOP010000029.1:0-55365 GCA_041488095.1 Planctomycetota bacterium
CGGCACGCCGACCTACATGGCGCCCGAGCAGGCGCGCGGCAAGCCGATCGACAAGCGCGTCGACATCTGGGCCTTCGGCTGCGTGCTCTACGAGTGCCTGACCGGGAAGCGCGCGTTCGACGGCGAGACGCTGACCGACGTGCTGACGAGCGTGCTGCACCAGGAGATCGACCGTGCGGCGCTGCCTGCCGCGACTCCGACGCGGGTGCGCGAGCTCCTCGCGCGCTGCCTCGAGAAGGACCCGCACCGCCGGCTGCGCGACATCGGCGAAGCGCGGCTCGTGCTCGAGCATCCGCACGCGGACGAGGCCGGCCCGAGAGCGAGATCCTCCTCGACCGCCGTGCGGATCCTCGGAGCAGCGTGCCTGCTGCTCACCACAGCGCTCGCATTCGTCCTCTTCCGCGGCCCGGTGCGCGGCCCGATAGGAGTTGGGAACGGAGGAAGCTCGGCTTCCGAGCCTGCGCGCCCGATCCGCACCGCCGTGCGCCTCCCCGCCGGCCTGCACCTCGATCTCGAAACGAACATCGGCGAGACGACGATCCTCGCGATCTCGCCCGATGGGACGACGATCGCGTTCGTCGCCAGCGACGGCTCGCAGCGCAGGCTCTACCTCCGCTCGCTCTCCGCCTTCGACGTCGTCGCCGTTCCGGGCAGCGAGGACGCGGCGGCGCCCTTCTTCTCCCCGGACAGCCGCTCGGTGGCGTTCACCGCGCACGGACGGCTCTACAAGGCCGCGGTTTCGGGCGGAGCTCCGGTGGAGCTCTGCGAGGATGCGATGGTCGGCCGCGGCGGCGCCTGGGGAGTGGACGGGACGATCGTGTTCCCGGCGGGACTGACGACGGGGCTCATGAGGGTGTCGAGCTCCGGCGGGCGCGCCGAGAAGCTGACCGAGCTCGACGCGGCGAAGGGCGAGCGCACGCATCGCTGGCCGGCGTTCCTCCCCGGCTGGAAGGAAGTGGCGTACACGGTCGGGCTCGAGGGGAAGTCGGCCGAGTACGACGACTGCGAGATCGACGCGGTGACGCTCTCGACAGGGAAGACGAGGCACCTCGGCCTCCGCGCGAGCTGCGTGCGCGCGACGGAGGTGGGCGAGCTGTTGTTCGCGCGGCAGGGCCGGATCTATGCGACGCCGATCGAGGATCTGGTGCGCGGGCAGGCGCGCGAGCCCGCCGTCCTCCTCCAGGGCGTGGCCGGGGTCGAGACGAGCGGCGCCGTGCACTTCGACGTGTCGCGCAACGGGACGCTCGTGTATGCCGAGGCGGATCCGCACGCGGGAGAGGGGCAGCTCGCATGGGTGTCGCGCGAGGGGAAGGTCGAGGCGCTCTCGCTGCCGGTGCGACGCTATGCGCTGCCGACCGTGTCGCCGGACGGGTCGAAGATCGCGGTGACGATCGTCGGCGGGAATGGATCGGGGAGCGGGACGGGAACGGACGTGTGGATCCACGATCTGCGCCTCGGATCGATGGCGAGGTTGACGTCCGACGGGGCGAGCAACGGGTCGTTGTGGACGCCGGACGGAACGCGCGTGAGCTTCCAGAGCAGGCGGGATGCGCGCGGGGTGATGGCGCAGAGGCTGGCCGACGGCAGCGGCGACGTGGAGGCATTGCACGAGACGGCGGGGACGGGCGAGGAGTGGCCGGCGTCGTGGACGCCGGACGGCGGGGAGCTCGTGTTCTTGAGCGAGATGGGGCCTCCGAACTCGGCGGATCTGTTCGCGCTGTCGATGGCGGACAAGAAGACGAGGACGATCTTGGCGACGCCGGCGGTCGAGTACTCGGGGTTGGTGTCGCCGGATGGGAAGTGGTTGGCGATCGCGTCGTTCAATGCTGGGCGGAGCGAGATCTGGGTGCAGGCGTTTGCTGGGGGTGTGGGGAGGTGGCAGATCTCGGAGAGCGGGGCGATGCCGTGTTGGTCGAGGGATGGGAAGGAGCTGTTCTTCGTGGACGGGCCGAACATGATGGCGGTGAAGGTGACCAGCGCGCCGTCGTTTGCGGCGTCGGAGGCGGTGAGGTTGTTCGCGCTGGAGTTTCCGACGTCGATCAATACGAGCAGGAATTGGGATGTGGGGCCGGATGGGAGGTTCTTGGTGGTGTTGAGGACGTCGAAGGAGTCGCTCGGGGGGCACATCGATGTCGTGCAGAATTGGGTGGGGGAGGCGCGATGAGGGGCGTCCGTGCCCGCTCCGACTCACATGACTCGCGGACCACAGCGGACACACGATCAGCTGGAGGACCCGGAGGGAGTCAGGGAGTAACATGCGGCGCCCTTCCCGTACTGCGCCTGCCTCTCCTTGTGGTCAAGCTCGAAGACCTCCGCCCCAGCGCCGCCGTCCGTGGCATCCTGCCGGATGCCCTCATCTCCGTCGTCGGCGTCAACTGGTTCGGCTCGGAGGCCCTCGAACTCACCTACAAGGATCCGTCCGGCCGGGTCGCCAACACCCTCCTCTACCGCCACGACGAGCCGCGCCTGGAAGTCGTTGAGCAGGGCCGCCCATGGAGCTTCGACGGTGACGGCGGTCTCTTCCGGCTCGTATCGGAGGCGCACCGCATCCGCCTCGCGCACCTCTTTGATCCTGTGCTCGCGGTGCACACCTCGCTGATCGACCCGCTGCCCCATCAGATCACGGCGGTGTACGACGAAATGCTCCCACGCCAGCCGCTGCGCTTCCTCCTCGCCGACGACCCCGGCGCGGGAAAGACGATCATGGCTGGGCTCTTCATGAAGGAGCTGATCGCCCGCGGCGACCTGCAGCGTTGCCTCGTCGTCTGTCCCGGGAGCCTTGCCGAGCAGTGGCAGGACGAGCTCAACAAACGCTTCCACCTGCCCTTCGACATCCTGACCAACGACAAGCTCGAGGCTGCTCGCACCGGCAACTGGTTCCTCGAGACAAACCTCGCGATCGCCCGCCTCGACAAGCTCTCCCGCGACGAGGACGTTCAGGCGAAGCTTCAAGCTCCCGATTGCCGCTGGGATCTCGTCGTCTGCGACGAGGCCCACAAGATGTCAGCCACCTACACCGGTGGCGAGATCAAGCACACGAAGCGCTACAAGCTTGGCCAGCTCCTCTCGACGCTGACCCGGCACTTCCTGCTGATGACGGCGACGCCGCACAACGGGAAGGAAGAGGATTTCCAGCTCTTCATGGCACTGCTCGACGGCGACCGATTCGAGGGTCGCTTCCGCGACGGGGTCCACGTCGCGGACGTCTCCGACCTGATGAGGCGAATGGTCAAGGAGAACCTCCTCAAGTTCGACGCCACGCCTCTCTTCCCCGAGCGCATCGCCTACACGGTCCCGTACAAGCTCTCCGATCCTGAGGCGAGGCTCTACAAGGAAGTCACGGAGTACGTGCGCGACGAGTTCAACCGCGCCGAAGCCCTCCAGAACGACAAGAGACGCGGCACCGTCGGCTTCGCTCTCACGATCCTGCAGAGGCGCCTCGCCTCATCCCCGGAAGCCATCTACCAGTCGCTCCACCGGCGACGCGAGCGGCTGGAGAGCCGACTCCGCGAGCTCGAACTGCTTCAGCGCGGCGCGGATCCCGCGCTGGCCATCGAGGCCGGCATCCCGGTTCTCGACGCCGAGGACGTGGAAGACCTCGAGGAGGCACCGGACAGCGAGGTGCAGGCCGTCGAGGAAGAGGTCCTCGACAAGGCGACCGCTGCGCGCACAATCGCCGAGCTGCGGGCGGAGATCGAGACGCTGCTGCGCCTCGAGACTCTCGCGCTCACGGTACGGCGAAGCGGGACGGACACGAAATGGCGGGAGCTCGCGTCGCTGCTCGGCGAGATCTTCACCCCCGCTGCGATCGCGGACCGCGCGGCCGAGCGAGCACCGTACGGGTCTGATCGGATCGCGGCCCCGAAGGCCTCCCCGCACCAGAAGCTCGTCGTCTTCACCGAACATCGCGACACCCTGCGATACCTCGAGACTCGAATCGGCACGCTGCTCGGCCGCCGAGAAGCGATCGTCATCATCCACGGCGACATAGGCCGGGAGGAGCGCATGAAGGCCCAGGAGTCCTTCAGGCACGACCCGGACGTCCAAGTTCTCCTCGCCACGGACGCCGCCGGCGAAGGCATCAACCTGCAGCGCGCTCACCTGATGGTCAACTACGACCTGCCGTGGAATCCCAACCGCATCGAGCAGCGCTTCGGACGCATCCACCGCATCGGCCAGACGGAGGTCTGCCATCTGTGGAACCTCGTCGCGCAGGAGACGCGCGAGGGCGACGTCTACCGGACGCTCCTAGAAAAGCTCGGCGAAGCACGCGCCGCGCTCGGCGGCCAGGTGTTCGACGTGATGGGCAAGCTCCAGTTCGAGGGCAAGCCCCTGCGCGATCTCCTGATCGAGGCGGTCCGCTACGGCGAACGCCCCGAGGTCCGCGCGCGCTTGACGCAGGTAGTCGCGAACGCCTTCGACCCGAGCCGACTCCAGGACCTCATCGAGGAGCGCGCCTTGGCCCAAGACTCCATGGACGCGAGCCGCGTCCATCGCATTCGCGAGGACATGGAACGCGCGGAGGCCCGGCGGCTGCAACCACACTTCATCGAGTCCTTCTTTCTCGAAGCCCTCCAACGCCTCGGGGGATCCGCGAAGCAGCGGGAGCCGCGCCGCTATGAGCTGACGCACGTCCCCGCGCCCGTGCGCAGCCGCGACCGGCTGATCGGCGCCGGGGAGACGGTGCTCCCGCGCTACGAGCGGATCACATTCGAGAAGTCGCTGATCGCGCCTCAAGGCCAACCCCTCGCGGCCTTTGTCTGTCCGGGCCACGCGCTCCTCGATTCCCTGATCGACATCACGCTCGAGCGCCATCGCGACCTACTCCGCCGAGGCGCGGTGCTGGTGGACGAGCGCGATCTCGGGACGCGCCCGCGCGTGCTCTTCTATCTGGAGCACGCGATCCAGGACGCGAGCCGGACGCGCTCAGGCGAACAGCGCGTCGTCTCGAAGCGGATGCTCTACGTCGAGCTGGACGCCGATGGCAACGCACGGCACCTGCACTACGCCCCGTACCTCGACTACCGTCCGTTGACGGCCGCCGAACCGGTCGTGGAAGCGATCCTCGGTCGTCCCGAATGCGCATGGATCGGGCGCGAGCTGGAGAAGAAGGCGCAAGACCACGCTGTCGCGCTGGTCGTGCCCGAGCACGTAAGAGAGGTCGCTTCCCGCAGGCTCGATCTCATTGCCAAGACTGAAGCCGCGGTAAAGGAGCGGCTGACAAAGGAGATCACCTACTGGGACCACAGGGCCCAGCAGCTCAGGCTGCAGGAGCAAGGCGGCAAGCCGAACGCTCGCCTCAACTCGGGAGAAGCGACGAAGCGGGCCGACGCGCTCCAGGCCCGCCTCGAGAAGCGGCTCGAGGACCTGAGGCTCGAACGCCAGCTCTCGCCGCTGCCGCCCGTGATACTCGGGGGGCTTCTGGTCGTGCCTGCGGGGCTGTTGGCAGCAATGGTTGGGAAGACTACGGCGAGCCCAGAGACACCGACCGACACGCAGGCATCCGCTGCACGAGCGCGCGCGGTCGTCATGGAGATCGAGAAGAGCCTCGGCTTCGAGCCGACCGATCGCGAAGTGGAGAAGCTCGGGTACGACATCGAGAGCCGTGTTTCTGGCACCGGGCGCCTGCGCTTCATCGAGGTGAAGGGACGCGCCGCGGGCGCCGCCACGATCACGGTGACGAAGAACGAAATTCTCTACTCGCTCAACAAGCCCGAGGACTTCATCCTTGCCATCGTGGAATTCCACGAGCACGGAACCTACCGTGCCCACTACGTGCGTCACCCCTTCCAGCGCGAGCCAGACTTTGGGGTGACGAGCGTCAACTACGACTTCGGCGAGTTGATCGAGAGGTCCCAGGCCCCGCAATGAGTCCCACGATCACGTACACGGATGGCGAGCTGGAGAGCATGCTTACCGTCGCCGAGTCTGACTTGGTGGAGCGCAAGGAGTCTCTCAAAGGTGATGCACCCACGAAGATCCGGGAAGCAGTCTGCTCCTTCTCGAATGACCTCCCTGACCACCGGAGGCCAGGGGTTGTCTTCGTAGGCGCCAAGAACGACGGGACCCCGTCGGGCCTCTCTATCACGGACGAGCTGCTCCGACAGCTTGCCGACATCAAGACCGACGGCAACATCGGTCCGCCGCCCACGATGACTGTCGATCGGCGCACGCTGCGCGGAGCCGAGATGAGCGTGATCATCGTGCAGCCCTCGGACTCGCCGCCGGTTCGATTCAACGGGCGCATCCACATTCGCATCGGCCCGCGCAGAGGGATCGCCTCGGCGCAGGACGAGCGCATCCTGAGCGAGAAGCGTCGTCACCGGGATCGTCCATTCGACGTGCAGGCGTCACCCTCGGCCTCGGTCTCCGACCTCGATCGACGCAGGTTCGAGGACGAGTATCTTCCTGCGGCCATCGCTCGCGAGATCCTCGCGGCCAATGACCGGAGCTACGAGCAGCGTCTCGCTGCGACCAAGATGATCGTAGCTGTCGAGGAGCCGACTCCAACGGTGCTCGGCATCCTCGTGCTCGGCACTCGGACGCGTGACTTCATCCCCGGCGCGTACGTCCAGTTCCTGAGGATTGCCGGCGGCCAGCTCACCGACCCGATTGTGGACGAGCAGGTGATCGATGGCACGGTGGCGGAGGTGCTCCGGAGAGTCGACGAGAAGCTCGGAGCTCACAACCGCATCGAAGTGGATGTCACGAGCGGCCCGAAGGAGAAGCGACAGGCGCTGTACCCGATTGCGGCCCTCCAGCAGCTCGTGCGCAACGCGGTCATGCACCGCGCGTATGAAGCAACCAACGCTCCGGTGCGTGTGACTTGGTATGACGACAGGATCGAGGTCACGAGCCCTGGCGGCCCGTATGGTTCTGTCACGCAGGAGAACTTCGGCCAACCCGGCATCGCGGACTACCGCAACCCCAATCTCGCCGAAGCCTTGCGCATCCTGGGTTTCGTTCAGCGCTTCGGTGTCGGAATCGCGATTGCCCGAAGGGAACTCGAGGCGAGCGGCAACCCGCCGCCCGAGTTTGTGGTGCAACCGTCTCACGTAGGCGTCATCGTCAGGGCGGCGCGATGAAGACGATCGCTTTCTTCAACAACAAGGGCGGTGTCGGGAAGACCTCGCTGGTCTACCACTTGGCCTGGATGTACGCGGATCTCGGACTGTCGGTCCTCGCCGCTGACCTCGATCCGCAGGCGAACTTGACGAGCATGTTCCTGGAGGACGACCGCCTCGAGAGCCTCTGGCCCGACGGAGATCACGCCGAGACCCTGTTCGGCGCGCTGCAACCTCTCCTCGAGGGAACGGGCGACGTGGCCCAACCGCATGTCGAGGACATCGCCCCGGCGCTCGGTCTCCTGGTCGGGGATCTGAAGCTCTCGGCCTCAGAAGACGAGCTGAGCAGCCAATGGTCCGACTGCCTCGACCGCAAGCCACGCGCCTTCCGCGTGCTCTCGGCTCTGTGGCGCGTCATCGAGCGAGCCGCGCGGGCGCGCGAGGCCACTGTCGTCCTCATCGACGTGGGGCCGAACCTGGGAGCACTCAACCGAGCGGCGCTCGTAACGGCCGAGCACGTGGCCATTCCGCTGGCTCCGGATCTGTACTCCTTGCAGGGTCTGAAGAACCTCGGACCGACGCTCCGGCAGTGGCGGAATGGTTGGGCGGAGCGCCTGGAGAAGCGGTCCGTGCCTGACTTGGACCTGCCCGAAGGGCGGATGATGCCCGCGGGGTACGTCGTGATGCAGCACGCGGTGCGGCTGGATCGTCCGGTCAAGGCCTACGCAAAGTGGATGGGGCGTATCCCCGGGGTCTATCGCGAGGCGGTTCTGGAGGAGGGCAGCAACGCGGCCGTGACCGTCGAGAAGGACCCGCACTGTCTGGCGCAATTGAAGCACTACCGGAGTCTCATGCCGCTGGCGCAGGAGGCGCGCAAGCCGATGTTCTTCCTCAAGCCCGCTGACGGTGCGATCGGCGGGCACGCGACCGCGGTGCAGACCTGCTACCACGACTTCCGTGACCTTGCAGGTCGCATCGCAGACCGTTGCGGGATCGCTCTGCCGTGACTGGGGTGACCACCAGCACTTCGAGTTTCCCCCGCTATGACACGCCTCATGAGTCACTTCCAAGGCACGAAGCCGAAGCAGTTCCTTCACGCGTGCTCAAGGGACGGGCTGAAGCGGCAGTCGAACGATCTCCAGCGGCTAGGCCGTGCTCGATTTCGAAGACGGAAGCACGCAGTCCGGTCGTTCGCGAATGAGGGCGGCTGATATGGCGCGCCTGACCAAGCCGAGAGTGACTTCTTGCGCCATAGTCATGCGCCATTTCGACGCAGGTCCCTGGGCAGAGGGCTCTTATATGGCGCGTTGCCGAGCCCACTCCGCGACTACAGGGTCATGAAGGACCGCAAGAAGCTGATCGAAGTCGCCCTCCCGCTCGAGGCGATCAACAAGGCCTCGGCGAGGGAGAAGTCGATCCGCCACGGCCACCCGAGCACTCTGCACCTGTGGTGGGCGCGGCGGCCCCTGGCGGCAGCCCGGGCAGTGATCTTCGCGCAGATGGTGGACGATCCGTCGGCGCATCCGGACCTCTTCCCCACCGAGAAGGCGCAGGAGAAGGAGCGCCAGCGGCTGTTCCGCATCATCGAGGACCTCGTGCTGTGGGAGAACACCACGAACGAGACGGTGCTCCAGCAGGCGCGAGACGAGATCTGGGAGAGCTGGCGGCGCGCCTGCGCCGAGAACGCCGACCACCCGCGCGCGAAGGAGCTGTTCGACCGGCACAAGCTCCCTGCCTTCCACGATCCATTCGCCGGCGGCGGATCGCTACCGCTCGAGGCGCAGCGGCTGGGGCTCGAGAGCTACGCGAGCGACCTCAACCCGGTGGCCGTCCTGATCTGCAAGGCGATGATCGAGATCCCGCCGAAGTTCGCCGGGCGTCCACCGGTGAACCCGCAGGCGCGGAAGGACAAGCGGCTCATCGAAAAGAGCTGGGGCGGTGCACAAGGGCTCGCCGAGGACGTGCGCTACTACGGCAAGTGGATGCGCGACGAGGCCGAGAAGCGGATCGGGCATCTCTATCCGAAGATCGAGGTCACGGCGGAAATGGCGAAGGAGCGGCCGGATCTAAAGCCGCTCGTGGGTCGGAAGCTCACCGTCATCGCCTGGCTCTGGGCGCGGACGGTGAAGAGTCCGAACCCGGCCTTCGCACAGGTGGACGTGCCGCTCGCCGCGACCTTCATGCTCTCCACCAAGGTGGGCAAGGAGGCGTACGTCGAGCCGGTGATCGAGAACGGCGGCTATCGGTTCAGGGTGAAGGTGGGCAAGCCGAAGGACGCGGAGGCGGCTAGGAACGGAACCAAGCTGGCGCGGGCGAACTTCGCTTGCCTGATGTCGGGCACTCCCATCTCTGGGGAATACATCAAGACCGAAGGCAAGGATGGACGCATGGGCGCGCGCCTGATGGCGATTGTCGCGGAGGGCGAGCGCGGACGCGTCTATCTCGCCCCTACGGCAGAGCATGAAGCGGTGGCAAGACAGGCGAAGCCCTCGTGGAGACCCGAGGGCGAGATCGCGACCCGAATGACTGGCGGAAACTGCACGCCCTACGGCCTGACTTCGTGGGGCGACCTCTTCACCCCCCGCCAGCTCGTGGCGCTGACGACTTTCTCAAATTTCGTGCAGGAGGCGCGCGATCGAGTGAAATGCGACGCGCTCTCCTCGGACCTGATCAACGAGGGCAGGTCCCACGCCGCCGACAGCACCGTCGCCCAGGCGTACGCCGATGCAGTGACCTTGTACTTGGGATTCTCTGGTAGTCGGATGGCTGACCGGCACTCATCCCTCTGCCGCTGGGATCCGAACCCCAGTGGATACGCCGAAAAGATCGCAAACACGTTCGGACGTCAGGCCTTGCCGATGGTGTGGGATTACGTCGAAGGCAATCCCTTCAGCCCGTCGTCCGGTAATCTGTTGGATGCAGTGGGGTGGATAGCCAAGGTCATCAACACCGCGCTATCAGCTGCCGCATCTGGAGCGGCGTCACAGATCGATGCCACGCAACAGGATTGGAGTCAGGGTCGGGTCGTTGCGACGGACCCGCCCTACTATGACAACATCGGCTACGCCGACCTGTCGGACTTCTTCTACGTCTGGCTGCGCCGCTCGCTACGGCCCATCTTCCCAGACCTCTTCGCCACGCTCGCGGTGCCGAAGGCGGAGGAGCTGGTCGCCACGCCCTACCGACACGGCAGCAAGGAGAAGGCCGAATCCTTCTTCCTCGACGGCATGACGCAGGCAATGCATCGACTCGCCGAGCAGGGGCACCCCGCCTTCCCGGTGACCATCTACTACGCGTTCAAGCAGTCCGAAACCGAGACCGCTGAGGGGACGTCCAGCACCGGTTGGGAGACCTTTCTCGACGCGGTAATCCGCGCCGGGTTCGCGATTAGCGGCACTTGGCCGATGCGCACGGAGCTTAGCAATCGCATGATTGGCTCGGGCACCAACGCCCTTGCCTCCAGCATCATCCTCGTCTGCCGCCCGCGCGCCGCTGACGCGCCCACCGCCACGCGCCGCGACTTCGTCGCCGCGCTCAAGGCCATGCTGCCGAGGGCACTCGCCCACCTCCAGCGTGGCAACATCGCGCCCGTGGACCTCGCGCAGGCGGCCATCGGCCCGGGCATGGCGGTCTACACCGGCTTCTCCAAGGTGCTCGACGCCGAGGGGAAGCCTGTCGGCGTGCGGGAGGCGCTGGCGCTCATCAACCAGACGCTCGACGAGGCGCTGGCAGAGCAGGAGGGCGACTTCGACGCCGACAGCCGCTGGGCGCTGACGTGGTTCGAGCAGTCGGGATTCAACGAGGGCGAGTTCGGCGTGGCAGATGTGCTCGCCCGCGCGAAGAACACGAGTGTCGACGGCATGAGGGAGGCCGGCATCCTCGAATCGAAGCACGGCAAGGTGCGGCTGCTGACACCGAGCGAACTACCGGCCGGCTGGGACCCGGCGACCGACTCGCGACTCACGGCGTGGGAGATGGTGCACCACATGATCCGCGTCCTCGAGGCCGGCGGCGAGGGCGCTGGAGCGGAGCTGGTCACCAAACTCGGCAGCAAGGCCGAGATCGCCCGCGAGCTGGCGTACCGGCTCTACACCCTCTGCGAGCGCAAGAAGCGCGCGTCGGAGGCGCTCTCCTACAACGGTCTCGTCCAGAGCTGGCCCGAGATCATGCGGCTAGCTGCCGCGTCGCCGGTTGCCCCTGAGGTCCAGGCGGATCTCTTCGGATGATCACACGGAGGATCGTCAATGAGCCCCGAGTACGCCTACCGTTGGAAGCCCCTAGAACCCCCGAAGTCTCCCGAGCGGCTTGCGGTGCCCGAGCTTCGAGCCTTCGAAGAACTGTGGCGGAAGCAGAAGGGGCGGCTCGAGGAGACCGGTGTCAAACAAGTGTTCTGGGAGAAGCTGGCTCGAAGCTGGAGCATCGAGACCGGGATCATCGAGCGCGTCTACGACCTTAGCCTCGGGGCAACGCAGCTACTGATCGACAAGGGCTTCGAGGCCAACCTGATCCATCACACGGACACGGACACCAAGCCGCAGCGGCTCATCGAGATTCTCAACGACCACCGTCAGGGCCTTCAGATGGTGATGGACCTCATCGGAGGGACGAGGGAGTTCACTCCCGGTTGGATCAAGGCACTGCACACGCTGCTGTGTCGGCACCAGGATACGGTGACAGCGCGCGAGCAGGGGCCCTTGCAGCGCTTCATCGAGATCCCCTTCGAGCATGGCATCTACAAACTGCTCCCGAACAGTCCCACCCTGCCAGACGGTCGACTGCACGAGTACTGTCCGCCTGAGCAGGTTGCCTCCGAGATGGAGCGCTTGGTCGCGATCTACAACCAGTTGCCCAAAGACCTCCCGGAAGTACGGAGCGCCTGGCTTCACCACTCGATCACACAGATCCATCCATTCCAGGACGGGAACGGTCGGATTGCCCGAGCGCTGGCAAGCATCGACTTCATCCGAGCTGGCTTGTTTCCACTCGTCGTCGACCGCAGCGATCGCGACCAGACGTACATGCCGTCATTGCGGGCGGCAGACCAGAGCGATCTCGAACCGCTGGTGCGTTTCTTCACCGAGTGCCAGCAGCGCGCCATCATCCAGGCCATCTCCGCAGCGGAAGAGGTCATCGGATTCGAAAGCGAGCGCAAGGCCGTGCTCGCCGCCGCCAGATCCAAGGTCGCAGCGCGTCTCAAGATCGATGCGGACAAGCGCAAGATGATGGCCGGTCGGATTACCGACCTGGCCGACCGAGCCATCGAGGTTCTCAAGCGGGTTGCTGCCGAGGTCGAAGACTCGGTGCCGGGTGTGCGCACTCGCACCAAGCGCTCGGAAATCAGCGACGAGCACTACTGGACAAAGCAGATCATTGAGATGGCGAAAAAGCGTCGCTACTGGGCGGACACTCGCGAGCCCAGAGCCTGGACGCGGCTGCAGCTCGAGGATGGAGGCCTGACCGATCTGATCGTCGTCCTGCACTTCGTGGGCAATCCCTCCCCCGGCAGCTGCATGACGGGTGCATTCCTGGTCCACCGGGACAAGGTCTCAGATGAGATGGCCTCGGCCAGCTTCACCTTGCTTCCGCAGGAGCCGCTGCTCTTCGTTGCCGAGGAGAACGTCGGGCCACAGCGCAAGCGCTTCCTCAAGTGGCTCGACGAAGCAATCGTGACGGCACTGGCCGAGTGGAAGAAGAGGCTGTAGGGGCAGGGTATGGCGATCAGCAACCACGAGCGTGTCGGCAAGGCGCTGGACCTGCTCAAGGATGGCCTGCGCCCGTTCGTCGAGCGGGAGATGAAGGCTCAGCACGCCCAGCTCTGGTTCGAGCAGGCGAAGGCGGCCGTCAGTGAATCTCAGGCCAGCCTGTTCGGCACCGAGGACAAGCCGCGCTGGGACGTCGCCGCGATGCTCGCCGTCATGTGGAACCAGTGGAACGTCGTGTTCCGTAAGACCCTCGGCCAGGCCGAGCGCACGCTCGTCAGCGAGCTGCGCGACGTGCGCAACCGCTGGGCGCACCAGGAGCCCTTCTCGACTGACGACTCCTACCGCGCCCTCGACTCGGCCGGGCGGCTCGTCACGGCCGTCTCGGCGCCGCAGGCGGACGAGATCGAGAAGATGAAGATGGAGCTCCTGCGCGTCCGCTTCGACGAGCAGGTGCGCAGCGAGAAGCGTCGGAGCGCCGGCACGGCCATCGAGAGCCAGGCCTCGGCGACTCTCAAGCCCTGGCGCGAGGTCGTGAACCCGCACA
Source organism: Planctomycetota bacterium (assembly GCA_041488095.1). Lineage (GTDB taxonomy): Bacteria > Planctomycetota > UBA1135 > UBA1135 > DASYPQ01. The sequence continues at coordinate 13,311 of JBGPOP010000029.1, forward strand.
AGGACGTGGCCAGCGGCCGTTACCAGCAGGCGGAGTTTGCGGCAGACCTCTGGCAAGTGCAGATGGGCGAGGGCTCCGACGAGTACAAGAAGCCTGCGGAGTTCTTCCGGCGCACCTATCTGACCGAGAGCTTGAAGCAGCTGCTCACCGGTGCGGTCCGGCGGCTGGCTGGAGACGGTGGCGACCCGGTCGTGCAGCTGCAGACCAACTTCGGCGGCGGCAAGACCCACTCGATGCTCGCGCTCTACCACCTCTTCTCGGGCACGGCTCCCGGTGATCTTGCGGGGATCGATGCGGTGCTGAAGGACGCGGAGGTGACGAAGCTCTCGCCCGTGAAGCGCGTCGTGCTGGTCGGCAACAGGATCTCGCCCGGCAATCCGGTGACCAAGCCCGATGGGACGATCGTGCGCACACTGTGGGGCGAGCTCGCTTGGCAGCTCGGAAATGCAGCTGGAGGAGCCAAGGAGGCGAAGAAGGCGTTCTCGCGCATCCAGGCGGACGACGAGAAGGCGACCAGTCCTGGCGATGTGCTGCGCGAGCTCATGAACCAGTACGGGCCGTGCCTCATCCTGATCGACGAGTGGGTGGCGTACGCGCGGCAGCTCCACGACCAGAGCGATCTGCCGGCAGGGAGCTTCGAGACCCACTTCACATTCGCCCAGGCGCTCACCGAGTCGGCCAAGCTCGCGAAGGCGTGCCTGCTCGTCATCAGCCTGCCCGCCTCGGACACCACCGGCTCGCCCCACGCAGTGGCCGACGATGTGGAGGTCGGCGGCGAGCGAGGGCGCGCGGCGCTCACCCGTCTGCGCAACGTCGTGGGGCGCGTGGAGGCGTCGTGGCGGCCTGCGAGTGCCGAGGAGGGTTTCGAGATCGTGAGGCGGCGGCTCTTCGAGCCGCTCGTCGATCAGGCGCAGTTCGTGGCGCGCGACACCGTGGCGCGTGCCTTCTACGACTTCTACCGGACACAGCATCAGGAGTTCCCGCCCGAGTGCCGCGACTCCGACTACGAGAAGCGTCTCAAGGCGGCCTATCCTATCCATCCCGAGGTGTTCGACCGGCTCTACACGGACTGGTCGACGCTCGTGAAGTTCCAGCGCACGCGCGGCGTGCTGCGCCTGATGGCGGCGGTGATTCACAGCTTGTGGGAGAAAGGCGACAAGAACCCGCTGATCCTCCCTGCGAACATCTCCATCGACGACCCGCGCGTGCAGTTCGAGTTGACGCGGTACCTCTCGGACAACTGGGTACCGGTGATCGAGAGGGACGTCGATGGCCCCAACGCGCTGCCGCTTCGGATCGACGGCGAGGTGCCAAACCTAGGGAAGTACGCGGCCTGCCGACGCGTCGCCCGCACGATCTACCTCGGGTCTGCGCCGACGGGAACGGCGGCCCATCGAGGGATCGAGGATCGGCGCGTGAAGCTCGGGTGCGTGATGCCCGGAGAGTCGCCGGCCATCTTCGGCGACGCGCTCCGGCGGCTCGCGACGGCGGCTACCTATCTCTACCAGGACGGCGCTCGCTACTGGTACTCGACCCAGCCGACGGTGACGAAGGTCGCCGAGGACCGCGCGGAGCAGCTCCGCCGCAACCCGGACGCGGTCGTGCAGGAGATGGACAAGCGCATCCGCACCGACCTGCGCAAGACCGGCGACTTCGAGCGGGTACACCCTGTTCCGCACTCCGGGCAGGACGTTCCCGACGACATGGATGCGCGCCTCGTTGTCCTTGGAATCGATCATCCGTACAGCAAGGAGGCGGGGAACCGCGCCGAGTTGGCCGCGAAGGCGATCCTCGAGAGCCGAGGCGGAGCGCCGCGCCTGTTCCGGAACACGCTCGTGTTCCTCGCCGTGGATCACGCTCGCCTTCAGGATCTCGACGAGGCGGTGCGGCGCTACCTCGCGTGGGAGTCCATCCTGACCGAGAAGGACACGCTCAACCTCACGCCGCATCAGGTCAGACAAGCCGAGACGCAGAAGGCGTCTGCCGATGGAGCCGTCTCGGGACGCCTGCCCGAGGCCTATCAATGGTTGCTCGTGCCGGTGCAGAGTTCCCCGAAGGCCATGACGGAGTTCCAGGCCTTTCGGCTCACGGGGCAGGACGCACTTGCGGTGCGGGCAAGCAAGAAGCTTAGGAACGACGAGCTGCTCGTGACGGCGTTCGCGGGCACGCGCCTACGAATGGAGCTCGATCGAGTTCCGTTGTGGCGCGGCGACCATGTCTCGATCAAGCAGCTCTCCGAGGACTTCGCGCGTTACCTTTACCTGCCTCGGCTCTCGGACACAGCTGTTCTGCGCGGGGCGATCGCCGACGGTTTGGCGCTCCTTACCTGGGAGAAGGAGTCCTTCGCATACGCGGACGGCTTCGACCAGGCGACGAGCCGCTACCGCGGCTTACGCGGCGGGCAACGTGTCGGGATCGGCGACGGGGACGCAGGGATCCTCGTACGGCCGGACGTGGCCAGGAAGCAACTCGATGCCGAGGCGCCCCCTACGAGACAGGATCGAACGACGACGACGACGGACAGGAGCTCCTCGACCGAGAGTGGTGACACAGGTCCCCACAAGGCCGACGACGGCAAGGGGGCTCCCGCCCCCGGGCCGAAGCGGTTCCACGGCAGCATCACCCTCGACCCCAGGCGTGTCGGCCGCGACGCGGGACGCATCGCCGACGAGGTCGTGTCGCACCTCGGCGGCCTCGTGGGCTCGACGATTCGGGTCACCTTGGAGATCGAGGCGGAGATGCCATCCGGAGCCCCGGAGCATGTCGTGCGCACAGTCACCGAAAACAGCCGGACCCTGAAGTTCACTAGTCACGGCTTCGAGAAAGAGTAGCGGGGTCCTGCTATCCAATTCCCGCCCCTCGCTGGGTCTCCGGGAGCCCTAGAGCAGTAGCGCTCGGGTTGTGCGCTCGGCCTCAGGGTTCGGGTCTGCTGTCTGGTGATGTGGTCAGGTCAAACAAGTTGACGATGATCGGGACGGACAGCTACTTCACGCTCGCGATCAACGCCTCCGACAGCCGCGTGTACTCCGCCCCCACCGACCCCCCAGCCTTCTTCGCCAACCCCAACGCCTCCTGCCCCGAAGCCATCGCCCCCTTCTTGTCCCCAGCCTTCGCCTGGATCAGCCCCTTCCGATAGACCATCCACACCGCGTCCGGCTTCTCCTTGAGCGCTTCATCCATCCACGCGAGCGCCTGCTTCAGATCCATCTCGTGCTCGTAATAGAACATCGCCGCCGAGAAGTACGGCTTCTTCCCCTCCGCCGCCATCGCCGCCTTGATCTTCGGCACGAGCACCGCGACGAGGTCCGTCTCGATCTTCATCGCCACGCGCGTCTTCTCCCACGTGATCGCGAGCCGCGCCGAATCGTCGCGCAGCTCCTCCACCGAGATGCTCATCGTCTCCACCGGATCGTGCATCGCGACGGGCTTCACCTTCACACGCAGCAGATCGTCCTTCTCGGCGTACGAGTACGAACCCCACTGCCCGGTGACCTTGCTCAGGATCACCGTCCACTCGGTCTCGCCGGGGATCGTGAAGAGCGCGTAGGACCCCGCGGGAACCGCCGTGCCTTCGAGCTTCACGTCGCCGCTGAAGGTGACCTTCGTCGCCGTGTTCGCGCCCGTGCGCCACACCTCGCCGTACGGCACCAGTCCGCCGTAGATCTTCCGGCCCTTGACGCTCGGCCGCGAGTACTCGACCTCGACGTCGGTCAGGCCGATCCGCTGCTTCAACGAGGCGGCGGGGCTGGCTTGGGGGAACTCGATCTCCTTGTCCTGCTTCGGCTGGGCGCTCGAGCTCGACGGGAGGATGGGGGAGGCGACGGCGAGGAACGCGGCGAAGAGGATCGGGTGTGTCATGGGCGCGAATTCTAGGCACGAACGGCCTGGATTGCACGACCCTCTGGCCGCGCGTGAAAGGGCTGCGTTTTGGCCGCGAGCGTCGGGAGTGCGGCGAGGCCGCGCCCGTCAGGGTTGTGTCGAGGACGTCGGGGCGGATGCGGGCGTCTCGGGCAACACGGCTTGGATCGCGACGGCGAGCGCGACCACGATCGCCGGGGCGATCAGGTTGTACCAAAGGAACGCGACCTCGACCCCCGTGAAGTGCATCGTCAGGATCACGGCTTCTGCGACCAGCGCGGCGACGAAGACGGCTGTGCCTCGCACGTGCTTCACGAAGAACGCCACCAGGAAGATGCCGAGGATCGTGCCGTAGAACAGCGAGCCCAGGATGTTGACCGCCTGGATCAGGTTCTCGAACAGCGAGAACAGCGCCGCGAACCCGAGCGCGACCAGGCCGAACAGCACCGTCGCCACCTGCGTCGCGCGCACCTGCGCCGATTCGCTGCGCGCCTCTGCTGCCCCTGGCTCCCCGGCAGCCTCTGCCGAATGGCTGCCTGAACGCCGCAGCACGTCGACCGTGCTCGTCGTCGCCAACGCGGAGAGCTCCGCGCTCGTGCTGCTCATCCCCGCGCAGAAGATCATCGCCAGGAGGAGGCCGATCACTCCCACAGGCAAGTGATCCATGATGAACGAGATGAAGATGTAGTCCTTGTCGTTCGGCTCGGCCTTGGGGAGCAGCTCGCCGAGGCGCGCCTGGAATCGGCTCCGCAGCTCGACGTCGCGCCGATCCACGTCCGCGAGCCCGGCCAGCGACGCCTGCGCCTTCACGGAATCCTCGCTCCGCCAGGCGCCGACGAGCTGCTCGGCGAGGTGCTTGCGCTCCTCCATCGTCTCCGCGTGGCTGCGCTCCAGATCGCTCGTCCGCGACGTGGCGTCCAGCTTCCTCGCGGCCTCGAGGTTCGCCTCGTTCCAGTGCAGCGGTGCGGGATGAAAGAGGTAGAAGATGAAGACCAGGACGCCCGTCAGCAGGATGAAGAACTGCAGCGGGATCTTGAGCACTCCGTTCATCCACAGGCCTTTTCGCGCCTGATCCATCGTCTCTCCGCCGAGGTAGCGCTGCACCTGGCTCTGGTCCGTGCCGAAGTACGAGAGCTGCAGGAAGAACCCGCCGATCAACCCGCTCCAGAGCGTGTACCTGTCGTCGGGTTTCCAGGAGAGGTCGATCACGTGCAGCTTGCCGAGGGCTCCCGCGGTCCTGAGGCTCTCGCCGAAGCTCAACGTGCCGCTCAGCGCATGGACCGTCAGCCCGAACGCCGTCGCGAGTCCGAGCATCATCACCGCCATCTGCTGCTTGTGCGTGACGCCCACCGCCCGCGCGCCTCCTGTCGTCGTGTACAGGATCACCAGCGCGCCGATGAACACGCACGTCCACGAGAGCGGCCAGTGCAGCACCTTGGCGAGGATGATGCTCGGCGCGTAGATCGTGATGCCCGCGGCCATGCTGCGCTGGACCAGGAACAGGCCCGCGGTCAACAGGCGCGCCCGTCCGTCGAAGCGCCGGCCGATGAACTCGTAGGCGGTGTAGACCTTCCACTCGTAGTAGAGCGGGATGAACACCTTGCCGATCACGAGCATCGCGAGCGGCAGGCCGAAGTAGAACTGCACGAAGCCCATGCCGTCGAGGTAGCCCTGACCCGGCGTGGAGAGGAACGTGATCGCGCTCGCCTGCGTCGCCATCACGCTCAGGCCCACGGCCCACCAGCGGTTGTCCGTGCCGCCGCGCAGGTAGCTCTCGCGCGTCTGGTCGCGGCGCGTCTTCCACGTGCCGTAGCCGACGATGAAGCCCAGCGTCCCGAGCAGGATGACCCAGTCGAGCGGACTCATCGGCCGTTAGAACAAGATCGGGTGCAGCAAGATCGTGTGCAACGACCTCGACTGCAACGAGCGCCGCGAACGCGGGCCTTCATCGACGGTCGGTCCTGCGCGCAAGCAGGTTCGCGAGGAGCCGGTACGCCCCCGGCACGCCGGCGGGGAGCTGCCGGAAGAGGCTCAGACCCGTGTAGACGTAGCGCCCCTTGCCGAAGTCGCAGGCGATCAGGCCGCCGTGGAGCGGCTTCTCGCCGGGGTCGTTCCAGGCGATCAAGGGCGTGTATTTCGGATCGAGCTCCCCGGCGAAGTACAAGCCGCGCTCCTGCACCCAGCCCGCGAAATCGGCGGCGTCGAGCCGGTTCGGCGTCGTCCAGAGCGGATGCGCCGGAGCGAGGAACGTCGGCGCTGCCTCCTCGACGGTCACGCGATCGCGCGTCAACACGAACGGGTAGGGACCGAGCTGCTTCGCGTCGATCACCAGGTCGCTGCCGCTCGTGTTGTACTGGACGAGCAGCGTGCCACCCTTCTCGACGTACGCGAGCAGCATCGGATGGAAGCGCGCCAGCGCGGGCACCGTGTTGTAGGCGCGGATGCCGGTGACGATCGCGTCGCATCGATCCAGATCGGCCGCGGAGGCGCTCTTCGGGTCGATGCGCTCGACGGCGATGCCGAGGCGCTTCAGCGCGGCGGGGACGTCGTCGCCGGCGCCGTCGACGTAGCCGACCGTCTTGACGCTGACCGCGACGTCGAGCGGCACGAGCAAGACGTCGGCGGGCGAGTACCAGGTCTGCGGCTGGATGTGCGGGTGGTCGATCACGTGCATCGTCCGGTCGGTCGAGCCCTGTGGACCGGTGAACGTGAAGTGCAGGGGCCCGCCCAGCGCCTGCTTCGTCCGGCGCAGGCCGATCTGAACTGGTCGGCGCTCGCCGCGGCGCAGGTGCTCGACAGGTTGCGGCGCCTGCTCGATCGACCATCCGTCGGGCGCGGAGACCTTCCACTCGCCGCTGAGGTCGTCCCGGAGGGCCAAGAGCTCGACGGTCACGCTGGCGCGCTCCTCGGTGACGATCGCCACGGCGTCCGCGATCTCGATCGACGCCACCGGAGTGATCACGACCGGACGCGTGCGCTCGCCGGCGACGCGGTCGACCCACGTCTGCATCAGCGGGCAGTCGACGGAGAGCTCCAGACCGCCGGATGGACCCTCGTTCGGACCATCGGAGAGACGCAGGATGCAGCGGAACACGGCTGCGCCGGGCGACACCGGCTCGATGCCGCGCGCACCGCTTCCGGGGTGGAACAACGCATCGTGAGGAGCCGCCAACCAGTACGGCTGATCGAACGTCTGCGCTCCGGCGACTGCGTAGGCGAACTCCTTGGTCGACGGTCGGTTGCAGGCCAGCGTCTCCTTCATCGGGATTTGTTCCGAAGCGGGGGAGACGAAGCGCAGAACCTCCAGCGGCGGACCCGGACGGCGCTGCAGAGCCGAGAGCGACACGGTCAGCGAATCGCCCGCGGCCACGCGCGGCGCGTTCGACGTGGCCTCGATCACGACGCCCGAGGCCTGCAGGATCAGCTCCCGCGCGGCGCCGGCCTGGTAACGCGCCCAAGCGCGCTCGGGGCCCTTCGATCCGGCGAGCTCGTCGAGCACGCGGACCAGCGCGGAGAGCTTCGTAACGCTCCGCTCGGGAGCCTGCGGGTCGAAAGCGGCGACGAGCTCGCTCACCTGAGCCTGCGCGCGCTCGGCGCCGGCCACGCGCGCCCAGCCGAGCTCCACGCCGTCGAAGAGGTCGGGCTTCGCGAGCTTCGCGCCCTTCTCCAGGCGCAGGTACTCGATCTGCTCGCCGCGCGTCTCGGCGGCGCCGAAGCCCTGGCTCTTGTGCTGGCTGCGGCTCCTCCCGGCGATCTCGGTGTAGCTCGCGCCGAGCAGCGGGTCGAAGCCTCCGACGTCGACCGTCACCCAGCGCGCCGGATCCTTCTGCGCCTCCTCGGCGAGCTTCGGGTTCCACCACGTGCTGGCGTTGAAGAAGAGGCGCTTCGCCTGCCAGGGCTCCACGCCCTCGGCCACCTGCTCGGGAAACGCGCGCGGGTCCGCGGCCAGGTCGAAGGCTTCGCTCGCGAGGATCGCCGAGGCCGTGTGATGGCCGTGCCCGCCGCTGCCGTCGGTCGCGAAACGCGTGACGATCACTTCGGGCCGGAACGTGCGCACCACGCGGACGACGTCGGCGAGCACCTCCTGCCGGCCCCATTTGGCGAAGGTCTCGTCGGGGTTCTTGCTGTAGCCGAAGTCCACCGCGCGCGTGAAGAACTGCTCGCCGCCGTCGATCCTGCGAGCCTCGAGCAGCTCTTGCGTGCGCACGATCCCGAGCGCATCCCCGAGCTCCGACCCGATCAGGTTCTGACCGCCGTCGCCGCGCGTCAGGCTCAGGTAGGCGGTGCGCACCTTCCGGCCGTTGGACAGATAGCTGATCAGCTTCGTGTTCTCGTCGTCCGGGTGGGCGCCGACGTACAGCACGCTGCCCACGACCCCGAGCTTCTGCATGCGGTGAAGGATCTCCGAGGCGTCGAGCTGTGCGGGAGGACGCTGCCCGATGGAGCGCTGCGCGGATGCGGAGCCTGCGAGAGGCGAGCCGAGCGCCAGGGCGAGGACGAAGCAGCGAGCCCGTGTGGAGGGATTCATGGGGGCAGAGAATTCGCGGGGTGGGTCCGGCCCGGGTCGGCCGAGGAGACAGGCTTCCTTGTATCAAGTGGGGGGCCTGCACGATCCAGGGCGCGCTTCGCGACCTCGGACACCGAGGTTCGGACCCTCGCGGTCTCGCTGGAGACCAACCTCTTGGCTATCCATGATCCTTCAACTTTCTTGAAGGTTCATGGATGCCCAAACGACGCACCCGAGACGCAATCCAGCAACTTCACACGCTCGCGCGCGAACGCGGCGGGTACTTCACCGCGAAGCAGGCGGCGAAGCTCGGTTACGACGACCCGCACCTCACCTACCACGCGAAGGCGGGTAACATCGAGCGCGTCGGGCACGGACTCTATCGGCTCCTGGCCGGCGGTCGCGGATGAAGTCGGCCTGTCGCAGCGGACTCGACGTGGGCTGGATCGCGTAGGGTCCGCAAACCCAGCCGATGCTCACCATGGGTCCGGACGGATATTGAGGAGGGACAGCACGTCGAAAGGTGTCGGCCGGTTCCGGATCACGGATGAATGGCATGGCCTGCCGGAGTGGACGGAGCCGGAGCGAACGAGAAGCCGGTGAAGTCGGAGCGCGTGACACGCAGGCGCCGGCTACCGGTCGTCGCCGGAGACGACCTCCCAGTGTCCCGCGACGACGCGCGCGATCCTGCACCGGCTCCTCTCCTGCAGCGCGCGGCGTAGGGCTCCGGGCTCCACGCCCCCGACGTCCGCGGCCTCGACCACGTGCCGCACTGCGTGGTAGGTGGCCCAGGCGGAGGGCGGTGGGCCGCCACGGACTCCCTTCGCGTACCGGCCCGAGGCATACCCCTCGACGAACTGCGCCTCGGCCGCGGCGTCCAGCCGGTGCGGGCAGGGCTGCGGCGCCACAACGAGGCCGGCATTGCCGCCCGCGCGCGCGAGGAACGAGGCCACGACGATCCGGTCGCTCCCGACGACCGGCACATGGATCCCCTGCTCGCGCATCTGGCGCACGAGATCGGCCGTCGTGCGCTCGTCGCACCAGGTCAGCAGCACGTCGGCATCGGACGCGCGCAGTTCCGATACCAGGTCGGACGGATCCTGGCCCTCCGGAGCAGCGCTCACCTCGGCGACGGGCGGGGAACCGCGCTCAAGGGCGCGCGCCTTCCACGCATCGAGGTGCATGTCGGCAAACGCATCCCCCGTGCGCAGAATCGCCGGTCTCCGGCAGTCGAGGGAGTCGAGCACGAAGTCCATCACTCGCGCCTCCTCGCGCGGATCGTCGATGCGGCAGCGGAAGATCCACGGGCTGGCCTGCTCGTGGAGGGCGGGCGGTAGGAGCGAGGTGTTCACGAACGGGATCTCGGTGAACAGCGTGACCGCCGACGAGACCCGCTGGCCCGGCTCGATGCAGCCGACGAAAGCGGCCGGTGCGTGCTTCCGCAGGACGTCGACGATCTCGTCCTCGGGCGTGCCCCAGGCGTACGGGTAGAAACCGGTGGACTCCTGCCGGATCTCGACGGACCGCCTCGCGCGGGAGGAGGCTCCGGCGCACAGCCCATCCGCCGCGAGCTGCGCCGCGTCGAAGTCCGCGCGCGCGCGGGAGCTGCCGGGCTCGTGCGTGCCGGGCAGGAACACGGTGCGCGAGATGGGGCCGAGGAGCTCCAGGACCACGCTTCCTTCCGCGGGCGCCGACATGGCATCCGTCGCGGCGATCGGGCGGACAGCGGCTCTCACGGCGGAGTCGCCTGCGCGCGCACGCGCGCGCCCGCCGAGCAGCCCGTGCGGGGTGCCCACCCAGACCTCTCCTTCTCCCGAGGCGAGGCAGCGCATCCCCCCCTGCGGCGCGGTCGCCGGCAGCACCCCGACCTCGGCCCCGCGGCCGGACCGGATCGAGCGGATGCGGATGCCAGCGACACCGTCCTCCGGAGCGAAGTCGTAGCGCACCCAGTCGTCGGATTCCCGACTCGCCAGGTTCAACAGGCTGCTCCCGGCGCCGAGCCACGTTCCTCCGGGGTCGGAGACGCTCACGCACCGGGGGACGCCGGGCAGATCCGCCGGCCTCCGCCGAGCGTTCCATGTCCCGTCGGGTCTCAGGCACCACAGGCCTGACGGCGTGTGGACCCACAGCCGTCCTTGCGCCGCCGCGATTCCCATCGCCGTCTCCTCGCCGGCGTCCGGCAGCGCGACGCGTCGGTCGGATCCCGTTCCGAGACCGTCGAGCAGCCACAGGCCTTCGCCCCAGGCGGCAGCGTAGAGCCCCCCGGCGCCGTTCCACGCGAGCGAGGTCACGGCCGTCTCCGGCGCGTCCGCCCGCCGCTCGAGGTGGAGATCCCAGGTCCCGGCTGCCCAGTCGAAGGCGCTGACACCGGAATTCGTCGCGGCGAAGATCCGTCGGCCGGCGACCTCGACGGCGAAAACCAGGTCGCCGGCCAGGCCGCTGTTGAACTGGTTGAAGCGGTCGAAGCGCCCGGCGCTGAAACGGACGAGGCCGCCTCCGAAGGTTCCGAGCCACACGTCGTGCGTCGCGGGATCGACGGCGATCGCGCTGATCGCGGGCCAGGGCAGGCCCTCCGCGCCGGTCCAGCTCCGCCAGCGATCCCCCTCGAGCATCGCCAAGCCGGCGTCGGTGCCCACCCACAGCCGATCGCCGAATCGGCGCAGCGCGCGGACGCTGTCGCTCGGCAGCCCATCCTCCGTGGTGAAAACGCGCCAATCCGCGAGCGTCTCGGCCTGCGCCTCCGCCGGCCCGCGAGCATCCCCGCTCGCACCGGGGGCGGACGAGCAGCTCGCGAAGATCGCGAGCGCGAGCCGCGCCGCGCGGTGGTCCTTGGACGGGCGATTCGGCGTGGGGCGCATCCGAGGAGTCCTGCGCGTCAGAGCGTCATCAGATACGCGACGAGATCATTGAGCTGGCGCCGCGTGAGATCGTGCGTGGTCCCGTGCCTCTCGTAGAGGTTGTAGCGCGTCCAGATCTCCTCGAGCGATGCCGCGGCGCCGTTGTGCAGGTAGGGAGGGCTGGAGTAGACGTTCGTGAGATGGGGGACGTCGAAGGACCGATCGATGCTGACCAGGTCCTGGAAGTAGGCGGCACCCAGGGGGCCGTAGGAGTAGTCGTCGTGGAGGTCCATCTCGGAAAGATCGAGAGGCGCGTCGAACCACATCGTGGTCCCCACGTTCTGGATGGACGCCGCGGAGCGATAGGCGCCGTCGTGACACGTGGAGCAGCGCTTCACGCGCGGGATCTCTCGACCCGTGTTCGTGGCGACCCGATCGAACACGGCCTTCCCCAAGCGCTGCTGCAGGTTCAGGCCATCCGGCGCCCGGTGCGGGTTGGACGGACGCTCGATCGTCGACACGTAGCGCACGAGCGCGTCGAGCTCCACCGGCGTGAACGGGTCGAGCCGGGTGAAGAAGACCGCGAAGCGCGGGCCGCACTGGCGGTCAAGGGTCGGGTTCGTTCCCTCCCACTTGAACGGCGCTGTATCGAAGATTCCGCGCAGGCTGCGATTGTCCACCGGGTGCAGGCCAAGCCCGTCCGCCTCGATGTCGAAGGACAAGCCGTCGACGTGGCCGTCGGGATGGCAGCTACGGCACGAGAACTGGCGCCCTTGCGTGCGCCGTGCGTCGTGGAAGAGTCTCTCGCCTGCGCGGAGCGCCGTGACCTTCGCCGGACCTCCCAGGCCGATCCGGCGCACGAGGGAGGAACTCCGCGCGTCGAGGACGGCGACGGAGTCGTCGAGAGCCTCGGCAACGTAGACGAAACACCCGTCGGGCGAGAAGACGACGCCGCGCGGATTGGCTCCGACTTGGATGCGGCGTTTCACGAAGCGGCTGCTCGTCCCCAGGTGGTTGGGCAAGATCTCCGCCCGGCTCTCCGGGGTCGACGAGGAGATGGCGTCGAGTAGCGCCTCGATGTCCACGATCACGACCTCGTCAGCTCCGCCGCTCGTCACGGCGGCGAGGCGGCCATCAGGGCTCGCCGCGACGTCGACCGGATCGGGGAAGGCGCGGTTCGGCTCGTCGAGCAGCACTTGGTCCAGGCGGCCGTCGCCCGACAGCACGCCGAGGCCGTTGGTGACCACCCAACCCTGCGCGAGACGGGTGATGGGGACCAGGTTCTTCGTCCGCATCAGGGTGAAGAGGACCACGTCGCGGCCGGGGACGGAGGTCACGCCCTCCAGCATGTTGGCGTCCGCGACCATCACGCGTTGCGTAACCAGATCGTCGCCCGTGGACACGACCGTCACCTCGGAGCGGTGCGGTTCGCCAAGGCCGCAGACGAGGGGCCGCACGCTGGTCACCGCGATCGACCTCTGGTCCGGCCGCAGCGCGAGGGACCAAGGGCCATTCCCGCTGGCCATGTGGCGCACCTCCCGGAAGCTGCGCGCGTCGATCACGGAGATCGAGTTCTCCCCCGTGTTCAGGACGTAGATGCGATCGCCGGAGGGGTTCGCCAGCACGCCGTGCGGATCGTCGCCCACGGGAACCTCGTGCACGACCTGGAGGGATGCCGCGTCGATCACGGAGAGGCTGCGCGAGAACCGGTTCGACACGAAGAGCCGCTTCCCGTCGGGGCTGACCGCGACGTCGTTCGGCCGCCGCCCAACGGCGACCTCGCGCACGATCGATCCGGCCTTTGGATCGAGGACGACGAGGCTGTCCGCGTGCTCGCACACGACGTACAGGCGCGAACCGTCTGGCGACGTCGCCAGGTTGACGGGCGTCTTGTAGCGACGATCCGTGTTCGGCAGGCGCCAACCGCGCTGGAGGACCTCGTCGTGGGACGGCCGCTTGCGGTGGCACGCTGCGCAGCCCTCGCGATCGCCCGGCTGGATCCCGGCGGGAGGAGGCGGCTCCGCGCCGTCGCGGACGTGCTGTCGGGCCTCCGCGTGCAGGCTGCCCGGCCCGTGGCAGGCCTCGCACTGCACGCCGGCAGTGATGTCGAACGAGGGCCGGGTCCAGCGCGGGCCGAGGTCCGTGGACGTCGCGTGGCATCCCAGGCAGAGCAGGCTCTCGCGCGGCAGATCGACCGTGCCGGTCAGGACGGCGATGTCCTCCGCCTCCTCCCGCGCGAGGGCGCGGTAGGACTTCTCGTGGGCCGGGATCGCCTCGATCGAGCAGGGACGCTCCGGCCTCCCGAGCGCGTGGCACTCCAGGCACGTGCCGCTTCCGACATAGGAGGGGAGCGCGGAGCCCGCGTCCTGTCCTGCAGCGAAGCGGATCGCGCAGGTCGCGAGGCACGCGGCGAGCCGGCGTCTCATCTCTTCACCTCGCAAGCTGGCTTGCGCAGCGCCTGCGTGTGCCGGTTCGGCGGGGTGATCTCAGGGTCCTCGTGGCAACCGATGCAGCCCCGGGCTTCCTTGGGCATCACCCAGATCCAGCTCGTCATCGCGCGCGTCTCACGGCCCTCGCCGTCCAGCAGCCGCAGGCGCAGGGGCGTGCGCGCGGGGACCTGCAGGTAGAACGAGCCGTCCTGCTCGACCGGGAAGGTGCCGAGCACCCGTTCCTGCGCCGTCTCGGAGCCGGCTGCGATGATCTCCACCTGCCGGGCTCGTTCCGCGGGGATGCGCTGTCCAGGCTCGAGGTCCCACAAGAACGCGTCCATGCAGTAGAGGAAGCCGTGGCTCGCGCGCTCGTCGACGACGCTCGATCGCCCCGGCCGCCGCGCGCGGGAATGAATCGGCACGGCCTGGATCTCGTTCCACGCGTCGGTGGAGTACAGCTTCTCGAGACCTTCCGCGGCGGACGCGTCCAAGCGGAAGAGGTCGAAGGTGGATCCCGCTGAGTCCGGCCTCCAGGAGACGACGAGCGATCCATCCGGCAGCACCGCCGGATCGCGGAGCTGCCCGGAGGACACGCGCAGGATCTCCTGCCTCGACCTCCGGCTGCGGATCCCGGAGACGCTGAGGAGCGCGCTGCCCGCGGTCCCCTTCGCGCGTTCTTCGACGTAGATCACGCGGCCGTCCGGCGTCTCGCACGGCGACGTGCGGAAGGCCCCGGCCTCGACGGCCGCGAAGGCCTGGACGTCCGTCCCGTCGGTGTTGATCGTGAACAGGCCCGTGCTCGCGCTCGGGGCGGGCGAGAGGCTGCCCACGAAGAGCAGCCGCCCGTCAGCGAGCAGGAGCGGGCTGGCCGCGCCATGCGGCTGGAACGTGATACGCCGCTCGTCGCCGCCGTCGAGCCGACAAGTGTGGAGCGACGAGACGCCGTCTTCCGCCACGCCGCGGAAACAGATGCGCGGCTCGGGCCTCTCCGCGTCGATCGTGAAGAGCGTCGAGAGGTAGATCGCCTCGAGGCAGTCGCCCGTCCGGTGAGTGACCTGTCTCGGCTCGCCTCCTGCCAGGCTCGCCTCGTAGACCTGGAAGGCATCGCCCGGACCGCGGCGACCGACGAACAGGAATCGCTCACCGTCGTCCGAGAGGTCGGCGCGCCCGGCGGCGAGCCACTCCGCCGTGAGCGGGACCGCGCCGGCCGAGGGCTTCTCGAGGTCGAGGAGTACGATGCGGCTCCCGTCGGGCAGGGGCCCACCCTTCTCCCAATCGCGCGCCGGCTCCCGATCGTGCGCCGGACCTTGCGCCTCGTCACACCCTCGCGCGGGGACCAGCGTGACCAGCATCCGTGGAGCCGAAGGACCCGGGGATCCCTGCATCCCGAGGCCCAGCACGCTCGAGGCGAGCAAGAGCCCGCGGCTCGCTCCGAGCTGCGGTCTCATCCGCGGGCGCCCGGGAGCGGGAGGCGAAGAGCCTGACATCGGCGCGGCTGGAGAGCTCCAGTTCCTGCCTCCAGGATATACTTAAACAGGCCATCGAACGGTGCGAGGATGGCAGACTCCTGAAGCCTGGCACGAAAAGCGAGGATCACGACGCGACCAGCTCGGCCGCCTTTTCGCCGGCCGAGCAGCAGGAGCGACACGCACTAGGACTTCCGGCGGCGGCGCCGGCAGCGCGAAAAGGCATGGCGAGCAGAGGAGACGCTCTTTCCGCCGTGGGGAAGCGCGCGATCCACGCGCCGGAGGTCCTGAACGAGGCGCCGGACTACTCGACCTCCACGGCGTTCAGCCGGGGGCTGCGCGTCGAGCTGCCGGGCGGGGGAATCCTGCTCCTCCTGAGCGGGACGGCGAGCGTGGGCTCGCACGGTGAGACGGTCCATCCCGGTGACTTCCGCGCGCAGTGCTGGCGCACGTACCGGAACCTCACGAACCTGCTCGAAAGCGAGCGGGCTTCCTGGAGCGACGTCGTCCGCACCACGTGCTACCTGCGGAACATCGAGCGCGACTACGAGGACTTCAACCGCATCCGGACCGAGTTCTTCTTGGCGCTAGGCCTGGACCCGTTCCCGGCGTCCACCGGGATCCAGGCGCACTTGTGCCGCAATGACCTGCTGGTCGAGATCGAGGCGATGGCGATCCTCGACGGCGCGCGGGCGCGCGGATGAGCGCGGAATCGAACCTGCGGGCCGAAGCCGGCGGGTCGAGGGTCGCGCTGTCCGATCTCGCTCGGGATCTCTCGGGGCTGAAGGTCTCCCGCAACCTGCGCCCGGGTTGCGAGCAGGCGCTCGACACGCGTCCGGTGACCGTCGGGGGCGTGACGATCGGCGGTTCCGAGCCCGTCGTGATGGCCGGGCCGTGT
Organism: Planctomycetota bacterium; assembly: GCA_041488095.1. Lineage (GTDB taxonomy): Bacteria > Planctomycetota > UBA1135 > UBA1135 > DASYPQ01. Next base: position 29,306 of record JBGPOP010000029.1, read on the forward strand.
GCGGTCGAAAGCCGGCAGCAGACGCTCGCGATCGCGCGCGCCGTCGCCGAAGCTGGCGCCAGGATCCTGCGCGGGAGCGCCTACAAGCCGCGCACGAGTCCCTATTCGTTCCAGGGACTCGGCGAGGAAGGCCTCAGGATCCTGGCGGAAGCGCGCGCGGAGACGGGCCTGCCTTTCGTGACCGAGGTCATGGACCCGCGGCTCGTCGAGCTCGTCGCCTCCTACGCCGATATGCTCCAGATCGGCTCGCGCAGCATGCAGAACTTCCCGCTTCTTGCCGAGGTCGGGCGCACGCGCAAGCCGGTGCTCCTGAAGCGCGGGTTCTGCGCCACCATCGAGGAGTGGATCCTGGCTGCCGAGTACGTGGCGCTCGGCGGCAACCTCGATATCGTCCTGTGCGAGCGCGGGATCCGCACCTTCGCGTCGGGCGTCTATGACCGGAGCACGCTCGATCTGTCGGCCATCCAGGCCGTGCGCCGGATCACGCCGCTGCCCGTCATCGTGGACCCGAGCCACGCTGCCGGCCGGGCCGACCTCGTCCCCGGGCTCGCCGCCGCGGGTCTGGAACAGGGAGCCCATGGCCTGCTCGTCGAGGTCATCGAGCAGGGAGCCGACCGGTCGAGGATCCTGTGCGACGGCGAGCAGGGCATCGAGCCCGATGCACTGCGGCGGATCGTCGCCCGCGCGCGCGCCAGCCAGGACAGGGGCGGGTGACGCACGCACCTGTCCCTCCCGAAAACTCCGTGCCTCGTCAGGTACCGGCCAGCCGCTGGACCTTCCGGTTTCAGGCCTTGCGGCTGACGCTGGCTGGCCAGGCGAGCAAGGCCAGCGGGTCGGGCCCCGAGCGTGAGCCCGGCAGCGCTCCCGCGGCCCCGATCGCAGCCACAGCCAGGGTGGGCAGGAGGTCGCGGAAACCGACCGATCGCTTCACGGGCACGACGGTGCTGCCCCGAGCCTTTCGGGTACCCCGCAATCCGGGGCCTGCACCATTGTCAGGTTCGGACGCCGGAGGGAGAATCCCGGACGAGCGCCCGCGGAACGGAGGGCGCTCGACGCTCGAACCAGCTCGCAGACACGGCAGTGAGAGCCCGCCCGCGTTCTTGCGCAGGCCCGCCTCGATCCCCGCGCGATCTCGACCTCCTCGCCGCGAGGTCCGGGCCGAATCCCCCCCGCGGTCATCCACTGAATCAGACAGGAGTGAACATGAAGACAAGGTTCCTCGGTCTCGTCGTCGCCCTCGGCGTCCTCGCGTCTGCGCGCCCCGCTCGAGCCCAGGTCATCCTTCCCCCCGGCGAAGACAGCTGGCAGACGTCGCCGCCTCTCGGATGCGACGGATCCACTGCCGATTTCAGCGCGAGCCCGATCCCCGCGGGCTTCTTCGGGCCCGGCTCGGACCCGTTCTCTGGAGTGATCGTCCTGAGAGGCGCACCGCTGAGCACGAATCCGCCGGGGGCTCTGGGAGCCACCGACACGATCATCTGGCGCCGCCAACCCGCGAATCTGCCTAGCCTACCCAGTCAGGCAACGATCCCGATCGAGATCGTGGCGCTGAGTCTCGTGTCGTGCCAGCCGTTCACGGTCACGTACTACGGGGGGCAGAAGGCCGAACCGTGGATCGCTACGGTGCGCGTGTGCTCGACGCAACAGCAGGGATTCATGACGATCGCCTTGCTGCATCCCGACGGCGGCACGTTCAGCTCGTCGCTCCCTGTCTCGCCGACATTCACCTTCAGCCCGCTGAACGGTGGCCCCTCGACTTCGCCGGTGATCGGTCCGACGATCCAATTCAGCAGTTCGTCCACGCCGTGGACCCTGGTAGGAGGACCCGCAGGATTCAACCCGGCGGGCCACGGGGTTGATCCCCTGCCGCCCGGCGTCTGTGTCGACATCTGCGGGAACGGCGGCTGCGGCTACACCACGATCGGCGCCTCCAACTTCCGGCCGGGGTTCGGGACGACCGGATCCGGCATCCCCATGTGTTCCATACCCACATTCCATTGCCGGTTGAGCTCGGAGGACGCGCAGTTGGAAAGTCACGGGGTCTACCCGCCGGGGGACACGGACGGGGACGGGTTTCCGAACGAGTGCGACAACTGCCCGAACGCGCCCAATCCCGATCAAATGGACTCGGACGGTGACGGGATCGGAGACGCATGCGACGGAACCCCCTTCGGACAAGCCCGCCTCAACGAGATCTACGCGCGTCACCTCGGCGTGCAGGACAAGGAGTTCATCGAGCTGAGCGGGACGCCCGGCTTCGCGCTCACGGGTTGGATGGTCTTGATCGTCAGCGGGGACTCGGCGAACCCGGGAACCCTCGTGAGGGCCTGGGATCTGACCGGCAACACGATCCCCGGAAGCGGGTTCTTCGTCCTCGGAGACGCGGGCGTCCCGGGCACGAACCTCGTCATCGGCGCGAGCAACTCGATCCCCGACGCCACCGAGACCTTCTATCTCGTCCAGACAGCGAATCCAGGACCCATCCTGGGTCTCGTCGGCATGTCCGCGGGTGTCGACCCCGAGCTCGACGGGGTCACCAGCATCCCGTGTCTCGTGAATGGCATCATCGAGGCCGTCGCTCTGACGGACGGAGGTGTCTCGGATCGGATCTACGACCACGCGGAGTCGAACACCTTCGGGCCCGTCTGCACGGACATCCCGGCGGGGATCTACCGCGACCCGAGCGGGGGCTCGTGGTGCCCGGCGTTCCTCGACGTCGACCCCGCGAACAACCTCTGGCAGCCGCGCACGCCAGGCGCCGCGAATTCCTCGTGCCCCCTGACAGAGTCCCCCTGCCTGTGCCCCAACCCGACGGCCATCGGCTACAGGTTTCCGGGAACAGGTGGCGCGATCCCGCCCACCGGCAGCGGAGGAGGCTCTTGGCCTGGCGCGCAGCCTCCGTCCTTCTTCACGTCCTCGGTGGGCATCGCAACTCCCGTCGAGGGAGTCACGGCTGTCGTCCTGATCGGCATCACCCACACTCGCGTCGGCGACCTGCAGGGCGTGCTCCGCGATCCGACCGGGGTCGGGCACAACCTCTTCAATCGCTCAGGCTTCACCGGCACCGGCACGGGAAACCCCGGCGATTTCCTGGCGCCGGGGCAGACCCTCGTCTTCGTCCCCTCGGGCGGAGCAGCCTGGCCGGCCGCGGGCAACATCTCCTCGGGCGCCTACGACCAGGATTTCGGCGTGGGGTGCGCCGGCGGGTCATGGACACCAGGGATCCTCGGGATCGACGACACGAATCTGGGCAAGATCCGCGGCCCGGCGGGAACGTGGACGCTCGAGATCTACGATTGGGCGTCGGGCGACACGGGCAATCTCGCGGGCTGGAGCCTCGACGTGGTCGCGACGGTCGGCGCGGCTCCGATGATCAGTTTCTGCGAGCCTGGACAGGGCGGCATCATGACCTGCCCGTGCGGCAACCCACCCGCGGGTGGCGGGTTGGGCTGCAACAACTTCGGTGCAGGTCCCGTGGCCAGCTGCACGCTGAGAGCGGTGGGATCTGCCTCGCTCGCGGTCGACACGTTGGTCTTCAGCTCGACCGGCGAGAACAACACTGCGCTGACGATCTTCCTGCAAGGCAGCAGCACCAACTTTTCCGGCATCCAGTTCGGTGCCGGCATCCGCTGCGTGACGGGAACCCTCAAGCGCCTCTACACCGGCGGAGCCGTGGCCGGCGCGATCACGCGTCCCGGCGGCGGCGACCCGTCCGTCTCCGCGCGTTCTGCGGCGCTGGGCGACCCGATCCTGGCTGGCCAGTCGCGGTACTACATGACGTACTACCGCGACCCGCTGGCAGCCGGCCCGTGTGGCAACACCGCGAGCACCTTCAACGACAGCCAGGCGGGTTCGATCGCCTGGGCTCCGTGAACTGGATGGATGGACCGGGGCTCTCCAAGTCGCGGGTTGCTTGACGAAGTAGTTCGTCCCCCGCTTCCGCCCCTTCGTCCTGAGCTTCTTCGCGGCGAGGAGCTTCGCAATCGGTCCCTTGAGCACAGCGGTGTCCGTCTTGAGTGCCTTCCTCCCCCGCTCTAGGATTTCGTTGGACACCTCTCTGCGAGTAGAAGGAGCGCAAGATGGAGGTGTCTGTGAGCAAGAAGCGACGAGAGAGGGAAGAGCGGCTCGGTGCGAAACGGCGCGGAGAACTCAGCCTTCGATCGTCATCGCAATGCCCCTCCCTACATCACGGGCAGTGGGGCACGGGGCCCTCGCCGTTGTTGTAGAGGTCCAGCAGCCTTCCGACCTTGACCATGGGGCAACCCTCGGGATCGAAACTCGGTCCCCCACAGGACGTCCCTTCGACGGCTGTCAGGATATTCCGGGCCCCGATCGAGGTGTCGCCCTGGGCAACCAGCGCTGCCACCGTCAGCCCGTTGTACGGGTTGGTCGGGTCGAGAGGATCCGAGACCGTGCCCGCACTGCTCGCCCCGTTGAGGATGTTGAGCTTCGCCGCGATCAGCTGGCGGGAGAGGATGCGCACCGCGTTGCCGTTGGCCGACTGGGCCAGGGAGCACAGGAGCTGGCACTCGTTGTACGGGTTCGATCCGATCTGGATCGTGTGCGAAGCGTCGCACGGGCACTGCGAGTTGGGATTGGTCCCCGAGACCGCGCACTGGCCCTCCAGGTCGTCCGGGACGCCGTTGTGGTTCGCGTCGGTCGGGTTGGGCGTGCCCGGCGTGAAAGGCGCGGGCCAGTTGCAAGCGTGCGTCTTCCAGTAGCCCTGCGTGAGGGTGCAACCCAGGGAGGGCGGTGTCACGTGGATGATGAACGAGCACCAGGCATCGGACTCGCAGCAGGGAGAGACCGCATGGAAGACGACATGGTTGTCCCCGAGCTGGTGGGGCGACGCAATCCACGAATAGATGGTCGACACCGGGTTCCCCAAGGTGGGCAGCGGTGGATTGAAGGTCGACCCCACCGTGTCGGCCGCGCCCTCGAGGAAGATGGGGAGCGCGCAGGTTTCATCGGAGGCCTGCACCGTGAACGTGATCAGCTGACCGGCCTCGACCGTGAGCACGCCTCCACACGCAGGCGTCGGAGGGCTGTTGAAGTGGACGCAGGGCGGGGGGGGCGGTACGGAAAGGAAGCTGGTGCAGGGCGGGGAGGGCTGAACGGAGAGAATCGCGGCGAGGAAGAAGCTTGACGGGATCGCGAGGGGGTGCATGTGGGTTTTCCTTGGATCAGCTAGGAGGAGCGATTCGGGGGGGCAACGACCTGAATTCTATCCCTGGTTCACGCGGAGCGGGGCCCGTCCGACCTGAGAACCCTGCGCGCGGCGCCGGCGGCCCAGCTCGGGCACCAGTCGTCGACCTTGCCTGCGAAAGGGGACCGGGGTCGCTGGTCGTTCCCGAAGCCAGCGGCTCTGCCCGCCGCTCAACGGATGCCGGCACAACACCCGGGTCAGAGCCGAGGCCAAGCTGCTCGGCTCGGTTCGATGCGTCGAAGTGCGAGCCCGACACCGGGGCTCACGAGATCAGCAGCATCTCGCGCACGCGCTTCGGATCGCGCGGAAGATCGAGCCCGGTGATCGCCTTCAGGGCTTTCCACGCCGCCTCGGAAACGCTTGGATTGGAATCCTGGAGCGCCCCGGCGAGTGCGCCGGAGGCCGAGGCGACGCCGAGAGCCTGGAGGACCTCGCAGGCCAGGCGACGGAGCTCGGGACGGGAGTCCGCAAGCACCTTCACGACGTCCCTCGCGAGCTCGGCTCGCTTGGTGCGGTGCTCTCCATAGGCGCGCAGGGCTGCGATGATGCGCTTGGAATCCCGCGAGGCGAGATCCGCGCGCAGGCTGGGCCGCAGGCTCGTCTGCCAGGTGATCTCGCTGCGATTCCAGACGAGCCAGGGAGTAGCTTCGGCCGGAAAGGCGAGCCCCGAGACGCGTCGGAGCGCCCACAGGGCCGAGTCGCGGACGCCGTCGTCCTTGTCCGATAGACGTGCGATCATCTCCGGGACGCAGGTGCCGTCGTCGAGCACGCCGACTGCCTGAAGCAGCGATCGAGCGTACTCCGGCCGCGCCGACGGCAGCTCGGAAACCAGCCACGCGGCGAACTCCCGGTTCAGGGCAGCGTCGGTCGATGCGCCGCACGCGGAGGCGAGAGCCGCGATCTGTGGGCGGAGGTCCCGCTGCACCAGGGTCACGGCGTACAAGACCTCGAGCGCGCGTGGATCTCGCGAAGACCCCACCGCCTCGAGCAACGGGCGCCCGGCGTCGGCGTCGGTCCGGCGAAGGACGTCGGCCAGCGCAGGCCAGGCGCGGGCATCGCGCCGCAGGATCGCGCCGCAAGCGGCGCGCACCGCTTCGCGGGCGTCCTGGGTGAGCGCCTTCTCCCCGCCGTTCCCGCGCGGCGCGAGCTCGACGAGGTGAACGAGATCGCCTGCATCTCCGATCGTCCCGATCACGTGAATCGCCGCCAGACGCGTGCCGACGTCGGCCGGAGCGCTGTCGAGCCGCGTCCGAATCGCCGCGCGAACCGCGATCCCCGGCATGCGCGCGAGCGCGGCGAGCACGAGCTCCCGCTGCGGATCGCTCAAGACCTGGGGTGGGTCGTCCGGCCCGGCTTCGGGCACGCGGCGGCGCGCGAGGATGTCGACCTGGGCTTCCAGGGCGCCCGGCCCCGCGCCGACGATGCGGTCCACGAGCTTCGGGGCCGGCGCGCTGTCCGCCCGCCGCGATTCGCGCAGGGCGCGGGCGATCTCCAGGTGCTCGGGCGTCGTCGCCCAGCTCCAGCGCGGAAGGATGGCGTCGGTGTCCTCGACGCCCCGCGCGAAGGCACGAGGGGCGAGGAGCAGGATCGCTCCGAGGAGCAGGGCGAACCGACGACGGTTTCCGACGGCGCAGAGCACTTCGATTACCCGCTGGTCACTTCTGGTAGGGAAGCTCGCGCCAGCACAGCGTCTCGTAGGTCGGGACGCCGTTCGCCGTGGCGTTGATCAAGTTCTCGTCGAAGTGGAAGCGCGCGTTGCTGTGCACGTCCAGGCTGCGCGCCATGAGCGCGCCGAACATCTGGAAGTTGCTGTTCAGCACGACGCGTGCGTTGGGCGCGAGGATCGTGCCGTAGACCGCGGAGTTCGAGAGGAACTCCACATCGTCGATCTGCACGTTGACCTCGGGGTTGATCACGTTGTCGCTCAGTAGGTTGATCCGGATGTCCGCGGGCGCGAAGGTCGTCGAAGCGATGGTCGTGTTCTGGTTGAGGATGAAGTTGTCGATCACGTAGAACGTCACCAGGCCGCCGATCGCGTTGACCACCACCCCCGAGTTCGACTTGAGCTGCAGGTTCGAGCAGACGATGTTGGCGGGCCCGTTGATCGTCAGGGTCTTGGAAGAGTTGACGGTGAGGCTGCCGAAGTTGTAGTTGCCCGTGGGCAGCGTCGTGTTGCTGGAGATGGTCCGGTTGCCGAGGGGCGGGTAGCTCGGCACGTTGATCACCGGGAACTGGATCTGCTGCGTGGACGGAATGGTCGTGCCCGTGACGACGGCGTTGCCGAGGACCGTCGTCGTGTGGCTCGGCCCGGCGATCGCGTCGCCCCAGACCTTGGCGTTCTGGTCGAGACCGATGTCGCCGTTCGAGCCGATGTCCCCGTTGGCCAGCGCGTACTGGTTCGCCCCGCTGCCGTTGACCGCTTGCGAGGCGTAGGTTCCGAGGGTCGAGTTGTAGCTGTCGACGCGGGCGTTGGAATCCATGTGCATCCACTCGCGCCCGAATGCTCCGTACCGCCAGATGGTGTTCGGCACGGCGCGGACGTCCAGCTCCTGGCTGGCGCCGCACCTCCCGTCGATCCCGGTTGCGGTCAAGCGCGTGACGTCGGCCGTCACGGGCGTCGCCTGGACCCAGATCTGTGCTCCCGCCCACGCCGCGGGGTTGGCGTGCGTGCCCACGTTCCCGCTCGTTCCACGTTGGAGCTGGTACATGGCCTGCGAGAGTCCCGCCTGGCACACATAACTGGCGTGGATGTCCTGCTGCCCGCCCCGCTGCTCGCGGGAGTGGCCGAGATTGACGCACAGCAGGGCCGCCGTCATCGCTGCAAGCCCGACCACGACCAGGAGCACCATGACTATCGCAGCGCCTCTACGGCACGGCTCGAGACTGCGGGAGCGCACGATCTTCATGATGGATCTCTCCTTCACCTCAGTTGTGAAGCACGATGGACGTTTCGAGCGAGACGGTCGCGACTTGATTCCCTGCGTACGGCTGCTGAACGGTGATGCGCAAGGTCAGGAGGTCGCCGATCCTCCGGACGTTGAAGCCGGCCTCATCGATGACGCCGTTGCCGTTGTCGTCGATCCCGTTGGCCAGCTCGCCCGGGGCCAGCTTCGGGATGCCTGTGCACAGGACCGCCGTCTGGGCATTGGCGGTCCCGAAATTGCGCGTGAAGACGAGCCGTCGTTCGTCGACGAGGCCGTCGCCATTGTCGTCCACGCCGTTGTCGAGTTCCCTGGGATCGAGCTGGAGCTCCACCCGCGAAGGAGTGTTCCATGTGACCACCCCGGCATTCGTCACGCCCGTAGCGCGCTGGTAGGTCAGCACGCTCGTACCGAAATTCGAGGATGGGTCGGGGAAGATGAGGCTGTGACCCACGCCGGTCAGCTCTTCGGCGACGCGGTCGAGTGCCCGGCGGGCGCGGGATTCCGCGGTCGCGCGTGCCTGCATGACCTTCGTCTCGGTGGCGCTCCGGGCCTGGACCAACCCGAGTGCCGTGAGGACGATGCCCAACACGGTGACGCTCACGAGCAGCTCGATCAAGGTGAAGCCGGCGGCCCGGCGGTACGGCATTCGGCGAGTGGTCATCAGTAGTTGCCGAGCATCGTGTGGAGCTCGACCTCCCCGGGCCCGGCCGCGCCGGTCCACCGGACGCGCACGCGCACCGGAAGGATCTTGTAGGTCGTGGCGCAGTTCGTGATTCCGTCGATGACGCCGTCCCCGTTCAGATCGCGAGGCATCCCGCACTTCGGGTCGACGATGTCCTCGTGCAGCACGCCCGGCAGCCCGGGCGGCGTGGGGAAGATCACCTCGCCCGGAAGCCCGTCCGGATCGTTCGGTCGCGCCGAGAGGCCCAGGACGGCGAAATTCTTCCCCGGCGCAGTGCCCGCTCCGCCGGGATCGTCGCTCGGGTCGCCGTTGTAGCGCCGGAACGCCTCGGCGAACGCCTCGGCCTGGATCTTCTCGACAACCTGGCGTGCCGCCTGCGTTGCGCGATCGAGCTCCCGCGTCCTCTCGGCCGAGCGCTCGAGCAGGATCATCGTCTGCATGGACCCGACCACCCCCGTGACGAGGATCGTGATCGCGATCATGATCTCGAGGAGCGTCATCCCCGACCTGCCTGTCGACTGGAGGCCCCACCTCCAGCGTGCCTGCCTCATGCCCCACCTGCTTCTGACGGAGGATCCGTCTGGCGCAGGGGATCGGATTCCGGCCGGAGCCGACTTGAGCAAATGACTCCTCCCGTTGATTCATGTCGGTAGAACGTGCGTTGGCTGAGGAAGCGCGGTCCGCAAGGCACCGCACCCTCGCAGCTGGAGCCCGAGATCGCGCCTCCGCCCCAGGAGCGCGTGTTCAAGACCTGTCTATTCGGAAGAACCCGGTGCGGTGCGAGGAATGCGAGATCTCGGCGCGCCGGGGCGGCAGAGCATCCGCGGTGCTGGCATCCCGCGATCGTGCCCGTTCCATCGCGTGGCGGCGTCGTTCCTCCCGGCCGCTCGCAAGGAGAAGGGGCTTCTTCCCCGACCCGTGGGAAAGCGGCAGCCCACCTCGTTCCCATCCAGCACGACGCGGGTAGAATGCGCACGGAGGTGGAGTGATGCCGAGGCCCTCCTTGCTCAGCATCCCTTGGGTGGCCTGGAGTGTTGCGCTGCTGGGGCTGCCCTCGCGCGCCCAGAGCATCAACGTCGACTTCGGGCCGGCGAGCAGCCCGGCCGGCTCGCCACCCTCGACCTACGGCGCCGCAGCGCAGTCCCCCGGGACCTGGAATCCGGTCGGCGTCCGAAGCGCGACGAACCTGTTGACGCTGTCCGGCGCCCCGACGGCCGTGTCGCTCTCGACCGCCACACTGCCCCAGTACTGCTTCTTCCAGTACAGCAACATCCCGAGCAATCAGGGTGCCGATGAGCCGCTCCTCGACGACTACTACGATCCGACCGACTGCTTCGGTGACTGGACCTTCGATGGGCTGGCTTCCGGCGAGTACGAGGTCGACACGATCATCGTCACGCCGGCGTTCCAGGTGCAGTCGATCGATGTGACGGTCGAGGGATCCCCCGACGGCGTGCAGTCCGTCGCGGGAATCTGGTCGGGCGCCTACACCCAGGGCCAGAACTACACCCGGCACCACAAGACCGTGGCGGACGGGAGGATCCACATCACGTTCGCCGCGCAGAAGCTCCACGACTGCGTCGTCCTGAACGGCATCCAGCTCGTCAAGGAGGATCCGATCGGCACGCCCCGGTGCTTCGGCGACGGCAGCGCGACGCCCTGCCCATGCGGCAACAACGGCCAGACCGGCCAGGGCTGCGAGAACTCGGCTTCGACGGGCGGAGCCCTGCTCCAGGCGTTCGGCACGACCACTCCGGACACCGTCCTGCTCTGGTCCTCGGGAGAGCTCTCGAGCGCGCTCACGATCTTCCTCCAGGGCAACGCGGTGATCCCGCCGGCGAGCTTCGGCGACGGGCTGCGCTGCGCGGGCGGGATCTTGAAACGCCTCTACGTCAAGAACGCGAGCGGCGCATCGGTTTCGGCCCCGGGAGCCGGCGATCCATCGATCACGGCTCGCTCAGCCGCACTCGGTGATCCGATCGCGCCGGGCGAGCGGCGCTACTACCAGACGTACTACCGCGACGCGAGTGCGAGCTGGTGTGCGCCGCCCCTGGGAGGCACCTTCAACGCGAGCAACTCCGTGAAGATCGTGTGGTGATCTGGACGGACCTGTCGATCCCCTGAGGGTCAAGGTGCGCCGCCCCCGGGGCCAAGCGGCGGATGTCCTGAAGAGTTCCGGCGATGGCAGACTGCCCGCGGGATCACGCGATTGGAACGACCATCCTCGAGAAGCGTGGGAGAGCCCCTCATCGCCCTCCGATCACGACGTGCGTGATGCCGTCCTCGACGACGGATGCCGTTGCCTCAGGCGAACTCTCGTCGGAGTCCAAGGAATGCACCTCTCCAGGCTTGAGCTGACGCATCAACACGTAGGGCCCCGGCAGCAGAATTGAGGACTCGAAGCGCCCATCCGCGTCGCTTCGCGCTGAAGGGAAGCAGTCACCTCGGTCCGAGCAGATCGAGATCTCCCGATCCGCCTCCGGTTGACCCTCTCGGTCGAGCACCTCCCCTGCAATGCGTCCGCCTCGACGGAGCCTCAGCGTCAGATCGCCGACCATCTGGCCGGGCTCGAGGACGAGCCGGAGGGACTCGCTCCGCGCCCACGATTCCGACGAAGCCCACAATTCGACCTCGCCGGGCTGGACGCGCTTCAGATCGAACCTCCCTTCCCAACGGGTCTTGACAGAGGATCCCGGGTCCACTTGCACGTCAGCGAAGGAGACCGGATCGCCCGATGGATCCACGACGGTCCCCGAGAGGGTCGCGCCGCGCGGCACGACGAGCGTCACCGGGGAACGCCGCCCGGGCACGACGACCGGGTCCGACGGCGGACCGCCGAACGCGGGCGTGCGCGCCTCGAAGACCCAGGTTCCTGAGGCGAGGCCGCTGATCGTGAACGTGCCGTCCGCGCTGTGAAAATGCGCGGACACTCGATCCAAGAACTCGGCAGCTCCGCTGGCCGAGGAGGGGCTCGCCTCGACGGAGAACAGGTCGACCGGTTCTCCGAGGTCGTCGACGACCCGGCCAGAGACGTCGTGCCCGTGCTCCAGGACCATGACCAAGGGCGGATCGCCCGGTCGCAGGCTGTCGACCATCGCGATTCCGCCCGCGTATTCGCCGTGATCGGACCGGTCCGAGCTCGGTCCTGCGGACGCCGCGTGCGCGGTCAGGTGGTAAGGACCCTCCGAGGTCACCGTGAACGAGAACTGGCCGCCCGAGGATGTCTGGATTTCCCGGTATCCTCTGTCAGGGCGCGAGCGCAGGAGCTCGATCGGGATCATGGACACGAGGGAAACCTTGCAGCCTATCGCCGGCATGCCGCCGGGCCACTCGACGCGACCGGAGATCCTCGCCGAGCGCAGATGGACCTGGAGGTCGCTACGGACCTCTCCGTCGGCGAGATCCCCGAGGTCGATGCGCTCGGGCAGGAACCCTCCCATGTCAACGACGATCCTGACGGGCCCAGGCCGGATCGCCCTGATCGAGAAGCTCCCGTCGACCGGGGTCCTGGCGTCGGGCTCCCGGCGATCCATGAACGGCGACCCGAGCTCCTCGGCCCTGCAGACTCGCGCGAGCCTGACCGGCGCTCCGGACGGGTCGAAAACCCAGCCCGAAACGCTGACGCCCGGATGGAGGTCGATCTCGAGGTCCGCGGTCGCGCCCGGCGGGACCGCGAAGGTCCTCTCGACCGGGACGAACGCGAGGTCGCTCACCGTGAGCACGTAGTCCGGTCTAGCGGGCACCGAGCGGAACTCGAAGCACAGATTCTCGTCCGCGGTAGCCGTTCGAAGAACGAGCGCGGCCGATCCCGGTCTCTTGATCGCCATGAGCTCGATGCGCGGATTCGGGGCGCGCATCCTCGCCGACGCCACGCGTGCGGGCAGGACGAGCTGCCCTCGCACGCACCCGCCGAGCCGGGGCTCGAGGACGATCCCGGCCAAGGGCTCCGAGAGGTCGATCTCGTAGTCGCATTCCAGATAGAGGTAGCGGCTCTTCAGCTCGAGCCAGCCCCTCTCCGCATCCTTCGGGAACATCGCGAGGAAGCGTCCGTCGGCGTCGACCGGAGCAGCGAACCCCGGATCGTCCTCGAGGCTCAGCACGCGAGCCTCGACCTCCAGCCGCTCGTCCGTCGGCGTCCCTTCGGGCACGCTGACTCGGCCTCGGATCCAGATCCCGTCTGGAAGCTGGCGTCCCTCGACTCCGGATTTCTCCTTCGAACTTGGGGGTTCCGGCTCCAACCCTGAATCGACACGGGTCGAGGATGGCTCGGCAGGCGCGTCGCTGGAGACAGTCTCCAACAGGTTGGGGGACAGGGGAGCGACCCCGACCACGAGGTACGCCGTTACCGCTGCCGCGACTGCGAGGAGGACGGCGAGCACGACGGGTTTCCCCCGGCTCCGCATGCCCCATTCCTATCCCCGAAGCAGCGGCGTGACTACCTCTCCTCTTGCCCGGGAGAGGTGCATGCTTGGCTCGCGCTGACGCGGTCGTGGATCGTCGCGGTCCCGAGCGCTACACGCCAGCCCCACGGCGGGCCGGGTTGGCCCAGCATGGAGATGAGGAAGCGACCCCCTCACGCACCTCACGATGGCGTCCTGGCATCGTGGTAACCTGGGTGCCGATCGGAACCGCGGTTCTGCTCGGGTGATCTGTGTACGGAGGCCCTGAGTCGCGAAGCGGATCGCACGAGGAGAACGGGACGATGAACAGGCTGGCGCTGGGGGTGTGGGGCCTCGCGGTCATCCTGGGGAGCACCGGCTGGGCTCAAGTGACCCAGCGGGTGAGCGTCGACTCGGGCGGGGCGCAGGGGAACAACGACAGCGACTACGCCTCGACTTCCGCCGACGGCCGCTGCGTGGCCTTCGAGAGCGGCGCGACCAACCTCGTCGGCGGGGACACGAACGGCCTCGTAGACATCTTCGTCCACGACTGCCACAGCGGCACGACCGAGCGCGTGAGCCTCGACTCGGGCGGGATGCAGGGCAACGGCGACAGCCTCAACCCCTCGATTTCCGCCGACGGCCGCTGTGTGGCCTTCCACAGCACCGCGACCGATCTCGTCAGCGGGGACACGAATCTGTGGGACGACGTCTTCGTCCGAGACCGCCACAGCGGCACGACCGAGCGCGTGAGCGTCGGCTCGGGTGGTACGCAGGGGAACTCAGCGAGCAGGTTCGCCTCGCTCTCGTCCGACGGCCGCTACGTGGCCTTTGACAGCTACGCGACGAACCTCGTCCCTGGGGACACGAACACCAGCATCGACATCTTCGTTCACGACCGCCAGAGCGGCACGACCGTGCGCGTGAGCGTGAGCTCGGGCGGGGTGCAGGGAGACAGCGCTAGCCGCATTTCCTCGATCTCGTCCGACGGCCGCTACGTGGCCTTCTACAGCTACGCGACCAACCTCGTCAGCGGGGACACGAATGGGGTTTCCGACATCTTCGTCCGCGACCTCCAGAGCGGCACCACCGAGCGCGCGAACCTCAGCGCCGCCGGGGCCCAGGGGAACGGCTTCAGCCTGCACTCCTGGATCTCCGGTGACGGCCGCTGCGTGGCCTTCGCCAGCAACTCGAACAATCTCGTCAGCGGAGACACGAATCCGTGGCAGGACATCTTCGTCCGCGACCTCCAGAGCGGCACCACCGAGCGGGTGAGCGTCGATGCGGCCGGTGTGCAGGCGGACGGCCCGAGCGACTACCCCTCGATCTCCGCCGACGGTCGCTACGTGAGCTTCCGGAGCACCGCGAGCAACCTCGTCAGCGGGGACACGAACGGCGTCTCGGACGTCTTCATCCACGATCGCCAGAGCGGCACGACCGAGCGCGTGAGCATCGGTGCGGGCGGGGCGCAGGGGAACGGCGACAGCGACCGTCCCTCGGTCTCCGCCGACGGCCGCTGGGTGGCCTTCGACAGCGGCGCGAGCAACCTCGTCGGTGCGGACACGAACGGGGTCGAGGACATCTTCCTGCGCGACCGCGACGCGACGGGCTTCACGAGCCTGTGTGATCCCGGTGTCGGCGGCGTGATCGCGTGTCCCTGCTCGAATCCGCCCTCTGGACCGGGCCACGGCTGCGACAACTCGGCTGCGACGGGCGGCGCGATCCTCTCGGCGTCGGGAATTAGCTACCTCTCGATGGACAACCTGGTGTTCACGACGAGCGGTGAGGAGCCGCCGGCGCTGAGCATCGTTCTTCAAGGCAACGCGCTCACCTCCAACGGACTCGTCTACGGTCAGGGCGTCCGCTGCGTCAGTGGCTTCCTCAAGCGGCTGTTCGTGAAGGCCGCTGTGGGCGGCAGCATCACGGCGCCGAACTTCGGGGCTGGCGACCCGACCGTCTCCGCGCGTTCTGCAGCGAAAGGCGATGTGATTCAGCCCGGCCAGAGCCGCTGGTACCTCGTGTACTACCGCGATCCGAACGTTCTCGGTGGCTGCGACGCCTGGAGGACGTTCAACGCTACGCAGACCGGGCAGGTCACGTGGTTGCCCTGAAGGCCCCGCTGCTTCACGAGGTATTTCGTTCCCCGCTTCCGCCCCATCGGCCTGAGCTTCTTGGCCTTCAGCAGGTTCGCGATCGGCTTCTCGAGCACGGCGGTGTCCGTGCGGATTGCCCGGCCGATCTCCTCCAGACGCTGACCTTGCTTCGAGAGGACCTCCGGCATCGCGAGCAGCGAGCCGGGATCCTCCAGGGAGGCGCGCGGGCGCGCGCCGCGGACGGGTTGCACGGTTGCGGCGGAGTCCGGCGGGTTCGTCGCGCCTGCGCTCATCGCCGTCCCACCAGCCGTGCGACGTCGCGGCGCAGCTTCGCCTCGAAGCGAGGCAAGAGCGCATCCTCCAGCTCCTCGACGTTGTGGAGCGCGAGCAGGTCCACTTGTTCGACGCCGATGGAAGGGAAGACGACCTTCTGCCAGAAGCGGCCCGCGATGCCGCGGAAGTAGACCCGATCGATCGCGCGTGTCGCGTTGAAGGTCTGGACGACGAGCGCACGCCGGCCGCCGAGGAGCGGCGCGGGCGGTCGGGTCGCCTCCTGCCGGATGGCGACTCCGTCGACCAGCACGCGGTCGACCCCGTAGGGTCCGCAAACTCGGCCGAGGCTCGACATCCACTGATCGGGGCACTTGCAGCCGCGCGATCATGGCCGGAGGAAGGTCGCCCTGATACCCAAGCGAAGCACGGTCTCTGATTTCGTACAAGGCGTCAACCAGGGGAGAACAGGAGTTCCCCCCATGCGACGGCCACTCCGGCGCGGTCCCGCTCCTGTCAACCGCGACACCGTCTGGTGCTGCTTCTCGAGGCCCAGAATCAGGATCGACTGCTCCAAGTTCGCAGGGCCGTAGGGACCGGTCAGGTGGCTCCCCGAGCCCAACGCTAGCGCGAACTGTTCTCTCCTCGGGAGTCCGGGTTCCATGTCCTCGGGAGCCCTGGCGTACACCCGGCCAAAAGGTGGGGGACCCCCTGCATGCGGAAGCTGGGACAGACATGAAGAGGAGGCGAACCCCTCACGGCCCTTGGAATGGGGATTCAGGCTCCGGCGGAATCAATTCGGATCGCCGGTCAGCACCCACGCAGCCCAGTCCCGCGTCGAGTACCTCGGCCGTCCCGCCTCATCCTTCTCGTTGCGGATCTTCATCTTCGCCTCCCATAGCGCCTGCCACTTCGGCTTCTTCTCGACCCACAGGCGGCGGTAGAAGTCGAGCATCAGTCCCTTGGTCGCCTCGTCGGGCACCTTCCACAAGGACGTGATCACGCTGCGCGCACCCGCGATGTGCAGCGCCTTCTGCAAGGATGCGACGCCCTGACCCGCCCGGCGCAGGCCGACGTTCGTGTCGCAGGCGCTGAGGACCGCCAGCTCGCAGTTGGAGAGGTCGAGCGTCGACAACTCCTCGGCCGTGACCAGACCCGGGATGCGTCCCGCCCTGTCGGCCGGGAGGTTGGCACCCGCGAGGGCCAGACCGCACAGCAGCATCGGATTCATCGCTTTCGTTCGCTCGGCGTCGCTCGTCCTCCGAACCCAGCCAGGGCTCCGATCGGGCGGCTTGGGATCCTGGGAAGAACGAATCGCGTCCGGCGCGAACCAGCCGTGGGTCGCCACGTGGAGGAACCGCACTCGGGGCGCGAGCCGGAAGAGCTTCTCCCGCGACGCGTCGAGCCCGTGGAGCACCACGATCTCGCCTCGATGCTCGCCGAGCTTCTCGAAGTTCGCGCCCAGCTGCGCGACCTCCTCCAGGGTTCCAGGCAGCGGCTCGAAGCCGCGCTCCCAGGCACCTCCGCGCAGGAGGCCGGACTCTTCGGGGCTCCGAACTCCCTTCGATGCCGTCGTCTTGGGCGCGCCCGAACTCGAGGCAGCCGGTGGAGCCTCCCGGGTCGTCGATGCAACCGTGCTCGCCGCGACGGAATCGGATCTCGACGGCGTCTCGCCGATCGTCGCCGAACCGAAGTCGGGCCCTCCCAACGCGAGGAGTCCCGTGGAGTCCGGAGGGCTCTCGTCCTCGAGGAGGAGATCGAGCCAGGAAAGGCGCACGTCGATGCGCAGGTGCTCACCGAGGAGACTGCTGTCCCGCGGTCTTCGGACGTCAGGAGTCTTCTCCACCTCCGTCCTCATCGGCTCGCCCGCAGGCAAGGCGTCCAGCGCCACCGCGTTCAGCACGTCGTCGAGCGCGACGATCACGTGCTGCACGCCGAGGAGGTGTTCCCGCAGCGGATCGATCACCATCTTGCGGAGATCCTCTCCCGGAGCCGTCTCGTCCCGCGCCGGCGCGACCCCGACCGGGGTTCCGCGACCGGGGGACGTCCCCAAGGCTTCGCGCCACCGCTCGACGGCGTGCTCGATCGGTTCCATCGGACCCAGCTCGACGCGCTCGAGCCGTTCGCGAGCCGGAACCTCCTCGACGGAAGGCGTCGCTCCGGCGTTCGACGGCGCCGATCGACCCGGTCGGAGCACGAAGGCGCAGAGGCCGAGGACGGCGCGGTTGCGCGGTGGATCGCCGGGCTCGATCGTCGTCCGTTCGTAGCGCCGGTAGGCGACCAGCGCTTCGTCGTTCTTCAGGCGGGCGCCGAGCGCGCCGAGATCCGGCTCCACGAGCCGCGACCAGCCCGGGGAGATCCGCGAAGCCACCCGGACCAGGCCGCGCTCCGCGGACTCGATGCCGTCCCGCGCGTGCTCGAGCTCGTCGGCCGTGGCACCCGACCTCGTCAAGCGGGCGAGCTCGTCGGTCGCCGCACGGACCTGCTCGCGCTGTTCCGCGTACGTCGCCTCCGAGCGCGCGCGCCGCGACAGGCGTGCCGACGCCAACGCCGCGCTGCGCATCGTCTCGGAAGCGAGGAACGCCTCCTCTTCCCCCGACGGATCCTCGGCGAACACGCCGAGCCCTGCGGCGAACGAGAGCGCCATGCCGAGGTCCGCCAGATCCGAGACGATCCGCTCCTCGGCTTCGCGGCTCGACGAGTCGGCGATCGACTGGACGGCCGAACGGCGAAGACTCACGGCGAAGTTCCGAGCCAGAGTCTCGAACCTCCGGTGCCGGTCCTCCTCCTCCCCAGGTGCC
The DNA here is from genome assembly GCA_041488095.1 of Planctomycetota bacterium. Lineage (GTDB taxonomy): Bacteria > Planctomycetota > UBA1135 > UBA1135 > DASYPQ01. The sequence continues at coordinate 47,661 of JBGPOP010000029.1, forward strand.
TTCCCCGCGCCCGCCGGCCTTCCGGTGCGAACGCCCGGGTCGGAAAGGGCCAGGAGGAGGGCCACCTCCCCGCGAGTCGTGCGCAGGTACGGGTGATTCGCGGGGAGCGTCTTGGAACGCACGTCGAGGACCTTCTCCTCGAGCTGCAACGCCGCATCCGTCTCGCCGATCTCCGCAAGGATGCCGGCGAGATTCTGGCGCGACAGCTGGAGCGCAGGATCATCGTCGGGAAGGGCGCGCGATTGGACCTCGAGCACCTCTTCCTGGAGCGACCGTGCGCCTTGCCGGTCGCCGAGAGCCAGGAGGCTTGCCGCGAGATTGGCCCGGGCCAGCTGCACATGAGGGTGATCGTCGGGAAGCGTGCGCAACCAGATCTCGAGGACCTTCTCCGCCAGCTCGCGCGCCTGCGCGATGTCGCCGAGCCCCTGGAGGATGAAGGCGAGATTCTGTCGTGTCGCCTGCAGGTCGGGATGATCATCGGGTAGCGTGCGCGACCGGATCTCGAACACCTTCTCCAGGAGCTCGCGGGCTCCCTGGAGATCGCCGAGCGTGCCGAGCGTCACGGCGAGATGCTCGCGCGCCATCTGGAGGTTGGGATGGTCGTCGGGCAAGATGCGCGAGTAGCTCTCGAGCACTTTTTCTTGAATGGCGCGCGCTCTCGTCAGGTCGCCGAGCATCTCGGCCGTGACGGCGACATTCAGGCGCGCGGCCTGCACTTCGGGGTGTTCTTCGGGAAGGGTGCGCGACACGACGTCGAGGACCTGCTCCTGGAGGGAGAGCGCGCCCCGGAGATCGCCGAGCCCCGCGGACGCGATGGCCAGACCCTGACGGGCGCCCTGAACTTGAGGAGCGTCCGCGGGCAGCGTGCGCAAGAAGCTGTCGAGCACCTTCCGATAGAGATCGCGCGCTGCCCGGAAGTCGCCGAGGACGTAGATCGTGTTGGCCAGGGTGAACCGCGTGGACTGCAGGTCGGGATCGTCCTCGGGCAGGGTGCGCGACCGGACTTCGAGCACCTGTTTCACCAGGGACTGCGCGCGCTCGAGATCCCCGAGTTGGGCGATCACGATGGCGAGATTCTGCCGCGCGGTCTGCAGCGCGGGATCGTCTGCCGGAAGGGTGCGCGATCGGACTTCGAGCACCTTCTCTTCCAGCGCGCGCTGGCCCTTGAGATCCCCGAGACTCCCGAGGGTCAGGCCGAGATTCTCCCGCGCACGCTGCAGATCGGGGTGGTCGTCGGGGAGCAGGCGCGTCTGGAGGTCGAGCACTTCTTCCTGCAGCCGGCGCGCTGGGGCCAAGTCGCCGAGCTGCCTGAGCGTCTCGGCGAGATTGTTGCGCGCGAGCAGCACGTCCGGATGGGTCCCGGGCAGGAGCCGCTCGCGGCGGTCCAGGCACGCGCGCCACGCCGAGCAGCAGGGGTGAAGCACCCGCAGGCGACTCGCCTCGAAGGCCAAGAGCCACTCCGCCGCGTCCATGCGCAGGCTGCGCTCCGCGCCGGGCAGTCCGTGGAGCACCTGGATCGCCTCGGTGATCCGCGCACGCGCCTCATCCAGCGATCCGGCTTGGCGCCGGTCCTGGATCGACTTCAAGTCTTCGAGCGCCTTCGAAGCCGCTGCGAGCGTGACCACGGTCTCCGGAGCGGCGAGGAGGTGCAGTTCGACCGTGCGCGTCCCGCCTGGCTTCGAAGCCGCGACGACGATCACGAGCAGCTTCCCCGGCTCGACCTCGAGCTTCACGCAAGGCGTGGGCTTCCCGCCCGAGTCGTCGTCCTCGGCGAGGAACGTTCCGCTTGCGTTCTCGACCCGCAGGAAGGTGTCGAGGTCTCCCTCGACCTTCGTCCACACGTGCAGCGTACCGGAGAACTCGCTCGCGTACTGGATGCGCTTCGAGGGACCGTGGCCTTCGAGTACGGGATCCGTCGCGGTGATCTCGAGCGGTACGACGCGATCGTACGGGCAGGCCTGGGCAGCAGAGCCGTCCTGCAGAGCGAGCAGCAGGAGCGCAGCGATCATGGGCACCCAGGATAGCGGCCGCGGGTCAGGGCCTTGCGCTGATCAACCAAGGAGCCATCCCTCCGCGTGTGCACGTCCCGGAAGGGCCGCGCAGATAGAGAGGATGCGAACCCTCCTCACGGCCCTCAGGATGGGGGGCCTGGCCCTGTGGCAGCCTGGGCGCCGCTCGGAACCGCGGCCCCGCTGGATCAGCTCGGCGCGGAGGCACGAAGCCGAGTGACCCCGTGTCGAGCACCGACCGAGGCTCGATCGAGGCCCGAGGATCGGCATCCGAAGCGCGGACTGGGCTGCCAGCATCGCGGCTGGAGACTTCGGCACTCAGAAGAAGGGTTTTCGACTACCGAATGGATGCGCCTTCGACTTCGATGGATCCCCAATAGGTCCAGTCGCCCGCATCGTCACCGCTTGGCCCGGGCCGCGTGATGAGGTGCAACTGCGCGCCTGCCCGACTCTCGAAGCTGACTTCGAAGTCTCGGCTCACGCGATCCGCGGGGTCATTGCGCGGATCGAGCCGGAGGTTCAGCAGCAGGCGTCTCGCGCCGTTCTCCTCCTCCAGCAGCAGGCAAAAAGTCGCCCCATCGGTCTTTTCCGCGAGCCAGGCCTTGGGCAGCATTCCGTACCGCCCTCGAACGATGTGTTCCCCGGCCAACAACTCGAAGCGGATGTCCGAGGGTGCGTGCGTGACGAGCACCTCCTCCCCATCGACCTGTTCGCTGCTCGGAGGGGAAGCCGAGTCGATCGCGGCAGGCTGCGTGCGGAACAGGGGCATGGGCGGAGGTCGATCCAGGTCCGGGACCACGACCGGCGCGATGGCATTTCTCGCCGTGATCCGGAGGTCGATCGAAGTGGCGTACAACCGGGGGTACTTCGGCTCGAGTACCGTGACGGCGATGGTCCGATGCACGAGCCTCCCCGTGGTCCAGTCGATCCATTGTTGTTGGGAATGCAGCCAGGGATCGATGATGGCTCCCGTCCGCATCATCCCCGGTACGATCCGCGCCTCGGAGGTCTCGTCCGCGTCATTCTCCACGCAGAGGGAGATCGGAGGCGCCCGGAAGAGGGACTTCACGAGCCGGCCGAGCAGTGAGTACCGGATGTCGAGAGAGAGAACGTGACAAGCCCCCCCGTCGCGCGGCAACGCGACCCTCTCCCCAAAGCCGACCGACTTCTCGAGAACGATCCGTGGCGGATCCGTCGATTCGTCCCGCGGCGCGCGCTGCAGGAGGAGCATTCCCCTCTCCACGAGCACGGGTCGCCAATCGCGAGCAAGCACCTGCAGCGCGAGCCCGTCATCCATCGTAGGGAGGCGGTTGTCGATCGTCTGCAGGCGAAACAGCAGGTACGGCGGGGCGTCCTCCCCTTCCAAGAAGTTCGCGTTCAGGGTCAGGAGATCGGGATCCAGCGCGCAATAGCTCTGGAAGACTGGTCTCGGCCTCCACCGCATGCCGTTCAGAAAGAGGTATCCCTGCTCGTAGGAGAGCATGTCGATCGGCTCGTCTCCTACCTTCTCGAGCGTCCGTGGCAGAGCATGTTTCCGTTGGTTCTGCCGTAACTCCGAGTCTCGCTGGGCCTGGAATCCTCCGAGGTCGAGGAGCCCTAGCCCGTTGGAGTACAGGCGCCGGCCACACTCTGGAACGATTGCGCTTGCGCGGTACGGGCTCGAGTCTCGACTCCCCACCGTCCCGACAACACCCAGTACCGCGAGGCAGAGCCGCGTCAGAGTGGCTGCGTTCCGTCTCCAAGACGGCATCTCCTCCGGTGTCGGGAAGAGAAAGCCTGCGATGGCTCCCCACTTGAAGAACAAGGGGGTGTGGTCGGAAGCGCGAACGAACCCGCTCTTGAAGGCGACGAAAGTTCCGAGCAGGAGGCACGCACCCGTCGCCACCAGCGTCGCCCGGGGCCGGTACGCGACGACGAGGAGAAGAAACAGAATGACGAATCCTGCCAGCCCGAGGAGACCGAGCCGAAGGATCGAAGTCCCGCCGAGGGTTGACATGCCTTCCTCGTATCCAGATGCGATCAGCGCAGACAAACGGAAGTAGGACGGCAAGTTGGCTACCGACTGGCCGCAGAGGGTCCAGAGGAGGAGGAACCATCCGCACCATGCGGCGCCGACCCCCAGAGCGATCCTCCGCTCTCCCTCTATCCACCTCCCAGCGGTCACGGCCGCGACACAACCCAGCGACGCCATGCATAGCGTGAACTTGACCAGAGAGAGCGCGGCGAGCACGAGCGTCATCCACAGGATTCCGGTCGGGCGTCGTCCGGGTCGATCGAGGAGGAGCACCGCTGCGGCTGCGAGGGCGATCAGCTCGTAGGGAAACGAACTGGTCGGAAGAACGACGATCAAGAGGAACGCGAGCGTTCTCTCCAGGATGCCTCGAATACGGAGGAGGACGCGGATGAGCAGCATGGCGACCAGTAGGCCGAAGCCAGCTTCCCAGGCGAGGACCCTGATCCCGAAGAGATCCGGGTCGTAGCTGCCCGAGCACATGTAACCGAGTGGCCCGTAGGTGAAGACGAGGTCGGCGCCGGACTGCATTCTGGAATGCAGGGCCACTCCCAAGGCCCCATTCCACGACGAGTCGAGAGTCGGACTCACGATGTCGGCCGGCAGCCTCAAGTTTGCGAGCCAGACGAGGAGGGCCAGGAGAGCGATGCCGATCTCTCGCTGGCCGATGCGGGTCACTGCGGATCCCGCCCATTCGACTGCGGTCACAATGAAGCGCTGCCGGCCAAACGAGAGGGCCGCGGGGAGTTGGACCCTGGGTCTGAACGCGCGCTGAAGGAAAGAGAACCCGCGGATTCGACGTTCCGTCATGGTCTTTCTGATGAGGAACCCTTGAGCGGGGATGGAACAATGTGCCGGTGGTTGTTGCGCCACCGGCCCGAGGGAGAGAGCGGTGTGTCCACCCGACTTCCCGGACACCGCGCCGCTCGCGTGGCGCGGTGCCTCTTGTCGGGGCCCACATGCGCAACCGGCTCAAGGCGGGCTGCGGACAGCAGTGTACCACGGGTGGCCGGCGGTCACTGAGCCCAGAAGGTGATCAGCGTCGGTCCGCGCGCTGCCTGGCCGAGGCCCGTCCCGCTACCGCGAAGTACCTCGTCCCGCGCTCTGCCCCTTGCTCTTGAGCTTCTTCGCTGCCAGCAGTTGCGCGATCGGCTTCTTGAGCACGACCGTGTCCGTCCGGAGCGCCCGCCCGTTCTCCTCCAGGCGCTGACCCGGCTTCGAGCGGACTTGAACGAGGACGCGAGCGGCGATCTTCGCCAGGTCGGCGGGGGAGCGGCGTGCCGCCGCGACCTAGGGCAGGTTGAAGTTGAGGAGGTAGTTCGAGACGTGCGGCGCGCCGATGCGGATCGCCGGGTTGCTGGTCGAGTTGTTGCAGCTCCCGAGGTCCTCGAACTCGGGATCGAGCGGAAGCCCGGTGAAGCTGACGGCCTGGAAGCCGCCCACCGTCTCGCCCCCCTCGAACCACTCCTGGCTGGACGTGGCCGTGCACCCGTTCACATACCTCAGGTAGCCGAAGTCGAACAGCACGAACTCTGGGCCGGGGTACTGGGTCGTGCTCGTCCAGCCGCCGATCCGCTTTTGCATGAGCGGCATGACGGGGTCGGGCGCCACCGAGCTGCCGCAGGCACCGTTGGCGTTCACGAAGGTCGCGATGTACTGGTTGGGACCCGTGGCCGTGCAGAAGCAGAACTCGTTCAGCGCCAGGAACGACCCGATCGTTGGTTCCTCGAACGTGCACGCCTGCGGCGCGGGCGTCCAGTTGTTCCAGCGGACAGCTTCGGCGTTGATGGGGCCGTCACTCCGGACCGTGCCCGAGCTCGAGGGGACGAAAGTCGAACCCGGTCCGACGATCGAGAAGGAGCGCGACGGGTGGAGGCCGCTCGAGGGAGCGGGCCGCGCCGTCCCCAGCCGATGGTGGATCGAGTCGCATTCGTGGCTCAAGGCGAACGCGACCTGCCAGCCGCCGCTCAGGCAGTCGAACGCGTAGTCGATGTAGCCGCTGAAGTAGATCCGCGTGTACAGGGAGGTGCAGGCCGGTTTGCGACACGGACCGGTGGGCAAGAGGGGCGTGGGGATCAGGTCGCCGTTCACGACGAATCGCCAGACCTGCAGGTTGACCGCGCCGACCACGGACGACTCCTGCCAGGTGCGCGAGTAGAAGGCCTTCACACTTCCGTTCCAGAGGTAATTGGTCGTCCCGCAGGTCTTGACCCGGAAGCGGATGTTGTAGACGCCGCAGAGGACCGCTCCCCCGCCCGTCGCCGGGAGGACCGGTCCGAGGGTGACGCAGTCGAGGAAGTTCTGCGTGACCTGACAGCCGTTGAAGCAGAGCCAGCGGGCGTCCGTCTGCATCGCGGGGATCGCCGGAACCGTGGCAAAGGTCGACGCGCAACACGGGCCGCCATCGAGGCCGTCGGGACCGCACTGCGACCGCGCGGGCGGAGCGGCAAGGGCGAGGGCCGTGACGAGAGCGAACGAGCCGAAAAAGCGCGGATGGGCGATCATGGAGTTCCTCCTTGTTGTCCCTACCGCCGCGGCCGGCAGCGAGGGTTCCTGCCTCTGCGCAGCGGAAGAGCTGGAGGTTACGCCGCGGAACGAGATCGCGCAACCGTCCCCGTCGCAATCACGCGCGCGGACCGTTCGACGAGCCCGAGAGGCTCTGGACGTGTGCAGGGCGAGCATCTGCTCCCACGCCCGTGCCCGCGAGCGGTTGTGGGATGGAGACGAACGAGAGACGACGGGCTGATTCCGGCAGATCGCGGACTGGCGAATCGCCTGCGCCGACTCCCTGTCCATCCCGCATCCAGACCGGGCAGAGCCGGTTCTACCTCGTGTACTACCGCGACCCGAACGTGCTTCGTGGATGTCCTGCGACGAGCACGTTCAACGCGACGCAGACCGGTCAAGTGACGTGGTGGCCCTGAAAGGCCGGCCTACCTCCCGAAGCACCTCGTCGCGACGCGGCCGTGGAGTGGGACACTACTGCCTCGGCCCGATTCCCGGACCCTACGGGATCTGCTCTGCGGCACGTTGAACATCCCCGAGCGCTATTTACGGCTTGCGCTGCGCTCGGCGGACTGGGAGGATCAGAGGGCAGCCCTACCGAAAGACACATGACCATCACGCACGAAGCAGAACGAATGCCCGAGACCACGCCGAGGAAGCGCATCCGCCGCGACGCAGAGCAACTCGTCGCAGACCTTCAGGCCAAGATCGAAGCGATCAAGGCCCGCGCCATACGCAAGCGCGCCAAGGCCAATCCAGCCGTCCGCTACACCGTGGCCGCCGTCCGGAGCATCGACAAGGCCATGGCCGCGACAGCTGACAATGTGATGAAGCGCACGCTCGAGGAGGCACGGGGAGTGCTGAGCGCGTACCTGACGCTACAGGGCGTGATACCCGCGGCCAGCGCCGGCGAGCGAGGTACGACTGGCCGCCGATCGTCGGAGGTCGTTGAGCAGACGGGCGCGTCGCTCCTGGCGCACGTGAAGAAGAACCCTGGCCAGCGCGGGGAGCAGATCGCCGAATCGCTGCACATGGACACGAAGACGATGCGACTGCCGATGCAGAAGTTGATCGCGGGCGAGAGGGTCAGGACCAAAGGTGAGCGCCGGGCGATGAGGTACTACCCGGCGTAGGGGCTGAACGCGCGGTGTGGCAATGGCCAAGACCGCGCCTCCCGCCG